>NZ_JBVKBL010000036.1:0-1129 GCF_055657085.1 Streptomyces sp. NPDC107765 | reverse complement strand
CTAGTGACCTGAGTCGGAGATTCGTCGTTGGTTGGGTATGAGTCGTCCGGGTCCGAAGATTCCGCCGTTGTCGGTGACCGATGCCCAGCGGGCTGTGCTGGAGGGCTGGGTGCGTCGTCGCTCGACGGCCCAGTCTTTGGCTCAGCGCTCAAGGATCGTTCTGGAGTGCGCCGAGGGGCACTCGATCATGGAGGTGTCACGCCGGCTCGGCGTCACCGCGGACATGGTCCGCACCTGGCGGCGGCGCTTCCTCGAACGTGGTCTGGACGGCCTGTCCGACGAGCCACGGCCCGGTGTCCCGCGGAAGATCACAGACGCAGATGTCGAGCGCGTCATCGTCAAGACGCTTGAGGAGAAACCGAAGAACGCCAGCCACTGGTCGACCAGGTCCATGGCGGCAGCAACAGGCATGTCCCAGTCCGCCATCTCGCGGATCTGGCGGGCTTTCGCCCTGGCCCCACACCGGTCGCAGACGTTCAAGCTCTCCACCGACCCTCTGTTCATCGACAAGGTCCGTGACGTGGTGGGCCTCTATCTTGATCCGCCGGAGAAGGCCCTGGTCCTGTGTGTGGACGAGAAGTCGCAGATCCAGGCCCTGGACCGGTCTCAGCCCGTACTGCCGATGGTGCCCGGTGTTCCCGAACGCCGCAGTCACGACTACGTCCGCGCCGGCACCACCACTCTGTTCGCGGCCTTGGAGGTCGCCACGGGAAAGGTGATCGGCTCCCTGCACCGGCGGCACCGGGCCGTCGAGTTCAAGAAGTTCCTCACCAAGCTCGACAAAGAGGTGCCCGCCGACCTGGAAGTGCACCTCATCCTCGACAACTACGTCACCCACAAGACGCCCGCCATCAAGAAGTGGCTGCTGGCGCATCCCCGTTTCCACCTGCACTTCACACCGACGAGTTCGTCCTGGCTGAACCTGGTGGAACGATGGTTCGCAGAGCTCACGCAGAAGAAACTCAAGCGTGGTGTTCACCGCTCCGTCCAGGCTCTCGAACACGACATCCGCAGCTGGCTCGCCGACTGGAACGAACACCCAAGGCCCTTCGCCTGGACGAAGACCGCCGACGAGATCCTCGACAAAGTCGCTGCATACTGCCGACGAATCTCTGACTCAGATCACTAG
>NZ_JBVKBL010000035.1:0-1940 GCF_055657085.1 Streptomyces sp. NPDC107765 | reverse complement strand
CGGCCCCGACACGCAGCAAGTTCCCCAGCCCTCATACAACCAGCGAACTACCACACACCCACCGTGACAAGATTACGTAACAAAGCCCTACTAGGCAGTGTCCTGGCGATCACGAGCGGAGCCAGATGACGAGCGCGGCTGCGGTAACGGTTCCGAGGCAGACGTAGCCGCGCTTGTCGAACCTGGTTGCAATCGCGCGGAAGGTCTTCAGTTTGTTGATCGCCCGTTCGACGGTGTTGCACTTCTTGTAGCGGTCCTTGCCGAAACCGGGCGGTCGGCCCCCGGCCCTGCCGCGTCGGACCCGATTGGCTGCCTGGTCGGCCTTCTCCGGGATGACCTGCCGGATTCCACGTCTGCGTATGTAGCGGCGAGTTCGGCGGTTGCTGTAGCCCTGTCGGCACTGACGCTTTCCGGCTTAGTACGTGGCCTGCCGCAGGCCAGCCGCGGCACGCGGATCCGGTCCATGACTGCCTCGAACTGGGTGCAGTCGGCGCACTGCCCGGGTGTGATGACTAGCGAGAGCATCCGGCAGCGGCCGTCCGCGCTCAGGTGGATCTTGGTAGTGAACCCGCCGCGCGACCGGCCGAGCACCTCACCTCTCTCACCACCTCCGCCAGCCGGTCGATCAGTTCCGCCCAAACCCGAGCGGCTCTGCCGCCTGGGCGGAGCTCCCTTTGATGGCGGGCGGTGGAGCGTGCCGGGCGCCGGCGGCCTGGTGGTGTGCGCGCTCGGACGTCGAGTCGACCGAGATGTCCCAGTCGATCTCGCCAGCCGCGTCCACCTCGGCCTGGATCCGCCGCAGGAGCATCTCCCACGTTCCGTCCGCCGACCAGCGGCGATGCCGCTCGTGCACCGTCTGCCACGGTCCGTACCGCTCCGGCAGATAGCGCCAGTGCACGCCCGTGCGGATCCGGTACAGCACCCCGTTCACGACCTGGCGGTGGTCCTGCCACCTGCCACAGCGCCCATTGCTGACCGGTAGCAGCGGCTCCAGCCGCTCCTACTGAGCATCCGTCAAGTCACCTCTGTCTCCCACGGTCCTATCAACGACTGGACTGATCGTCGGGGCGTCTTCCAACCCCCGGCAATGCTCGGTGCTGACGGCTGAATACGGTGGAGGGGCCCGGTTGAATGAGAGGACGCCAAGACGTGGATGTGTATGAGGCCGTGGACAGTCGCCGGGCCGTGCGGGCGTTCAGCGATGAGCCCGTGCCCAAGGAGGTACTCGAACGAGTGCTGACCGCAGCGACGCGGGCTCCGTCCAGCGGGAACCTCCAGCCGTGGCATCTGTACGTCGTGACCGGCGAACCCTTGGCGGAACTCAAGCGGACCGCAACGGCCAGGGCACTGGCGGGGGACCCCGGCGACGAGCGCGAGTACCCGATGTACCCGGACGGGCTGGCCTCGCCGTATCTGGACCGCTTCGCCGCTGCCGCCGCCCAGCGGTACGAATCGCTGGGGATCGAGCGCGACGACCCAGACCGGCCCAGGAAGATCGCCACCTTGAACTCGGAGGCGTTCGGGGCGCCAGCCGTCCTGTTCTGTTACCTCGACCGGACGATGGGGCCGGGGCAGTGGGCTGACGCCGGGATGTACCTGCAGACGGTCATGCTGTTGTTGAGGGCCGAGGGGCTGCACAGCTGCCCCCAGGTGATGTGGACCGTGTACCGGGAGACTGTCAGCCGGGCAGTCGGAGCCGGCGACGGACTCGTGCTGTTCTGTGGCGTCTCAGTGGGGTTCGAGAAGGAGGACGTGCCGCAACTGCGCACCGGGCGGGCGGAGATGACGGAAACGGTGAGCTTCATCGGAGTGTGACCGTTGGACGGCCAAGATCGACAGGACAGGTCCTAGTAGGGCTTTGTTACGTAATCTTGTCACGGTGGGTGTGTGGTAGTTCGCTGGTTGTATGAGGGCTGGGGAACTTGCTGCGTGTCGGGGCC
>NZ_JBVKBL010000034.1:1629-3294 GCF_055657085.1 Streptomyces sp. NPDC107765 | reverse complement strand
GGTGGGTGGCTGGTCGTTGCTTGAGAACTGCACAGTGGACGCGAGCATCTGTGGCCAAGTTTTTAAGGGCGCACGGTGGATGCCTTGGCACCAGGAACCGATGAAGGACGTGGGAGGCCGCGATAGGCCCCGGGGAGCTGTCAACCGAGCTTTGATCCGGGGGTGTCCGAATGGGGAAACCCGGCAGTCGTCATGGGCTGTCACCCGCTGCTGAACACATAGGCAGTGTGGAGGGAACGCGGGGAAGTGAAACATCTCAGTACCCGCAGGAAGAGAAAACAACCGTGATTCCGGGAGTAGTGGCGAGCGAAACTGGATGAGGCCAAACCGTATTGGTGTGATACCCGGCAGGGGTTGCCAGTGCGGGGTTGTGGGATCTCTTTTCTGCAGTCTGCCGGCTGTGGGACGAGTCAGAAACCGTTGATGTAGGCGAAGGACATGCGAAAGGTCCGGCGTAGAGGGTAAGACCCCCGTAGCTGAAACGTCAACGGCTCGTTTAAGAGACACCCAAGTAGCACGGGGCCCGAGAAATCCCGTGTGAATCTGGCGGGACCACCCGTTAAGCCTAAATATTCCCTGGTGACCGATAGCGGATAGTACCGTGAGGGAATGGTGAAAAGTACCGCGGGAGCGGAGTGAAATAGTACCTGAAACCGTGTGCCTACAAGCCGTGGGAGCGTCGCGTTGAGTCTTCGGATTCAACGTCGTGACTGCGTGCCTTTTGAAGAATGAGCCTGCGAGTTTGCGGTATGTTGCGAGGTTAACCCGTGTGGGGAAGCCGTAGCGAAAGCGAGTCCGAATAGGGCGTTGAGTAGCGTGCCCAAGACCCGAAGCGGAGTGATCTAGCCATGGGCAGGTTGAAGCGGAGGTAAGACTTCGTGGAGGACCGAACCCACCAGGGTTGAAAACCTGGGGGATGACCTGTGGTTAGGGGTGAAAGGCCAATCAAACTCCGTGATAGCTGGTTCTCCCCGAAATGCATTTAGGTGCAGCGTCGTGTGTTTCTTGCCGGAGGTAGAGCACTGGATAGGCGATGGGCCCTACCGGGTTACTGACCTTAGCCAAACTCCGAATGCCGGTAAGTGAGAGCGCGGCAGTGAGACTGTGGGGGATAAGCTCCATGGTCGAGAGGGAAACAGCCCAGAGCATCGACTAAGGCCCCTAAGCGTGTGCTAAGTGGGAAAGGATGTGGAGTCGCAGAGACAACCAGGAGGTTGGCTTAGAAGCAGCCACCCTTGAAAGAGTGCGTAATAGCTCACTGGTCAAGTGATTCCGCGCCGACAATGTAGCGGGGCTCAAGCACACCGCCGAAGTCATGTCATTGCGATATTACCCCCAACGGGGATCGTGATGGGTAGGGGAGCGTCGTGTGCCGGGTGAAGCAGCCGTGGAAACGAGTTGTGGACGGTTCACGAGTGAGAATGCAGGCATGAGTAGCGATACACACGTGGGAAACGTGTGCGCCGATTGACTAAGGGTTCCTGGGTCAAGCTGATCTGCCCAGGGTAAGTCGGGACCTAAGGCGAGGCCGACAGGCGTAGTCGATGGACAACCGGTTGATATTCCGGTACCCGCTTTGAAGCGCCAAACATTGAATCAGGCGATGCTAAGTCCGTGAAGCCGCCCTGAGCTCTTCGGAGCGTAGGGGAGTGGTGGAGCCGACGG
>NZ_JBVKBL010000034.1:0-1534 GCF_055657085.1 Streptomyces sp. NPDC107765 | reverse complement strand
CGAACCAGACTTGTAGTAGGTGAGTGATGGGGTGACGCAGGAAGGTAGTCCAGCCCGGGCGGTGGTTGTCCCGGGGTAAGGGTGTAGGCCGAGGGGTAGGCAAATCCGTCCCTCGTTAAGGCTGAGACCTGATGCCGAGCCGATTGTGGTGAAGTGGATGATCCTATGCTGTCGAGAAAAGCCTCTAGCGAGTTTCATGGCGGCCCGTACCCTAAACCGACTCAGGTGGTCAGGTAGAGAATACCGAGGCGTTCGGGTGAACTATGGTTAAGGAACTCGGCAAAATGCCCCCGTAACTTCGGGAGAAGGGGGGCCATTTCTGGTGATCCGTTTTACACGGTGAGCTGGGGGTGGCCGCAGAGACCAGCGAGAAGCGACTGTTTACTAAAAACACAGGTCCGTGCGAAGCCGTAAGGCGATGTATACGGACTGACGCCTGCCCGGTGCTGGAACGTTAAGGGGACCGGTTAGTCACATTTCGGTGTGGCGAAGCTGAGAACTTAAGCGCCAGTAAACGGCGGTGGTAACTATAACCATCCTAAGGTAGCGAAATTCCTTGTCGGGTAAGTTCCGACCTGCACGAATGGCGTAACGACTTCTCGACTGTCTCAACCATAGGCCCGGTGAAATTGCATTACGAGTAAAGATGCTCGTTTCGCGCAGCAGGACGGAAAGACCCCGGGACCTTTACTATAGCTTGATATTGGTGTTCGGTTCGGCTTGTGTAGGATAGGTGGGAGACTGTGAAGCATCAACGCCAGTTGGTGTGGAGTCATTGTTGAAATACCACTCTGGTCGTGCTGGATGTCTAACCTGGGTCCGTGATCCGGATCAGGGACAGTGTCTGGTGGGTAGTTTAACTGGGGCGGTTGCCTCCTAAAGGGTAACGGAGGCGCCCAAAGGTTCCCTCAGCCTGGTTGGCAATCAGGTGTTGAGTGTAAGTGCACAAGGGAGCTTGACTGTGAGACTGACGGGTCGAGCAGGTACGAAAGTAGGGACTAGTGATCCGGCGGTGGCTTGTGGAAGCGCCGTCGCTCAACGGATAAAAGGTACCCCGGGGATAACAGGCTGATCTTCCCCAAGAGTCCATATCGACGGGATGGTTTGGCACCTCGATGTCGGCTCGTCGCATCCTGGGGCTGGAGTCGGTCCCAAGGGTTGGGCTGTTCGCCCATTAAAGCGGTACGCGAGCTGGGTTTAGAACGTCGTGAGACAGTTCGGTCCCTATCCGCTGTGCGCGTAGGAGTCTTGAGAAGGGCTGTCCCTAGTACGAGAGGACCGGGACGGACGAACCTCTGGTGTGCCAGTTGTCCTGCCAAGGGCATGGCTGGTTGGCTACGTTCGGAAAGGATAACCGCTGAAAGCATCTAAGCGGGAAGCCTGCTTCGAGATGAGGGCTCCCTCCCACTTGATGGGGTAAGGCTCCCAGTAGACGACTGGGTTGATAGGCCAGATATGGAAGCGCCGTAAGGTGTGGAGTTGACTGGTACTAATAGGCCGAGGGCTTGTCCTCAGTTGCTCGCGTCCACTGTGT
>NZ_JBVKBL010000033.1:0-5295 GCF_055657085.1 Streptomyces sp. NPDC107765 | reverse complement strand
AACACCCAAGGCCCTTCGCCTGGACGAAGACCGCCGACGAGATCCTCGACAAAGTCGCTGCATACTGCCGACGAATCTCTGACTCAGATCACTAGAGCGGCTGCGGCACCTCGACCGGCTGCCCACTCCCCAGGGGCAAGGGCAGCCGGTCGAGGTGCGCCACAAACGCCAAGCCCCCGTCGTCCTGACGCGCTTGACCCCATATCAGTCACGGGTGCTCCACAGCAACGGAGCCTACGGCGCGTCCAAGGCCCCGCTCGTCCACGCGGCACGCAGCGCCTTCTTGTCCACCTTGCCGACCTTGGTCGTCGGCAGCTGGTCCAGCAGCACCGTCTTCGAGGGCGTGTACAACTCTCCCAACTCGGCGGTCACCGCCGCGCTGACCGCCTCCACGTCGACGCCGGCGCCGCCCTCGGCAGTGGCCAGGAAGATCTGCACGGCCTCCCCGTACTCCTCGTCCGGCACACCCAGCGCCGCCGCATTGCGCACGCCGGGCAGCGTGAGCAGGAAATCCTCCAGGACCCGGGAGTAGACGTTGTCGCTGGTGCGACCGGTGACGATGATGTCCTTGGCCCGGTCGACGAGATAGAGGTACCCCTCGGCGTCGAGATAACCCATGTCCCCGGTGCGCAGCCAGCCCTCCTGCAACGCCGCCGCGGTGCGCTCGGGATCCTCGTAGTAGCCGAGCATCACCGTCTCGCCACGGACGCACACCTCGCCGACCTGCCTGACGGGCAGTGCCGCCGTGCTGTCTTCACCACGGATCTCGATCTCGACGTCGGATATCGCGCGACCGCAGCTACGCCAGAGCTCGGGGCGCCGGGCTGCCTCCAAAGCGAGGTCCTCCGCGCCGAACGCGGTGATACCGAGCGCCTCCGACTGCCCGTAGCCCTGACTGAGCACGGGCCCGAACACCTCGACCGCCTGCTGCAGCCGGCTGGGCGACGTGGCCGCGCCACCGACGACGATCCGCCGCAGCGCGGGAAGGGCACCCACCTCGCACTTGGGGTGGTCGAGAACCGCGTACAGCATGGGCGGCACGAACATGGTGGCGGTGATCCGCTCCTCACGCAGGACCTCCAGCGCCGCACCCGCTTCGAACTCGTCCAGCACGACAAGGGTCGACCCCGTCACCAGAGCCTGGAGCGAGGTGAGGTGACCGCTGCCGTGCGTGAGCAGCGTGGCGGCGAGCACCCTGTCCGTGCCCTGGTCCATGGCCGGGAAGAACGCGGTGCCGGAATCGTGCGGGGCATCTTCCACCAAGTGCACCAGCATGTCGTAGAGCCGGTGGCTGTGCGCGGCGAGCTTGGGGCGGCCCAGGGTTCCGCCGGTGTACAAGACGGTGACGGCTTCGTCCGCCCCCGGGACAGGCACGCCGCCGGGGCGCACCGCCGGGCACTGGGCCGCCAGGGCCAGCAGGTCCGCGCACTGCTGCTCACAGGGCCCCAGGCTGAGCAGTACGGGGGCGTGGACACTGCGGCCGGCCGCGTCGGCGGCCCGATGCGCGAAGAGCGGATCGGTGACCACGACGCGCGCCCGGGACTGCTCGACCAGCGCGGCAAGCTCACCGGGCCCAGGCTCGGGCGGCAGGAACACCACGCGACAGCCGATGAGATGAACGGCGAGCTGCACCAGAACGGAGTCCACGCGGTTGGCCAGGAACAGCCCCACCCCGTCGCCGGGCTCGAGCCCCTGCCCGCGCAGAGCATGCCCCAACCTGAACAGCCGCCGCCGCGCCTGGCCCCTGGTCAGCCGCTGCGCCCCCTGGACGAGTGCCTCGGCGTCCTCGTCTGTGTCCCAATGCTCCAGAATGCGGTCTAAGTACGTCCGCGACTCGGATGTTTCCTGTGCGTTAACAATCACCAACACATCCAAACATGCTGCTCAGGAGCCGTGGCCTCGCGGGGGTCACCTTCGGCCACGCCCCGCTGCCGGCGGTGCGCATAATGGACCGCCGGGTGCGGTGTGGTGGCGCGCCAGACACAACGCCTGGCCAGCTTCCCTCGCCGATGCCCTGCACAACCCCGACGACGAGGCCGCCTTCCCACGCCGCCAAGCCGTCCAAGAGGACAAGAGGCGCCGGCGGTAGGAGCAGACGAAGCAGGAACAGGACGGAACACCAGGAGCGCCTGGCCCGGTGGGAGCGTGAGGAGGCCGTCAAAGCGGCAGCCGTCGGAGCGGACCCGACATGCCAGCAATGCGACTGCCCGCTGAAGAAGACGACTGCTTCCACCTAGTCGGGCGGGAGCTCGTTGACCACAGTGCACCAGATGCCCATCGCGGACTTGCTGCTTCACCTCAGCGCCGCCCAGGACCAGACGTCCGCAGCCGACCCCTACCGAGACGTCGACCGGAACGACGAAGCGCCCAGCATGTACGCGACATCCGGTGACTGGTCCTACGTCCTGAAAGGACCGCGGCCGGTGCTCCTGGGCCCAGTGGCCGGCACGACGGAGGCAGCCGGGTCGACACCGGGCCCGAGCAACAGCTGATCTGCGTGAACCCGAACACCGCCGTCAACCCAGCTATCTTGCGTACGAGCCCGGGGACGGCGTGGTGCACGTGCGCAACTTCGGCGACGATCTGACGACCTAACGACCTAACGACCTGACGACCTGACGACCTGACGACCTGACGGCCTGACGACCTGACGGCCTGACGGCCTGCCCACAGGCCATACCGGGCGAGGGCCTGGCCTGGCTGGGGCAGCGCCTCACGTCGCCGGGCGCCGTAGGCCCGCCCGGCTACACGATCCCTCAGCGGCATGCCCTGCCGGACGACAGCTGCGGGGCCGGGGGCTGCACGCCCTGCTGTGGCAGACCATCGACGAGGCCCTGGGTATCCGCACCGCCCCGCACCCAGGTCGAGGCCGGGCAGCTGTCCACCGACCGGCTGGCCGGGCCCTACGACTGAGAAAAGAAAGTCGTAGGGCCCGGCCACTCAGCACAAGCGGACAGCCATCACCAGCCTCAGAAGTGGAACGTGCCTGGGAAGTGGAACTGGCCTCTGAGCACGACGCTCACTCAAGGCCCAGGTACTCAGGTGACGGGTGGGCCAGTTCGGGGTGCTCCACCACGTACCGATCACCGTGAATCGCCAACATCGCCCAGTGCCACGCCTCATCGTGAAACAACAGCCCACGGTAGGGGGCGTCGGCCGGCTCGTACGGGTACCGCTCCACGGCAGCTTCCCGCGCCCGCGTGGGCGTGAGCCCACCATGCTGCTGCATCACCCACGCGTAGCCGCGCCGCTCGGACTGCAGACAGTCCAGGTAGTCCACCTCACTCCACTTCACGACCCCACCACCAAACGCCCACCCCGGACCTGCCCTGATCTCGCTCCATGTCATTATGCGGACGCGTCCCAGGGAGCGGGCCGCGTCTACTGGTTGCCAGGGGGTTGGGGATGGGTGCGGGTACGGAACCGGACGGCTCGTCCAGATCCGACGAGGAGTGGGAGCGGTTTCTGCGCGAGTCGGTGGCCGGTGTCGCCGACGCACCCAAGGAGCCATCGGCTCGGGCCCGCGACGTGGCCAAGCGGCTGCGCGCGGAGCCCGACCGCGACCTGGAGAGCTGGCGCAGCTACACGCCCGCGCGGCCCAAGCGGCGCACAGGCTGGTACGCGGCCGGGTTGCTGACCTCGCTGGTGCTGCTGGCCCTGGCGCTCGCGCCGGAGCGGATGGTGGACCTGTTCGCCGGCACCGACTCCCCACCACCCACGGCCGAGACCGCCCGCCCCACCCAGGCGCCCCCGATCCAGGCGGCCCAACGCCCCACCACGGACGAGCCGTTCCGCGGCTCACCGGCAGCGCACTGGGCGAGCGGAGCGGCCGGCATCACCGTGCCCAAGGCCGGGGCGGTCGGCTGGATGAGCGCCGCCGAGGTCGAGCGGGCCCTGGCCCGCAGCCGGGACTTCCTCATCGCCTCCAGCCTGGACCGCGGGGTGCTGCGGGGCGAGCGCCCCGAGAAGGCGATCGCACTGATCAACCCGCACCAAAAAGACGTCCAAAACCTCCTGAAAACCGCCTTCCGCACCCCGAGCGAGAAAAACGACCCCCTCCTCCTCTTCAGCCGCTTCCAGCCCTCCCACACCCACCTGGTCGGCAACGTCGTCAAGACCCGTGGCCGACTCACCTACCGGGAGGGCAAGCGCGGCGCGCTCCAGGTGACCGCCGACGTCACCTTCGTCTACCCGGCCACCCGCCCGCACCGGGGCGGCGACGACGAGATCGTGCGCACGATCGTCCGGCGCGAGCTGGTCCTGAGCTGGGACGACCCCGACAAGGTGATCACCGAGCCAGGCACGTTCTCGATCATCTCGTACAAGTACGACATGACCAACGGCGGCTGCGGCCCCCCGACGGGCTACTTCACCCCTCCCTTCGGCACGGACCGCCAGGCGGACGAGACCGGCACGCAGATCGACCCGTACGACCGCAGCACGCCGGTCGGCCGGGGCGAGCCCTCCGGGAACGAGTGCGACAGGGCCACGCGGTCCTAGCGATGCTTGGCCAGGTCGACCCTGGGGGGCGGCGGCGCAAACGGAGCTCCCACCGAAGCCGCTTGGTGCGCCGTCACGCCCGACCCACTGCGTGAGGCTGCCAGGCCGCGGTGGAACGCCAGCCGGCTCATCGCCGGCCTGGCAGCGTGAGGTCACCGGCCCGGTGACCTCACGCGACTTCTATGTCCACCGCATGCCGATGGCAGTCAGCTGCTCCACCCGCTCCGGGGAGAGCGCAGCGGCCCGGGATCGTTGGTTGCTGACCCATGCACCGAGCTTCAGCTCCCGGATCTCTTGGTCCTCGCCGCTATCGTCGTCCTTCTCGCCGTTGATGACGATCCGTTCGAGGTGCTTTCTGGGTACTTGGAGGTGGCCTTCGCGTTGGTAGTACTGCCGAGCGGCGAGCAGGTTGAGGGCCCATTTGTCGGCTTGGCTGGTCCGTGGCTTGGGTTTCTCGTCCTCGGTGGCGGGTTCGATGCCGAGGATGTGTTCGCACATCCACTGCTGCGCCCCGGTGAGTGTGTCCCAGCCGAGCCGGACCGAGCGCACCCATCGGCCCAGGTCTTCGCCCTGATGCACGACGGCACCCGGTTCCATGGGCAGCGTGCCGCCGGCCTCCAGGTGGAGCCGGGCGAGGTGGAAAGCGCGCTGCCACTCCACCGGCCAGCTCGGGCACCACGAGGGGTCGATGTCCTCCAGCTGCTGAGTCTCACTTCGGTGTCCGGTGAAACTCTCATTCTGATGTCCTGTGCTTCCCTGTTGCCGTAGCCCTTTTCACGTGCTCATTTGCAGATC
>NZ_JBVKBL010000032.1:0-26063 GCF_055657085.1 Streptomyces sp. NPDC107765 | reverse complement strand
TGCGGTGACGGGCCTCCGGGGCCTTGTTCGTGGACTGCTGGCGCTTTACGTCCACGAACAAGGCCCCTCCGGCCCGTCCCCTCCCGTTGGGGGGAGGGAATGCGGTGCGTGGGGGTGGACGTTGAGGCATGCAAGGGGGCCTGGCTACCCCTACGGGATGCTCGAACAGATCCCGTAAGGGTTACGAGCGCCCCTCGCAGGGCCTCAACGCAACGGGCTGGGGCGGTATTCCGCACACCCCCCAACGCGACGTACAGCCAGAACGACGACGCCCACCCCCACCGGCCTCCCACCCCCCCCCACTTACGGGAGGGGACAGACCGGAGGACGAAGTCTGGAGGGCTGTCACCGCACCCGAAAACACCACGCCCGCCGCAGGCGCAACGGCGAACAACACCCGCGGCGGGAAAGCCAGGTACGTACGCGGCGCCGCAAAGCGCGCAACGGCGAGCAACCCCGACGGCGGGAAAGCCAGGTACGTGGGAGGCGAGCAAAGCGCAGCGGAAGGTCAGATGGCAACGTGGGGAGTCAGGCGATGCGGCAGGCCCCCGTACCAGACGCTTGCCGTGCCGAACCCGAAGCTCAGACACAGGACGCCCCCCAGCGCGTCCAGCCAGAAGTGGTTGGCCGTGGAGACGATGACCAGCAGCGTCATGGTGGGGTAGAGGAGCCCCAGCGCCTTGGCCCACAGCGGCTTCGCGAGCAGGGCGATCGTGATGCCGCACCACAGCGACCAGCCGATGTGCATCGACGGCATCGCCGCGTACTGGTTGGACATCGAGGCGAGGTTGCCGGATGCCATCGAGCCCCAGGTGCCGTGGTCGACGAGGGTGTCGATGAAGCCGCCGTCCGGCATCAGCCGGGGCGGCGCCAGCGGGTAGAAGTAGTAACCGACCAGGGCGACGCCGGTGGTGGCGAAGAGCGCCAGGCGGGCCGCGGCGTACCGGCCCGGGTGCCAGCGGTAGAGCCAGATCAGCACCCCGATCGTCACGATGAAGTGCAGTGTCGCGTAGTAGTAGTTCATCGACACGATCAGCCAGGTCACCGAGTTCACCGCGTGGTTGACGGTGTGCTCGACGGCGATGCCGAGGGAGTGCTCGGCCTGCCAGATCCAGTCCGCGTTCCGCAGTGCCTTGGCCTTCTGCTCTGGGACCGCGTTGCGGATCATCGAGTAGATCCAGTAGCTGACCGCGATCAGCAGGATCTCGAACCAGAGCCGGGGTGCGCGAGGGGTGCGCAAGCGGGACAGTCGGCCCTCTTCCACAGGCGGCTCCGCTCGGTCCCCCTTGGGTGGCGGGGTGGTCGGCAGGCCGTCCAGAGTCCTCGTCAGCGCATCACCCATAGGCAGACAGTCTGCCAGAAAGGGGTGTGTCGCCGATCATCCTTCGGTCGGGTATTCGACCCGTCGTATGGCACTTGAGGGGGACGCTCGGCCCCGCCGTTCTCAGGGGCGGACCCTGAGAGGGGTCTCAGGGCAGACCCTGAAAGGGCCTCAGGGCGGACCTTGACACCGGCCGTCAGGCCAAGCCCCGGCACGAGCCGTCAGGTGGCGCGCAGTGGCTTGGGGATGCGGGCCGTCTTCGGGGCCGAGGCGGTCGAGCCGCGGACCACCAGTTCGGGGTGGAAGACGAACTCGCTGTGCGGCGCGGGGGTGCCGCCGACCTCCTCCAGCAGCGCCCGCACCGCCGCCTGCCCCATGGCCGTCACCGGCTGCCGGATCGTGGTCAGCGGCGGGTCGGTGAAGGCGATCAGCGGGGAGTCGTCGAAGCCGACGACGGAGACGTCGCGCGGCACGTCCAGCCCGCGCTGCCGGGCCGCCCGGATCGCGCCGAGCGCCATCATGTCGCTGGCGCACACGATCGCGGTCGCGCCCCGTTCGATCAGCGCGCTCGCCGCGGCTTGCCCGCCCTCCAGGGTGTAGAGGGAGTGCTGGATGTACGGCTCCGCCTCGGCCGGGCCGATCTGGAGTCGCTCCTGCATGGCGCGGACGAAGCCCTCGATCTTGCGCTGGACGGGCACGAAACGCTTGGGGCCGAGCGCCAGCCCGATCCGGCGGTGGCCCAGCGCGGCGAGGTGGGTGACGGCCAGGTCCACCGCGGCCCGGTCGTCGGGGGAGACGAACGGCGCCTGCACCTTGTCGGAGAAGCCGTTGATCAGGACGAACGGCACGCCCTGGCCGCGCAGCTGCTCGTAGCGCTGCATGTCGGCGGAGGTGTCGGCGTGCAGTCCGGAGACGAAGATGATGCCGGCCACGCCGCGGTCGACCAGCATCTCGGTCAGCTCGTCCTCCGTGGAGCCGCCCGGGGTCTGCGTGGCGAGGACCGGGGTGTAGCCCTGGCGGGTCAGCGCCTGCCCGATGACCTGGGCGAACGCCGGGAAGATCGGGTTCTCCAGCTCGGGGGTGATCAGCCCGACCAGGCCCGCGCTGCGCTGCCGCAGCCGTACCGGGCGTTCGTAGCCCAGTACGTCGAGAGCGGCAAGCACGGACTGGCGGGTGGTGGCGGAGACGCCGGGCTTTCCGTTGAGAACCCGGCTGACGGTGGCCTCGCTGACACCCGCCTGCGCTGCGATGTCGGCCAGCCGGGCGGTCATGGAGGGGACCTTACCGTCCGGCTGTCGGATTGCCCACCGGGTGCGGTGGTCACCGGGTTGCCCACCAGGTGCAGCTGTCCCCGGGCAGTGCGGCCGTCGTGCCGTCGATCGCCACCGGGGCGCTGGACAGCAGCGGAGAGCCGGGGAGCGGGATCCCGATCTCGTGGTCGAGGGTGTTCACGGTGCACAGCACACCGGGGCGGGCGATGGCGAGCACCCCGTCCGGTGCCGGCTGCCAGCTCATCCCGCCGTCGCCGAGGCCCGGCAGTTCCCGTCGCAGGGAGAGCGCGGTGCGGTAGAGCTCCAGGGTGGAGGACGGGTCGCCGGTCTGGGCGGTGACGGTCAGGGCGCGCCAGTCGGCGGGCTGCGGCAGCCAGCTGCCGCCGGACCCGAAGCCGTACGGCGGGGTCTCGCCGGACCAGGGGAGCGGGACCCGGCAGCCGTCCCGGAAGCCGTCCTGGCCGCTCGTCCCGGAGGCGTGGCCGCGGAAGAACGCGGGGTCCTGCCGTGCCTCGTCGGGCAGGTCGGTGACCTCGGGCAGGCCCAGTTCCTCGCCCTGGTAGAGGTACGCGGAGCCGGGCAGGGCCAGCATCAGCAGGGTGGCGGCGCGGGCCCGGGCGAGGCCGCCGCCGAGGCGGGTGGTGTGCCGGACCACGTCGTGGTTGGAGAGCACCCAGGTCGTGGGGGCGCCGACCGAGGTGGTGGCGGCGAGCGAGGCGTCGATGACCCGGCGCAGCGCGTCGGCCCGCCAGGCGGTGTTCAGGAACTGGAAGTTGAACGCCTGGTGCAGTTCGTCGGGGCGGACGTAGAGCGCCAGCCGCTCGGGGGTGGGGGCCCAGGCCTCGGCGACGCCGATCACCTGCTTGCCGTGGTCCTCGCCGTAGCCGTCCAGCAGCCGGCGCCAGGCGCGGTGGATGGTGTGCACGCCGTCCTGGTCGAAGAACGGCAGGACCTGGTTGCCGATCAGCTTGGCCTGCTGGCCGTGGCCGATGTCGGGCAGGCCGGGTGCCTTGACCATGCCGTGGGCGACGTCGACCCGGAAGCCGTCCACGCCGAGGTCGAGCCAGAAGCGCAGGATGGCCTCGAATTCGGCGTGCACGTCCGGGTTGTCCCAGTCCAGATCGGGCTGTTCCGGGGCGAAGAGGTGCAGATACCAGTCGCCGCGCTCGGTGCGGGTCCAGGCCGGGCCGCCGAAGACCGACTCCCAGTCGTTGGGCGGGAGTTCGCCGTGCGTGCCGCGGCCCGGGCGGAAGACGTACCGCTGCCGGGCGAGCTCGGGGTCGCGGAACCACGGGTGCCGGTCGGAGGTGTGGTTGGGGACGACGTCGACGATGACCCGCAGGCCCAGGTCGTGCGCGGTGCGGATCAGGTCGTCGGCGTCCTGGAGGGTGCCGAAGAGCGGGTCGACGGCGCGGTAGTCGGCGACGTCGTAGCCCCCGTCGGCCTGCGGCGAGGCGTAGAAGGGCGTGAGCCAGACGGCGTCCACGCCGAGGTCCTTGAGGTACGGCAGCCGTGCGCGGGCCCCGCGCAGATCGCCGATGCCGTCGCCGTCGCTGTCGGCGAAGGAGCGCACGTAGATCTGGTAGATGACGGCGTCGCGCCACCATGCCGGACCTCGGCCCGGTCCGGGCATCTGGGGGGCGGGGCTGGGGGAAGTGAGCTCCTGGGTCATCTGCCGTCCCTGTCGAGGTCAAGGGTCATGAGAGGCGGGGCCGCGAGGCAGGGGGTCTGCCGTCACGGAGTCACAACGCTCGGGCGGTCGCCGGGTGACGGTGCCGCAGGCCCCTCCAGGGTCTCTTTCCGGACATCGCGTTGCAATCCCTTCCACAAGTCTTGCAGCAATTTGCCGCAAGGTCTTTCGGTTTGTTTGCAGCGCTGTTACGTTCCTGACCGCCATCTGAGGCATTTCCCTAAGGAGTTCACATGCGGCGTGGCATGCGGGGCGCGATAGCCACCGCGCTGGTAGCGGGCCTGGCACTGGCGGCGACGGCGTGCGGCGGGGGTGACGGCGGAGGAAACACGGACAGCGGCGGCGAACTGTCGGGAACCGTTACCTTCTGGGACACCTCCAACGATGCCGAGAAGGCGACCTACCGCAAGCTTGCCGAGGGTTTCCAGAAGGAACACCCCAAGGTCCACGTCAGCTATGTGAACGTCCCCTTCGGCGACGCCAACGCCAAGTTCAAGAACGCGGCCGGCGGCAACTCCGGCGCCCCGGACGTGATGCGCACCGAGGTCGCCTGGACCGCCGACTTCGCCAACCTCGGCTACCTCGCCCCCCTCGACGGCACCCCCGCCCTCGACAAGACCGACGACTACCTCCCGCAGGCCGTCGGCTCCACCAAGTTCAAGGGCAAGACCTACGCCGCACCCCAGGTCATCGACACCCTGGGCCTCTTCTACAACAAGAAGCTCCTCAAGGACGCCGGCGTCGAGGTCCCCAAGTCCTTCGCCGACCTGGCCACCGCCGCCAAGAAGATCAAGGCCAAGACCGGCGCCACCGCCCTCTACCTGCGCGGTGACGACCCCTACTGGTTCCTGCCCTACCTCTACGGCGAGGGCGGCAACATGGTCGACGCCCGCGACAAGATCGTCCAGATCGACGACGGCGCCGGCGTCAAGGCGTTCAAGACCATCAAGGACCTGGTCGACTCCAAGGCCGCCATCACCGACGCCACCGACGGCCAGGAGAACCAGCTCAAGGCCCTCAAGGACGGCACCGTCGCGATGGCGATCGACGGCCCCTGGGACATCGAGGGCGCCCGCGCCGGCAAGGCCTTCAAGGACAAGAAGAACCTCGGCGTCGCCCCCGTCCCCGCCGGCAGCGCCGCCCAGGGCTCCCCGCAGGGCGGCTGGAACCTCTCCGTCTACGCCGGCAGCAAAAACCTCCGCGCCGCCTACGCCTTCGTCAAGTACATGAGCTCCGCCAAGGTCCAGCAGCAGACCACCGAGCAGCTCAGCCTGCTGCCCACCCGCAAGTCCGTCTACGCCGTCCCGGCCGTCAAGAAGAACGAGATGGTCACGTTCTTCAAGCCCGCCGTCGACGGCGCCGTCCAGCGCCCCTGGATCGCCGAGGGCAACTCCCTCTTCGAGCCCATCAAGGTCCAGATGAACAAGGTGCTCACCGGCGCAGCCACGCCCGAGCAGGCCGCCAAGGCGACCGGCGACGCCTACCGGAAGCTGCTCAAGGACTACAAGTGACCGTTGCTGTACGGGTGCGCCGGGCCTTCGGCACCCACTGGTACGCATGGACGATGGTCGCCCCGGTGGTGCTCGTCATCGGGGTGATCATCGGCTACCCGCTGGTCCGCGGCGTCTTCCTCTCGCTCACCGACGCCAACGAGGCCAACGTCGAGCGCAACATCGGCGTCAACCACATCCCCGCCACCTACAAGTTCACCGGCCTGGACAACTACAAGGCGGTGCTCTCCGACGGCGTCTTCTGGGACCGCCTCGGCTGGACCGTGCTGTGGACCGTCGCCTGCGTCGGCCTCACCTTCCTCATCGGCCTGGCACTGGCCACCATGCTCAACCGGAAGCTGCGCGGCCGCACCTTCTACCGCCTCGCGCTGATCCTGCCCTGGGCCATCCCCGCGTTCATCTCCGTCTTCACCTGGCGGATGCTCTACAACGAGAAGAGCGGCATCCTCAACAAGCTGCTGGCCGGCGGCGGCATCGACGCGGTGCCCTGGCTCAACGACCCCACCTGGGCCAAGCTCTCGGTCATCGCCGTCAACGTCTGGCTCGGCGTGCCCTTCATGCTCGTCGCCCTGCTCGGCGGCCTGACCTCCATCCCCGCCGAGCTCTACGAGGCCGCGGAGATGGACGGCGCCAGCGCCTGGCAGCGGTTCCGGAACATCACCGTCCCCGGACTGCGCGCCGTCAGCAGCACCGTGATCCTGCTCTCCACCATCTGGACCTTCAACATGTTCCCGGTGATCTTCCTGCTGACCCGGGGCGGCCCCGGCGACGCCACCGAGATCCTGGTGACCTACGCCTACCGGCTCTCCTTCGTCGACAGCCCGCGCAACTTCTCCGAGTCCGCGGCCTGGGGCGTCCTGATCCTGCTGCTGCTCTCCGCCGTCGCGGTCGTCTACCGCCGGGCGCTGCGCAAGCAGGGAGAGGTGTGGTGACCACCGCAATGACCCGCACACCGCGCAACCGACGGAACGAGCGTTCCCGCCCGGCGTCCGTCGGACTGCACATCGGTCTGGCCCTCGCCGCCGCGATCGCCGTCTTCCCGCCCCTCTGGCTGCTGGTGACGTCCTTCAAACCGAAGAACGACGCCTTCTCCACCAGCCTCGTCAGCCACTTCACGCTCGCCAACTACACCCACGTACTGGCCGACACCGAGTTCCTGACCTGGTTCAAGAACTCCGTGGTGATCGTCGGACTGACCACCGTCCTCGGCGTCTTCATCGCCGCCACCACCGGCTACGCCGTCAGCCGCTTCCGCTTCCCCGGCATGCGCCCGCTGATGTGGCTGCTGCTGATCACCCAGATGTTCCCGGTCGCGGTGCTCATCGTGCCGCTCTACAACCTCATGGCGACCCTGGGCCTGCTGAACCAGCCCGCGGGCCTGGTCATCACCTACCTCACCATCGCCGTCCCGTTCTGCGCCTGGATGATGAAGGGCTACTTCGACACCATCCCGGTGGAGATCGACGAATCCGGCCGGGTCGACGGCCTCAACCCCTTCGGCACCTTCTGGCGGCTCGTCCTGCCGCTGGCCCGCCCCGGCCTCGCCGTCACCGGCTTCTACACCTTCGTCACCGCCTGGGCCGAGGTCGCCTACGCCTCCGCCTTCATGACCGGCGAGGAGAACCTCACCCTCGCCGGCGGGCTGCAGACCTTCGTCAACCAGTACACCAACGACTGGGGTTCGATGACCGCCGCCGCCGTGATCATCGCCGTTCCGGCCGCACTCGTCTTCGCCTTCGCCCAACGCCACCTCGTCGCCGGCCTCACGGCCGGCACCACCAAGGGATGAGATGACCCTCCAGCACAACGCCGCCCCCGAGCAGGCCACCCCTGCCACCGACTGGTGGCGGGACGCGGTGATCTACCAGGTTTACCCGCGCAGTTTCGCCGACGGCAACGGTGACGGCATGGGCGACCTGGCGGGCATCCGCGAGCGTCTGCCGTATCTGCGGGACCTGGGCGTGGACGCCGTCTGGCTCAGCCCGTTCTACGCCTCACCGCAGGCCGACGCCGGTTACGACGTCGCCGACTACCGCGCCATCGACCCGATGTTCGGCACCCTCGCCGACGCCGAGGCGGTCCTCCGCGACGCCCATGACCTGGGCCTGCGGATCATCGTCGACATCGTCCCCAACCACTGCTCCGACCAGCACGTGTGGTTCCGCCGCGCGCTGGCCGAGGGCCCCGGCTCCACGGCCCGGGACCGCTTCCACTTCCGCAAGGGCCGCGGCGAGAACGGCGAACTCCCGCCCAACGACTGGGAGTCCCTCTTCGGCGGCCCCGCCTGGACCCGGGTCCCCGACGGTGAGTGGTACCTCCACCTCTTCGCTCCCGAACAGCCCGACTTCAACTGGGACCACCCCGCCGTCCAGGACGAGTTCCGCTCCATCCTGCGCTTCTGGCTGGACCTGGGCGTGGACGGCTTCCGGGTCGACGTCGCGCACGGCCTGGTCAAGGCCCCCGGCCTGCCCGACATGGGCCACGCCGAGCAGCTCACCCTCCTCGGCAACCAGGCCCTGCCCTTCTTCGACCAGGACGGTGTGCACGCCGTCTACCGCTCGTGGCGCACCGTCCTCGACGAGTACCCCGGCGAGCGGATCGCGGTCGCCGAGGCATGGACCCCCACCGCCGAACGCACCGCGCTCTACCTCCGCCCCGACGAGCTCCACCAGGCGTTCAACTTCCACTACCTGAACACCGGTTGGGACGCGGACGCGCTCCGCGAGGCGATCGACTCCTCGCTCGACGCGATGCGCCCGGTCGGCGCCCCGACGACCTGGGTGCTGTCCAACCACGACGTGGTCCGCCACCGCACCCGGCTCGGCGGCGGCCTCGCCCGGGCCCGGGCCGCCGGCCTGCTGATGCTGGCCCTGCCCGGCTCCGCGTACGTCTACCAGGGCGAGGAACTGGGCCTGCCCGAGGTCACCGACCTGCCCGACGAGGTCCGCCAGGACCCGTCCTTCTTCCGCAACAGCGGCCAGGACGGACTGCGCGACGGCTGCCGGGTACCGCTCCCCTGGAGCGGCGACGCACCCCCGTACGGCTTCGGGACCGGTGGCAGCTGGCTGCCGCAGCCCGCCGACTGGGCCCCGCTGACCGTAGAGGCACAGACCGGCGACCCGTCCTCCACCCTGGAGCTCTACCGCACCGCGCTCTCCCTGCGGCGCACCCACCCCGGCCTCGGCGCCGGGGACACCGTCGAGTGGCTCGACGCCCCGGCCGGCGTCCTGGCCTTCCGCCGCCCCGGCGGCCTGGTCTGCACCGCCAACACCACGGAGGAACCGGCCCGCCTCCCCCTTCCCGGCTGCCGGGTCCTGCTGGCCTCCGGCCCGCTCGACGTGACCGCAACCGGACCGGACGAGGTCGAACTGCCCGCCGACACCACCGTCTGGTGGGCCGAGTGACCCTGACCGGTCCACCGCAGCACCCGCCCCGGCTCGCCGCCGTCGCCGCGCAGGCGCAGGTCAGCGAGGCGACCGTCAGCCGGGTGCTGAACGGCCGGGCGGGCGTGGCGGCGGGCACCCGGCAGCGGGTGCTCGCCGCGCTGGACGTCCTCGGCCACGAGCGGCCGGTCCGCTTACGGCGCCGCAGCGCGGGCCTGGTCGGCCTGGTCATCCCCGAGCTGACCAACCCGATCTTCCCGGCGTTCGCGCAGATCATCGAGCAGGCGCTGGCCGGCCACGGCTACACCCCGGTCCTGTGCACCCAGATGCCGGGCGGCGCCACCGAGGACGAACTCGTCGAGCAACTGGAGGAACGCGGCGTCACCGGCATCGTCTTCCTCTCCGGCCTGCACGCCGACACCCGCGCGGACCCGTCCCGCTACGCCCGCCTGACCGCCCGCGGCGTCCCGTACGTCCTGATCAACGGCTACCACCCGGGGATCGACGCGCCGTTCGTCTCGCCCGACGACGGCGCGGCGGCCCGGATGGCGGTGCGCCACCTGACCGAGCTGGGGCACGAACACATCGGCCTCGCCGTCGGCCCGGTCCGCTACGTCCCCTCCCGCCGCAAGGCCGAGGGTTTCGTGGCGGCGCTGGGGGAGTCGTTCGGCCTGTCGAGGGGGCAGGCCGAACGTCGCGTCCAGCACACGCTGTTCAGCGTCGAGGGCGGCGACGCGGCGGCCGCCGCCCTGCTCGACCAGGGCTGCACCGGCATCGTCTGCGGCAGCGACCTGATGGCGCTGGGGGCCGTCCGCGCGGCCCGCCGCCGCGGTCTGGACGTGCCCGGCGACCTCTCCGTCGTCGGCTTCGACGACTCCCAGCTGATCGCCTTCACCGACCCGCCGCTCACCACGGTCCGCCAGCCGGTGCAGGCGATGGCGACCGCGGCCGTCGGCGCCCTGATAGAGGAGATCCACGACCGCGACCGCGGCGAACGGGACGCCGTCCGCCACACCGAGTTCGTCTTCCAGCCGGAACTGGTCGTACGGGGGTCGACGGGGCCTGCGCCGGGGTAAGGTCCGGCGGTCAGGCCGTTGCGGCCTTGGTCGCGTACGCCACGAACGCCGCCCATGCCCCCGCCGCCACCGCGAGCTGCGGGCCGTCCTTGTCCTTGGAGTCGCGGATGTGGACGGTGGTGGGGCAGGCGGCGATTTCTATGCAGTCGCCTGAGCTGCCGCTGCTGTAGCTGGACTTGTGCCAGGAGAGGGCGACTTCTACGCAGTCGTCGCCGTTGCCACTGCTGTGGCTGCTTTTGAACCAGGTCAGTTCTGTGGCGATCGTCATGGCGCTCCTCGCATCCTCGTCAGCAGACCCCGGGTGTCTTCGGGGGTGAGAGCCTGCGAAAGCAGTTTCGCATAGCGCATGTAGAGCGTGCTGATCGTCTGCGGGTCGGTGATGAACTGGCTGCTTTCCTGCCCCTCGCAGTAGCCGAACCACTGGTTGTCCGGTGTCTCAAGCAACTGCATCGGTCCGTCAAGCCCAGGATGAACTCCACGCTCCAGCGGCATCACCTGCACCTCGACGTTCCGCAGTGTCATGCACTCCAGGACGTGGTCGATCACCCCTTGCATGGTCTCCGGGCCGCCGGTGGGGCGCAGGAAGACATGCTCGTCGATGACGAAGCTGAACCCCGTGTTCACCCGGTCCCGCAGCAGTTTCTGCCGCTCCAAACGGGCGGCCACCTGGATCTCGACCTCCTCCTCGGACAGCAGCGGGAGGCGGTTCTCGAACAGCGTCCGCGCATACGCCTCCGTCTGTAACAGACCCGGCACCAACCGGCATTCGTACGTGTAGAGGTTGATCGCCTGCTTCTCCAGCTCCGCCCACTCGCGGAACCACCGGGCCAGTCCCGGCTGCCTGGACAGCCGCTTGGCCGCCTTCCGCAGGACTCCGTTGGCGTGGAGTGTCTCCTCCGAGCGGTCGATGAACTTCTTCGAGAGGAGGCGTCGGCCCTGTTCGACGGAGCCGATGTAGTGCGCCGAGTACCGGATGGCCGGTGCCAGCGCTTCCTGCGTAAAACCCGCGTTCTCGCGGAACCCTTGGTACACCGCGCCGAAGGTCCGCAGACTGCCGGACGGTTCGGGCCTGCCGCTGTCGTAGTGGTCGGTGCTGCTGTCTTCCATGTCGGGTACTCCCGAGGTGACTGGTACTGCCCCCGCAAGTCACCCATGGTTACTGCCCGTTACTCGATCCGTCCACGTACTCAGCTCGTACAGTTCCCGAAGTACGAGTCGAGTTTCTGGTGTACGTGGCTGCTGACCAGCAACGTTGGTCGCATGCCAGCCCAAGCAACCGTCACCGTACGTATGTTCACGCAGCGTTTCAGCGCCACCCGGCGCGGGGTCCGCCTCGCGCGCTATCTGGCCGTCCAGCAGCTCGATGTCTGGGGCTTCCCGTACGGCGGCGAGGTCTCGGACACCGCCGCCGTCATCGTCGGAGAGCTCGCCGCGAATGCGGCGACCCACGGACGCGTGCCCGGCCGGGACTTCGAACTGCGCCTGTCGAAACTGCCCGGGTCGGCCCGGCCGGGCACGCTCCGCATCGAGGTCGCCGACACCCGTACGGAGCGCCGCCCGCCGGCCCCCGGCACCGTCGCCCCACCGGCGCCCGATGCCGAGACCGGCTGGGGGCTGGTCCTCGTCACCGGGCTTGCCACCTGCTGGACCGTTCTCGACCGGCCCGCGGTCGGCAAGATCGTCCGGGCGGATCTGGACCTGCCGGGCAGGTGAGGAGCCCCAGGGGGCCAGGGATCGGCTCAGCCCGCCGGGCGCCGCCCGTGGAAGAGGCCCCACCGCAACAGGCCGCGCCGAGTGACGTCCGTCCAGAGGGGGAGGTTGGCCAGCAGGTCGTCGACATAGGCCGGGCTGATGCGGTCCCGGAGTTCGGCCGCGCGGCGGTGGACGTCCTCGTCGAGGCGGCCGTAGTGGGTGGCGAGGTCCGGGGTGCGGTCCTCGAAGTCGGCGCCCTTGAGGCCGAGTTCGGACAGCTGTGCCAGGTAGAAGGCGGGGGTCGCCGGGGTCCGTACGCCGAGCCGGGCGAACGCGGCGCGTACCGCGTCCGCCGGGGGCTCCTCGGGCGCCATGATGTCCGAGAAGACCAGGGCGCCGCCCGGCCTCAGCACGCGTACCGCCTCGCCCAGCGCGCCCTCCCGGTCCTCCACGTGGCAGAGCACCTCCAGGGACCAGACGACGTCGAACCGTCCGTCCTCGTAGGGCAGGTCGTTGAGGGAGCCGGTGACGACCTCGATCAGATCGTCGAGGCCGCGCCGGGCGTTGGCCGCGCGGTGGCGCCGGTTGTGGGCCTCGCTGAGGTCGAGGGCCACCACCCGGCAGCCGAAACGTTCGGCCAGCGCTCGGGCCGAGCCACCGTATCCGGAGCCGAGGTCGAGCACGGTGGCGTGCGGGCCGAGCAGGTCGGCGACCTTGTCCGCGGTGTGCTCGACGGTGCGGTGCGAGGCCTCCCCGATCGGTTCGTCGCCCTCGGCGTAGATGCCGACGTGGATGTCCTCGCCGCCCCAGACGGCGTCGTAGAAGGCGTCGACGTCGCCGGTCTCGTAGTAGCGGCGGGTCGCGTCGTCGTGGTCCGGACTGCCGTCGGTGTCGTGCGCAGGATCGTCGATCATGCGGGGTGACTTCCCCGCGCGCGGAGGACTGACGCGGTATGTGCGGCGGTACGGGTGACAATGCGCCACTTCGGCGCGACTTCAGCCACCGCTTCACGGGGATGGGGCCGGTCCGACCGGCCGGGCGCGTAGGGCCCGTTGTGGTGGGCCTCCGGCCGGCCGGACCGGCTGTGCCAGCAACGTAACACCCTTGCAATGTCTTGCGTAAGGTCTTGCAACACTGGATCGTCGCCGATAGAACCATGAGCCATGTCCTCCACCGCACGGGCCTCCACTGCACGGTCCTCCACCGCACGGCGGCCCGGCCGGCGCCTGGCCGCCGCCCTCGTCCTCGCCCTCGGCGCCACCGGCCTCCTCACCGCGCCGACCGTGCAGTCGGCCCAGGCCGCCCCGCCGTCCGGCCCCCAACCGGCCCTGGCGCAGTGGATCGACCGTGACACCGTGGTCTGGAAGGGCGCGGAACGGGTCGACGCCCAGCTGGAGTTCGGGACCGGGCGAGCAGGGGCGCCCGGCAAGCGCCTCCGGCTCACGCCCGGCACCCTCACCCCCGCCGAACGGGCCGCCTTCCCGCACCTGTCTGGCTTTCCGGCCTTCACCGTCGACCCCCGCGACCGCGGCCTCGCCCGTACGGCGCTGCGCGGACGACTGGTCGCCACCCAGCGCACCGCGGACGGGCGGCGCACCACCACCGGCGTGCAGATACCCGGCGTTCTCGACGACCTCTACGGCGCGCGGGCCCGGCACGCCGCACTCGGGCCGGTCTTCCACCACGGCCGCCCCACCCTCTCCGTGTGGGCACCCACCGCCCGCACCGTCGCCCTGGAACTCGACGGCCGTACGGTCGCGATGCGGCGGGACGACCGCAGCGGCGTCTGGCGCGTCCAGGGGCAGCGCGACTGGGCCGGAAAGCCCTACCGCTACCTCGTCACCGTCTGGGCGCCCACGGTCGGCCGGACCGTCACCAACAAGGTCACCGACCCCTACTCCACCGCCCTGACCGCCGACTCCGCCCGCAGCCTGGTCGTCGACCTCGACGACCCGCGGCTCGCCCCCAAGGGCTGGGCCGGCCTGCACAAGCCCGCCGCGGTGCCGCTGCGCCGGGCCCGCATCCAGGAACTGCACCTCCGCGACTTCTCCGTCGAGGACCGCACCTCCCGCCACCCGGGCCAGTACCTCGCTTTCACCGACCGCCGCTCCGACGGCATGCGGCATCTGAAATCCCTTGCAGCGGCTGGAACTTCTTACGTCCACTTGCTGCCGGCCTTTGACGGCGCCACCGTCCCCGAAAAGCGTGCCGACCAGGACCGCCCCCGCTGCGACCTCGCCTCCTACGCGCCGGACTCCGAGAGCCAGCAGGAGTGCGGGACCAGGTCCGCCGCCGGCGACGCGTACAACTGGGGCTACGACCCGCTGCACTACACCGTGCCCGAGGGCTCGTACGCCTCCGACCCCGAGGGCCCGGCCCGCACCGTCGAATTCCGCCGCATGGTGCAGGGCCTCAACGGCATCGGCCTGCGCGCCGTCATGGACGTCGTCTACAACCACACCGCCGCCGCCGGCCAGGACCCGCACTCGGTCCTCGACCGCATCGTCCCCGGCTACTACCAGCGGCTGCTCGACGACGGCTCGGTCGCCACCTCCACCTGCTGCGCGGGCACCGCGCCCGAGCACACCATGATGGGCAAGCTCGTCGTCGACTCGGTGGTCACCTGGGCCAAGGAGTACAAGGTCGACGGCTTCCGCTTCGACCTCATGGGCCACCACCCGAAGGCCAACATCCTGGCCGTCCGCAAGGCCCTCGACGCGCTCACCCCGGCCCGGGACGGCGTGGACGGCAAGAAGATCATCCTCTACGGCGAGGGGTGGAACTTCGGCGAGGCCGCGAACGACGCCCGCTTCGTCCAGGCCACCCAGCGGAACATGGCCGGCACCGGCATCGCCACCTTCAACGACCGGGCCCGGGACGCGGTGCGCGGCGGCGGCCCCTTCGACGCCGACCCCCGCGTCCAGGGCTTCGGCTCGGGCCTCTACACCGCCCCCAACACCTCACCGGCGAACGGCGATCCGGCCGCCCAGCGCTCCCGGCTCCTGCACTACCAGGACCTCCTCAAGGTCGGCCTCACCGGCAACCTCGCCGACTACACCTTCACCGACACCGCCGGCCACCGCGTCCAGGGCGCGCAGGTCGACTACAACGGCTCCCCGGCCGGATACGCCGCCGCCCCCGGCGATGCGCTCGCGTACGCCGACGCGCACGACAACGAAACCCTCTACGACGCCCTCGCCTACAAACTTCCGCAAGAAACCAGCCCAACTGACCGCGCCCGCCTGCAAGTTCTTGCACTCGCCACCGCAGCCCTTTCGCAAGGCCCCGCGCTCTCCCAGGCCGGTTCGGACCTGCTCCGCTCCAAGTCCCTGGACCGCAACTCCTTCAACAGCGGTGACTGGTTCAACGCCCTGCACTGGGACTGCGCCGACGGCAACGGCTTCGGCCGCGGGCTGCCGCCGGCCGCCGACAACAAGGACAAGTGGCCCTACGCCAAGCCCCTGCTGGCCGATCCGGCCCTCCGCCCCGACTGCGCGACCATCCGCGGTGCCTCGGCCGCCTACCGCGACCTGCTCCGCATCCACGCCACCGAGCCGGCCTTCGGCCTGGCCACCGCCGCCGCGGTCCAGTCGCAGCTTTCCTTCCCGCTCTCCGGGAAGGACGAGACGCCGGGCGTGCTCACCATGCGCCTCGCCGACCTGGTGATCGTCTTCAACGCCACCCCGCACCCGCAGCACCAGACCGTCACCGCCCTGGCCGGCCACCCCTACGCCCTGCACCCCGTCCAGGCCCACGGCACGGACCGCACCACCGCCACCGCCTCGTACACCGAGGCCACCGGCACGTTCGCGGTGCCGCCCTACACGGTCGCGGTCTTCCATCGCCGCTGAGCCCGCACCGCTGACCCCTGGCCGACCGGCTAACCCCCCAGCCGCTTCTCAAGGAGGGTGACGGCGTACGGACTTCCGCCGCCGTCCTCCTTGAACGGCTGCTCACCGACGACCGCGTACCCGGCACCCTCGTAATACGACCGCAGCCGCGGATTGGACGAGAGGCAGTCCAGCCGCGCCCAGGGACGGCCGGCCTCCGCGATCCGCCGCTCCGCATGCGCCAGCATCGCCCGCCCCGTGCCGGCCGGCGCCCGCTCCCGGTCCACCATCAGCCGGTGCACATACCCGGCCTCCGGCGGCTGCGGCCCCCAGGCGGGCTCGTCCGTCCACCACAGCTCGTAGGCCCCGGCTATGTGCCCGCCGGCCTCCGCGAGCCAGACCTCGCCCTCCTTCATCCGCAGCCGGAAGTGCTCCTCGCTCTTCCCGCCGGGCTTCCACTGCTCGATGCCGGACCGCTGCATCCACCGTGCGGCCGCGTCGTACAGGTCGACGAGGACCTTTGGGTCGCCGTCGTCGGCGAGCCGGAACGTGATCTTGTCCATGAGCGGAATTGTGCCGCGCGGATTTGTGCCGTGGCGACAAATTTCGCGCCCCAGCCGCCCTGGGACGCCCGCGCTGCGAATAAGAGGGTGATGCCTCACCGAGGTGTCGCTTCGCACCTGGATGATGCGGGCCTCCCACCGTGGAGGGCCGTCGGAAAGGAACGAACGTGATCCCCACGCGTACCAGCCGCCTCGCCGCCCTCGCCGCGCTGCCGGCCGCCCTGGCCCTCACGGTCGGCGCCGCCTCCCCGGCCGCGGCCGCCGACGGGGCCTACCAGATCAACCTGGCACAGCTGAACAACTCCGGTTCCAAGGGCGTCGCGATGCTCAGCCTCAAGGGCAACCAGCTGACGGTGAAGATCGAGTCCGAGGGGCTCGTCCCCGGGCAGCCGCACGCCCAGCACCTCCACGGCTCCACCGACGGGCACGACTTCCACTGCCCGGACCCGAGCGCCGACACCAACGGCGACGGGGTCATCGACAACACCGAAGCCACGGTCCAGTACGGAAACATCAACATCTCGCTGACCACCCGGGGCTCCACCGACGCCAAGAGCGGCCTCGCCGTGGACCGGATGCCGATGGCCGACGCCCAGGGCAAGCTCTCCTACGAGCGCACGCTCACCGTCTCCCAGGACGTCATCGACCACATCAAGGACCTGCACATCGTGCAGCACGGCATCGACCGCAACGGCAACAACAAGTACGACTTCGACGGTGCCGGCAAGAGCGAACTCGACCCGAAACTCCCCCAGGAGGCCACCGCCCCGACCAACTGCGGTGAGGTCCAGGGCGCCGCGGTCGGATCCATCCCGGTCGGCGGGGTCGAGACCGGTACCGGGCCGGTGGACCCGCCCGCCGGCAGCACCGTTCCCCTCGCGTTGCTGGGCGCCGGCGCGACCGCCGTGGCGGCGGCGACCGGCACCCTGGTCCTGCTGCGCCGCCGCCGGGCCCAACTCGCCCCGGTACGCGGCGAGAACGGCGGGGCCGCCGCATGAGCGCCCCCACCAGGGCCGCCGTGAGCTCCGGACGCCGGAGCCGCCGGGCCGTCGGCGGGGTGCTCGCCGCGGCGGTGGCCGCCGTACTCGTCGCCGGATGCGGAGGCCAGGACGCCGCGCCGCCGCGCTCGCTCCCCGCCGAGCAACCGGGCCAGGGCGGTCACGCCGCCCACGACGACGCGTCCTCCGCGACGGACGGACCGGGCGCCGCCGCCGCGAGCATGCCGACGTCGGCCCCCGTACGGCTCTCCATCCCCGCACTGAAGGTCTCGTCCACCCTGGAGACGCTGGGGCAGCACCCGGACGGGACGATGGAGACCCCGCGCGACCCGGCCAAGGCGGGCTGGTACCGGCCCGGCCCGACACCGGGCGCCCGAGGACCGGCCGTCATCGCCGGCCATGTCACCTGGAACGGCACCCCGTCGGTGTTCCAGAAGCTGTCGTCCATGAAGCGCGGGGACACCATCGAGGTCGCCCGGAAGGACGGCAGCACGGCGAAGTTCACCGTCGACCGCGTCGCCCAGTACCCGAAGAACAAGTTCCCCACCGTGGAGGTCTACCAGAACCTCGACCACGCGGGCCTCCGCCTGATCACCTGCGGCGGCGACTACGACCAGGGCAAGCACTACTACCCGGACAACGTGGTGGTGTTCGCGAGCCTCACCGGCACGGCATAGACCTCGTCCGCCGACCGGCCCACCGGCCAGGGGGCCGGTCGGCGGCGCACGCACACACCTGGACCGGCCCAACGACCGGGGCGCGGCGCGGCATCAGAGATCGAGCACCAGTCGTTCGCCGCCCCGCGCCCGCGAGACGCAGAGCAGCAGCGAGTCGTCGCGCTCGGCGTCCGTCAGCAGCTCGTCGCGGTGGTCCACCTCGCCGGCCAGCACCCGCTGCCGGCAGGTACCGCAGAACCCCTGCTCACAGGAGTACGGCAGATCCGGCAGCGCCTGGTCGCGGATCGCCCGCAGGACGCTGGTGCCCGCGGGCACCGTGACGGTACGGCCGGTGCGCCGCAGCTCCACCTCGAACGGCAGCTCCGCGCCGTCCGATGCGGGAGCGGCCGGGGTGAAGCGTTCGGTGTGCAGGGTGAGGCCGACCGGGCCGCCGGGCAGCAGGGCGGCGACCGCGTCCATCAGGGGCTCGGGGCCGCAGCAGTGGACCGCCGCGTGCGGCGGCGCACCGGCGAGCACCGCGGCCAGGTCCGGCCGGCCGTCCTCGTCCTCGGCGACCACCGTGACCCGGTCCGGTCCGGCCCCCGCCAGCTTCTCGACCTCCGCCAGGAACGGCATCGAGGCCCGGGACCGCCCGCCGTACAGCAGCCGCCACGGCACCCCCTGCCGTTCCGCCTGGCGGACCATCGGCAGGATCGGGGTGATGCCGATGCCGCCGGCGATGAAGACGTAGGCGGGCCCGTCCGACAGCGGGAAGCGGTTGCGGGGGCCGCGGACCTCCACCTCCGTGCCCTCGTGCAGCCGCTCGTGGACCTCGCGCGAGCCGCCCCGGCCGTCCTCGACGAGCCGGACGGCGATGGTGTACGCATCCGGTGCCGCGGGATCACCGCACAGCGAGTACGGGCGGACCGCGCCGGACGGCAGCACGAGGTCCACGTGCGCGCCCGGTTCCCAGGCGGGCAGACCGGTGCCCTCCAGGCGGAGGCGGAGCACTCCCTCGGCCTCCGCCGTCCGCTCCACGACCGTCAGCCGTCGCGTGTGCGCGCGGACGCCTGCCCGGCCGCGGCCGGAGACGGGCTCGTCCAGGGCCGGCAGCGGCCACAGCGGCGAGGCCCGCACGCGCCGGCGCAGCGCCTGCCGGGCGATCAGGGCCGCCGCACCCACCGCGACGACCGTGGCGGTGCGCGGCATCTCAGGCACCTCCGGACGTACGGGCCGCGGCCGCGGTGGCAGCGGGGGAGTGGGAGAGATAGGCCACGGCCCGGGCGGTGTCGCCGTGGTGGGAGGGGTGGTAACCGCGGCTCAGATACTGCGGGATGGAGCGGACCATGGCGCCCGCGGTGGGCAGTACGCCCTCCCGCCCGGCGCGGACGAACTCCCGGAACGTGGCCCGGCCGTCGGCCAGCGTCGGATCGTTCTCCAGGAAGAAGCGGGTGCCGCGCTGCCACAGGAAGACCAGCGCGCCGAAGGCCGTGGCCCAGGTGCGGACCCGGCGCCGGTAGCCGCCGTCGAGGTGGACGAACAGGTCGAAGGCGACCGAGCGGTGCTCGACCTCCTCGGCGCCGTGCCAGCGCAGCAGGTCGAGCATGGTCGGATCGGAGCCCCTGGCGTCCAGCGCCTCGGCGCCCAGCACCCAATCGCCCAGGAACGCGGTGTAGTGCTCGATGGCGGCGATCAGGGCGACCCGCTCCAGCAGCCACCACCGGCGGGCCCGGCCCGGCGGCAGGGTGCGGTCCCCGAGCAGCTTCTCGAAGAGCCAGTCGACCTGCGCGGTGTACGGGGTCGGGTCCAGCCCCTGTTCCTTGAGGTGCGGCAGCACCTCGTCGTGCGCCTGGGAGTGCATCGCCTCCTGGCCGATGAACCCGAGGACGTCCGCCCGGAGTTGGGGATCGCGGACGTGCGGCAGCGCCTGCTTGTAGACGTGCACGAACCAGCGCTCGCCGGCCGGCAGCAGCAGGTGCAGCACATTGATCGTATGGGTGCTGGCGGGGTCGCCGGGGATCCAGTGCAACGGGGTGTCCGCCCAGTCGAAGGCGACGTTGCGGGCCTTCAGCGGGGTGTGCTCGGACGCGGCCGGCCGGGGCCGCAACGGGGCCTTGTGAGACATGGCGTCAATGTACTGGCGGGTAAGGAGTTGTCGATACCCCCCGTACGGCGAAAGTCGAGCGCCTCTCCCGTCAGCCCACGGCGTCGACCTTCTTGCCGTTGGCCAGCCGGCCGGCCAGCTCCGCGTTGTCGCCCGCCTTCGCCGGCAGCGTCAGGAACCGGCCGGGCGCCGCACCGCGCACCGCACCGGACGCGGTGATCCACCTGACCTGGTCGCTGCCGGCCGCCAGCAGCCACCACTGGCCGGCCGGGGCCTTCCACAGCACCCCCGCCAGCGCCCGCGGCGCCCGCGGACCGCAGGCCGTACCACCCTCGGCACGGGCGGTCACTGCACCCGGGGCGTACGGCTGCCCGTTCGGCGGCGGCGTCTGGACCTGGGCCAGCGTCCGGCTGCCCGCACCCCGCCAGGTCTCCGCGCGGGTGCACAGCCAGGCCGCGACTCCCGCACCGCCCGGCAGCGGCTGCCGGGCGAACTCCCAGGCGTTGACGCTGCGCACGCCCTGACCGCGGACCGCGGCGAGCTCGCAGGCCGTCCGCGCCCAGGCCGTCCTGGCCGCCGGGGAGGTCACCTCACCCGGCCTGCGCGGCCTGCCGTACGTCAGCCGGACCGGGGTCAGCTCGCCGAGGTCGGTCAGGAGGTGCCCGCCGAGCCGCAGCGCCGGCCAGCCGCTGCACCTCTGGTCGGGTCGGGGCACCGGCACCGGACCGGTCAGCCCGTCCGGCCCGACGGGCACCGGCTGGGCGGCCGCGTCCGGCTTGGCCAGATCGACCAGCGCGGCCTTCCCCTTCACCCACGGGGCGGTCAGATAACGGACGTTGCCCTGGGTGCGGCCCACCACCACGGCGCTCGCCGTGCCGTCCGCTGCACCGTCCGTACGGGCGAAGTCCAGCGCCGCGCCGGTGCCCTCGCCCTGGCCCTCGCCGTCCGCCGCCTCGGCGTACCGGACCACCCGCAGACCGTCGTGGAACAGCACCACCACCGCATGGTCCACCACCCCCGCGAACAGCAGCTGCGGCGGGCCCGCCGCGGGCCCGGCCGGCGTGCCGGCCGTGGCCGACACCTGCACCCCCGAGCCGGGACGCGCCCATACGGCCAGCGCCCGCCGCAGCAGGGCCTTGTCGTGCATGCGGTCCCCGCGGGCCGGCCAGGCCGCGAAGTCCTGACGGGCCGCGTTCTTCCAGGCCACGGCCGAGGTGACCGTCAACCTGCCCGGGTCCAGGGCAGCTTCGGACGCGGCGTTGCGCGCGTACGGCGGGGCGGCCGCGCCGTCCGGACCCCAGCCGTCGCCCGGCAGCCCCAGCAGCGCCCCGCACACCAGGACCGCGGCACCCGCCGCCAGCACCGCCCGGCCGTTCTGCCGCCGCCGGATCAGATCCGTCGGCCGGGCCTGCAGCGCGCACGGGTCGAACTCCGGCGACTCCAGCAGCGAGCGGTCCCGGCTGCCGGCCGGGGTCGCGGCCCGCTCCGCCTCGTCCCAGGCCTCCCGCGGCTCGGCCACCCCCGCCGCCTCCAGCACCCGGCGCGCCTCGGGCAGGCTCAGCCGCTCCAGATCACGCAGCACGAACGCGGCCCGGCCGGGCCCCGACAGCGCCGACAGGGCCTGGTCCAGCGCGAGTTCATCGGCGCCGCCGGAACGGGGGAACAGCCGCAGCCCCCACACCTGGGGGAGGAACGGCGGCGGGGCCGGCAGCCGGCGCGGCGACCGGGCGGCGGCCAGCGCCGCGCGCAGCACCCGCATCCGGACGAAGGCGTAGCCGGGGTCGATCGCCGCTTCCGCACCGGCACGCTGGCCCGGCAGCCCCAGGGCCCGGGTGGAGCTGCGCTGACGCGGCAGGGCCCGCTGCACCACGCCGTGCGCGGCCAGCACCCGGCGGCCGCGGCTGCGGCCGGGCGGCAGGACGAGATAGGCCAGCCGGACCAGCCGGGGGTAGTGCTCGACCAGCGCCGCCTCGGCCTGCTCGACATCGATGACCTCGTCGAGGTCCGCGGGGCTGCCGGAGGGGGTGCGCTCCGCACGCGCGGGGGAGGACTGCTGCTGCTTCACGTTCCGTGAAACGAGTGAATCCTGTGATGGTCACCGCTACGGACGGACGCCCCTACGGGTGACCGGGCCCGGGGGCGGCCGCCGGCCGGCCCCCGGGAACGGGCCGCGCTCAGCGCTCCAGGTCGAACTCGCCGTCCTTCGCGCCCAGCACGAACGCCCGCCACTCCGCCTCGGTGTAGCGCAGCACCACGTCGGGCTCGGTGGAGTTCCGCATGGCCACCGCACCGCGCTCCAGGAAGGCGATCTCCACCGCTTCCTCGGCGTCCCCGGGCGGGCGCTGCCAGACGGCGTCGGAGATGTCGAGGGCGTAGAGCCACTCCTTCTCTGCTGCGGCACTCATACCGAAAATCCCCTCGCTCGTGGTGCAGTTGCGGGTCAGCGTACGCGCTGGCCGGGCGTGCTTCCAGTGACGGTCCAGTGACGGAACGCGGCCGTCCCGCGGTCCCCGGAACCGGAGTTGGCGGCGCACTGGTGCAGCCCGGCGTCCTGCCGGCCGGCCGCTCCGGGCACGGTCACGGTGGCGGCATCCCGCCAGGTCGCGCCGCCGTCGGTGGAGCAGGCACCGGTGTACGTACCCGAGCGCCCGCTGTCCGGCCCGCGGGTCAGCCGCAGCAGGACGGGCGCGGTGACGCCGGCGAGCCGGCGGTAGGTGTCCAGCCGGCCGTCGCCGTCGGCGTCGTAGGACAGCACGACACCGTTGGCCGGGGTGAGGGAGAGGTTGAGGAAGCCCAGGGCGGTGTCCTGTGCCTCCGGCACGTCCCGTGCGTCCGGGCCGGGCGGGGCGAGGCGGTTGCGGACGATCAGACCGGCCCGGGCCCAGGGGCCGGTCGGGTCCTGGGCCGTGACCTCCACCGTCACCGCACCGCCCGCCGCCAGGGCGCCCGGCCGGTACAGCGCGCCGAACTCCGCGGTGGACCGCCACAGATCCGCGCCGGAGCCGTTGATCGCGAAGCGGTCGCCGAGCTGCCCGAAGACGGCCGCGTTCGTGGTGACCGTCCGCAGGTCCGCGTCCAGGGGCCCGGCGACGAAGAGCGTGCCGTCCCGGGTGGCACGCACCCGGGGCTCCCCCTTGGGGCCGTAGTCGGCGGTGAGCCGGTAGGGGAGGGGCTCCAGCGGCGCCTTCGCCGGGCCGGCCGGGGCGGTGATCCGCCAGCGGGCCCGCCCGGTGCCGCCGGGCGGCACGGAGGCCACGCCGGCCGGCCCGTCGGCGGTGGCCGGCAGCCCGGTCAGCACGAAGTCGACGCGGCCGGTGGCCCGCAGGCCGTTCTCGTTGCGCAGCGCCGCGGTGAGGAGGGCACGGCCGCCCGGAGGCAGCGCGACGGGATCGGCGGCCATCGAGAGCGTGCCCTGGTACGGGGCCGTGGCGAGGACGTCGTGCACCCGCCGGGCGGTGCGGTACGGATCGGCGGTGGGCCGCAGCGGATGGCCCGTCCGCGCCCGGGTCCAGGGCTCCTCCAGGGCGTACCAGTCGAAGGTCTTCGGCGGACGGTCCGCGGCCAGCGCGTCCGCCAGCTCGTCCAGATACGCCTGCCACTGCGGCAGATGGACCTCGGCGATCAGGCCGTGCCAGTCACGGTTGGCGTAGTTGGCGAGCGACCCGCCGTCCGCGGTGGCCCGGTCCGCCCAGGTGGTGACCAACGCCCGTGCGGAATGCTCCAGTTGGGCCGCCTCCTCGGGGCCGGACGCCCTCGCCCTCGCGTCCGCGAGCCAGGGCCCCAGCAGGAAGTGCCGGTGCGCGCCGGCGACCTCGTCGCTCAGCCGCATCAGCCGCAGCCACAGCCCGGACAGCGCCCGGAACGCCGCCCGGTCCTTGCGCCGGTAGGCCGCCTGGAGCTGCCCGATCAACTGCCAGGAACGATTGGCCAGCGCCTGCCGGGCGGCGTCGGTCAGATCGTGGCGGTAGGCGTCACTGCCGCGCAGCGCCGGCCGGACCGCGAGCAGCGCCGCGAACGCGGTGTCGAAGGTGGCCGGGTCGAAGGCCGGGGTGTGGGTGGCGTAGGTGGTCCCGGAACGCGCGGCCAGGCCGGGCCGGGCGGCGAAGACGGAATCGTGCGGCCGGCCGTCCTTGCTGGCGATCTCGTACGTGCTGGTGCGCAGCGCGGCGAACGCGGCCCGGGCGTGCGGATCAGGCGCGCCGTAACGGAACGCGGCATAGTCCTCGAACCACGCCGCGCGGTCCACCGGCCGGTCCCGCCACGCCAGTTCGCTGAACAGCTCGAAGGCGGCCGGATCCCGCTCGGCGGCCTCCGGCATGTAGGCGGTCCCGACCAGCCGGCTGCCCGGCCTGTCCCGCCAGGCCGGGAAGCGCTCCGCCCAGATGTGGGTCTTCGCGCCGATCGTGGTGCGCCCACCGAAGTTGGGGATCGACCCGAAGGCGTACGGCACCCCGCCCCAGTCCCGCTCCCGGTCGGTGACCGTGTCCAGGTCGCCGAGCCCGTCCACGATCAGCATCCGGTCGTGGTCGACGGCGTCCAGCAGGTCCCGGCGCGGGTTGTCCTGCCAGCCGAGGATCACCCAGGTGGCGTCCGGGTGCGCGGTACGCAGCGCCCGCTCGACGGCGCGCGCCGCCTCCGCCACCGGCACGTCACCGGGATCGCCGCCCTCGTGCAGCAGATCCATCTTGAAGTGCCCGGCGGAGCCCAGCAGTTGTTCCTGCTCCCGGTAGAACGCGGCGGCCACCTCGGCGAAGACCCCGGTCCGCGGATCCAGCCAGTCGGGACGCTTCAGCCCCGACCAGGTGCCCTGCGGAACGGTCCGCGCGCCGGGATTCCGGACGGCGAAACCGTCCGGAACGGTGCCGAAGTACCCGGGCAGCACCGGCCGCATCCCCAACTCCCGCAGCCGCCCGGTGATACGTCGCCCCAACTCGCCCCGCATCGCCAGCAGTTCGGGGCTCATCGGCCCTCCGTACCCGCTCATGTTCTGCAGCAGCCACCACGGCTGGTGCGAGGGCGCCGGAAGCCAGCGGCGGGCCTCGGCGTCGGAGTACCCGAACCCGGTCAGCAGCCGGTGGTAGACGGCCTCGGTACCCGGCGTGACCAGCACCTCGTTCACACCGTGCAACGCCAGAACGTCGATCAGCCGCTCCCACCGCGCCCAGTCGGCGTACGGGGCGGTGTACCCGTCGTGGGTGTCGTTGAGCGCGAACCGGTGCGGAACGGTGCTGCTCCGCTCCAGGGGCGAGCGGGGCGCGGGCAACGTGGCGGGCAGCTCGACCTGGTCACCGGCCCAGGACAGATGGGCCCGGCAGGTGTATTTGAGGTACCAGTGGACGCCGGTGAGGAGCGTGGCGGGAGAGGTCCCCGCGACGGTGACCCGGCCGGCCGCTCCGTCGACCCGGAACCGGTCGGTGTGCCCCGCGGCCGCCAGCGGGACCAGCTGGAACTGGTCGGCATGCTCCGGCAGCAACCGCTCCAGCGCGGCCCGCGCCGGAGCGGTGTCGAACGGCGCGACCCGCCGCCCACGGCCCGCGGCCCGACCCGGCGCGGCCCCACCGACCGCCGCCCCCGCACCGATCGCTCCGGCTGTCCCCAACAACGCACGTCGTGACGGTTGGCCCATGGGGGCAGTATCCCCACGTTCCGCTGCGCTTGGCTGTCCTCCCACGTACCTGTCTTTCCCGCCGCGGGGCTTGGTCGCGTTGCGCTTTGCGGCGCCCCCGTACGTACCTGGCCGTCCCGCCGCGGGGCGTCTCGCCGTTGCGCTTTGCGGCGCCCCGCCCGTACCCGTCTCTCGCGCCGCGGGGCTCGTTCTCCGTTGCGCCTGCGGCGGGCGAGGCTGTGGTGGGTGCGGTGACGGGCCTCCGGGACCTTGTTCGTGGACTGCTGACGCTTTACGTCCACGAACAAGGCCCCTCCGGCCCGTCCCCTCCCGTTGGGGGAGTGTGCGGGTGTGTGGGGGCGC
>NZ_JBVKBL010000031.1:0-28971 GCF_055657085.1 Streptomyces sp. NPDC107765 | reverse complement strand
GACCACGACTCGATCTGCTCAACCGTCAGCGACTTCTCACACAGTCACACCAACGAGCCCCGGCCCACACGGTTACACCACATGCGGTTGCAGTATTAGGGGGCAGTCGAACAGATCCCGTAGGGGGTGCGAGGGCCCCCTGCGAGGCCACAACGGCGAAGGGCCGGTGGGTTGTTCCCCGGTCCCTCCCCGCCCACCACCTACACGTACCGCTCCAAGATCGAGGATTCCGCCAGGCGGGAGAGGCCCTCGCGGACGGAGCGGGCGCGGGCCTCGCCGACGCCGTCGACGGTCTGGAGGTCGTCGACGCTGGCGGCGAGGAGTTTCTGGAGGCCGCCGAAGTGGTCGACGAGGCGGTCGATGACGGTGCCGGGGAGGCGGGGGACCTTCGCCAGGAGGCGGAAGCCGCGCGGGGAGACGGCGGAGTCGAGGGTCTCGGGGGCGCCGCTGTAGCCCAGCGCGCGGGCCACGTTGGGGAGTTCGAGGAGTTCGGCGTGGGTGAGGGAGTCCAGTTCGGCGAGCGCCTCGGAGACCGTGCGGGCGCGCTTGGCGGTGGGCTCGGGGACGTAGTCGCGGACGACCAGTTCGCGTTCCGGTTCGACGCCGGCGATGAGCTCTTCGAGCTGGAGGGCGAGCAGCCGGCCGTCGGTGCCGAGTTCGACGACGTATTCGGCGATCTCGGTGGCGATGCGGCGGACCATTTCCAGCCGCTGGGCGACGGCGGTCACGTCGCGCACGGTCACCAGGTCCTCGATCTCCAGGGCGGAGAGGGTGCCGGCGACCTCGTCGAGGCGGAGCTTGTAGCGCTCCAGGGTGGCCAGGGCCTGGTTGGCGCGGGAGAGGATGGCCGCGGATTCCTCCAGGACGCGGCGCTCGCCGTCGACGTAGAGCGCGATCAGCCGCATGGACTGGCTGACGGAGACGACGGGGAAGCCGGCCTGGATGGAGACGCGCTGGGCGGTGCGGTGGCGGGTGCCGGTCTCCTCGGTGGGGATGGAGGCATCGGGGACGAGCTGGACGCCGGCCCGGAGGATCTTGGTGATGTCCTTGTCGAGGACCAGTGCGCCGTCGAGTTTGCACAGCTCGCGGAGGCGGGTGGCGGTGAATTCGACGTCGAGGACGAAGCCGCCGGTGCACATGGTCTCGACGGTCTTGTCGAAGCCGAGGACGATCAGGCCGCCCGTGTTGCCGCGGAGGATGCGCTCCAGGCCGTCGCGCAGGGCCGTGCCGGGGGCGACGGCGCTCAGCGAGGCGCGCATCAGGCTCTCGGTGCCGGATCCCCCGCCGGACCTGCCGGGAGCTGATGCCCGGTCGTTGGCTGCCACTGCACTCCTCCGTCGCACGGTCTGTCGGTCCGCGGGCCGCCCGGCCCTTGCTGTGGTTGATGCATCAGCCTGTGGTTGACGTACCAGCGGAGCGTACGTGGCCGACAGGCAATTCTGCGGTGACGGGCGAGACCAGGGCAAAGTCTACCGGCGCACACCCTCCTCCTGTGGGGCCTCCCGGCGTACGCGCTTGGGCAGGACGGTGAGCGCCTGTCCGACGTCGGCGACCTCCAGGACCCGCATGCCGTCGGGGATCTTGCCGGGGTCGGTGGGGACGAGGGCGTGGGTGAAGCCGAGCCGGGCGGCTTCGGAGAGCCTGCGCTGGACGCCGGTGACGCGTCTGACCTCGCCGGCGAGGCCGACCTCGCCGATGGCGACGAGGTTCTTGGGCAGCGGGGTGTCGCTGGCGGCGCTGGCGAGGGCGAGGGCGACGGCGAGGTCGGCGGCGGGTTCGGTGAGCTTCACGCCGCCGACGGTGGCGCTGTAGATGTCGCGTTTGCCGAGGGCGCTGATCCGGCCGCGCTGTTCGAGGACGGCGAGCATCATCGAGACGCGGGAGGTTTCCAGGCCGGAGGTGGTGCGCCGGGGTGAGGGGATCTGGGAGTCGACGGTGAGCGCCTGGACCTCGGCCACGAGCGGGCGGCGGCCCTCCAGGGTCACCGTGAGGCAGGTGCCGGGGACCGGTTCGTCGCGGCGGGTGAGGAAGAGGCCGGAGGGGTCGGCGAGGCCCGTGATCCCCTCGTCGTGGAGTTCGAAGCAGCCGACCTCGTCGGTGGTGCCGTAGCGGTTCTTGACGCCGCGGACGAGGCGGAGGCGGGCGTGCCGGTCGCCTTCGAAGTGGAGGACGACGTCGACCAGGTGCTCCAGGAGGCGGGGGCCGGCGATGGCGCCGTCCTTGGTGACGTGGCCCACGAGGAGCGTGGACATGCCGCGTTCCTTGGAAGCGCGGATGAGGGCGCCGGCGACCTCGCGGACCTGGGCCATGCCGCCGGGGGCGCCGTCGATCTCGGGGGAGGCGACGGTCTGGACGGAGTCCAGGATCAGCAGGGACGGCTTGACGGTGTCGAGGTGGCCGAGGACGGCGGAGAGGTCGGTCTCGGCGGCGAGGTAGAGGTGGTCGTCGAGGGCGCCGATGCGGTCGGCGCGGAGCCGGACCTGGCTCGCTGATTCCTCGCCGGTGACGTAGAGGGTGGGGTGGGCGGCGGAGGCGGACTTGGCGGCGGCGTCCAGCAGGAGGGTGGATTTGCCGACGCCGGGCTCGCCGGCGAGGAGGACCACCGCGCCGGGGACCAGCCCGCCGCCGAGGACGCGGTCGAGCTCGTCGACGCCGGTGGTGCGGGCGGTGGCCTGCTTGCCGTCGACCTGGCCGATGGGCAGGGCGGCGGTGGTGACCCGGCCGGGCGCGGTGGTGCGGACGGCGGGGGCGCCGCCGAACTCCTCGACCGTGCCCCACGCCTGGCATTCCGGGCAGCGGCCGAGCCACTTGGCGGTGGTCCAGCCGCATTCGGTGCAGCGGTACGAGGGGCGATCCTTGCCCGGCGCTTTACGAGTTGCCATGGGGATCACCGTAGCGGCGGGGTCTGACAGCGCCGCGCCCGCCGCCGGGCCCCGCCCCCGACGCCGCTGCGCCGCCCCGCCCCCGGCCCCTCGCTCCCGGCCGCCCGCTGCCTGGTGTGCTCCGACCGGGTGGCGCACGCCGGGTGCGCTCCGGGAGCAGCGGCGGGCTCGTGTCCCCTTTTGGGGGAGATGGTCACCCGTATGGGTTAAAAGTGGTCCGGGAGAGTAAGTCCCGCTGCATCATCCGCCTACCGTCGCCGGGGTGATGAGCAGCAGGCCCGAGCACCCCACGCATTCCACCGGCGTACACCGGTCGCGCGGCGACGACCGGCGCCGGAGCCGTCCGCAGTCCGCCCAGCCGTCCTCCCGGCCCCTCCAGCCGCCCGCCCCGGGTGTCCCGGACGAGCCGGGGGAGGGCTGTCAGCCGTATCTGGACGGCCTGTTCACCTACTGCCTGTCGGTGCTGTGCGAGCACGACGCGGCGACCGCGGTGCTCGGCGAGATGCTGGCGCTCGCCGAGCGGCACCACCACCGCCGCCCGGCCGACCCGGCGCTGCACCGCGCCTGGCTGTACGCGCTGGCCCGCTGGGCGTGTCTGCGGCAGCTCGCCGAGCGGACCGGCACGGGTACCGGCCCGGGCTACGGCCCCGGCCCCGCTACGGGCTCCGGTCCCGCGGCGGCCCGCGAGGGCGAGCGGCGGCAGCGTGAGCTGGCCGTGCTGGCCTGGCCGGAGGCCGCGGGCACCTCTCCCGGGCAGCGGGAGGCGCTGGAGCTGTCGGTGCGGCACCGGCTCTCCGCCGACGAGGTCGCCTCGGTGCTCGGCGCCGATCCGATCGCCACCCGCGCGCTGCTCGCCACCGCCTCCTGCGAGGTCGAGCGGACCCGGGCGGCGCTGGCCGTCGTCGAGTCCGGCCGGTGCAAGGAGGTGGCGCAGCTGGCGGCGGACAGCAAGGTGCTGCTGGGGGCGGCGCTGAGCCGGGAGCTGGTGCGGCACGTCGACGACTGCGCGACCTGCCGGCGGACCGCGGAGCGGGCCACCGCGCCGGGGTCGTGGCCGGGCACCGCGCCGGCGGCCCGGGGTTCGCTGCCGCTGGTCACCGCGCCGCAGGAGGCGGTGCTGGGGGCGCTGGCGGCGGCCCGGCGGTCCCGTACGGGCCGGGCCGACGGCTCCGCCGCGGCCGGGCGCCGCGGCCGGTCGGGTGGGGCAAACGGTTCTCCTCGCTACGACCGCAACGGCTTCCCCGTGGGCCCGCCGCCGGACCGGTCGGCCCGGCGGCGCAGGCTGCGCGCCCGGGCGCTGACCACGACGGTGGTCGCCACGGTCATCGCGGCGCCGGTGCTGGCCCTGTGGGCGGCCTACCGCGGGGCGCCCGCCACGGGGGAGACCGCGGCGGACAGCACGCCTTCGGTGACGGCGAGCGACACGGACGCCGGGGCGCGGCTGGACGGCCGGTACGAGAACGCCGGCAACGTCAGGACCACGCCCTCGCCGGCCACCCGGAGCGACGGCCGGACGCCGGACGTGTCGGTCGCGGTGATCGGCGCGGACGGCACCCCGCTGCGGCCGGGCGAGGCGGACCGTACGGTGACGGGCCCGGGGCGGCTGACGGTCGCCGCGCAGCCCAGCGGCGGCGCGACGGCGATCACGATCAGCGCGTCCGGCGGTGAGCCGGTGCACTGGACGGCGACGCCGGGCGCGGCCTGGCTGCAGATGAGCCGGACGGCGGGCTATCTGCGCCCCGGGCAGTCCACGACGGTCACGGTCTACGTCGACCACGACCGGGAGCCGGCGGGCCGCTGGCGGACCCGGATCGCCCTCCACCCGGGCGGCACCGCGGTCACGCTGGAGGGCTACGGCGGCACCGGACCGCAGGGCCCGTCGCCGGCCGGGCCGTCGCCGTCGCGTCCGCCGCACACGCCGACGCCCACGGACCCCACCCCGACGGCTCCGTCGCCGTCGCCGTCGCGGACGAGCCCGACGCCCGGCCCCTCGGACCCGTCGCCGACCCCGTCGCCGAGCGGCCCCACGGCGACCTCCGGGCCGACGCCGTTCAAGCCGTCGGACACCCCGTCGCACACGACCCGCCCGGCCCGCTGAGCGGCGGACCGGGCGGGGGGACGGCGGGGGTGCAGCGGTGGTTCCGGCGGGTCTACGGCCGGGGGTCCGCCGGGTGCGGGGCCATCGGCAGCTCCGCCGCCAGCCGCTGTTCGCACAGCTCGACGAGCTTGGCGTAGCCCTTCTTGCCCATCAGCTCGGTCAGTTCCGGCTTGTACGAGACATAGACCGGTTCGCCCGCGCCGTGCGCCGAGGTCGCGGAGGTGCACCACCAGTGCAGGTCGTGGCCGCCGGGGCCCCAGCCGCGCCGGTCGTACTCGCCGATGGTGACCTGCAGCACCTGGGTGTCGTCGGGCCGGTCGATCCAGTCGAAGGTGCGCCGGACCGGCAGCTGCCAGCAGACGTCGGGCTTGGTCTCCAGCGGCTCGCGGCCCTCGCGCAGCGCGAGGATGTGCAGCGAGCAGCCGGCGCCGCCCTGGAAGCCGGGGCGGTTCTGGAAGATGCAGGAGCCCTGCCAGCGGCGGGTCTGCCGTTCGCCGTCGTCGTCGACCTCGACCCAGCCGCTGTCGGTGCCCACGTCGTGGAACTGCCACAGGTCGGGCGTGAGCCGCGCCACGTGCTCGGCGACCCGCTTCTCGTCGTCGTCGTCCGAGAAGTGCGCGCCGAGCGTGCAGCACCCGTCGTCCGCCCGGCCGGCCTGGATGCCCTGGCAGCCGCTGCCGAAGATGCAGGTCCAGCGGGACGTCAGCCAGGTCAGGTCGCAGCGGAAGATCTGTTCGTCGTCGGCCGGGTCGGGGAAGGTGACCCAGGCGCGGGCGAAGTCGAGTCCGACCTCGTCGGCCGGGGGCTGGTTCCCCTCGGCCGCCTGGGCGCGCCGCTTTTCTGCCTTCTTCGGCGCTTTTTCGTGCTTCGCCTTTTTCGTCTTTGCCACGGGTCCAGCGTACGGCGCGTTCCGCGACACCCGCAGGGGCCGGGGGCCCACCGCGCCGACGAGCCCCACCGGGCGTCGCAGTAGGTTTCCCCGTATGAGACTCGGTGTCCTCGATGTGGGTTCGAATACGGTCCATCTGCTGGTGGTGGACGCACACCCCGGCGCGCGGCCGTTGCCCGCCTACTCGCACAAGGCGGAACTGCGGCTGGCCGAGCTCCTCGACGACGGCGCGATAAGCGACGCCGGGGTGGAGCGGCTGGTGGCCACCGTCCGGGAGGCGCTGCAGGTGGCCGAGGACAAGGGTGTGGAGAGCGTGCTGCCGTTCGCGACGTCCGCGGTGCGGGAGGCGGCCAACGGGGAGGACGTGCTGCGCCGGGTCGCCGAGGAGACCGAGGTGGAGCTGCAGGTGCTCTCCGGTGAGGACGAGGCGCGGCTCACGTTCCTCGCCGCCCGCCGCTGGCTGGGCTGGTCCGCGGGCCGGCTGCTGGTCCTCGACATCGGCGGCGGTTCGCTGGAGATCGCCTACGGCCTCGACGAGGACCCGGACGTGGCGGTGTCGCTGCCGCTGGGCGCCGGCCGGCTGACCGCGGCCGGGCTGCCCGGGGACCCGCCCGATCCGGAGGACGTCCGTACGCTGCGCCGCCGGGTGCGGGCCGAGATCGCCCGCGTGGTGAGCGAGTTCAGCCGCTACGGCACCCCCGACCAGATCGTCGGCACGTCCAAGACGTTCCGGCAGCTGGCCCGGATCGCCGGTGCCGCCCGCTCCGCCGAGGGTCTCTACGTCCAGCGCGAGCTGACCCGCAAGAAGCTGGAGGAGTGGGTGCCGAAGCTGGCCGGGATGACCGCGCGGGAGCGGTCCGAGCTGCCCGGGGTGTCCGAGGGCCGGGCGCGGCAGCTGCTGGCCGGGGCGCTGGTCGCCGAGGCGGCGATGGACCTGTTCGGGGTGGAGACCCTGGAGATCTGCCCGTGGGCGCTCCGCGAGGGGGTCATCCTGCGGCGGCTGGACCACCTGCCGTAGGTGTCTGCACCACCCGCCGTAGGTGTCTGGAGCACCTGCCGTAGTGTCCGGGCCACCTGAGGGCGTTTGGAGCACCTGCCGGCCGTAGAGGGGAGTCCCCTCGGGTCCGGTCGGGCCGGCGGGGTGGTGCGTAGGGCGGCTGCGGCGGTTGCCGGACCGCCCCGGGCCGTGGGCGCAGGCGAAGACACGCGCGTGAGACTCGTCACGCCGTCGATCAGCCCCGTCACCTGCGTACCCCCCGCCCCACAAGCCACAACGGCAAACGCGAGGGGCCCGGGCCTCCCGACCTGTGCACAGCTCCGGCCCGTACGCTGTCCCTCGTGACAGAGCCTGTGGTGCGCATCCCGGATGCGAAGGTCGCGCTGTCCACGGCCTCGGTGTATCCGGAGTCGACGGCGACGGCCTTCGAGATCGCCGCGCGCCTGGGCTACGACGGCGTCGAGGTCATGGTGTGGACCGACCCGGTCAGCCAGGACATAGAGGCGCTGCGCCGGCTCTCCGACTACCACGGTGTGCCGGTCCTGGCCGTGCACGCGCCCTGTCTGCTGATCACCCAGCGGGTCTGGTCGACCGACCCGTGGGTCAAGCTGCAGCGCGCCCGCAACGCCGCCGAGAAGCTCGGCGCCTCCACCGTGGTCGTGCACCCGCCGTTCCGCTGGCAGCGCAGCTACGCCCGGGATTTCGTCCGCGGGGTGTGGCGGATGGCCAACGAGACGGACGTGCGGTTCGCCGTCGAGAACATGTACCCGTGGCGCTACCGGGACCGCGAGATGCTGGCGTACGCCCCGGACTGGGACCCCACCAACGACGACTACCGGCACTTCACCGTCGACCTGTCGCACACCGCGACGGCCCGCAGCGACGCGCTGGACATGGTGGAGCGGATGGGCGACCGGCTGGCGCACGTGCACCTCGCCGACGGCAACGGCTCAGCCAAGGACGAGCACCTCGTACCGGGCCGCGGCAGCCAGCCCTGTGCCGAGGTGCTGGAGCGGCTGGCCGCGACCAACTTCTCCGGCCACGTGGTCGTCGAGGTCAACACCCGCCGGGCGATGTCCGCCGCCGAACGCGAAGCCGACCTGGCCGAGGCGCTGGCCTTCACGCGGCTCCACCTGGCGTCGCCGACCTGGGTGCCGGGGTCCTGACCGGGGCGAAGTAGCCGACCACGGGGTCCTGAGCGCGGCGAGGTGGCCGACCAAGGTGCCGCAGCCGGCCCGCCCCGGGGACCCGTCCGTACTCCGGTCACCCGTCTCACATACCGGAGTCAGTGTCCGGATCTTGGATCAAGAGCGTAACCTCGGGATCAGCTGCGGTATGCCGCTGCTGTACGGCTGAACGTACGTATCCCGAGGGAGTGACCATCGTGCCCGAGCTGAGGTCCCGCACCGTTACCCACGGCCGCAACATGGCGGGCGCCCGCGCCCTTATGCGCGCCTCGGGCGTAGCGGGCGCGGACATCGGCCGCAAGCCGATCATCGCCGTGGCGAACTCCTTCACCGAGTTCGTGCCGGGCCACACCCACCTCCAGCCGGTCGGCCGGATCGTCAGCGAGGCGGTCAAGGCGGCCGGCGGCATCCCGCGCGAGTTCAACACCATCGCCGTCGACGACGGCATCGCCATGGGCCACGGCGGCATGCTGTACTCCCTGCCTTCCCGCGACCTGATCGCGGACAGCGTGGAGTACATGGTCGAGGCGCACTGCGCCGACGCGCTGATCTGCATCTCCAACTGCGACAAGATCACCCCGGGCATGCTGAACGCCGCACTGCGGCTCAACATCCCGACCGTCTTCGTCTCCGGCGGCCCGATGGAGTCCGGCCGCGCCACCCTCGTCGACGGCACGGTCCGCACCCTCGACCTGGTCGACGCGATCTCGGACGCGGTGAACGACAAGATCTCCGACGCGGACATCCTCCGCATCGAGGAAAACGCCTGCCCGACCTGCGGTTCCTGTTCCGGCATGTTCACCGCCAACTCGATGAACTGCCTGACCGAGGCCATCGGCCTCTCCCTGCCGGGCAACGGCTCGGTGCTGGCCACGCACACCGCCCGCAAGGCGCTGTACGAGAAGGCCGGTCGTACGGTCGTCGAGCTCACCCAGCGCTACTACGAGGGCGGCGACGAGTCGGTCCTGCCGCGCAACATCGCCACCTTCGACGCGTTCGAGAACGCCATGGCCCTGGACATCGCCATGGGCGGCTCGACCAACACGATCCTGCACCTGCTCGCCGCCGCCCAGGAGGCGGGCGTCCCCTTCGGCCTCGAAGCGATCGACGCCGTCTCCCGCCGGGTCCCCTGCCTGGCGAAGGTCGCGCCCAACGTCGCCAAGGACCGCACGTACTACATGGAGGACGTGCACCGCGCCGGCGGCATCCCGGCCCTGCTCGGCGAGCTGCACCGCGCCGGCCTCCTCAACGAGGACGTGAATTCCGTCCACAGCCCGTCGCTCGCCGACTGGCTCAAGACCTGGGACGTGCGCGGCGGTTCGCCCTCCGCGGAGGCCGTCGAGCTGTGGCACGCGGCGCCGGGGTGCGAGAGGTCCGCGGAAGCCTTCTCCCAGTCCAAGCGCTGGGAGGCGCTGGACGAGGACGCCGAGGGCGGCTGCATCCGCTCGGCCGAGCACGCCTACTCCAAGGACGGCGGCCTCGCCGTCCTCAAGGGCAACCTGGCCGTCGACGGCTGCGTCGTGAAGACGGCCGGCGTCGACGAGTCCATCTGGACCTTCGAGGGCCCGGCGGTCGTCTGCGAATCGCAGGAACAGGCCGTCGAGAAGATCCTGAACAAGCAGGTCAAGGACGGCGACGTGGTCGTCATCCGCTACGAGGGCCCCAAGGGCGGCCCCGGCATGCAGGAGATGCTCTACCCGACCTCGTACCTGAAGGGCCGGGGCCTGGGCAAGACCTGCGCGCTGATCACCGACGGCCGCTTCTCCGGCGGCACGTCCGGCCTGTCCATCGGCCACGCCTCCCCCGAGGCGGCCGGCGGCGGCACGATCGCCCTCGTCGAGGACGGCGACCGGATCCGCATCGACATCCCGAACCGCACGATCGAGCTGCTGGTCGGTGACGAGGAACTGGCGGCGCGCCGCGAGGCCCTCGGCGGCGTCTACGCCCCCAAGAACCGCGAACGCAAGGTCTCCGCGGCCCTGCGCGCCTACGCCGCGATGGCCACCAGCGCGGACAAGGGCGCGGTCCGGGACGTGAGCCTGCTGGGCTGAGGCCCGCCGGCATCGGACGCGAAGGAGCCCCCACCTGGGTGGGGGCTCCTTCACGTTTCGCTGTCCCTGTGTCAGACGTTGGACAACTCCCCGCCCTTGACGGCGTCCACGAACGAGGTCCACGCGGCCGCCTGGAAGACGAGGGCGGGCCCGTGCGGGTCCTTGCTGTCGCGGACGGGGACGAGGGTCGGGATGTCGTCGGCGATCTCGATGCACTGGCCGCCGTCGGGGTTGCTGTAGCTGGACTTGCGCCAGGTGACGGTGCTCAGGTCGATGGCTCGCACGGCACTTCCTCCAACATCCGCATGACGAACTTCCGCGATTCGGCCGGGCTCAGCGCCAGGTCGCGCACCGCATCGTACGCGCGTTGCAATCGCTCAACCGTCCCGGTTTCCTCGATGAGTTCACCACGATGGGCGTTCTCCGTGTAAGCCACGGTTCGGCCGTCGGGGAGGCGGAGGAACATGACGTCGGTACTCACGAGGCCGTGCGGACCAGAGATGTCAGGCAGCACCTGGAGCGTGACGTTCGGAGCCGCCGCCGCCTCGGCAAGATGCTCCAGCTGCTTTCGCCATTCCGTCGGATCCCGCAATGACGCGCGCAATACCGCCTCGGAGAGGATCGTCCGGAACGGTGGCGCCTCGTCGCCCCTCAGCAACTCGCGGCGCCCTATGCGCGCTTCCACTTGCCGGGTCAGGTCGTCGCCCTTGGAGCCACCCACCGCAAGCACTTCGCGCGCGTAGCCTTCCGTCTGCAGCATGCCAGGGAAGACGCTGACACCGAAGTGCCACAAGCTCACCGCCTCCGCCTCCAGCGTCATGTACCGCCGGTACCGCTCGCGGAATTGCGTAGGGTCGCCCGCCGCCAACTCCCACAGCGTCAGCAGCAGTCCCGGTGTCCCGTAGTGCTGGTCCAGGGCCTGGACGACCTCGGGGCTGCCGAGGGTCTGGCCGCCCTCCATCTTGCCGAAGAGGGACCAGTCCCAGCCCAGCGTCTCGCCGAGCTGGCGGAGGCTGTCGCCCTTGCGGGAGCGGAGTAATCGCAGCTCCTCCACGAAGCGTTGGCGCGGCTCCTGGCTGCGGCCGGTGACCGCTCGTCTCGGCGGCATGGCGACCTCCTCCGTGGAAGGTGTGGAACGTACGTCTCAGCGCGGCGAAGTACGCCCCGCAAGGGGTATTCGCGCCCTTCTCCGCATGCATCCTGGTGACGGTTGGAATACGCACAGTAGTCGGCCTCCGGGGTTCCGGGCAGGCGAACGACAGAAGGGCTGGTTGGTCAGGATGACCGCGGAACGGATCACGGCGAACGCGGCGGCGGAAGCGGCGTGCGACGAATTGATGAGGACGCTGGCGCGGACCGGGATCGTGCTGCCGTCGCTGAGCGTCGACCCGGTGTCGTACAGCTACCAACACCCGCGTCCGCTGATCGAGTTGGGGCGGTGCAATCTGGAGACGACGTTCAAGCTGATCGCGGCGTTGAGGAAGGCGGCGGGGCGGTGAACGGTCCGACCGGGCGTTCCTCCGGGCAGCCGTCCCCGCGTCGCGTGCCGCTGCCGCGGCACCGGAGTCCGTACGCCTATGACGCCATGAGCGGGCCGATGTTCATCGACACGCCGTTGCGGACCGTGCGGCCCTACCAGGTGGACGGGTCCTTCAGCGGGGCGGAGAACACCGTGCCGTCGGGGGCCGCCGCGTAGATCCGGCCGCGGTGGGCGTCGGTCCAGGGGGCGGGGACCGTCTCCAGGTAGCCGTTGCTGCGGGTGCCGGACAGCCGTGGCCGGGTCTGGCCGATGACGCCGCCGTTGGCGGTGTCGACGGCGATCAGCCGGCCGTCGGCCGCGCTGAAGAACAGCCGGCCGCCGCTCACCACCGGCACCGACCCCCGGCTCACCGACGTCTCGGTGTACCAGTGGTGTGCCCCGGTGGCCTGCAACGCACCGCCCTCGCCCAGGAGATACACCGTTTCGCCGTGCACGACGGCGGAGACCTGGTCGGGTGAGCCGGTCACCGGGAGCGTGCGGGTGTGGCCGGTGGCGGGGTCGTACCGGAGGACGGCGGTGGTGCGGTACGACAGCTTGGGGTCGGTGACGGTGAGGAACAGCGCCCTGGGCCCCTTGGACCCATCGGGCCCCCCGATTCCCGTCGGTCCGGCCGGGGTGAGGAGGCCGGGCAGCCGGCGCGTCCAGCGGACCGTGCCGGTGGCCGGGTCGATGGCGGTGACCTGGGAGTGGGTGCCGTCGGCGGTGGGCTCGGCGGCGTACGCGGTGCGCGGCGCCCCGGCGAACGCCGTGAACAGCGGCAGTTCGTGGCCGGCGAAGCGCTTGCGCCAGCGCTGCCGGTGGGTGGCGCTGTCCAGCGCGGTGACCGTGCCGTCCGAGGCGGTCAGCAGCACGCGGTCGCCGAGGACGGCGGCTCCGCCCTCGTAACCGGAGACGTCCTTGCTCCAGCGGGTGGCGCCCCGGCCGCGGGGGGAGGGGTCGAGGGCCGAGAGCCGTTTGCCGTCGGCGGAGAAGACGTAGAGCAGCCCGCCGGAGAGCACGGGCGCGGTCGGGGTCGGGGCCTGTTTGCCGGCGGGGGCGCCGGTGTGCCGCCAGGCCACGCGGCCGGTGTCGGGGTCGAGCCGGGCGGCGGGGAGCCCGGACTGGCCGCAGAAGACGGCGCCGGAACCGCCGGTGCAGTACGCCATCTCGGCGTCGTGGCCCGGGGGGCGCGGGGTGAGCGTGGTACGCCAGGGGCGGGCGTCGCCGGTGGCGGTGCGGGGCGGGTGGGTCTGGAGCGCGGGGTCCTCGCCGGAGCCGGGGGCCAGCAGCCGGATGCCGGTGAAGACGGCGGCGACGGCCACGGTCACGGCGACGGCCACGGCGGTGAGCGGGGCGCGACGCTGGGGGCGGCCGGAATCCGGTCCGTCCTGCCGGTGGGCGCCGTCCGGCGGCCGGGGCGGAACTGGTGAGTCCGGTGGTGCGGTGCTTCCCGTTGGTGCGGGCGCCTCCGGTACCGCTGGGGGTACGGGGGCGGCGGCCCGTACGTGCGTGATCTCCGCCCGCGAGGGGCCGCCCGCGGCCCGTACCGCCCCGCCGCGCTGCTCGGGAATGCGCTGCTCGGGAATGCGCGGGCCCGGACCGCTCGGAACCGGACCGCTCGGAACCGGACCGTTCGGCACGGGACTGTTCGGCACCGGACCGTTCGGAACCGGACGGTTCAGACCTGCACCCGCACCCGGACCCGGGTCCGGGCCCGGGTCCGGAAGGTTCACGCCCGGATCCGGCATCGGGCCGGGGGACTGCGGCGACAGCAACGGCGCACCCGAGGGCGGCGCACCCCGCGTCCCGGCCTGCCCGGCCGCCCCGGTCTCCCCGGGCGGCGCGCCCGCCGTCGATCCCGGCAGCGCGCCCGGCACCGCACCGGCCACTGCGCCCGGCACCGGGTCGTCCTCGGGTGCGTCGGTCTGCAGCAGCTCCATCAGGGCGTCCGGCGTCGGCCGGTCCGCCGGGTCCTTCGCCAGGCAGCTCTCGATCAGCGGCACCAACTCCCGCGGTACGCCCGCGAGATCGGCGTCGTCGTGCACCACCTGGTACGCGACGATGTACGGGCTCTCCGAGTCGAACGGGCCGCGCCCGGTGGCGGCGTGCACCAGCACCGAGCCCAGCGCGAAGACGTCCGCCGCCGGGCCGACCTCGCGCGGCCGCTGGAACTGCTCGGGCGCCATGAACGGCGGCGTACCGATCAACTTGCCCGTCTCGGTGCGCATATCGCTGTCGGACGGGCGCGAGATGCCGAAGTCGATGACTTTCGGCCCGTCCGCGGCGAGCAGCACGTTCCCCGGCTTCAGATCGCGGTGTACGACCCCGGCGCGGTGGATGTCGCGCAGCGCCTCGGCGAGCCCGGCGGCCAGCCGACGCACCTCCCCGGGGGTCAGCGGGCCGTTCCGCTTCACATGCTCGGAAAGCGTCGGGCCGGGAATGTGGAGGGTGGCCATCCAGGGGCGTCCGGCGTCCGGGTCGGCGTCCACGACGGGGGCCGTGAAGGCCCCGCTGACCCGGCGGGCGGCCGCCACCTCCTGCCGGAACCGCCCCCGGAACTCCGGGTCCTGGGCGAATTCCGCATGGATGACCTTGACCGCGAGCAACAGTCCGGAGGAGGAGCGGGCCAGATGGACCACGCCCATACCGCCGGCCCCGAGCCGCGCTTCCAGCCGGTATTTCCCGGCGTATTCCGGACGCTCCGCTTCCGGGCCGATGCCGGAATCGCGCAGCGCTGGCATGGTTCCACCCCCGTGTCATTCCCCGTGCCAATCGGTCGCAGGTGCGACGCGCGGAGCCTAGTCGATGGCACGTGCGAAAGCGCTGAGGCTTGCTAGCGTGCGCGTGGCACAACCGGCCCGGTATCGCTGGGCGTCACAGAACCAGCCCGGTATCGCCGGGCTCATAGAACCGGTTCGGCACCGCTGGGCGTCACATAACCCGTCCGGCACCGCTGGGTGTCACGCATCCCGTCCGGTATCGCCGGGCGTCACAGAACCAGCCCGGTACCGCTGGGCGTCACATAACCCGTCCGGCACCGCTGGGCGTGGTACCAACGGCCCGGCACCGCCGGCCGGAGAATCGTCAACGGGGGAATCGACATGACGACGACGCAGGAATCCGAATCCGCTGAGCCGGTCGACGACGGCCAGGTGCTCGCCGCAGCCGGGGGACTCAGCTATCCGGTCGCGCCCGGCTACCGCGTCAAGGTCCGCAAGGGCCCCGGCACCGACTACCCGGTCGTCCGGCGGCTGGCGGAGGGCGCACGGATCGAGATCCGCTGCCAGCGGCACGGGGAGCGGGTCAGTGGCCCGTACGGCACCTCGGACATCTGGGACAGCATCGGCCCCGGCCAGTACATCTCCGACACGTACGTCCACACCGGCAGCGACGGCATGGTCGCGCCGCGCTGCATGGGGTGAGGGCTGGGTGGCGGGTGGCGGGTGGCGTCCGGTGGCAGGGGGGCGCGGGCGTTGTAAGGGCTGAGCGTCGTGGGGTGTGCGTGCCGCCTGCGCTGAGCGGGCCCCGCGTCCTGGGATGAGGGCGCGGGGATAATCGGTGCCATGAGCGACGAGCAGACGCCGCACCCCGGCCGTGCGGACGCCGGCGGGCCGGAGAGTGACGGCCCGCAGCCGGAGCCGATCCGTTTCTTCGGCACCACCTGGGTCCACCACGACGGCGGCTACGCGCTGCGCCGGGCCGGCGTCGCGGTGGGCTCGCTGGCGCTCGCCGCGGCCGGGGCCGTCGTGCTGCGCTTCGCGTTCCAGGGGCTGGAGATCGCCGCGGTCGGCCCGTTCGTCGGCATCCTGGTGGTGGCCGGCTTCGCCATCTGCAGCGCGCTGGCCTTCCGCCGCACCTGGGACGGCTTCGTACGCCGCCCCGGCGCGCCGGCGGCGGGCGCGGCCGACACGTCGGGGCAGAGCCTGATGCTCATCGGCTTCATCGGGTCGCTGCTGGCGTACTTCTGCCGCAGCCTCGTCGAGGCCCCGGGGGAGCGGCTGCACCGCGCCGAGTACGCCGCGGCCCGCGAGCGCCACGAACGCCGCCGCGGCACCCGTACGGGCAACCCGGCAGCCCGAAAGCCCCAGAGCCCGAAGCGGCCCAAGAACCGCCACTGAGGTTGCGTCCGGTCCGTAAGCCCCGCCAACCGGGCGGGGCTTGCCGGCCGGCCCGGCATGGCGCCGTGGCGGGGCGTGGTGTGCCCGGATGCTGAGGGCCTCCGAGCCACGCGGGAGAGACCATGGGCGACCACTTCGGCCTTCAAGAAGCCCGGCAAACGGCCTCGGTCGGCACGAGCCGCGACACGCCCGGTCAGCCGGGGGTCATCGGCATCGCGCTCGCCGCCGTGCTCACGGCCGCACTCGCGCAGGGGTCCTGGCAATGGTTCGCCACCTACATCGGCGTGACCCTCCTCGCGGTGATCTTCTCCTTCCAGCGACTGCCGACACGGACGCCCGGATCCGCGTACCTACGGAACCTGGTGGCGTATGCGCTGGTCGTCGGCCTGTGCGTGGCGATCACCCTGGCCCCGATGCTGCAGCGCTGGTCGTGGCTGTTTCCGATGCCGGGCACGCGGGCCGCGTGTCCTGCGCTGGGCAGGTACGAGGCCATCCGGGCGGAGGCCGCACTCGCGCACCTGGCCGGTCGCGACGGCACCGCCCTGGCTCACGCGCAGGCAGCCCAGAGCCATATCGCCGTTGCCGACTGCCTGTCAGCCACCACGACCCTGTGGCTGCCTGTGTACGGGACCGCGGCGGCCGTACTGGTGGGCCTGGGCGCATGGTCCCTCGACCGGGCCCGGACGAGGGACCATGCGCCCGGGGCGGCCATGACCACCCGCAAAGGGTGACGAGGGGGCGCCCACGGAAGACGCCCGGCTCGTCGTACGTCCCCTGCTCGCGACACGTTCCCTGCTCGGGGTAAGCACCTCCTCGGGGTAAGGCCCTGTGCGTGGTGGGCACCTGCTCGGGGTGAGTCCCTCGCGCGGCAGGCCCTCCTCGGGGTGAACCCCTGCTCGGGGTGGGCCCATGCTCGGAATACGTCCCGCCCTGCCGGCGGCCCGGAATACCCTTCAGTCGGCCCGCGTTGTGGCCTGCAAGGGGCGCGCCCGTCCCCTAAGGGATCGTTCGCCCGCCCCCTAAGGGAGCCCCCAAGCGGCACCTGCTCAGCAGCAGCACCCACCGCTTCCCGTCCCGGGCCGCTCAGCCGTCCCCCCACCCGGCCGCTCATGCCCTCCCGTACCGAGCCCCCATCGCCGCGAACACCTCTCGCGGCTCCCAGCGCGTCTCGTCGAGCATCGTCACCACGCCGTACGACGTGAGGTCGGCGCCCTTACGGGTGTTGAACGCGGCGAAGGTGAACCACAGGGCGGTGTCGACGCCCTCCTCCTCGAAGACGTCCAGCAGTTCGCCGAAGTAGCGCACCTGCTCGCCCTCGTCCGGTACCGCACCCGCCGGCGGCTGCCAGGCCAGCCCGCCCCGCTCGCCCGCGCCCCGGTAGGCGCAGGTGCCGAATTCGGTCACCGCGACCGGCTTGCCGTGCGCGAAGTGCTCGCGCACCTCCTCGCGGAACCGCCCCGCGTTGTACGCCGCCCGGTACGCGTCCACGCCCACGAGGTCGAACGGCCGCCAGTCGACCTTCTCCCAGGGGCCCGAGGCGTAGGTGATCCGCCCGCCGAAGCGGCCCCGCACCAGCTCCGCGACCTCGGCGAGGAAGCCGTTGAGCCGCTCCTGCACCGGCCCCAGCGACATCCACCAGTCCCGGTCCCCGCTCACCATGGCGTCCAGCCGGTCGCCGTACTTCTCGCCAGGGATGAAGCCCGAGCAGAACGCGCTGATCTCGCAGCCGGCGACGAACACCACCTCCGCCCCGCCGGCCCGTACGGCCTCGGCGCGGTCCGCGCAGTCCGCGAAGAACGTCCGCAGCTCCGCCGGCCCCAGATCCACCGGGAACGGCGCGAACCACACCTCAAGTCCGGCCTCCGCCGCGCAGCGGGCGGCCACGCTCAGCCGCTCCGGATCGCCGCCCGATATCCGCACCGCGTCGCAGTGCAGGTCCCGGGCGATGACCGCCATGTCCTTGCGGACGGCCTCCTCGACGAAGCTCTTCCGCGAAAAGTCCTCGCCGGGAAGGAACCCGGTGTCGTAGTTGATTCCCCGTGCGCGCATGATCTGTTCGGTGTCCCCTCGGGTCATGGTGCGTTGTGTGCGCTGTCTACGCCTTGAGGCCGCGTATGCGCCTCTACGCCACGCCTACGCGCTCGCTACGCCGTGTGCGCTTGCTGTGCCGTGTTTGCCGTGTGCGTCTCAAGGCCGTCCGCCAGCAGGGAGAACGCCAACTCGACGTCCTGGGCGAGTCGTTGGCGGGCGTCGTCCAGCGAGGTGCCGTCGGCCAGCCGGCGGAAGAACGCCTCCTGGAGCGTGACCAGCGACGCGCTGATCTGGGCCGCCATCAGGACGGCGATCATCTCCCCCCGCCCCCCAGCATCCCGGTTCCCGGCGTCCCGGTCCCGGGTGTCCCGGTCCCCGGCGTCCCGGTCCCCGCCTTCCTCCCTGGCCGCCACGGCAGCCTCCCCCTTGAGGGCCTCGGCTAGCTGCTGCCGCTGCTGATAGAGCAAGGCGTTGGCGGCGGTGCTGAGTGCGGGGCTGTCGAAGATCACTCGGATCCGGGAGACCAGCACCTCGGGGTCGAGCCCGGTCATCGGCCCGGCCGCCAACGCCCGGAAGTGCGCCCGGAGCGCCTCCAGCGGGGACTGCCCGGCCGGCCGCCGGGTGACGATCCCCGCCAGGTCGTCGTCCCCGACCCCCTGGAGCGCCAGCGACTCCTTCGTCGGGAAGTACGCGAACAACGTCGCCTTGGCGACCTCGGCGGCCTCCGCGATCTCGTTGACCGTCACCGCCTCGAACCCGCGCTCCGCGAACAATCGCCAGGCGACCGCCGCGATCCGCTGCCGCGTCTGCGCCTTCTTCCGCTCCCGCAATCCGGCCATGGTGGGACTATAGCCAGACCGAGCCTGAAAGTGAACCCGGTATGGTTTTTTCGGCCTCCTGCAGCTCGCGGCTCCCGCTCCGACGGCGCGCACCAGCTCCTGCGGCTCCTGCGGCTCCCGATGGTGGCTGGGTGTCGGTGGCTGCCTGTGAGCAGCTACCTGTTTGTGTCGTCCCGATCGTGGCTGCCGGCGTTCGGCTGCCGGTTCTTGCGAAGCGGCGGCGCGGCGGGCGATCACGCGGCAGCATGACGCGTATGACGCGTATGACGCGTATGACGCGTATGACGCGTAGGACCCGTATGACCGGCACCCCGCACCCGCCCGTGCAGCCGCCGCCCCCGGGCAGCCTCGCCCGCTCCTTCGACGCCGTGGCCGGGCAGTACGCGTCCGCCCGGCCCGGCTATCCACCGGCTCTCTTCGCCGCGATCGAGGAACTGGCCGGACGGCCGCTGGCCGGGGCGCGGGTGCTCGACGTCGGGGCGGGAACGGGCATCGCGACCGACCTGCTCACGGCGCGCGGCGCGCAGGTGACCGCCGTGGAGCCGGGCGCCGCCATGGCCGCCGAACTGCACGCCGCCCATCCGGACGTCCCGCTCGTCCGCGGCGTCGGTGAGGCGCTCCCGTTCCCCGACGACGCGGGCTTCGACCTCGTCGGCTACGCCCAGGCCTGGCACTGGACCGACCCGGCGCGCTCCGTTCCGGAGGCGCTGCGCGTGCTGCGGCCCGGGGGCGCGCTCGCGCTGTGGTGGAACGTCCCCGACCCGGACGTCGCCTGGGCCGCCGAACAGGAGGCCAGGCTCGCCCGCCGGCTCCCCGGCTACCACGCCCACCCGATCGCGCCGGAGGCCCCCGGCCTGCTCCGCGGCCTCGGCCTGGGCCTGCACCCGGAATGCCGCGTGCTGCACTGGACCCGACGGGTTCCCCTCGACACCCACCTCGCCATGCTCGGCAGTCGCTCGTACTTCGCTGCCCTCGGCCCCACGGCCGCCGCCCCCGTCCTGGCGGCCGAACGGGCCGCCCTGCTGGACGTCTTCCCAGACGGTGAGGTCGAGGAGGCGTACGCCCTCGACCTCACCGTCGCCCTCCGCCCACCGATGTCACACCCGGCCCGGCCACGCCGTCCTTGATGTCACACCCGGCCCCGCCACGCCGTCCTTAAGGGCGGGCTCCCGAAGAGCGGACCCGAAGAGCGGGCCCCGAACGGGCAGACCCGAAGGGCACGTCCCCATGGGCAGGCCCCCGGGCAGGCCGTCGGCCCGGCGCCGTCGACCCGGCCGTCGACCCGGCGGACGGGCCGGGCGGCGGACCGGGCGGGTGAACGGAGCGAGAGAGGAGCCGCACGTGCCGGAAGCGAGCAAGGACACCCCGAGCAAGGACACCCCGAGCAAGGACACCACGAGGAACGCGGACCACCGGCCCCGCGCCGCACGCCCCCGCGCCCGCAAGGCCGCAGGCGGCAGGGTCGTCGTCCTCGGCGGCGGCTACGCGGGCATGATGGCCGCGCTGCGGCTCGCCCCGCACGCACAGGTGACGCTGGTCGACCCCGGCGACCGGCTCACCGAACGGGTACGGCTGCACGAAGTCGCCGCCGGACGGCCCGAAATAGCCCATTCCCGGGCCGAGTTGCTGCGCGGCACCGGCGTCGAGCACCTCGCCGCCCGGGCCACCGCCCTCGACCCCGACGCCCGCGCCGTGCACACCGACCGCGGCCGCAGCCTCCTCTACGACCGCCTGGTCTACGCCCTCGGCAGCCACACCGACCCGCGCGGCGCCGGGCAGCGGTCCTTCACCGCCGAGACCGCCACCGCCCTCCATCAGCGGCTGCTGACCGGGCCCGGCGCACTGGCGGTGGTCGGCGGCGGCCTCACCGGCATCGAGATGGCCGCCGAACTCGCCGAGGCCCACCCCGAGTGGCAGGTCCGGCTGCTCACCGGCGGCGAACTCGGCCCGGGACTGTCGGCCCGCGGCCGCTCCCACGTACGGACCGTCCTCGCCCGGCTGCGGGTACCCGTCACCGAAGGCCGGCACGTCGCCGACGCGGACGACCTGGACGAGGACGCCGTGGTGTGGACGGCCGCCCTGCGGGCCACCGGGGACCTCGCCCGGGCCGCGGGCCTCGACACCGACCCGGCAACCGGCCGCATCCGGGTCGACGCCGCACTGCGCTCGGTCAGCCATCCGGACGTCTACGTCGCCGGCGACGCGGCCGAGGCCCGGTCCCCGCGGGCCGGCACCCTCCGCATGGCCTGCGCCACCGCCCTGCCGACCGGCGCCCACGCGGCCGCCGGCATCATCGCCGAACTCCGCGGCACGGAGCCCCGCCCGCTGTCGTTCTCCTACTTCGTGCAGTGCGTGAGCCTGGGCCGGCACGACGGCCTGATCCAGTCCGTACGCGCCGACGACACCCCACGCGAAACGGTCCTGACCGGCCGCCCGGCCGCCCACGTCAAGGAACAGGTCGTCCGCTCCACCCGCCGCTTCCTCACCCTCATGGCCCGCCACCCGGCCGCGGCCCGCCTGATCCCGAATGTCAGGTAGCTCGGACCGGCGCCCTCAGAACACCCGTTCCGGCTTCCCCTTCCCGTACAGCCAGGCGTCGAAGAGGGGCTTCAGGTCCACGTCCGTGCGCGCCTGGCAGAAGGCGATGAAATCCTTCGAACCGGCGTTGGAGTAGCGGTACTTGGCCGGCCACTCCTTCAGGATCCGGAAGAACGTCTCGTCACCCACGGCCTTGCGGAGTTGCTGGAGCAGCATCGCGCCGCGCTCGTAGACGGCCGTGCCGGTGACGTTCTTCGCGGCGCCCGGCCGGCCCGGCGGGAAGTCCCAGCGCTCGTTGTGCGGATCGTCCTTGTAGAGCGCGTCGAACTGCTGCTGGGGCGTCTTGCCGCCCTCGTGCTCGTCCCACAGCCACTCGGTGTAGGTCGCGAAACCCTCGTTGAGCCAGGTGTCCTGCCAGGTCTTCGGCGTCACCGCATCACCGAACCACTGGTGCGCCATCTCGTGCACGACGGTCACGGTGTCCGGCGCCCCGGCGTAGACCGGTTTGGTCTGGGACTCCAGCGCGTACCAGTCGATCCGCGGCGGCGTGTGGTCGACGATCGCGCCCGCCGAGGAGAACGGGTACTTCCCGAACAGCCCGCTCTCCCACTTGATGATCTCCGGCAGCCGGGCCAGCGGCTCCCGGCTCGCCGCGGCCTCCGCCGGGTCCACCGCGACGTACAGCGGCAGCCCGCCGGGCGTGCGGGAGGTGTGGACGTCGAACGTGCCGATGGTGGCGGTCGCCAGATAGCTGGCCATCGGCTCCGGGTTGTGCCAGGTGAACGTGGCCTTCCCCTTGGACGCCTTCTCCGACCGCAGCTCCCCGTTGGCGACGGCCGTATAGCGCCGCGGAACGGTGATCCGGAAGTCGTAGGTGGCCTTGTCCCCCGGGTGGTTGTTGCCGGGGAACCACGTCATCGCCCCGGCCGGCTCCCCCGACACGAACGCCCCGTCGGACGTCGTGACCCACCCCTCCGTCGACCCGTCCGGGTCCTTCAGTTCCTGCGGGGTGCCCGCGTACTCGACGGTGGTACGGAACTGCGTGCCCTTCGCGATCCCCACCGGCGGCCGCACCGTGATCTTGTGGCCCTTGCGGGAGAACGACGCGTCCTTGCCGTCGACGCGTACCGCCGACACCCGCAGCCCCTCCAGGTCCAGCTTGAAGGAGCGCAGGTCCTGGGTGGCCCGGGCGGTGATGTCCGCCGTCGCGTCCAGATGCTTCCGCTTGACGTCGTAGTCCAGGTCGAGGCCGTAATGCCGTACGTCGTAACCGCCGTTCCCGAGCGCCGGGAAGAGCGGGTCGCCCACCCTGCCGCTGCCCGCCGTCCCGGTGGCGCTCAGGGCGGCACCGGTGCAGGAGGACAGCAGCAGGGCGACGGACAGGGCAGCGGTCGCCCCGCAGCGACGAAGGGGCCGGCGGTTCACAGCGCTCCTAGGGGTTAGCGGTCACCAGCCCTTTGACCCTACGGTCATTTCCGCCGTAACGCCGCTCTGTTGTTGTAAGGCCCGTTCGACGCCGTAAGCCCCGCGGCCGGCGATAACGACCACCGGGGGTTACGGGCCTACGGGCCTGGGGCCGCAGGCCCGTAGGTCTCCCGGGTCCCGGGCCCCGGGCTTACGGCCCACGGGCTTCCGCGCAGCCCCCGGCTTCCGCACTGACAACCCACAGACCTACGGCCTACGGCCTACGGGCCTCCGGCCTACGGCGCCACGGACGGCGTGGTCCGCCGCGCCGTCCCGTCCGGTCCACGGCGCTGCTCCTCCCAGTTGCCGAGCGCCGCCGCACACGCATGGTCGAGATGGCGCAGCCCGGACAGATCCAGCTCGATCTCCCGGTCCCGGGGCAGCGCCTCCAGCTGGTCGAGCAGCTTCGGCAGCCGCAGGAACGTCGCATGACCCACGGCCCGAACCCGGATCGCCCCGCTGCCCTCCAGACCGGTCACCTCCAGGTGCACCTGCGAGGTCTCCCACGCCGACTTGGCGACGGCCAGCAGCAGCCCGAGCAGCACCCCCTCAAACATGTTGGTGGCCACGATCGCCACCGCCGTCGCCGCCAGCACCACGGCCTCACCCCGGTGCTCCCGCCACAGCGGCCGCCACGTCTTCACCGGCAGCAACTTCCAGCCCGCGTGCACCAGGACGGCCGCGAGTGCCGCGATCGGTACGACGCCCAGCGCGGCCGGGAACGCCGCCGCGAACACCAGCAGCCACACACCGTGCAGCACCCGCGACGCCTTGGTCCGCGCCCCCGCCTGCACATTGGCCGCGCTGCGCACGATCACCGCGGTCATCGGCAGCGCCCCGAGCAGACCGCACACCGTGTTGCCGGCGCCCTGGGCCATCAGCTCCTTGTCGTAATCGGTCTTCGGCCCGTCGTGCAGCCGGTCCACCGCCGCCGCGCTGAACAGCGATTCCGCCGAAGCGATCAGCGCGAAGGCGAACACCGTGCCCAGCACCCCGGCCACCGCACCGGCCTCCAGCAGCCGGGCGACATCCGCCCCACCCGGCGGCTGGACCACTTCCAGCAGCCCCGAAACCTCGACCCGCGCCACCGGCAGATCCAGCACCGCCACGGCGACGGTGGCCAGCGCCACCGCGACCAGCGGCGCGGGCAGCACCCGCGCCGCCCGCCGCCACTTCGGCCACAGCACCAGCACCGCCAGCGCCGACGCCCCGACCGCCAGCGCCAGCAACGCCGGGTCGGACCCGATGGTGTCCACCGCGAGGTCCGGCAACCCACCCAGATTCGCCGGCCCGTTGCCCGGTGCCTTCGCGTCCACCAGCGCGTACACCTGCCCGGCGATCAGCACCAGCCCGATGCCCGCCAGCATCCCCTGGACGACCGCGACCGAGATCGCCCGGAACCACCGCCCCAGCCGCAGCGCCCCCATCACCAGCTGCAGCACCCCGGCGCTCAGCACCAGAACGCCCAGCGCACCGAGCCCGTACTCCTGCACGGCCTCGTAGACCAGCACGGTCAGCCCGGCGGCCGGCCCGCTGACCTGCAGACTGCTCCCCGGCAGCAACCCGGTGAGCAACCCGCCGACGATCCCGGTGACCAGCCCCAACTCGGCCGGCACCCCGGACGCCACGGCCACCCCGACACACAGCGGCACGGCAACCAGGAACACCACGACCGAGGCGGTGACATCGGCACGGACGTGACGCGGACGGCCGCGACGCCCCGAAGGGACGGAGCGAGCCGCACGGCCTTCACGTACTTCCCGCCCCTCACGGGACGGCACGACGTCCCGACGGAACTTTTCCGCCTCCCGCCGGGCCGACCTGCCCTGCGGGGACGATGCGTGCTTCGGGGACGACATGTCCTGCAGGGACGATGCGTCCTTCGTGGACGATGCGTCCTTCGGAGACGCTGCGTCCGGCCGGGACGGTACGGGCCGGGGCGGTACGGGCCGGGACGGTGACGGTATGGACGGCTGGACGGAACGGCCGCGACGGACTCGGAACCTACGCATGAGATGCCTCCAGCGAATCGGAATGCGGCGACCCGGAACGCGGACACACACGGCAGGCACGAACCAGCACGGCCGGGCACGGGCACGAGGCCGCACACGAGCGCGTACGGGTCCGCACCGCCACGCGCGAACCGCGCGGCAGGCGCCATGAAGGGTGCGGAGCGATGACGGCTGGATTCCGTCGGATGCGCGGGCCGGGGGAGGGCCCTGGGGCAGCTCTCAGCTCACAGTTCTCAGCAGCGGAAAACGAGATGGTGGACCGGCAGTTCACCCGACCTCGACAACGGCACTGCCTGACGCCCCGTCAGCGGCGCGCTGATCGCCGGCCGGCCCTCAACGGTCCGTACGGGCGCGGCGGTCGACACAACGTTCCCCGACGGCACCGGAGCGCACAACGAACCGGTGGACCGCCCACCCCGCCGCGCCGGACACCCCTGCTGGGCAGCGTGCGGGTCCGCGAAACCATCCCCGACCACCGGCCCCTCAGCCGCCGACAGCCCCGCCTCGCCCAAGCGCCCAGCCTCACGCCCAGCCGCGCGCTCTGACCCCCCGACGCCGTACCCGACCACCTCAAGATCGCCGTACCCGACCACGCGCGGGTCGACGTACCCGGCCGGCGCGACCGAAACCGAACCCCACCGCCCACCCACCCCGTATACACCCGCGCCAACGGAGGGAGCCAAGGACAGCGCCGGCACGAACCCCACGACGAGGCCCACCACAACGACCACGGCGATCAACAGGAGCCGGCCGAGGCCGCCGACCCGGATCTTCGCCATCGTCGCCCCTTCCGGCGCGGCTGGACAGGTCACCCCATTGTGTCGAGCCTCAGCCGCCGAGCCGCCGCTCCGCAGGTAACCACCCTGTAAACGCGGGGTTATCCAACAGGACGGAATGGTTCCGTTCACTCCAGCGCCCGCCGGCGCACCCAACCCACCCCCACGCGCCACCCCCCACCCCACTTCCACCCGCCACGCCATCCCCCGACGCCAGCCCCCTCCCACGCCAACCCCGCCGCACCCCGCAACAACCCGCAACCGCCCCCTATGAACCCCGACCCCTATAAACCCCGACCCCAGAACCCCAGCCCCGGAACGCCCGCCCAACTCCCGCCGCTCAACCCGAAATGCCCGCCCAACTCCCTCCGCTCCGCCCCACGCCCCACCCCTCTCACTCTCTGCTACTCTCAACAGGAACTAATCACTCTCCGTAATCGTTGCCGGAATAAGGAGGCAGCGGCGCCGGCCCACAGGCACCCCGCAGCCACACCCAACCGAAGACGCACCACTCCAACCCACTCCGCTACGTCCCCAGCCCCACCAACCACCCCAGCCCCCGACCGCCCGCCTCACCGCCACCGACCGTGGACCGTCCCCGACCGCCGGCCCGCCCCCGGCCCGCCCCGGCACCCTGCGAAAGCCCCGTCACCCCCGCCACCCCACCGCCGACGTGCGCCCGCGACGTGTGCCCCGCCCAACGCCCCGCCCACATGACCCGGCCCCTCCCACCCCCGCGCCTCTGCCTCGGTACGCGATGCCAGGCGCAAGCCGTGCCGTGGTCCACCCAGCGGAACGCGCCGCCAGTGGCCAACCCGCGGTGCGAGGATGACGACAGCAGGCACATGGTGGAGGCGGTCGGCGGACGAAGGCGCAGCTGCCACCCCCCGCCACCACACGCACCCGTAGAAGCAGCACCGGCACAGCGCAGCGGAAAGGCGAACCGGCACCATGACCCAGAAGGTCGCAGTCCTCGGCACCGGAAAGATCGGCGAAGCCCTCCTCAGCGGAATGATCCGCGGCGGCTGGGCCCCCTCCGACCTGCTGGTCACCGCCCGCCGCCAGGAGCGCGCCGCCCAACTGCACGACCGTTACGGCGTCGAAGCGGTCAGCAACGCCGAGGCCGCCAAGTACGCCGACACCCTGATCCTCACCGTCAAGCCCCAGGACATGGGCACCCTGCTCCGCGAGCTGGCCCCGCACGTCCCCACCGACCGCCTGGTCATCAGCGGCGCAGCCGGCATCCCCACCTCGTACTTCGAGGAGCGCCTGGCCACCGGCACCCCGGTCGTCCGGGTCATGACGAATACCCCGGCCCTCGTCGACGAGGCGATGTCCGTCATCTCCGCCGGCACCCACGCCACCGCCGCCCACCTCACCCTCGCCGAGGAGATCTTCTCCACCGTCGGCAAGACCCTCCGCGTCCCCGAGAGCCAGCAGGACGCCGCGACCGCCCTTTCCGGCTCGGGCCCCGCGTACTTCTACTTCCTCGTCGAGGCCATGACAGACGCTGGCATCCTGCTCGGTCTGCCCCGCGACAAGGCCCACGACCTCATCGTCCAGGCCGCGATCGGCGCCGCCGTGATGCTCCGCGACAGCGGCGAACACCCGGTCAAACTCCGCGAGAACGTCACCTCGCCGGCCGGCACCACCATCAACGCCATCCGCGAACTGGAGAACCACGGCGTCCGCGCCGCCCTCATCGCCGCCCTCGAAGCCGCCCGCGACCGCAGCCGCGAACTGGCCACCGGCAACGGCTGACCCGAAGCCCCCGTACGTCTGCCCCCTCCCCCCCCCGCAGCCTCGACCCGGCTGTGCGTCCACTCGGCGTGCCCCTACGAGGCCGTTTGTGAGCGTTGGCCCGGTGTGAGCGTGGCCGTACGTCTTCGGAGGGGCGTGCCTCTTCATGGGGCGCACCCGCACCTCGGTACGCCCCCTACGAAACACGGGCACGCTCCTACGGGGGCCCGCCCCCATGGGCGAGCCCCCGAATGCCTATGCAGCTACGCCCGCTGGCCCTACGCCCCTAAACGCCCACCCCCATGGCCCGATAAGCCGCGTCCACCCGTGGTTTCGCCAAGTCGCGGGCCCGTTCGGCCCCGGTTCGTAGGATTTCGTCGACGTACGCCGGGTTCGCCGCCAGTTCCGCATGGCGTTCGCGTACCGGCCGCAGGGTTTCCACCACCGCGTCCGCCACGTCCTTCTTCAGGGCGCCGTACGACGCGTAGCCCTCGGCCAGCCGCTCAGGGTCCCCGTCCGTACAGGCCGCCAGTACATCCAGCAGGTTCGCGATCCCCGGCCGCGCCTCCCGCTCGTAGACGACATCGTCGCCGTCGTCGGTCACCGCCCGCATCACCTTCTTCCGCACGGCGTCGGGCTCGTCCAGCAGAAAGACGGTCCCCGCCGTCCGGACGTGCGACTTGCCCATCTTCGACGTCGGATCCTGCAGATCCATCACCCGCGCGGCCACCCGCGGACGCGTCGCCTTCGGTACGACGAACGTCGCCCCGTACCGCTGGTTGAACCGCACCGCGAGGTCCCGAGTCAGTTGCACATGCTGGGTCTGGTCGTCCCCGACCGGCACCTCGTCCGTCCCGTACGCGAGGATGTCCGCCGCCATCAGCGCCGGATACGTCAGCAGCGACAGCCGCACACTGCCGCCGCGCGCCTGCTCCCGCGCCGCCTTCTCCTTGTACTGGATCATGCGCCGCATTTCCCCGTCGGTGGCGGTGCACTCCATCAGGTACGCCAGCCGCAGATGCTCGTCGACATGGCTCTGCACGAAGACCGTGCACCGCTCCGGATCCAGCCCCGCGGCCAGCAGCAGCGACGCGGCCTGCCGGCTCAGGCGCCGCACCCGCGCCGGATCGTGTTCCACGGTCAGCGCGGGCAGATCCACCACGCAGAACAGCGCGTCCGCCCGGTGCTGCTCTTCCGTCACCCACCGCCGCACCGCCCCGAGGTAGTTCCCCAGCGTCAGATGCCCCGTCGGCTGCACCCCGCTGAACACCCGCACGCGACCGCCGTGCCCCGGCACCAGGGCGCCCCCGGCCCCGCCGGCCTGCTCCCGCACCAGTTCAGTCATCCGTCATCTCTCCCGATTCCCGCACTCCCGGAGCTCCCGGGGTGCGCATCGAGACCGCCGATCTCGCCGGCCGGCTACGAGAAGCAGAAACGCGAACGGCCGCCGAGGCGGCGGCCGTGGTCATGCATGCGCTGTGGTCGGCCGCCGTCAGGCGGGCCACCACTGCTGTACGAGCGCATGCGCAGTCATGCGGCCCAAAGTACCGCGCAAATCCGTGCCCGGCACGGGTTTGAAGCACCTCACCCGCTCGTGTAGGGTTCTCCGAGTTGCCACGGAGCCGACCGGCCCCGGACAACCATCCCGCCGCCTCGCGGCACACCACTACTGCACGGCCCCTCACCGGGAACAATTTCGGCATGCCGAAATTCGGACCGCGGCGCGATTATGCGACGACGAGGAATTCCGCTAACGTAGTGAACACGCCGAAAGGCGCGGCAAAACCCCCTCCGACGGGGAATCGGAAACGAATTCGGACCGGTAAACGG
>NZ_JBVKBL010000030.1:0-44891 GCF_055657085.1 Streptomyces sp. NPDC107765 | reverse complement strand
ATGTGCACCGTCCGGGGCCTGCCGGCCACCCGCATCGGTGTCGTCGACGGCGAAGAGATCGACGTCCAGGGCGAGTTCAGCATCCCGCTCAGCGAGCTGCGCACCGCCCACGAGGGCACCATCCCGGGGCTGATCGCCTGACCTGCTCCGCCTCGGAACGGCCCGCCAGTACGCCTGGCGGGCCGTTCCGCGTGTCGGCCTGGCGCGGGTCCGGGCGCGCTGTGTGACGCGGGGCGGTTGTCAGTGCTGCCGCTTACGCTGATCGCATGTCTCCTGCCGCCCGGAAGTCGCGCTCCCGCCAGTACGACGAGAAGAAGACCCGCGCCGCCGTCCGCGCGCAGTTCGCGCATGTCCGCGCCGCCGTGGGCGAGCTGACGGCCGATCAGTTCGCGCGGCCGACCCGGCTGGGTGACTGGACGGTGCGGGAGCTCGTGGCGCATCTGGCGCTGGTGGTCGGCAGCGTGTCGCGTGCGCTCGCGCTGCCCGCCCCACCGCAGGTGACGACCGCCCTGCTGGACTGGCCCTCCGCCACCGCACCACTCGCCCCCGGGATCGACGCGGACACCCGCGCGCTGGCGTCCGGCAACGACCCCGTGGAGCTGCTGGCGCGCACCGTGGAGGAGTTCGAGCGCCTCCTGCCGCCGGAGGGTACGGAGCGCCTGGTGGCCGCCCGGCCCGGCGCGATGCGGCTGGCCGACTACCTGGTCACCCGATGCGTCGAGCTCGTCGTGCACACCGACGACCTGGCCGCGGCGACCGGCGTGGAGATCCCGTACGACCGCCAGGCGCTGGCCACCACGACGCGGCTGCTGGCCGATGCGCTGGCCGTCAAGGCGCCCGGCGGATCGGTCGAGGTCCGGGTGCCGCCGTTCGCCGTGGTGCAGTGCGTCGAGGGCCCCCGGCACACCCGCGGCACCCCGCCGAACGTCGTCGAGACCGACCCGCTGACCTGGATACGCCTGGCCACCGGCCGGACGACCTGGGACGCGGAGCTGGCCGCCGCGACGGTCAGCGCCAGCGGCGAGCGGGCCGGCCTCGGCGGCCAGCTGCCGGTGATGGGCTGACGGGCGGCGGGCCAGGAGGCCGAGGGGCTGCGCAAGGGGCCCAGGGACGGCCGGCCGGCGGATGCACCGGGACCGGGTGGCCGGCCAGCCCTTCGGATACGGCAGCAGCGCGGCGCGCGGTCCCCTGGCGACGGTGGAGGGCGGGGAGGCGTCGCGTATCTCACACCGGAACACGGAGGCACTCGCACGGCATTCAGTGCATACGGCGTGAAAGCGGCATTCCGGGTGGTGGCGGAGAGGGGCGGGGGCGCGGCTAAAGGCCAGCTCAGAGGGGTGGCCCGGGAAAACCGCCGGGCCCGTCGTCACCCGCAGCTACGCTGCTGGTGCTCAGCGGCAGGGCGCGCTCGCGAGGCGACCGAGGTCGACCTGGCGGCGGTGTGCCAGGTACTGCGCGGAGCGGGGCGCCCGGCAACGCCCCAGGTGCGCCAAGGGCTTCGGGGCCTGCGGGGGCGGAAATCCGGGCCGCGTGGCCGTGACCACGTCAAGCGCGCCTGATGTCCCTTTCATGCACTCATCCAGGTACGCGGCCATCCCCGGTTCGGATGAATGCGCGACCTGCCCTAGACTCAGGGGCGTGCCACGTGGTGACGGACGACTCAACCACGACCTGCTCCCCGGCGAGAAGGGCCCCCAGGACGCATGCGGCGTCTTCGGTGTCTGGGCTCCCGGTGAAGAGGTCGCCAAACTCACCTATTTCGGGCTGTACGCGCTGCAGCACCGTGGACAGGAGTCCGCGGGCATCGCAGTGAGCAACGGCTCCCAGATCCTCGTTTTCAAGGACATGGGCCTGGTTTCCCAGGTCTTCGACGAGACTTCCCTCGGCTCCCTCCAGGGCCACATCGCCGTGGGCCATGCCCGCTACTCCACCACCGGTGCCTCGGTGTGGGAGAACGCCCAGCCGACGTTCCGCGCCACCGCGCACGGTTCCATCGCGCTCGGCCACAATGGCAACCTGGTCAACACGGCTCAGCTGGCCGAGATGGTCGCCGCGCTGCCCCGCGAGGGCGGCCGGGCCACCCAGGTCGCGGCGACCAACGACACCGACCTGGTGACCGCGCTGCTCGCCGGCCAGGTCGACGAGGACGGCAAGCCGCTGACCGTGGAGGAGGCCGCGCCCCGCGTCCTGCCCCAGGTCATGGGCGCCTTCTCGCTCTGCTTCATGGACGAGCACACGCTCTACGCCGCCCGCGACCCGCAGGGCATCCGCCCGCTGGTCCTCGGCCGGCTGGAGCGCGGCTGGGTGGTGGCCTCCGAGACCGCCGCCCTGGACATCGTCGGCGCCAGCTTCATCCGGGAGATCGAGCCCGGCGAGCTGGTCGCCATCGACGAGGACGGCCTGCGCAGCAGCCGCTTCGCCGAGGCCCGCCCCAAGGGCTGTGTCTTCGAGTACGTCTACCTCGCCCGCCCGGACACCGACATCGCCGGCCGCAACGTGTACCTCTCCCGCGTGGAGATGGGCCGCAAGCTGGCCGCCGAGGCGCCCGCCGACGCGGACCTGGTGATAGCGACGCCCGAGTCCGGCACCCCCGCCGCGGTCGGCTACGCCGAGGCCAGCGGCATCCCCTACGGGTCCGGCCTGGTCAAGAACTCCTACGTCGGCCGGACCTTCATCCAGCCCTCGCAGACCATCCGCCAGCTCGGCATCCGCCTCAAGCTCAACCCGCTCAAGGAAGTCATCCGCGGCAAGCGGCTGGTCGTCGTCGACGACTCGATCGTCCGCGGCAACACCCAGCGGGCGCTGGTGCGGATGCTGCGCGAGGCCGGTGCGGCCGAGGTCCACATCCGGATCTCCTCGCCGCCCATCAAGTGGCCGTGCTTCTTCGGCATCGACTTCGCCACCCGCGCGGAGCTGATCGCCAACGGGCTGAGCGTTGCGGAGATCGGCAAGTCCCTGGGCGCCGATTCGCTCGCGTACATCTCCATCGACGGCATGATCGAGGCGACCACGATCGCCAAGCCGAACCTGTGCCGCGCCTGCTTCGACGGCGAGTACCCGATGGAGCTGCCCGACCCGGAGCTGCTGGGCAAGCACCTCCTGGAGTCGGAGACCGCGACACCGACGAAGTCCGACGTGGACGGCGTCCAGACGCTCACCGCCGGGGTCGGCGGGGCCGACGCGCTGCGTCGCCCGTAGAGCTCGTACACACACGACACGAAAGTTCTCAGCCATGTCCGCTGAACCTTCCGGCGCCAGCTACGCGAGCGCGGGCGTCGACATCGAAGCCGGCGACCGCGCCGTGGACCTGATGAAGGAGTGGGTGAAGAAGGCCACCCGCCCCGAGGTCGTCGGTGGGCTCGGGGGCTTCGCCGGCCTCTTCGACGCCTCCGCCCTCAAGCGCTACGAACGCCCGCTGCTGGCCTCGGCCACCGACGGCGTCGGCACCAAGGTCGACATCGCCCGCAAGATGGGCGTCTACGACACCATCGGCCACGACCTCGTCGGCATGGTCGTCGACGACCTGGTCGTGTGCGGCGCCGAGCCGCTGTTCATGACCGACTACATCTGCGTCGGCAAGGTCTACCCGGAGCGGGTCGCGGCGATCGTCAAGGGCATCGCCGAGGGCTGCGTGCTGGCCGGCTGTGCGCTGGTCGGCGGCGAGACCGCGGAGCACCCGGGCCTGCTGGGCGCGGACGAGTTCGACGTGGCCGGCGCCGGTACGGGCGTCGTCGAGGCGGACCGGCTGCTGGGCGCGGATCGTATCCGTACGGGCGACGCGGTGATCGCGATGGCCTCGTCCGGACTTCACTCGAACGGGTACTCCCTGGTCCGGCACGTCCTCTTCGAGCGGGCCGGGATGTCCCTCGACCAGGAGGTCGCCGAGTTCGGCCGGACCCTGGGCGAGGAGCTGCTGGAGCCCACGAAGATCTACTCGCTGGACTGCCTGGCGCTGACCCGGACGACCGAGGTCCACGCCTTCTCGCACATCACCGGCGGCGGACTGGCCAACAACCTCGCCCGGGTCGTCCCGGACGGGCTGCACGCCACCGTCGACCGCGCGACCTGGACGCCGGGCCCGGTCTTCGACCTGGTCGGCACGGCCGGCTCGGTCGAGCGCCTGGAGCTGGAGAAGACCCTGAACATGGGCGTCGGCATGATCGCCGTCGTCCCGCAGGAGTCGGTGGACGTGGCGCTGACCACGCTCGCCGACCGCGGGGTGGACGCCTGGGTCAGCGGTGAGATCGTCGAGCGCGGCGACCACGCCGACGCGGTGACCCTGACCGGTGACTACGCCGCCTGAGCGGACCGGCCGCCGCACCGGCACCCACCGGTGCGGCCGCCGCTGCGGCGCACCTCCGGCGGACCGGCACGGCCGGTTCCCGGCGGGCCGGCGCCCGGACGCTCACGTTCCGGGCAGCACAAAACCCGGTCCGGGCAATGCCCAGGACCGGGTCCGTGATGCTGTCAGCGGGTACCGCGAGCGCGCAGGACGTCAAGCACGACGACGCTGCTGTGAGGAGTCGCCCTCAGCCTCGTCATCGTCGTCGTTGTACAGCTCTGCGTACCGTGCGTACGGGTCGTCGTCCTCGTCATCCTCGAACGGCTCCGCGTTCGGAGGCTGCTGGCTCGACGGCGCCGTACTTGCACCCAGCTCGCTGGCCAGTGCTGAGAGATCCGTCCCACCGCTGTTGTACTTCAGCTGGCGGGCGACCTTTGTCTGCTTGGCCTTGGCCCGGCCGCGCCCCATGGGTCGACCCCCTCAGTGACGGGGCTCGGTGGCCCCAGAGTCTTGACACGCGTTCATGGATCAGAGCGGGCTCTCGAAGGAGAGACCGGCCCGTAGAGCTTTAACGGTACCTGCTTCCGCGGCCATACGGTACGTCGCCCGCATCACCCGCCGCTCGGCACGACCCGCAGGGTGCCCCGTCCCCGCTGGTCAACTGCGATTTTAACCTGTCCCGCACGGCGACCCGCCGACGGGTGGTGAGGGATGTCTCCCCGACCGGCCGTGGCGGGCCGCGCAAGGTGGTGTTTCCGGCCGACCTGGCCGGAACGTTCGGTCAGCTCCTCCGTGCCTCCGCCATCCGCTGCTCCGCGAGCCGGTCGGCGGCCGCCGCCGGCGGGATCCCATCGGCCTTCGCACGAGCGAATATTGCCAGCGTGGTGTCGAAGATCTTCGCCGCCTTGGTCTTGCAGCGGTCGAAGTCGAAGCCGTGCAGTTCGTCGGCCACCTGGATGACGCCGCCGGCGTTCACGACGTAGTCGGGGGCGTAGAGGATGCCGCGGTCGGAGAGGTCCTTCTCGACGCCGGGGTGCGCGAGCTGGTTGTTGGCCGCACCGCACACCACCTTCGCGGTGAGCACCGGCACCGAGTCGTCGCTGAGCGCCCCGCCCAGCGCGCACGGCGCGTACACGTCCAGGCCCTCGGTGCGGATCAGCGCCTCGGTGTTTGCGACCGCGGTGACCTGCGGGTGCTCGGCGCGGACCCGCGCCACCGCGTCGGCGCGGACGTCCGTGATCACGACCTCGGCGCCGTCCTTGAGGAGGTGCTCGACGAGGAGGTGCCCGACCTTGCCCACGCCGGCGATGCCCACCTTGCGGCCGCGCAGCGTCGGGTCGCCCCACAGGGCTTGCGCGGAAGCCCTCATGCCCTGGAAGACGCCGTAGGCGGTCAGAACGGAGGAGTCGCCGGCGCCGCCGTTGGCGGGGGAGCGGCCGGTGGTCCACTTGTTCGTACGGGCGACCACGTCCATGTCGGCGACGTAGGTGCCGACGTCGCACGCGGTGACGTAGCGGCCCCCGAGCGAGGCCACGAACCGGCCGTAGGCGAGCAGCAGTTCCTCGGTCTTGATCAGATCGGGGTCGCCGATGATCACGGCCTTGCCGCCGCCGTGGTCCAGCCCGGCGAGGGCGTTCTTGTAGGACATGCCGCGCGACAGGTTCAGGGCGTCCAGCACGGCCTCCTCCTCGGAGGCGTAGGCATGGAAGCGGGTGCCGCCGAGCGCGGGGCCCAGCGCGGTGCTGTGGACGGCGATCACTGCCTTCAGGCCACTGGCCCGGTCCTGGCAGAGAACGACCTGCTCATGGCCCCCTTGTTCCGATCGGAACAGGGTGTGCAGAACGCCGCCGTCGGTGCCGGCGGGGGCCGGACGTACGTCAGTCACGGTGGTGACTCCCATAAGTCGCGAAGGACGCCCTCCTACGGGTGGGGAGGGCCGGTTGGGAAGAGCGTAAGACCTGCGGCCGCCGTTGATCGGTCAGGTGCCGAGGATCACCCTCTCCCGGGGGACGGACGTGGGACGATCTGGTCGTATCGCAGGCCGGTCGGGGGCCCTCGGGCGTGTCGGGCACGCCGTGCGGCGGGTCCTTGGGCGGTGGACTTCCCTCGTAAGGAGCGGGCGTGGCCCTGGCGTCATCGGTGAAGGTCCCGTACATGGCATACCTGCGGGTCTACGAGCCGCTGGCAGCGTTCCCCGAGCCGGAGCGCTCCCACTGGGCGCGCTATGCCAAGCGGGAGGACACCCCCACCGCCCAGGACGAGCAGCGCCGGGCGCTGGCCGACCTGCTGCCGACCCCGCCGGTGCCGGTCCCGGTCCACGAGAGCGCGGACGCCTTCGTCGCGGTCGTGAACGAGGTGGTGTGCATCTGCCCCTGGCGCACCCGGCTGCGCGGCTGGCAGGCCCTGGAGGGCCTGGAGGAGCTGCTGCCGGCGGCGGTGCTGGACGCGGCGCTGCCCCCGGTGGTGCGCCGGCAGGCCGCCACCGACTACGAGCAGTGGCGCGAGCGCAACCCCGACGCCCGGCCGTGGATCCGCAGCGCGTCCTGGCACGTCCCGGTCCGCTGGTTCGTCCTCTTCGACGACGCCGAGCGGGAATATACGGAGGGTGACCAGGGTGCCGTGCTGCGTTACCGCACGCCGATGGTGCAGGCCAGACGGCGGGTCGCGCGGGGATTGCGGACGCTGCGGAACGCCCTGGAAGAGGGCCCGCTGATCGACGGCCTGGTAGATGTGGGGCGCTGGCTCGAGGAATTCCACCCACGCTCGCTCGTGGAGCTGGACTACGGAGGGCTGGTGCACGCGGTGCCCGAGGGGCAGCTCGCCGAGGACCGTTCCGCCGCGGAGGTGGCGGAGGGCCTGGCGGCGCTGCGCGAGGGGGACGGCGAGCGGGCCGGTGCCGCGTACGAGAAGCTCTCCCAGCGGTGGCGCGCGATCCGCGAACGTCAGTTCTCGAGCTGATCGCCCGAACCCTTTCCCGAGTTCACGGTGCTGTCGTACGGTGCTCGCTTCGCGGTGGTGGGGTGGTAAGGGACGTAGGTCCTTAACCGGGCGATTGCCCCAAGCGTGATCTAAAGCACTCACTTCGGGTCTTGCTAGCAAGCCTCTCCCTCGTGCCAAAATAGGACAAGGAGCCCGACCCGGTCTCCTTCCGTCCAACTAAGGGCGGATAGATCGGTATTGCGGTCCTTGAGGGGTCTCGTGGCGGCTGAGCCCGTTGTGACTGATCGTCACGGCGGTGTGACTGTCCGCTATGGCACGGTCCATCGGCATCCGCCGAGGTTGAACACCTGAGAGGGCAATTCCATCGGTTTGGCCGACGTGGCTGGACAGATGGTGTAGTTGTAGTGCCGAGGACAAGCCGTTCGTCCTATAACCGACTCGGCCCGCGTCCGCCATTTCGGGCAACGTGGGTCAAGGTGCAGAATTTAGAGGAAAGAACCGTGATGGTTCGGTTCTCCCGAGGAGGCCGCTCATGACCGCTCGCACCCCTGACGCCGAGCCGCTGCTGACCCCTGCCGAGGTTGCCACGATGTTCCGTGTCGACCCCAAGACGGTCACCCGCTGGGCCAAGGCAGGCAAGCTCACGTCCATCCGCACGCTCGGAGGGCATCGGCGTTACCGCGAGGCTGAGGTCCGCGCACTGCTGGCGGGTATTCCGCAGCAGCGCAGCGAGGCCTGAAAAGCCGCGTAGCCAGGCCGTTTTCGGGGCCCCCAACCCGAAAACGCCCACTTCGCGCACCAGGCTCGACCTGCTCCACCACGCTTCACACAGCTTCATACGACGCGGCGTCTGATCCCAACAGGCCCCACACCCGCTCCACTGGGTACGTCACCGATCGCGCTGGACTCCGCCGGGTCCAGCGCGATTTTCATGTGTACGGCCGCTCCAGGGCCGGTCGGAAGGCTCGGGTCACCTGTCGCCGGGGCCGGCGCCCGGTGGCGTCCACGGCGCCTCCAGGGGCCCTCCGGGGGCACTTCGGGAGTGACTCCGGGAATGGGTGTGCGGTGCACCCGGAGGGTGGTGCAATTGCACATATTAAATTGACCCGTTGTATGGCGGGTGTAAGTTCCCCGCCCCGCGAAACTTGTTCGGTGACTCCCGTCACACGGCGCGCCGCTTGTCGCCATCAGCCCGCTGCGGTAGAGGAATTGCCCCTCCTGTGGGGCGCCTTCCCCCCTCGCCGCTCCCCACCCTTCTTCGCCCTTCCACCGGACAAGACGCCGCGCAGGCGTCCTTGGTCACCGCGGTGCGGGACTTTTGTCCTCGGCCGCCGGCGGCTCGCAGGCGGCCGGATCGGGGGCCGGGGCGGAGGCGGGCGCGGCCGGCCTCGTGGCGGGCCCGGAGCGGGCCGTGTGCGGCTCCATGGCGAGCCGCAGCAGCTGATGGCAGATGGGGCAGTGCTGCATCCGGTGGCGGTAGCCCGTGGCCGCGGCCAGATGGGCTCGCAGCAGCGCCCTGGTTTCGTGCCGTACCGCAGTCGTCATCGTGCTTACCTCCCCGGCCCCCACAAACCTCCCCAAGTGAGTACCGGCGCCGGAAGGTCCCGTCAATACAGCGGGCAGCAAAGCAGTCACGGGCCGCAGCCGACGGCGCGGGAAAGGCGGAGGCGGCGGAAGCGGCGGGCGAGCGCCGGACCGGCGTACGGTCCGCGGCGGACGCGCGGCGCACGGCGGGCGCACGGCAGGCACGGCGCACGACAAATGGCGCGCAGCACACGCAGAACGGCCCGCATCCAAGAGGATGCGGGCCGAACAAGGGCGGTCCTGACGGGATTTGAACCCGCGGCCTCCACCTTGACAGGGTGGCGAGCACTCCAAACTGCTCCACAGGACCTTGCGTTTGCTTTCCGCTTGCGGCGGGCTGCGAAGCAAGACTGTACAGCAGGTCAGGGGGTGCGGTCGAACTCGATACCGGAGGCCGGCCCTCAGGCGGGCACCGCCGCGTCCACCGCCTTCATGATCCGCTTGTCGGAGACCGGATACGCGGTCCCCAGGGCGTGCGCGAAGTAGCTGACCCGGAGCTCCTCGATCATCCAGCGGATCTCCCGGGCCTCGGCCGGCACCGCACGGCCCGGCGGGAACTGCTCCAGCAGCCAGGCGTATTCGTCCTGCATCTCCTTCACCTTCGCCATGCGGGTGCGGTCCCGCTCGGCGTTGGTCGGCAGCTGCGTCAGACGGCGGTCGGCGGCGATCAGATAGCGCATCAGGTCCGGCAGCCGCTTGGCGCCGTGCGCGGTCACGAAGCCGGGCTTGATGAGCTCCGCCAGCTGCGCCTTGACGTCCGTCAGCGACGGCAGCAGCGAGGGGAAGGACGTCTCCTTCAGCCGGCGCTCACACGCCTGCCAGGCGGCCAGCACCTCCTGCACCTGCTGGATCGTCCGCAGTGTGACGTCCACCAGGTCGGCCCGGACCGCGTCGAACAGCTTGCGGAAGGACTCCTCGTCCCACGCCGGGCCGCCCCGCGCCGCGATCAGACGGTCCGCGGCGGCGGTCACGCAGTCGTCGAAGAGCGCCGCGATCGAGCCGTGCGGATTGCGGGACAGTGCGAGCTTCTGTTGGTTGCTCAGCTTGTCCTGGGCGAACTTGGCGGGATTGGAGGGGATGTTGAGCAGGATGAGGCGGCGGGTGCCCGCCCACATCGCCGACTGCTGCGCGGCCTCGGTGTCGAAGAGCCGGACCGCGACGCTGCTTCCCTCGTCCACCAGCGCCGGATACGCCTTCAGCAACTGGCCCGCCCGCCGGGTCTCGACCGTGCGCGGCAGCGTGCCGATCGTCCAGGACGTCAGGCCGGTGCGCTGCTCCACACCGGCCGGCGCCGCCTCGTCGGCCGCGTCCCCGCCGCCCTTGCGGCCCCGGCCGGGCCGCTCGGCGGCCTGCTCGAAGGCCTTGGAGATGGCCGCCTGGGTCTTCGGCTTGAGCTTGTGCCGCAGCGCCTCCAGGTCCTTGGCCTCGGCGAGCTTGCGCCGCCGCTCGTCGACCACCCGGAAGGTGATCTTGAGGTGGTCGGGGACCTTGGCCGCATCGAAGTCCGCCGGATCGACGGGCACGCCCACCATCCGCTGCAGCCCGGCGGCCAGCGAGGCCGTCAGGGAGCCCTGCAGCGGGACCGCCGAGTCCAGGAAGCGGGCCGCGAAGTTCGGCGCCGGCACGTAGTTGCGCCGGATCGGCTTGGGCAGCGACCGGATCAGCTCCGTCACCAGTTGCTCGCGCAGGCCCGGGATCTGCCAGTCGAAGCCCTCGGAGGAGACCTGGTTGAGGACCTGCAGCGGGATGTGGACGGTCACGCCGTCCGCGTCCGCGCCCGGCTCGAACTGGTACGTGACCTTGAACTTCAGCTTTCCCTGCCGCCAGGAATCCGGGTAGTCGTCCTTCGTGACGGCCTCGGCGGACTCGTTGATGAGCATCGAGTGCTCGAAGTTCAGCAGCTCCGGCTCGTCCCGGCGGGTGGTCTTCCACCAGGAGTCGAAGTGGGCGCCGGAGACGACGTGGTCGGGGATCCGCCGGTCGTAGAAGTCGAAGAGCGTCTCGTCGTCCACGAGGATGTCGCGGCGCCGGGCGCGGTGCTCCAACTCCTCGACCTCACCGAGGAGTTTGCGGTTGTCATGGAAGAACTGGTGGTGGGTGCGCCAATCGCCCTCGACCAGGGCATTGCGGATGAACAGCTCGCGCGAGGTCTCCGGATCGATCCGGCCGTAGTTGACCTTGCGCTGGGCGACGATCGGTACGCCGTAGAGCGTGACCCGCTCGTACGCCATCACCGCCGCCATCTTCTGTTCCCAGTGCGGCTCGCTGTACGTGCGCTTGACCAGGTGCTGGGCGAGCGGCTCGATCCACTCCGGCTCGACCTTCGCGTTCACCCGCGCCCACAGCCGGGAGGTCTCGACCAGCTCGGCGGACATCACCCAGCGCGGGGGCTTCTTGAAGAGCGCGGAGCCGGGGAAGACCGCGAACTTGGCGCTCCGGGCGCCGAGGTACTCGTTCTTGGCCTCGGTGTCCTTCAGTCCGATGTGCGAAAGCAAACCGGCAAGGAGGGACGTGTGGATGCGGTCCGGTGCCGCGTCCTCCTCGCTCAGATGGATCCCCATCGTCTTGGCGACCGTGCGCAGCTGGGAGTAGATGTCCTGCCACTCGCGTATCCGCAGGTAGTTCAGGAACTCGTTGCGGCACATCCGGCGGAAGGCCGACGAGGACAGCTCCTTCTGCTGCTCGCGCACATAGCGCCAGAGATTCAGGAACGCCAGGAAGTCGCTGGTCTCGTCCTTGAACCGGGCGTGCTGCTGATCGGCCTGCTGCTGCTTGTCGGACGGCCGCTCGCGCGGGTCCTGGATGGACAGCGCGGCCGCGATGACCATGACCTCGCGGACGCAGCCGTTGCGGTCCGCCTCCAGCACCATCCGTGCCAGTCGCGGGTCGACCGGCAGCTGGGACAGCTTGCGCCCGGTCTGCGTGAGCCGCTTCTTCGGATCCTTCTGCTTCGGATCGAGCGCGCCGAGCTCTTCGAGGAGCTGCACGCCGTCCTTGATGTTGCGGCGGTCCGGCGGATCGATGAACGGGAACTTCTCGATGTCGCCGAGGCCGGCCGCGGTCATCTGCAGGATGACGGAGGCCAGGTTCGTCCGGAGGATCTCCGCGTCGGTGAACTCGGGGCGGGAGAGGAAGTCGTCCTCGGAGTACAGCCGGATGCAGATGCCGTCGCTGGTCCGGCCGCAGCGGCCCTTGCGCTGGTTGGCGCTGGCCTGCGAGACCGGCTCGATGGGCAGCCGCTGGACCTTGGTGCGGTAGCTGTAGCGGGAGATCCGGGCCATGCCCGGGTCGATGACGTACCGGATGCCCGGCACGGTCAGCGAGGTCTCGGCGACATTCGTGGCCAGCACGATCCGCCGGCCGGTATGACGCTGGAAGACGCGGTGCTGCTCGGCGTGCGACAGCCGGGCGTACAGCGGCAGCACCTCGGTGTGCGGCAGCTGCTTCTTGTTGAGCGCGTCCGCCGTGTCGCGGATCTCCCGCTCGCCGGAGAGGAAGACCAGGATGTCGCCCGGCCCCTCGGCCTGCAGCTCGTCCACCGCGTCGCAGATCGCGGTGATCTGGTCGCGGTCCGCGTCCTGGCCGCCTTCTTCCAGCAGCGGGCGGTAGCGCACCTCCACCGGATACGTACGGCCGGACACCTCGACGATCGGCGCGCTGGGAGCCGCGTCGCCGTCGTCCGCGGCAGCGTCCGCCGCCCCGACCGTCGCGAACGAGCCGAAGTGCCGCGCGAACCGCTCCGGGTCGATGGTCGCGGAGGTGATCACGACCTTCAGGTCGGGGCGCCGGGGCAGCAGCTGCGCCAGATAGCCGAGGATGAAGTCGATGTTGAGGCTGCGCTCGTGCGCCTCGTCGATGATGATCGTGTCGTACTGGCGCAGCTCGCGGTCGGTCTGGATCTCGGCGAGCAGGATGCCGTCCGTCATCAGCTTGACGAGGGTGTCGGCGCCGACCTGGTCGGTGAAGCGGACCTTCCAGCCGACCACCTCGCCCAGCGGGGTCTTCAGCTCCTCCGCGACGCGTTCGGCGACCGTACGGGCCGCGATCCGGCGCGGCTGGGTGTGCCCGATCAGACCGCGCACGCCACGGCCGAGCTCCAGGCAGATCTTCGGGATCTGGGTCGTCTTGCCGGAGCCGGTCTCACCGGCCACGATCACGACCTGGTGGTCGCGGATCGCGGCGAGGATGTCGTCCTTCTTCTGGCTGACCGGCAGCTCTTCCGGATACGTGATCTCCGGGAGCGCGGCGCGCCGCTGGGCGACCCGCAGCTCGGCCTCGTCGATGCCGTCGGCGATCTCGGCGAGCACGGCCGCCCGGGCTTCGGGCTTACGGATCCGGCGCGCGCCGTCGAGCCGGCGCCCCAGTCGCTGCGCGTCGCGCAGCATCAGCTCGGGCAGGCGTGCGCTCAGCGCGGGGAGGGTGGGGGCAGCGGTGCCGGGCGGGGTGGAGGAGATGCCGTCGGGCAGGGCGGAGGCAGGCTGACTGGACATACGTCCCCCAGGATCTCACCTCGGGTGAACGACTGGCGAACCATTTGCCGGCCCGGCCGGGTGCCCGCCGCGGACGGCCTCCCGTACGGGAAGGCCGGACATCGGTGGCTCGGCGTGGCCGCATGTCTGGTCATCGCGGCGACCCCACGGTCTTCCGGGTCCGGCGCCACCGCCACCCCGGCGGCCGCGAGAGGGATGCGGTCCATGTGGCGGACGGCTGAGCGGCGGATTCCGCCGGGCGGACGCACGACGAAGGCCCCGGTTCGGGGAACCGGGGCCTTCGTCCAAAGGGTGTGGCTGGGGCCGGGGTCGAACCGGCGACCTATCGCTTTTCAGGCGATCGCTCGTACCAACTGAGCTACCCAGCCGCAGCGGTCCTGACGGGATTTGAACCCGCGGCCTCCACCTTGACAGGGTGGCGAGCACTCCAAACTGCTCCACAGGACCTTGCATTGTGTGAAAGCGGCCTGAACCATTCTCACACACGGTGTTACGTGCCCCCAACGGGATTCGAACCCGTGCTACCGCCTTGAAAGGGCGGCGTCCTGGGCCACTAGACGATGAGGGCTGGTGGCCTCCTTGGCGTCGTTACCGGCGCCGTCGGGGACGTGAGAAGCATATGGGATGGGAGGACCGTTCGCCAAAACGGTTTACCCGGAGCCGTCGGAAGGGGTCCTGGTCGGCCGCGAGAAAGCCCCCGGTGAGCGGCCGGCCGACGGTCCGGAGGGCGGGCCGGACGGGTGAGCGGAGCGGGTGGGTGACGGCGTGGCGCCGGGCTGGTTCTCCCGGGGGAGGTGGCGGCTGACCTCGGCGCGGGACAGGCCCAGCCCGCCCAGGGTGATCTCGTCCCAGGCCTGCAGCCGCTTGGTCCTGCGGTCCAGATAGAGCACCGATGCCTGGACCGGGGCGGGCTTCTTGTTCTGCACCGCGCGCAGCCCGCCGCCCCCCGTGGAGCCCTCGACCATCAGCCGGGTGCCCCGGGGGAGCGTGGTGTTCTCGCGGTGGTGGATGTGGCCGGCCAGCGTCAGCGGGACCAGCCCGTCGGTCTGCGCCGCGGCGGCCGGGTTGTGGGCCAGCGCGAGGTCGACCGGCGTTCCGGCCAGCCGCTCGGTGCGCAGCACGTCGGCGAGCCGGTCCCCGGCGGCGCGCTCGGCGGCGTCCCCGGCCGCCACGACCGAGCGGTCCGGGGTGAACTGCGGGTCGCCGGTGCCCGCGATCCGCAGTCCGGCGACCCGGGCCACCCGGCCGTTGTCGAGGACGGTGACGTGCCGGCGGCCGGACAGGTACCTCTGCGTGGTGCGCGAGTCGTGGTTGCCGCGCACCCACACGTACGGCGCGCCGAGCGTGGACGCCGCGTCGAGGAAGTGGTTCTCGGCGGCCGAGCCGTGGTCCATGGTGTCGCCGGTGTCGACGATCACGTTGATCCGGTACTGCTTCACCAGTGAGGCGATGATCCGCCAGCTGGCCGGGTTCAGGTGGATGTCGGAGACGTGCAGGACGCGCAGGGTGCTGGGGTCGGGCTGGTACGCCGGCAGCGTCGAGGTGGCGTCGTAGAGCTTGGTGACGTTGGTGACCAGCCGCGCCAACTCCTTCTGGTACACGTCGAATTCGCTGACGATGCTGCGCGCGTTGCCGACCACGGACGGGGCCGAGGACAGCAGCCCGGAGAACTTCGGCTCCAGCACCGAGTCCGGGTTCCAGGTGGCGTACGCGGTGCCGGCGGAGGCGCCGAGCAGGGCGAGCGCCAGGCCGCCGGCGGCCAGGGCGCGGCGCGGCCGGCGGTAGACGACCAGGCCCAGCGCGGTGGCGCCGGCGGCCACGGCGAGGCAGGAGTGCGCCGCCAGCCCGAGGGCGCCGCGGGTGACGTCATGGGTGACCTCGTCCTGCAGGCCGGCGAACCGTTCGGGGTGGGCGACCAGCGCCTGCGAGCGGACCGGGTCCAGCCGGTCGACGTCGACGTCGAGCCGCAGTGGCGCGTAGTGGCTGCTCAGCTCAAGGTCGCCGAGCGGCGCGACGTCGATCCGGGTCCCGCCGGTCAGCGAGGGGCGCAGGGCCATGCTGGTGTCCATCGGGCCGACCGGGGCGTGCACGGTGCCCATGAGGAGCAGCCCCAGCCAGGAACCGAGCGCGGTCACGGCTATCAGGCCGAGCGAACGGGCCAGCGGACCCGGCGGGTCGAGGAGGTCGACGGCGGGTTCCGTACGGCGGAAGCGGGAGGAGCTGCGGACGGCTCCGGGCGGCGCGGATACGCCGGGCGGCCGGTCCCGGCCCGGACGCCACGGCGGGCGGAACGGGCGGGGCAGCCACCGGAGCAGGGGGTTTCGCGGTAGGTCGGGGGCCGATGTCCGGGAGCGCTCAGCACGGGCCATTGGCCCCGTATGCCCGGCAGGACGACCGTCAATCAGGGCGCGGCGACTTCGAGTGGTGGTGCGGGACGGCGGGCAGGCGGCGACGATCGGAGGCGGGGAAAGGTGGCGGAGAATGGTGGTGTGCTGGAAATGACGCGCGAGGAGTTCGAGGAACTGGTCGCCGAGGCCCTGGACCGGATCCCGCCGGAGCTGACCCGGCTGATGGACAACGTGGCGGTCTTCGTCGAGGACGAACCGCCGGCCGCCGACCCCGAGCTGCTCGGGCTGTACGAGGGGACGCCGCTGACCGACCGCGGTGAGTGGTACGCGGGCGTGCTGCCGGACCGGATCACGATCTACCGGGGGCCCACCCTCCGGATGTGCGCGACGCGCGAGGACGTGGTCGCCGAGGCGGAGGTGACGGTCGTTCACGAGATCGCGCACCACTTCGGCATCGACGACGCCCGGCTGCATTCGCTCGGCTACGGCTGAGCCGCGGCGGCGCCCCGGCGTGATCGGCGGCGCGGGGCGCGTGTCCTCAAGCGGGGGGCGGGAGTTGGGCAGGGCGTCCGTGCCGCCGTCCCTGCGCTCCGGATCCGGAGGTCCCGCCGTGCGCCCGAGCCCCTGCCGCCCCTCACCGTCCCCGACACCGCCGCCCGCCGTCCCCGCGGCGGCGCGGCCACCGGAGCCACCGGTGCCGTCGTCGCAGCCGCCCGCCTCGCAGCTGCCCGCCTCGCAGCCGTACGCCTCCCGGTCGTCGGCCGGGCAGCCGTCCGTGCCTTCGTCGCCGGCGGGCCGGGCGCTGTCCCGGGTCGCCGTCGCCGCCGTGACCGTCACCACGCTGGCCGCGTCCCTGGCCGGCTGCATGAGCGTCAGCGACCCGGCGCAGCCGAAGCCGTCCGGCGGCGCCGCGCGCCACGGCGGCCGGGGCGGGCAGCCCGGCCCCGGCGGACCGACCGCCGACGGGCGCGGCGCCGGAGCGCGGCAACTGGGCCGCAACGGCGAGGCCCGCCCGGCCGGCGGCGACGAGAAGCCGGGCAAGAAGTCGAAGTCCGCGAAGCCGAAGCCCTCCGAGGAGGGGGCGACCCCCGGCCCGGTGCAGCCCTCGGGCCCGGAACCCGGCGCGGGCGACAGCGGCGGCGCCGGCGGCCACGGCGGACCCCACGGGCCCGCCGGTCCCTCGCCGTCCCACTCCGCCCGGCCGTCCTCCCCGCCCGACACGCCCACGCCCCCCAGCACCCCCACCGCCGCCCCGACCCCGCCGCCGAGCACCCCCGCACCGCCGACCGCGCAGGCGTCCGGCCCGTCCCCGGTCTCGCCGATGTCGTCGCTGGCCGAGCCGGGGGAGCCGGGGGAGCCGAGGGATGCGGGCACCATGGGCGAGGGGGCCTGAGGCGAGGGTCACAGGGGGATCGGGGGCGGGAGGCGGACCGCAAAACGCGGGGTCGGACGCGGGAAGACCCGAGCCCCGGACCGAAAGCCCTGGTCAGCGGCTTATTTGCCATCCGGGGGGCGGAGTGCGTATGGTGGTAGATCGTTTGATCCCATTTGCCCGGCGCCAGAAAAGAAGCGCGCCGCGTGGCGCGTTCTCTCCCTTGCCGTGGCTGACCGCATTGAGGCGGTCGTGTGAAACACACGGAGTTTGGGCGCGTGCCGAGACTCCGGAAGGTTTCGCATTTCGCATGTCCATTTCCACTGATCAGTCCGTCATGCCCGCCCACGACGAGCAGGACGAGCGTCCGGCCGCCGAGGTGACCGAGGTCACGACCGACGCCGACACCGCTGCCGACGTCCAGGCCGATGCCGACGTCGACACCGACACCGACGCGGACACCATCACCTTCGCCGACCTCGGCCTCCCCGAGGGCGTCGTGCGCAAGCTCGCGCAGAACGGCGTGACGACCCCCTTCCCGATCCAGGCCGCGACCATCCCGGACGCGCTGGCCGGCAAGGACATCCTCGGCCGCGGCCGCACCGGCTCCGGCAAGACCCTCTCCTTCGGTCTGCCCACCCTGGCCCGGCTCGCCGACGGCCGCACCGAGAAGAAGAAGCCGCGCGCCGTCATCCTCACCCCGACCCGTGAGCTGGCCATGCAGGTCGCGGACGCCCTCCAGCCCTACGGCGACGTGCTCGGCCTGAAGATGAAGGTCGTCTGCGGCGGTACGTCCATGGGCAACCAGATCTACGCCCTGGAGCGCGGCGTCGACATCCTCGTCGCCACCCCGGGCCGGCTGCGGGACATCATCAACCGCGGCGCCTGCTCCCTGGAGGACGTCCAGGTCGCCGTCCTCGACGAGGCCGACCAGATGTCCGACCTGGGCTTCCTGCCCGAGGTCACCGAGCTGCTGGACCAGGTGCCCCAGGGCGGCCAGCGGATGCTGTTCTCCGCCACGATGGAGAACGAGATCTCCACCCTGGTCAAGCGCTACCTGACCAACCCGGTCAGCCACGAGGTCGACAGCGCCCAGGGCAACGTCACCACCATGACCCACCACGTCCTGGTCGTGAAGCCGAAGGACAAGGCGCCGGTCACCGCCGCCATCGCCGCCCGCAAGGGCCGCACCATCATCTTCGTCCGCACCCAGCTGGGCGCCGACCGCATCGCCGAGCAGCTCGTCGAGTCCGGCGTGAAGGCCGACGCGCTGCACGGCGGCATGACCCAGGGCGCCCGCACCCGGGTCCTCGCGGACTTCAAGGACGGCTACGTCAACGCGCTGGTCGCCACCGACGTCGCGGCCCGCGGCATCCACGTCGACGGCATCGACCTGGTCCTGAACGTCGACCCGGCCGGCGACCACAAGGACTACCTGCACCGCTCGGGCCGTACCGCCCGCGCCGGCCAGTCCGGCACGGTCGTCTCGCTCTCGCTGCCCCACCAGCGCCGGCAGATCTTCCGCCTGATGGAGGACGCCGGTGTGGACGCCTCCCGGCACATCGTCGGCTCCGGCACCTTCGACGAGGACGTCGCCCGGATCACCGGCGCCCGTTCGCTCACCGAGGTCCAGGCCGAGTCCGCCAACAACTCCGCCAAGCAGGCCGAGCGCGAGGTCGCCCAGCTCACCCGCGAGCTGGAGCGCCTGCAGCGGCGGGCCGCCGAGCTGCGCGAGGAGGCCGACCGGCTGACCGCCCGCGCCGCCCGCGAGCGCGGTGAGGACCCGGCCGAGGTGCTGGCCGCCGCCGCCGAGACGGCCGCTGCGGAGGTCGCCGCCGAGACGGCCGCCGCCGAGCGGAGCGCCGCCGACGAGCGCCGCCCGGCCGCCTCCGACCGCCGTGACGACCGCGGCAACTTCGAGCGCCGGGACCGCCGCGACGACCGTCGTGACGACCGTGGTGGCTTCAACCGGGATGAGCGTTCCGGTGGCCGTTCCTTCGACCGTGACCGTCGTGACGACCGTGGTGGCTTCCGCCGGGACGACCGGGGCGACCGCGCCGGTGGCCGTTCCTTCGATCGTCGTGACGACCGCTCCGGTGGCCGTTCCTTCGACCGTGACCGCCGTGACGACCGGGGTGGCTTCGAGCGCCGGGACCGCCGCGACGACCGTCGTGACGACCGTGGTGGCTTCAACCGGGACGAGCGTTCCGGTGGCCGTTCCTTCGACCGTGACCGTCGTGACGACCGTGGTGGCTTCCGCCGGGACGACCGGGGCGACCGCGCCGGTGGCCGTTCCTTCGACCGCGGTGACCGCGGCTTCAACCGCGACCGCGGCGACCGCCCGAGCCGCCCGTTCCACCGCGACGACCGCTCCGGCGGCTACCGTTCCGGCGGTGGCGACCGGCCCTTCAACCGCGACGACCGCTCCGGCGGCCGCCCCTCCACCGGTGGCCACCGCACCGGCGGTGACCGCCCCTACGGCCGCCGTGACGACCACCGTGGCGCCCCCGCCGGCTCCTACGGCCGCCGCGAGGACAAGCCGCGCTGGAAGCGCAACGGCTGATCGCTGACCGATACCGCTCACCACCGGGCCCGTACGCACACAAGTGCCGTACGGGCCCGGTGTGTTGTACGTTCGGACAGCCCCGCCCAAGGGCCCACCGCACGGTCCGCGGCACCCCTGTGACCTGGCCGTTCGGTAATGCCTTCGGGCTGCGGCACGACCTCGGGCTATGCTGCTCGGTGCGGGCCATTAGCTCAATTGGCAGAGCAGTGGACTTTTAATCCATTGGTTCAGGGTTCGAGCCCCTGATGGCCCACCAGAAGGGGAAGGGGAGGGGCTGGTTCCCTCCCCTTTTCCCTTGCCTTCTTTCTCTTCTCCTCGTGATGAGGCTCGTCAGTGGTCCGGCCGGTGGGCCTCCGGTGCTGTCCGGTGATCCGGCGCTGACCCGTCCGGCCCCCGTGGAATCGCCGTGCCTCCCCGGAGCGGACAGCCTTGGGACGTCGAGGTATGTCGACACGCGATCGGCACGACGGTGCCCGTACGGCGGACGGGCGGAGCGGGGAGACCGGTGCGGATGCCGCAGGGCGACGGGCCCTCCACGGGCGACGGGGAGCGCCGGGCGCGCCGGGCCCGGATGTCCCCGCTGGGCCGGAGCCTGGCGTGCTGGCTCCCCGCCGTCCTCATCGTCGGCGGCCTCGCGTTCGACATGGCGACGCCGCCCAGCTACACCGCCGCGCCCTTCTTCTCCGCCGCCCCGCTGGTGGCGGCGCCGCTCTTCTCGCTGCCCGCCACCGCCCTCACGGCACTGGCCGCCATGGCGGGCGAGGCCCTGGTGGTGACGTACCGCAGCGCCGCCCAGAACACCCACGAGTCGGTGACCGAGATCGCGACCGTCTTCGTGGTCGCCCTGCTGGCGCTCGCCATCAACCGCGTCGTCCGGATGTCCGACGCCCATCTGGCGTCCGTACGGGACGTCTCGGAGGCCGCGCAGCGGGCCGTCCTCCCGGCGCCGCCCCAGCGGCTCGGCGGGCTCGCGGTCGCCGCCCGGTACGTGGGCGCACGGGCGGACGCCCGGATCGGCGGCGATTTCTACGCCGTGCAGGACACCCCGCACGGCGTACGGCTGATCGTCGGCGACGTCCGCGGCAAGGGGCTGGCGGCGGTGGAGGCCGCCGTGGTCGTCATCGGGGCCTTCCGGGAGGCGGCGGAGCAGGAGGCCACCCTGGAGGCGGTGGCCGGCCGGCTGGAGCGGGCACTGCAACGGGAGGGCGGGTGGCGCACGGGGCTCGACCGGTACGAGGGGTTCGCCACCGCGGTCCTGGCCGAGGTCCCCGCCGACGGGCGGCCCGTGCTGCGGGTCCTCAATCGCGGTCATCCGGCGCCCCTGTTGCTGGGCCCGGACGGCGGGCTGTGCGAGCTGCTGCCCGCCGTGCCTGCGCTGCCGCTGGGGATGAGCGAGGTGGCGAGCTGGCCGGACCGTTCCGACGAGTCGTTCTTCCCGGCCGGTTCGCTGCTCGTCTTCTTCACCGACGGCGTGACCGAGGCCCGCGACCCGCGCGGCCGCTTCTACGACCCGGCGGACAAGCTCCGCGGCCGGCACTTCCCGGGCCCCGGCAGCCTCCTGGACGCCCTCATCGAGGACGTCGCCCGGCACACGGGCGGAGCCCCGGCGGACGACATGGCCCTGCTGGCGCTGCAGCGGCCGATGGGGGAGTGAGGGCTCGACGTCAGGTTCCCGGAAGGTTCCTGCCCGGTTCCCTGGCAGGTCCCTGGCAGGCTTCTGCCACGGACCCAGGGGCATGCCACGGGCCCCGGCCCACTACAGCGGGCGGAAGCTCTGTCCGTGCGGGCCGGTGAGCGCGACCGGGTGCCCGTCCAGGGCGAGCGTCAGTTGCAGCGGGTCGTCCGGGCGTGGGGTGTGGTGCGGGGGCAGGGGCAGCCACGGCAGTACGGAGTGGTGCTCCTGGGAGATCCAGTGGCCGCCGCCGTCCCGCCCGTCGAGGACCGACCGTACGAGCCGGGCGAACTCCTCGCGCCGGGCATACGGCAGGTAGCTCAGCACGGCGGTGTGGAACACGACCAGGGTCGCCCCGGCCGGCGCCTCGGCCGCCAGCGCGGGCAGTTCGTCGATCAGGTCCCCGCGGACGATCCGCGGCCGCGGCACCGTCCGCACCGCGTCGACGGCCGCGGACAGTCGGGCCGCCCGCGCCTCGTCGCCGGGCCATACGAGCGACCGCAGCCAGCGCAGGTCGTCCGGCTCGGCGACCGGGTCGAGCGGTGCCAGGTCGATCCCGGCCCGCCAGACGACCTCGGGCAGGCGGGTGGGGACGTGCGGCCCGGGCCCCGCCGCCACCGGCCCCGGCACCGGCGCCTGCACCTGGCAGTGGAAGACGACGGGGCTGTCGGCCGGGCCTACTTCGACGAGCGGGGCGTGGGCTGCCGGATCGCCCGCCTCCCCGTACCCGTGTCCATACGCGTACCGATAGCGGTCCGGGTGCAGGCACAGCCCGGCCGAGGTGCCGACCTCCAGGAGGGCCAGCGGCTGGGGCAGCCGGGCGAGCAGCGGCAGCAGCGTGGCGCAGCGGGCCGGTTCGTTGGTCTGGGTGCCGCGGCGCATGATGACGTCCCGCACCTGGTCCCAGTGCCGGATCGTCCATTCGCGCCAGCGCCCGTACGCCGCGGCGCCGCGCGGGCCCTGCTCCGCGTGCGGGCCGTCGAGATGGCGTACGGCGGCGAGCAGGAGCTGGGGCTGCTGCTTGTTGCCGGCCGGCAGCGAACCCGCCAGCAGCTCGCACAACTCCTGGTCCTGGCCGATCCGGGCGCTCAACTCCTCGTGGGCGTCGGACCGCCCGCGCGCCTCGCCCCAGGAGAACTCCTGGTACCGCCGCGCCACGTCCTGCGCGCTTCCGGTCGTGACGCCGCCGTGGCCGGGACGGCCGTGGCGGTGGTGACCGGCGTTGCGGAGGCGTTCGGCGGGGCCGGGGCTCTCGGAGTGTCCGGGACTTTCGGAGTGTCCGGGGCGCTCGGAGTGTCCGGGGTGCAGGGAGTGTCCAGGGCGCTCGGCGTTGACGACCATGATCCGACGTTACTGTCTTCACGTTCCGTAATGGTCAGGCACCCCTCCGCATAACAACTGACGCACAATCATCGAGAGATCGTTTAGGCGTGGCACGGGGTGGTGCGGTCAACTCGCCCGATTTATGGCCATGGTGACCGGAAAACACCACGCCACAGCCGGTGCGCGAGGCATATGGATTCCCGGGAAGGCTTGGAAAACGGTCGCGATCTCTATTACTGTCCGATAACGCAGCGCGGTCGTCCCAGCCGCCGCAAGAGGCGGCACCGTGCGCCGACGCCGAATCCCGCACGCGCTTTTCACGCACCTCCAGCACCTCGAACTGCACCAAGGGAACCGGGGAACCACCACCTTGGGGTGAATCGGACGCCTTCGTCAGAGGGTGCCCGTAGGAGACCTTCCTGCTCCGAACCCGTCAGCTAACCCGGTAGGCGAGAAGGAAGGAAAGGAGTGCGCCCCCGTGGCGTCCAACAGGCCTGTCCCCGAGGCTCCGTCCGCCTACGACTTCGACGACCGGGGCCCGGGCGCCCCGTACGCGCCAGGCGCCCCGCACGCCTTCGCGCATCCCGGCGACCCCACTTTCGTGACGGAGACTGCTTTCGTCTCTGACACCCCTGTCGCCACCGACACCGCTGTCACCACCGACATGGCCGGCGTCACCGGCACCCGCTTCGCGACGGCCGGCGAGGCGAACGGTGACGCCGACGGCCCGTGGGAGGAATGGAACCCCACCGAGGAGTCCGTCCGCCCGGTCCGCGGCAAGCACCGGGTGGCCAAGCAGCGCGGCGGTGGCCTCGCCCGCGGGGGGACGGTCCTGGGCGTCGGTGTCATCGCCGCGGTCGGCGCGGGCGGGATGGCCACGGCCGAGGGCCGGCCGCCGGTGCCGATCTCGATGCCCGACCTCGGCGGAGTGGCCGACGCCGTCTCCGACCACCTCCCGGACGCCGCCTCCCTGCCCGGCGTCGGCGACCTCATATCCGACGGCGGCGCGCACACCGCTTCCGCCTCCGCCGCCACCCCCGCCGACCCGCTCACCGGGAACGCCGGACCGGGCTCGCCGTCGGGCACGGGCTCGGGCTCCGGCTCCGACTCCGGCTCTGACGCGGGTACGGGCTCGGGCTCCGGTGCGAACGCCGGTGAGGCGCTGCGCAGCCGTATCCTCCAGCAGGCCGACGCCCAGCAGGGCGCCGCCGAGCAGGAGGCCCGCGAGGCCGCCGAGCAGGCCGCGATCAAGCAGGCCACTACGGACGCCGCCGGGGACCTGAAGGCCGCCGAGAAGGCCGCGGCCGCCAAGAAGGAGGCAGCGGCCGAGGCCAAGCGCAAGGCCGAGGAGGAGGCCCGCCGTAAGGCCGAGGCCGAACGCCTCGCCAAACTGGCGCAGAGCTTCATCACCCCGGTCTCCTCGTACACCCTCACCGCGGGCTTCGGGCAGGCCGGTGACCGCTGGGTCGCGGACCACACCGGCCAGGACTTCGCCGCCCCGACCGGCACGCCCGTCAAGGCGGTGCACTCCGGCACCATCACCCAGGCCGGCTGGGCCGGTTCGTACGGCTACCGCATCGTCCTGACCCTCGACGACGGCACCGAGCTCTGGTTCTGCCACCTGTCCTCGATGGTCAAGACCTCGGGCAAGGTCAGCACCGGCGACGTCATCGGCCGGGTCGGCGCCACGGGCAACGTCACCGGCCCCCACCTCCACCTGGAGGTACGCCCCGGCGCCGGCGACCCGATAGACCCGATGCCCTGGCTGCGCGACCACGGCGTCAACGTCTGAGCACCTGACGGGCGGGGCGGGGCGAGGTCGGCGGCCACGGTGCGAGGGTGGCCGCCGTCCGAGGAAACGGGAACATCCGAGGAACCGGAATGACTCCTGTGAGCAGGAATAACCACCCGCCCCGCAACGTTGCTCCCACCATGAGCGCGACAAGCAACAACTCCCCTACCCCCAGGGCCCTGGGCTCGCTGTCCGTCTCCCCCTTCTCCCTCGGGGGCAACGTATTCGGCTGGACCGCCGACGAGGCCGAGTCGTTCGCCGTACTGGACGCGTACGTGGCGGGCGGCGGCAACTTCATCGACACCGCCGATGTGTACTCGGCGTGGGTGCCGGGCAACAAGGGCGGCGAATCCGAGACGGTCCTCGGGAACTGGCTGGCCTCGCGCGGCAATCGGGACGACATCGTCATCGCCACCAAGGTCGGCGCGCACCCCGACTACAAGGGTCTGTCCACCGCCACCATCAAGTCCGCGGTCGAGGAGTCCCTCACCCGTCTCCGCACGGATTACATCGACCTCTACTACACCCACTACGACGACGAGTCGGTCGAGGTCGGCGAGTTCCTGACCGCTCTGGACGACCTCGTCCGGGCCGGCAAGGTCCGCGAGATCGGCGCCTCCAACATCTCCGCGCAGCGCCTGGAGGAGTCCCTCGCCTTCTCCGACCGCGAGGGCGTGGCCCGTTACGTGGCCCTGCAGCCGCACTACAACCTGGTCTCCCGCGACACGTACGAGGGCGAACTCGCCGACGTGGCCGCCCGCAACGGCGTGTGCGCGGTCCCGTACTACGCGCTGGCCTCCGGCTTCCTGACCGGCAAGTACCGGCCGGGTGCGGCGGTCGACAGCGCCCGGTCCGGGAAGGCCGCGCAGTACCTCGCCACCGACCGCGGCCCCCGCGTCCTGGAGGCCCTCGACACGGTCGCCGCCGCCCACGGTGCCGAGCCCGCCACCGTCGCGCTGGCCTGGCTCGCCGCCCAGCCGACGGTCGCCGCCCCGATCGCCAGCGCCCGCACGACCGCCCAGCTCGCCCCCCTCCTGGCCGTCACCGACCTGACCCTCACCGCCCCCGAACTCACCCTGCTGAACGAGGCATCGGCGTAATCCAAGTCGCGGCCCCACCCCAAAGGGAAGGAGCGGGGCCCCAGGGCCCCGCTCCACTTCCACACGCGCCGCAATGCTGCCGGGCGCCCTACCCCCGCCGGTCCACCACCGCCCAGGACGCCAGCGCCACCCCACCCGCCACGGCGAACACCGAAGGCCAGGCCCCGATCTTCTTGGCCAACGGATGCGACCCCACAAACGCCGCCACATAGGCCCCGCTCAACGCCGCCGCCGTCTTACCTCCGGCCTTCCGCTGCCACTCCCGAGCCGCCACCGCCCCCGCCGCAGCCAACGCCACACCTCCCAACGGCCGCTTCTTCGTCCACCGAGCCACCCCATAACCCCCGAGCAACCCACTCGCCGCCACCACACTGCTCGGAACGCCGGCCATGCCCAACTCCTCCGTTTCGCGGGTCAATTGCCCTTTACCTTACGTCCGGCCCCGTACGTTCTGGCCGTCCGGAGGCTCAGGTGGCCGTGACTTACGACCTGCGCCGGCCTCTCGCACGGCTCGGGCCACGTACTCGGCCACCGTCTCGGGACTCTCGTGCTCCCAGAAACGCAGCACTGTCCATCCCGCCGCTTCGAGATGCGCGTTGGTTTCTGCGTCACGGGCGACGTTGCCGTCGAGCTTCGCGCGCCACCACTCGGCATTGGCCTTGGGACTGGTTGCGTGTTCGGGGCAGCCGTGCCAGAAACAGCCGTCGAGGAACACCGCAATGCGCGGGCCGGGGAAAGCGATGTCGATGGTGCGACGGGCCATACCGGGTACGCGGCGTTGCAGCCGGTAGCGCAGTCCGGCGGCGTACAGCAGCCGCCGGACTGCACGCTCCGGTTCGGTATCCCGTCTGCCCTGACGGCTCATGCGCGCTGAGACACCGACCGAGGACGGAGAGACGGGTGGGCGTGTCATAGTCCCAGAATGGCTCACCAGCGGTCAGGAGAAGAAGCCGAGGCTCATCGCTCCGGGGCCGCCGGAGCGGGCCGCGGCGGATCTCGGCAGCTGCCGGGTGTGCCGGGGAGCCGGTGAGCCGGTCCACGATTGCCGTTGCTCAGCACCGGCCGGCGGGCCGACGACAGGCGACAGGGCGCGGCCCGATCGAATCGGGCGGCACCAGGATCGGCGGGCCGGAGCTCGAAGCGCTACGTCCGAGGGTGTGCGGAGTCGCCCGTGCACCGGCGGGCGGCCGCCGACCGGGCCTCGTTCGCGACGAGGCAATTCCGTCCCACGCTGTGCCAGGCGTTCATCAACGCCGGCCGCCCCCACCTCTGGTACTGCCTGACCCGTTGCAGCAGGTACTGCTCGCGAGTGGTGAAGTCCGGGTCCGGGCCTCTGAGGTGGGCGCGGCGGCGGTGGAAGGAGAGGGCGGTGGCGGCGGTGGTGTAGGCGGTGACGGCGCGGGCGGCGGCGGGGCCCTGGGTGCGGCGGGCGATGTCGCGGGCCAGGGCGCGGGTCTTGAGGGAGGCGAGGGCGTCCGGTTCGGCCGGGGTGAGCCAGCCGGCCGTGATGTAGGGCGCGAGGTAGCCGGGGAGGGAGAGGAGCTCCTGTTTGCGGGCCCAGACGGCCAGGGACGTCAGGGCGAGGAAGACGGGGACCATGAAGAGCCCGTAGACGAGGAGGAAGCCGACGTCGCCGAGGGAGGAGGCGGCGTTCCAGATGGCGTGCAGGAGGACGGCGGTGAGCAGGCCGAGGGCGGCGAGCGCGATACGGGCGGCGCGGCGGCGGGGGTAGCGGGTGGCGGCTATGCCGAAGGCGAGGCCGGTGAGGATGGTGAAGAGGGGGTGGGCGAAGGGGGAGATGATGATGCGGACGAAGAAGGTGCCCACGGTGAGCGAGTCCAGGCCGGTGTGACCCATGGACTGGTCCTCGCCGAAGGCGTTGCCCAGATAGACGATGTTCTCGGTGAAGGCGAAGCCGGTGGCGGTGATGCCGGCGATGACGATGCCGTCCGTGATGCCGTCGAAGTCGCGCCGGCGGAAGCGGTAGAGGAGCAGTACGGCGGCGGCCTTCACCGTCTCCTCGACGACCGGGGCGATCGCCGTCGCGCCCCAGGTCTCGGCCTCGGAGGGTGAGGCGGACGCGATGTTGGCGGCGATCCAGTCGGTGGCGAAGCCGTTGGTGAGCAGCGCCACCAGGGCCGCGGCGCACGCCCCCCAGGAGAAGGCGAACGCGAGGTTCCGCCGGGGCTCCGGCTCGATGCGGTCGAGCCAGCGGAACGCCGCGACCAGCAGCGGCACCGGGAAGACGGCAAGCCCCAGCCCGACGAGCAGGCCCTCGGTACCGGTCTCCCGGCGGACCATCCCCACGATGATCACGCCGGAGAGCGCGAGCAGGGATATCAGCGCGGTGGCGCGGAGGGTCGTACGACGGGTCCTGTTCGTGTCGCCGGTCGTGCCGTGGATCGGCTGGCAGGTCGTGTCGCGGGACGTACGGCGGATCGTGCCGCGCCAGAGGGCTCTCCGGCGCGGCCGCGGCGGTGGGTGAACGGGCCGGTGCACCCCTCGACCGTAACGAGCGGCGGACGCCCTACGCGCCGCGGCGGCGGAACAGCAGGTCGTGGACGGTGTGCCCCTTGTCCAGGGCCTGACCCTCGAACTTGGTGAGGGGCCGGAAGTCGGGACGCGGCGCGAAGCCGGGGTGGAGGTTCTCCAGCGTCGGCTCGGCGGAGAGCACCTCAAGCATCTGCTCGGCGTACGGCTCCCAGTCGGTCGCGCAGTGCACCAGCGCGCCGGGTGCGAGCCGAGTCGTCGCCAGGGCGACGAATTCCGGCTGGATCAGGCGCCGCTTGTGGTGGCGCTTCTTGGGCCACGGGTCGGGGAAGTAGACGCGCAGCCCGGCGAGGGAGCCCGGCGCCAGCATTTCGCGCAGCAGGATGATCGCGTCGCCGTTGGCCACCCGGATGTTGGACAGCCCGTTCCGATCCGCGAGACCGAGCAGATTGCCCTGGCCGGGGGTGTGCACGTCACAGGCGAGGATGCCGGTGGCCGGGTCGGCGGCGGCCATCTGCGCCGTGGCCTCGCCCATCCCGAAACCGATCTCCAGCACGACCGGGAGGCCACCGAAGAACGCGTCGAGGTCCAGCCGCGACAGCCCGTCGATGTCCAGGCCCCACGTCGGCCACAGCCGACGCAGCGCATCGGCCTGCGAGGGCGAGACCCGGCTGCGGCGGGGCTGGAACGACCGGATCCGCCGCTCGTGGTGCGACCCCGCGGGGTCGGCCGCGGGCCCGGTGCCGTCGGGGAACATCGGCTCGCCACGACGCGGCGCCGGCGCGGCACGCCGACCGTCAGCCACGGCCACGGCTTCCACAGCGTCTGCTGCCACGGCGTTGGTCACGGGGGCGGGGGAGGGGGTGCGGTTCTGGGACACAGTGGGTTCGATTCTACGGGGGTGGAGTGCGGGCCCCGGATCGCCGGAGCCAGGGGACGTCTCCCCGGCCTGATGGAGGAGACACCCCTAGGGCCTCCCCCATGGGTCATGGCCGGTCCGACCCTGACCCATCGGGCAGGCCCTAGCTCCGGGCCGCCTCGAGCACCCCCAGTGCCCTGCGGGCCACCTCGCGGCCGATGGGGAGGGAGGCGGTGGCGGCGGGGGAGGGGGCGTTGAGGACGTGGATCATGCCGGGGGATTCGGAGAAGAGGAAGTCGTCGACGAGGGTGCCGTCGGGAAGGACGGCCTGGGCGCGGACGCCGGCCGGGGACGGGAGGAGGTCCTCCTCGCGGGCGGCGGGGAGGAGGCGGCGGACCGCGTCGGCGAAGGCACGGCGGGAGAGGGAGCGGTGCAGCTCGCCGGCGCCGTAGCGCCAGTGGCGGCGGGCGATCCGCCAGGAGCCGGGGTAGGCGAGGGTGCCGGCCAGCTCGCCGGGGCGGACCGTGCGCCAGTCGTAACCCTCGCGGGCCAGGGCGGGGACGGCGTTCGGGCCGATGTGGACGGCGCCGTCGATGCCGCGGGTGAGGTGGACGCCCAGGAACGGGAAGGCCGGGTCGGGGACCGGGTAGACCAGGCCGCGGACGAGGGCGGCGCGCTCCGGGGCGAGGGTGAAGTACTCACCGCGGAAGGGGACGATCCGCATCCCGGGGGCATCGCCGGCCAGCCGGGCGATCCGGTCGCAGTGCAGACCGGCGCAGTTGACCAGGGCGCGGGCGCGGTGGACCGTGCCGTCGGCCGTGCGGACCGCCACCCGGCCGCGGCGGCGGCCGATCACCGCGACCTCGGCGCCGTAGACGATCCGGGCGCCGGCGTCCGTGGCGAGCGCGCCGAACCGGCGGGCGACCGCGCCGAAGTCGCAGATGCCGGTCGTGCCGACATGGATGGCGGCCAGGCCGCGGACCTCGGGTTCGTACTCCGCTATCTGGGCCGGGCCCAGCTCGCGGACCGGCAGGCCGTGCTCGCGGCCGCGCTGGATGAGGCTGTGCAGCCGGGGCAGCTCGCTGCGGTCGGTGGCGACGATCAGCTTGCCGGTGACCTCATGCGGAATGTCGTGTTCGGTGCAGAATTTCACCATTTCCGCGGAGCCCTGGAGCGCGAAGCGGGCCTTGAGCGAGCCGGGCGGGTAGTAGATGCCGCTGTGGATCACTCCGCTGTTGCGTCCGGTCTGATGGCGGGCCGGGCCCTGCTCCTTCTCCAGCACCACGACGCGCGTGCCCGGCGCGGCGCGCGTGATCGCATACGCCGTTGAGAGCCCGATGATGCCGGCACCGATCACCAGCACGTCGCAGTCGTACGACGACACTGCACCTCCCCTACCGCATGCCCAACCGCATGACCGCAGGCCCGACCGTCACCGCGGGCCCGCGCGCCATCCCGACGACGTATCCCATCATGACGGCCGGCACTGACAATCCCGTCGGCATTTCCCTCGGCACGCTCGATCAGGAACGGGACCAGGAAGCGGACCAGGAAGCTGGATCAGCGAGCTCGATCAGCAAGCTCCCTCGGCGGCCGCCAGGAACTGCTGGGCGACCCGTCGACCCGCCGACCCGCCGGCCCGTAGCCCGATCCACCGACCCGCCTCCCTCCCCTCGCCCCCCTACGCCGGCGCCGCCAGCAAAGGTCTCGCTCGTTCCCGCAGCTCCACCACGCGCGGCTCGTCGCCGTACGGTTCGAGGCGGTGCAGCAGGTCGCGGACGTACTCCGTCGTGCGGGCCGAGGAGATCCGGCCCGCCACCTCGACCGCGCGGGCGCCCGCCGCGCAGGCCGCGTCCAGATTGCCGGACTCCAGTTCGGCCACCGCGGACACCACCAGCCGCAGCCCGTGCGAGCGGACGAACTCCTCGGTCGGCCGGGACAGCGCCTGCTCGGTGAAGCGGCGCACCTGGCGGGGCAGCCGCAGGTCGCGGTAGCACTCGGCCGCGTCGGCGGCGAACCGCTCGTACGAGTAGAAGTCCAGCCACGACGGGTCGGGGTCGCCGCTCCGGGACCGCTCCAGCCAGCCCTCGGACGCCTTCAGCGCCACCTCACAGGCGCGCGCCTCACCGGCCTTGGCCTGTGCCCGCGCCTCCACCAGGCGGAAGAAGCTCATGGTGCGGGCGGTGGCCAGGCCGCGGTTGCGCTCCAGGGCCGCCTGGGCGAGGTCGACGCCCTCGTCGGCGAAGCCGCGGTACGTCGCCTGGAGGGACATCGAGGCGAGGACGTACCCACCGAGGGGGACGTCGGCGGCCGCCCGGGCGAGCCGCAGCGCCTGGATGTAGTAGCGCTGCGCGGCCTCCTGCTGGCCGGTGTCGAAGGCCATCCACCCCGCGAGCCGGGTGAGCTCCGAGGTCGCCCCGAAGAGCGCCCGGCCCACCTCGTCGCTGTACGAGGCGAGCAGCAACGGCGCCGCGTCCACCCGGAGGCACTCCGGCACCATGGACGAACGCCAGTCCCCGCCGCCGTACTTGGAGTCCCAGCGGCGCGCGTCCTCCGCCGCCTCGCGCAGCTTGCTGACGTCGCTGTGGCCCACGTGCTGCGGGATCCCGGCGTCGCCGGCTGCCGCGGCGTCCTTGTCGCGCGCCTCGGCCGCCTCCCGGGCCACCGAGCTGTCGGCCGGCGATATCAGCCAGCGCGAGGCCGGGGTGGCGTACGCGCTCACCGCGAAGGATCCGGCCAGGCTCTGCCAGATGCCGCCACCGCCGGCCCGCCGCCCGGCCAGATCGAGACGGTAGAGCTCGGTCGCCGAGCGCACCGCGGCGCCGACATCGCGCGGGAAGGCCAGGCCGACCTCGGGCGCGGGGTCGGCGTCGGCCAGCCCGATCTCGTGCAGCGGCACCGGCCGGCCCAGTTTGCTGCCGATCGCGGACGCGATCAGATGGGGCGCGGCGCCCTGCGGCACCATGCCCTTCGAGACCCATCGCGCCACCGACGTCTTGTCGTAGCGAAGCGTCAGCCCGCGTTGCGCGCCGAGGTCGTTGACCCTGCGGGCCAGTCCGGCGTTGCTGATACCCGCGAGGGCGAGAACGGTGCCGAGCTTCTCGTTCGGCCCGCGTATATCCCTGGACATGCGCACCCCTCGACACAGCGACGGCCGCCCCGCTACCCCGGGGCATGCGTCCACCCAGAGTAGTTCGCCGGATCCCGACCGTTAAGGGCCGGTGTCCCGGATGGCGAGATTCATGTTCAGACAGGGGTGCGGGAGTTGGCATGTGCTCCGGGTACGTGTGCCCGTGCGCCCGCCCGTGCGCGCTGGTCGCCCCACCTCGGGAGCGCTTCCATGACTGGTGCGTGGGTCGGCCCGCTGCACTGGATCCAGTGGGCTGGGGGACACCGTCACCTCATTCCCCGCGGGTGACGGTCCGGTCCGGGGGGCGTAGCCCGCCTCCCGGACCGTCGCGCAGGCCGTCCGCCGTAGGATCGCGCCACCGGTTGACATGAGGTCCGTAGTTGTCAACTGCGCTGTGCCGTACGGACTTTGGCCGAAAATCGACGGGTGATGATTTCGCGCCGCGGCGCGTCGAGGAGCGCCGCGCGGGCGCCTCGGGGGCCACACGGGGGGCCTACCGGGGGCGAGTTGGCGCATCGGTGGACCAAATGCCTCGGCAAGGTGGCCAGTTGCCTGGTTTGCCGACGTGTCGCGTAAGGCCGCGCCGCGGGTGTGCCGCCCACCGTACGCGCCCGCCGCCCGCCGTCCGCCGTGAACTGCCCGTATACGTCCCGCCGCGACGTCTCCGCCGCGCCGTTGTCATGGCAGCATGGTCGCCACTACGGGCGGCACGGCCGTCACTACGGCTCGGCGACAGCTTGGCAATCCGCGGTACGGGGCGGCCGTTGGCCCCGGCGGGCGGGGAATTCGGGTGGAGGCGGCATGCGCTGGTTGGTGGGGTGGAGCAGTGCCGCCACGAGGCCGTCCGCCGCGGACCCGGAGGGCGTCGGCAGCCGCACGGTCCTCCCCGTGGGCGCGCAGATCCTCTGGGGCGACCCGGACCCCCTGTGGGCGGTCGGCGACTGGCGGCCGGACGAGGTCCGCGTCGTCCAGGCCGACCCCGAGACCCGGCTCGCCGTCTTCGGCATCTGCGGGGCCACGGACGACCAGCTGCGGGTCGGCCTGTACGCGGCGCGCGGGGGCGCACTGCGGCACCTCACCGCCTGGTCCGGCAGCTACACCGCGGTCGTCCAGGTAGGACGGCGGATCACCGTCACCGGTGACCTGGCCGGCGCCCGCCCCGTCTTCCACACCCCGTGGGCGGGCGGCACCGCCTACGCCACCGCCGCGCTGCCGCTCGCCGACCTGATCGAGGCCAGCCTCGACATCGGCCACCTCGCCGCGCTGCTGGCCTGCCCCGACGCCCCCGAGGCGCTCGGCGCCGGCACTCCGTACGAGGGCGTCCGCCGGATCCCGCCCGGCCACGCCCTCGTGCTGCGCGGCGGCGCCAGCGAGATCACCTCCTACGAGCCGACCGCCTCGCTCGCCGTCGCCGCGCCCCCCATCCCGCCGGAACAGGCCGTGGACGGGGTCCGGGACGCGCTCGTCGAGGCCGTCCGCGCCCGGCTGGCGGTCCCCCGGCACGCCCCCGACCCGGACGGGCTCGACGGCCTCGATCCCGGCCCGGTGCCCGGTATGGGGCCCGCCGAGCGGCGGGCGGCACGCGGCGCGCCGGCCCCCGGCGTCGGCGCCGACCTCTCCGGAGGCAGCGCCTCCGGAACTCTCGCCCTTCTGGCCGCCGGTCTGCCCGGCCGTCCAGGACGCCTCAACGGCCACGGCGAACGCCTGCTGGCCGTCACCTTCAACGACCGCGCCACCAATGGCGCACGGGCCCACCACGAGGCCGAACTGGAGCGGGCCCGCAGCATCGCCGACAACCCGCGGCTGCACCACGTCGTCGTCGCCGCCGGGGAGGAGGCCCTCCCGTATGCCGACCTCGAAAACGGCCCGCTGACGGACGAGCCCGGGCCGTCCCTGACGGTGGCGGGCCGCCACCGGCGCCGGCTGCTGGCCGGCAGCGCGGACCACTTCGTCGGGCACGGCGCCCGGCAGGTCCTCGACGCCCATCCCGCCCGGCTCGCCGACCTCCTCATGGACCGCCGCCGGCGCCACCTCCTGCGGCCGGTCACCGCGCTCGCGAAGGCCGACGGCACGTCCGCCCAGTCCGTCCTGGTGCCGTTCACCGTCTACCGGGCGGCGCGGCGGCTCGCCCGTACGCCGTACCCGGAGGGCATCACGGAGGCCGCGCGGCGCCTGTTGGAGCGGCAGTTCGCCGACGAGCCGGTGACCGGCGGGGCGGTGGACGCCTCGCTGGCCGCGCTGACCTGGTGCCGTCCCGGACCCGCGGCGCGCTGGCTCACCGGCGAGGCGCTGGCCGAAGTATCGGTTCGCCTCAGCGAGGCGGCGTCCCGTACGGCCACGGTCGGGCGCCCCGGCGAGCGGCGGGCCCGCGCGGCGCTGGCCCGGCAGGCCGCCGACCACCGGGTCTTCGAGCAGGCCGCGGAGGTCCGCAGCCAGCGGCTGCACGCGCCCTTCCTCGACAACCAGGTGGTGCTCGCCTGCCGCGCGCTCCCGGACACGCTCCGGGTGCAGCCGGGGGCGCGGGCCGCCGTACTGCGTTCCGTACTGGCCGGCGCGGGCGTACGGGACCTGCCGCCCGGCTGGGGCGCCACCTCGCACGTCACCCACGCCGCGGCGGTACGCGCCGGGCTGCGCGGTGCGGTCGGCGATCTGGTGCAGCTCTTCGACGCGCCCCTGCTGGCCGATGCCGGCCTGATCGAGGCGCGGGTGGTCCGCACCGCCCTCCGCGCGGCGGCCGAAGGCGCCGCGCTCCCGTTGGACGGCCTGGCGGAACTCGTCGCCACGGAACTGTGGTTGCGCCGCCTGGTCGCCCGCCGCGGGAGCTGCTGGACGGGGGCCGAGGCGCCGCGCCAGAAGGCGGTCGCGGGCGGCGTGGTTCCGCGCGCCCGGTTGTCCTGAAGGCGCGTCCGCGGGCCCCGCTTCTGGCCTTTGCCCTGGTCGGGCCAGAGCTACCGGGCGCGCGGCCCGTGTGCCCGGCTGGGCCGCGCGTACGACGGCGGGACGCACGCACTGCGCGCCGTGGGCGTACGCCTGGAGGTCGGTCCGTTCGCGTCGCTCGCGCCACCGGCGGGCTCAGCGGCAGCTGATGCGGGCCTGTGCCCAGTCGGCCAGAGCCACCGCGTCCAGGGGCGTCGCCGGGTCGACGACGAGGCGCAGCGTCCGGTGGCCGGTCAGGGGGACGTGGACCGGGACGGCCGGCCGATTGCCGCGGACCACCGCGGACCGCCAGAGCCGCTCCCCGTCCGCGTACACGGAGAAGCGCAGGGCGCCCATCCCCCAGCTGAGATCGTCGACGCCCACCAGCGCGTCGTAGGAGGTGCACGACCGGTTGAGGTCGATGAGGACGGACGACCCGGCGTGCATGGTCACGCCGTCCGGGTAGGTCGTCCCGGCGATCTCCGGCGACCGGCGCTGCCACAGCCAGCCGCTCCCCAGGGTGCGCACCTCCGGTGCGGTGCCGTCACCCATGAAGTCGCGGTCGAGCGCGGCGACCCGGTACGAGGTCGGGGCCGGCTCCGTCGGTTCCGGCGGCTTCGGGCGCGGCCGGGGCGGCTCGTGGCCGGGCTTCGGAGGGGGAGTCGGTGCGGGCGTGCGGGTGGCGGGCGTCGGGGCGGGCGCCGGGCGGGACGGTGCCGGGCGGTGGGCCGACGGGTGTGACGCGGGTGGCGTGGACGGCGTGGGGCGCGGTGCGGCGCCGGCCGCCGGCGGCAGCGGCTTCGCCGGGGCGGGCGACGGATGACGCGGTGCGGCGGGGGCCGGCCGGTGCGGTGCGGCCCGCGGGTGCGGCGCCGGCGCGGGGCCGCCCCCGGCCAGCGCGAGCGCGAGCGTCACCCCGGCCACCACCACTCCGACCCCGATGCCGACCTTGACCGGCGCGCCGAGCCCCTCACCCGCGACGGCGCCACTCCCGCCACTCGCTCCGCCCGCGCCACCTGCCGTACCGGAACCGCCCGTTGCCGCGGCGGCCGCACCGGCCCCGGCCGCCCCCGCGACCCCGGCCGCCGCGGCGGCCGTCTTCACCGCGTACCCGGCGGCGAACCAGCCGATGACCGCCACCGGCAGCACCGCACCGATCCGCTCGTTGACGTGCTCGACCTCCAGCGCCGCGGTACGGCACCGGGCGCAGCCGTCCAGGTGCTCGCGCAGGCCCCGTTCGGCCCGCATCCGCAGCCCGCCGCGGGCGTACGCGCCGAGCCGGTCGGCGTACCGGGCGCAGTCGCCGCCGGCGGTCAGCGACTGGCTGACGTGGGCCTGCAGATACGCCTGCTTGAGGCCCTCGCGGGCGCGGTGCGCCAATACGGCGGTGGCGTTCGCGGTCAGCCCCAGCAGCGGGGCGACCTCGCTCGGCGACTCGTCCTCGACCGTGGTGTGCCACAGCACGGTCTGATAGCGCTCGGGCAGGCTGCGGAACGCCTGCACGGCCATCGACTGCTCGGCCTCGTGCATGGCGCGCACGTCCGCACCCAGGTCCAGGGTGCCGTCGTCCAGCGCCGCGCCGGCCGCGGAGACCGCGAACGCCGCGAAGTCCTCGACCAGTTGCTCGCGCCGGGCGGTCTTCGCCCAGGAGGCGGCCACCCGGCGCACGGTCGTCAGCAGATAGGCGCGGACCGCGGTGGTGGGGCCCGCGCCGCCGCGCACCGCCTGCAGCGTCCGGGCGAAGACCTCACCGGTCAGGTCCTCGGCGGTGTGCTCGTCGCGACAGCAGTGCCGGGCGTAGCGCCGGACCGCGTCGGCGTGCCGGCGGTACATCTCCTCGTACGCGCCGTCGTCGCCGGCCCGCATGCCGGCGATCAACTGATCGTCGGAAGCCGGGAGTTGATCCCCTTCGGCGGGTCCTCGCGCGGCGTCCCGGAGGCCCCCCGGTCCGCCGTGCGGCGTCGCCCGGCCGGCCCCGTCCCGCTGCGCCGGCACGCTGGGGCCGTCGCCCGCCGGACCGCCGGCGCGGGCATGCCGCCCGCCCGGCCCGCCCGCCGCAGTGGCCCCCGACGGCCCGGTCCGCCCGGGCACCTGAGGGGGCGGCGCCGTCCCGGACCCGCCCGGCCCGGTCGCGCCGTCGCGTTGCTCGTCCCGCCCGTCAACACCCATCGCCGAGGCCCCCGAAGCCGCCGTCACACCCGAATACCGCGCAAGCGTGCCACATCGGGCGGTGGCGCCTGGGGGCCTCGTCCGTCAACCACTCATCCGGGGAGGGCGTCCGCCCGCCCGCACGGGCGTTCACCCGTACGGGCCATATGACGCAATCGGGTCATACGTCACGGGGAACCCGTACGGGCCACATAGCGGAGCGAGGCCACCGCGCGCACGAGACGCCCACGGGTGGCCCGCCGGTGCTTCCGGTGGCCCACCGGTGGCCCATCGGCCCGGTCCCGCCAGCTCCCGGGACGCCAGGCCACCAAGCCACCCCAACGGGGCATCCCACGGGGGCCCGGACCACCGGGCCCGGACCACCCGGCCCGGACCACCGGGCCCGGACCACCGGGAACACCCCACTCGGCCCGCCCCCCCACATCACCCCGCCGGGCGCGAGCGCAGTCCCTCCAGCAGGATCTCCAGCAGCCGTGCGGAGGCGGCCTGTTGCTGACCGGGGTCGGGCAGCGCGGGCGCGCCCGTGGCGATCACCAGCAGGACGTCCGAGACCGTCACATCGGGCCGCAGCTCACCGGCCGCCCGGGCGCGCTCCACAAGCCGTCCGACGACCTCCAGCAGTGCCTCCGCGCCGTTCGTCGTCTCCGCCGGACCGGGCGCCGGTTCGGCCGCCGGGCCGTCCTCGGGCCCGCCGTGCCGCTCGACCAGCCGCAGGTCGGCCGGCCCGCCGTCCGGACCGGGCGCCATCCGCTGCTGCGGTACCCGGGCCTCGCCGAGGCCGTCCGCCGCCGCGTCCGCCCGGTCGGCCTCCGCGCTCACCCGCAGGATCCCCGGCGGCAGCAGCCGTCCGGCGCCCGAGGCGACCGACGTCCGCAGGAAGCGGGACAGCGCCGACCACGGGTCGTCCTCCTGCCCCAGCGCCGCCCGCGCCTGGTCCGTCAGCCGGGAGGTCTCCTCCTCGGCTATGCGGCGGACCAGGACGTCCTTGCTCGGGAACCGGCGGTAGACCGTGCCGACCCCGACCCGGGCGCGCCGTGCCACGTCCTCCATGGGCGCGCCGTAACCCAGCTCGCCGAACACCTCGCGCGCGGCGCGCAGTACGTGTTCCAGATTGCGCTGGGCGTCCACCCGCAGCGGTGTGGTCCGTCCGCCCGCGCCCGTGCCCGAACCGGCACCGATGCTGCCGCCGCCCCCGTTGCCGTTGGTGCCGTTCGCACCGATGGCGCCGTTGTTGCTGTGCATGCCGCTGGCGTTGCCGTTGCCGGTGCCGCCGTCGGTGGCGTGCGCCATGGCGACGGCTGTCGGCCATTGAGAGCCCTGAATGGTCATAGTGATCCCCCGGTAATGACGTCTCCCCCCGGAGACTCCCCGCCCTGACTGCCGGGACGCACCGACGAAAGGGTGCACCCCAACGAGATACGAACATAGTTGAGCCCGGGTCAAGAATGAAGGGGGCCTTCCGCACGGTGCGCCCCCCGATCGGCCCAACGGACTGATCCGCCCGGATTATGCCCCCGTACGCTTTCCGCCACCCGCCCGCTGACCAGCGCAGCTGGGCCCGGCAGCGCGGAGAGTGCGGCTCCGTCCCCAGGGCAGCGCCCGGTCATACATTTCGACGGGCCTGTGGACAAAGGCGCTGCGGGGGTGCGTCATGGAACAGTGCTGCGCTTTCCCGGGAGCGCAGCACCCGAGGGTGGTCGCGCCGCCGGCCGGCCGCCTGCTCGGCGCCGCCCCGGGCCAGGTCGACACCGCGAGGAGAACCCCTGTGAAGGCTGTGTCTTCGAACAACGTGGCCCGCATTCTCGTCGTCGGCGGTGGCTACGTGGGGATGTACACCGCCCTCCACCTGCAGCGAAAACTGAAGCAGCAGTTGCGGGAGGGCTCCATCGAGGTGATCGTGGTCGATCCCGATCCGTACATGACGTACCAGCCGTTCCTGCCCGAGGCCGCGGCCGGTTCCATCTCCCCGCGCCATGTGGTCGTCCCGCTGCGCCGCGTCCTGCCGCAGTGCACCGTGGTGGTCGGCGAGGTCACCGACATCAACCACGACGAACGCCGGGCGACGATCGCCACCCTGGCGGCGGAGGAGACCGGCGACGGCGCCATCGAGGTGGTCTACGACGAGCTGATTCTGGCCCCCGGCTCGGTCTCCCGCACCCTGCCGGTCCCGGGTCTGGCTGATTTCGGCATCGGCTTCAAGACCGTCGAAGAGGCCATCGGGCTGCGCAACCACGTCCTCGGACAGCTCGACATCGCCTCCTCCACCCGCGACCCGGCGGTCCGGGACGCCGCGCTGACCTTCGTCTTCGTGGGTGGTGGCTACGCCGGCGTGGAGGCCCTCGCCGAACTGGAGGACATGGCCCGCTACGCCGCCCGCTACTACCACAACATCAAGCCGGAGGACATGAAGTGGATCCTGGTCGAGGCGACCGGCCGGATCCTCCCCGAAGTGGGCCCGGACATGGGCCGCTACGCCGTACGGGAGCTGCGCGGCCGCAACATCGACGTACGGCTGGAGACCCGCCTGGACTCGTGCGAGAAGCGCGTCGCCCAGCTCAGCGACAGCTCCCGCTTCCCCACCAGAACCCTGGTGTGGACCGCCGGCGTCAAACCGCACCCCATCCTGGCCGCGACCGACCTGCCGCTGACCGACCACGGCCGCCTCAAGTGCAATGCCACGCTCCGGGTGGACGGCGTGGAGCACGCCTGGTCGGCGGGTGACGCCGCGGCGGTCCCCGACCTGACGGCCGAACCGCCCGCCAAGCCCGACGAACCCCGCCCCCTGTGCGCGCCCAACGCCCAGCACGCCCTCCGGCAGGCCAAGGTGCTCGCCGAGAACGTCGCGGCGACGGTGTGCGGCGGCACGGTCCAGGACTACCGGCACAAGTACGTCGGTTCGGTGGCCTCGCTCGGCCTGCACAAGGGCGTCGCGCACGTCTACGGGCGCAAGCTGCGCGGCTACCCCGCCTGGCTGATGCACCGCGCGTACCACCTGGGACGGGTGCCCACCTTCAATCGAAAGGCCCGGATCCTGGCCGAATGGACCCTCGCGGGCCTGTTCAAACGCGAGATCGTCTCGCTGGGCTCGCTGGAGAACCCGCGCGCCGAGTTCGAACTCGCCGCGGGCACCGGCCGGCACAACGAAGCCAGCTGACGCGCCGTAGGGACAGAAATTTTGACGTGACGTCAGCCCCGGACCGGCCGGTGGTTGCGGAGTGCGGAACTCCACGCCGGCCGCCGGGCGTCTGACGGATGTCCGTCCGGTCGGCCACACTGGACGTGTGACCATGGGTGGGCTCGTATCTGCAAAGAGTGACAATCACGAGGATTCTGGACGTTTGCTGCATTCCGCAAAAGGGCGCCGAGAGCGCCCCCAGCCGACCCTCCCCCGGCCCACCGCCGGGAGATCCCCCCATGCCGACGGCCCGATCCCGCGCGACGACGCGAAGTAAGAGGTACCCCTCCGTGATCTTCACGCGCTGGAGCGCCAAACTCCCCGGCACACAGCGGCGCGCCGCCGCGCGGTCCGACCGCGCCGCCCGCCCCGCCGCCGGCACGCCGGCCACCCCGCCCACCGCCGCCCCGGAGCCCGCCGCCCCGACCGCGGTCGCGGACGCCACCCCGGCCGCCCCGACGGCCGCCACCACCGGCTCCGTCCCCGCCGCCCGCGCCGAGCACCCCGATCCGGCGTCCGCCCAGGAAACCGCGCCCGTGACCCTGTCGCCCACCGTCGACGCGCTCTCCGTCCACGACATCCTCGGCAGCATCCCCGCCCTGGTCGCCGTCGTCTACGGCCCCGAGCACCGCCTCGCCTACGTCAACGGTGCCTACGCCTCCGTCTTCGGCCCCCGCCCGGCCGGCCACACCGCCCGCGAGGCCCTCCCCGAGCTGGACGCGCTCGGCCTGCTCCCCCTGATGGACCAGGTCCTGCGCAGCGGCAAGCCCCGTACCGTCAAGGCCCGCAAGGTCCCCGGCGGGTCCGGCGGCGACCGGTCCCGCGACGGCTACTACACCTTCACCTGCACCCCCATCGAGGTCGCCGCCAGCGGCCCGGCACCCGACCCCGAGGTCGCCTGCATCGCCCCGCACAAGGGCGTCCTCGTCTTCGGCGCCGACGTCACCGACCAGGTCGAGTCCGCCGAACGGCTGCGCGCCAGCGAGGCCCGCCAGCGCGAGGCCGCGGTCACCCTCCAGCGCTCCCTGCTCCCTCAGGAGCTCGAACAGCCCGACGACCTCCGGGTCGCCGCGACGTACCAGCCCGGCGGCACCGACGCCGCGGTCGGCGGCGACTGGTACGACGTCATCACCCTCGGCGCCGGCCGCACCGCCCTGGTCATCGGCGACGTCATGGGCCGCGGCGTGCGCGCCGCCGCCGTCATGGGCCAGCTGCGCACCGCCGTCCGCGCCTACGCCCGCCTCGACCTCCCGCCCCACGAGGTCCTGCAACTCCTGGACGGCCTGGCCGCCGAGATCGACGCCAACCAGATCGCCACCTGCGTCTACGCCGTCCACGACCCCAACGAGGGCCGCCTGGCCTACGCCTCGGCCGGCCATCTGCCCATCCTCGTCCGCGACCCGGACGGCACGGTCCGCCGCGCCGCCGAGCCCACCGGCCCGCCCCTGGGCACCGGCGGCTGGCTGCACACCTCCGGGTCCGTCACCCTCGGCCCCGGCAGCAGCGCAGTCCTCTACACCGACGGCCTGGTCGAGCGCCGCGACAAGGACATCGACGACGGCGTCGAGGCCCTGGAACGCGCCTTCGCCGGCGCCGCCGGCCCGCCCGACATCGTCTGCGACCGGCTGCTCCGCTCCCTGGGCATCACGGCCACCCACGACGACGACGTCGCCATCCTCGTCCTCCAGCACCCCGAGCGCAGCGGCCACGACGCCGAGCTCTTCCACAACGCCGCCCTGGAACTCCACGGCGGCACCGAAGCGGCCCCGCGCGCCCGCGCCTTCGCCTCCGGCGTGCTCGCCTCCTGGCGCTTCTCACCGGAGCTGCACGACCTCGGCGTCCTGGCGGCCAGCGAGCTGGTGGCCAACTCTCTCCAGCACGGCACGCCCCCGATGCGGCTGCGGCTGCGCCGTACGGACCGCCGGCTGATCGTCGAGGTCACCGACGGGGACGACCACCTCCCGCGCCGCCGCCGCGCCGAACCGGCCGACGAGGCGGGCCGCGGCATCTCCATCGTCGCCACCATCGCCTCGTCCTGGGGCTCCCGCCGGACACCGGGCGGCGGCAAGGCGGTCTGGTGCGAATTCGCCCTGCCCCGGAGCTGAATCCGGCCGCGCGGACGAACGGGCCGTCCTCAGGAACGGGCCGTCCTCAGAGGGCGCCCGAACGGGCCGCCTGAAAGGGGCATCCGCATCGGGCCGCCTCAAGCGGGCGCCCGAAATGACAGCCGGCCGCGGACCCCCCACGGGACCGCGGCCGACGGACACCTGCCGGACCTCAGGCCCCGCAGACCACCGACTCCGCCTCGGCCGGCACCCGCGCCGCGGGCACCGCCGCGGCCGGCACCGCCCGGTGCGGGTTGTCCTGCCAGGGCCGCAGCATCCGGCCCACCCGCAACGACAGCACGGTGATCCCCAACGCACACACCACCAGCATCACGATGTACGCGGCGTACATGCCATGACCGACCATCAGGGCACCGACCGCCGGCCCGACCGCCAGCGCCAACTGCTTGACCAGTGCGAACGCCGAGTTGTACTGGCCGATCAACGAGGCCGGCGCCAGATCCGCCACCAGCGGCGCCACCGTCGGCGACAGCATCGACTCACCGATGCCGAACAGCGCGTACGTCGAGATCAGCAGCGTGGTCGCCACCGCCTGCGCACCGTGCACCAGCCCGGACAGCCCGGCGGCCAGCCAGGCCACCGTCCAGACCATGCCGACCAGCGCCATCACCCGGCTGCGCCGCCGCCGCTCGACGAGCTTGAGCACCACGAACTGCGCCGCCACGATCGCCGCCGTATTGGCCGCGAGCGCAATGCCCAGGCTGGCCGGCGGTATTCGGGTCACCTCGGTCGCATACGCGGCCAGCCCCGACTCGAACTGCCCGTAGCAGGCGAAGAACAGCACGAACCCCAGCAGGCAGACCCACATCATCCGCCGGTCGGCGAACAGCGCCCGCCAGGCGCCCGCGGGCCGCTCCTCGCTCGGCACCGCATCCTCGACCTTCGGCACCCGCGGCAGCCGTACGGTGGCCACCGCCGCGCCGAGCACCAGGAACATCACGGCCTCGATGGCGAACAGCCGCACGAAGCTCGCCGCATGCGACTCGTCGACGAGCAGCCCGCCGACGAGCCCGCCGACGCCCAGGCCCAGGTTGTTGAGGAAGAACTGGGTGGCGAACGCCCGCGACCTGGTCACCGTCGTCGAGCACCACACGATCATCGTCGCCAGGGCCGGCTGGACCACCGCTATACCGGCACCCAGCGCGGCCGCCGAGGCGATGACCAGCGGTTCGGTCGACGACAGCCCGAGCCCCAGGGAGCCGATCGCGGCGGAGACCGTACCGACGATGGCCACCGGCAGGGGGCCGCGCCGGTCGATCGCCCGACCGGTCAGCGGAAGCACGGCCAGCGCGGCCACGGCCAGCATCGCCAGCACGACACCGGCCGTACTGGCACCAAGGTCGCGCACCTTCGCCACATAGACGTACAGATACGGAACCGTGAAGCCGTTACCGAACGCGCTCAGCGCGTTCCCGAGCTGGATCCGGCGCAGCGCGGCGCCCATCGCGGTGGTCACACTCACCTACCTAGGTCAGGTCTTGAAAGACATAAGGGACAGTCGAAGGAGCTGGACAGACACCAGGGCGAGACGCGCGACCCGGACGACGGTTGCCATCCGGACGGTCTCACCCTGAAGACTTCAACTCTAAACTTCGAAGCTAAAGAGTACACGGAGAAGAACTTCAACGCCAATCACTTTCATGTCATACTGCGCCGCATGCCTGAGCCCTCCGATGCGGCCGCCGACGCTGCCGAGCCGTCCCTCGAGGAACAGATCGCGGCCTACCAGCGCGAATTCCAGGACCTCGACCCCCAGGTCGAGCAGGTCGTCTCCGCACTCCAGCGCCTCAACCGCCGGATGAACGTGGCCTACGGGCGGCAGACCTCGACCCTCGGCATGAGCAACGCCGAATGGGAGGTCCTCAAGGCCCTCGTCCTCTCCGGCGCCCCCTACCGGATGGGCCCCGGCGAGCTCGCCAAGCGCCTCGGCCTGACGCCGGCCGCGATGACCCACCGCATCGACCGGATGGCGAACGAAGGACTGGTCACCCGCGAGCGCGACGAGAACAACCGCGTCCGCGTCATCGTCGAACTGACCCACGAGGGCCGCGAGAAGTGGCTCGCCGCGATGCGGATGGCCACGGTCTTCGAGGAGGACCTCCTCCAGGACCTCTCCACCGAGGAGCGTCAACTCCTCGGCCAGGTACTCACCCGTCTGCTGCGCCGCGTGGAAGAGGCCCAGCCGGACGCCGGCGGACGCCTCACCGACCTCGACTGACGAGCGACCCGCCCGACGCGGGTGGAACGGGTTGACACCGGTCACCCGGATCTGTAGTGTCCTCCGAGTTGCCACAGCGCCGGAACGGTTCTGCGGCAGCCCTTCCGCCGCCTCGCGGCACACCACTACTGCACGGCCCCTCACCGGGAACAATTTCGGCATGCCGAAATTCGGACCGCGGCGCGATTATGCGTCGACGAGGAATTCCGCTAACGTAGTGAACACGCCGAAAGGCGCGGCAAAACCCCCTCCGACGGGGAATCGGAAACGAATTCGGACCGGTAAACGGAACGAACAAGATCTGATAGAGTCGGAAAGGCCGAAAAGCGAAAGCCGAAC
>NZ_JBVKBL010000029.1:0-53530 GCF_055657085.1 Streptomyces sp. NPDC107765 | reverse complement strand
CAGCCCGCTGGGCATCGGTCACCGACAACGGCGGAATCTTCGGACCCGGACGACTCATACCCAACCAACGACGAATCTCCGACTCAGGTCACTAGGTGCCGCTCTCCTCTGGGTGCCGTTGTCCTCCAGGTGCCGACTGTTGCTCTAGGTGTCGCTGTCCTCCAGGTGCCCTGCCGGGACGTCGCGCGGGATGTGTCCGCTCCAAAGCTTCCCGGCTCGAGCTCTTCACCGAGGGCAAGTCGCCGGCGGACCCCGGAAGGGGTGACTCACCTCGGTGAAGAGCGTGCTGACCTGAGAAGCCTCCTTCGGGACACGTGCACGCGCTGCGGACGCTGGGCCGTGTCCCGCGGAGCACGGTCCGCTACGACAACGTGAACCCCCCGTCGCCGACGTGCCGGGGCTGAGCCGGGCGAGGGTGGAGACCGACCGGTGGATCGCCTTCAGTCGCACTTCGCCATCGACAGCTTTCACTGCCGGCCCGGCCTCGAAGGTGCCCACGACAAGGACGGATCGAGGCAGAGACCAGCTGCTTCCACCGCCATCGCTTCACCCCAGTGCGCGAGGCCTCCTCGTCGGCGGAGTTGAACGAGCCGGTCGAGCAGGGGGACCGGCACGACGGCCGGCGCCGGATCGGGTCCAGGCCGCGGACGATTGACAAGTACTTCGAGGTCGAGCGGGGACTGCTCAGGCCGCTACCGGAGAAGCCGTTCGAGACCGGGCGGGTTGTCCGCCCCGCGCGTCGACCGCTACCGCCAGATCGGGGTCCGGACAACCGCTACTCGGTGCCAGTGAGACTGGTCGGCAAACGGGTCAGGGGACAGGGTGATACTGCACGCCTCTCACCTGGTGGTTTACGACAAGAACGTGGAAGTGGCTCGCACGAGCGACGCATCGTCCAGCGCGGCTGCCGCAAGGAGCTGAACCTTTACCTCGAAGCCCGATCCGCGAAAAGGGTGCCTTACCGGCGCGACCGCACTCGAACAGGCCTGCTCCGCAGGCAAGTTCACCCAGGCCACGACGCCTGGCGGCGGCCGCGGCAAGGCACAGGTGACGGACGAAGGCACTCGCGCCTTGATCAAGGTGCTGCGGCTGGCCGGCGCCACCAGGTGACAGGTGCTGCGGCTGGGGGGCGCCGAGGCGCTGATGGTGGTCATGGTCGGCGGGCTGCTGGGAGCGCTGGTCGCCGGGCTCAATGTGGGGGCATGTGGAGCGCGCTGGGCCTGTGCTCGGTGTAGACGTCCATCGAGATGCCGTGGGCCACGCTCGTGGCGGCCAGGGCGCCTGCGCGGTGCTCGCCGTGATCTCGACGGTCGCTCCGTCCGGCCTCTGCCTGCGCCGCAGGGCGGTGGAGCTGGCGGGCGTACGCGAGTGACCTGGTCAGCGGTCGATCCGCGGAACCCGCTCATTTGGCGGATATGGCGCTCCGCGACGGCACGAGTGATGATCCGGCGGAGGTCGACAAGGTCTGCCTGCATGGCACGCCACCCGAACACCGGGTGGACCAAGCCCGGCGTTCGGGTGGCGTAGCACAGGGTCGCTCACCTCCAGGGCAACCAGTTGCCGACCTGGTCGAAGCAGCCACCTCCACCACCGAACTGCCCAGCCTCCTGCGAAGCTTCACCCAACCCCCCGAAACGCAGCCTCAACGCCGTCACCGCTTGACGAGTTCTGACATCAGCCTCCGGTGCCTGAGGCTTCGCGCGTGGAGCCCCTCGGTGCGTGAGGGCTCCACGCGTGCTGCGGCAGGCTGCCGCGCAGCAGCACTGCGTGGTTGCCTACAACAACCGCGCGCGGAGGGGCTCGCCTGGCCGGGCGGCAACCGGCCCCGCCTCCACGCTGTGCCTCATGTACTCCAGGACGGCGACCACCTGTAGGCACTCGGCCTCAGTGATGTCCCTGGTGGAGACCTCGCGGAACGCCGCGACGCGGACGGCCACGTCGACCAGGCGGTGACGACCGTCGGTGGTCAGCGACAGCCAGGTCGGGCGTGGGCGGATCGACCAGCCGACGGTGAAGGTCGTATCGATGGTCGCAGTCACGGTCGCAGACGGGGCGCCGACAGCCAGGTCTGGCGGATCTCGGCGTCGGCGGCGCCGACCTCGTTGTCGTAGCCGATCGACCACCAGGGGCGGCCCTGCTCAGCCGCCATCGGCGCGCTGGATGACGTCGAGGACCTGCCAGGTGACCGGACGAGGCCGAACTCCCCCAGCATGGCGCCCACATGGCGGGTCAGGAGGATTTCGGCGCGGTCGAGCCAGCAGCCCATGGGCTTCACGCGGGGCCCGTTCTCTGCGGGGCGGGGAAAGGAGCGCGGGCCAGTCCCGGCTGGCGGCCCAGCCCAGCCCGGCCCACGGGACCAGGTAAGGGTCAAGGCGCTGCGGGCCGCCAGAACCGCACCAACAACCGCGCCCGACCATGCAACCAGCACAGCGCAGCGCCCCGCCCAACCCGACACCACCGACCCGCACCCCCAGTTCCAGCCAGCCACACCAACAACCACCCCACACCCATCGAAAAGGAGAGGAGAAGGAGAGTTGTCGCAGTCGTATCAACCCTTACCCAGGGGATCTGACCAGGCATTACCTGATCTGACGCGAAGTCATGACACAAGGTCCCTTCCAAGGCCCCACACAAGCACCCAGGCAAGGTCACAACAAGACCCGCGGTATCCGCGGAGTGGCTACCTTCCCAGGATCTGACCGGCCGCAGCGGACTTGCATACGCAGAGGTGGCCAGGCCGCCGGATCGGCTGCGTGGTCAGCATCTGATGTACCGTCGCCGACGCCCACCTGCCCGGCCCGCTGATGAAAATGACACGCCACCCCGAGCAGCGTGCGCAGCTTCTGCGGCATGCTCTGGACGGTCTGCGGGACCAGATCGGTGCCGCGGTGTATGTCAGCAGTTACACCGATGGGGACATCAACGTTTTGCAGGCCGCGTGTGGGCCCCAAGCGCCCGCCGCCAAGGAGTGGGTGGACTTTCGTGATGCGGCTCATGCCAGTGCTGTGGGAAAGAGTCTGCTGGCGCAGTTGGATTTCGAGGGCCGTATGGATCATCTCGCCCGCTACCGGCCTCTTGCGCTGACCGAGCGGACCATCACCAATCCGCGTGCGCTGTTTCGGGCTTTGGATGGGCACGGGCCGCACGCCGCCCAGTTCGACCTGCTGGAGTACTCGGAGCAAGAAGTCTGTGCCGCTTTCCCCCTGGGCATCCCCGGACGGGCTACCTGCGTCGCCCTGTCCTTGCCCGCCGGCCAACGCCACCGGCTCCTGCCAACCGCCCACGCCCTGAGCCAACGCTCAGCCGGACTGCTGCTGACCCTCCTGCTCACCGACGACCCGCACCCCAACCCACGAACACCACACCCCACCAACCCCGGAGAGGAACCCACCCCGACGCTCCCCACAGCCCCCGCCCCGCCCCGGATACACGCCATCCCACACTGAACAACGGGCGCGAAACCCGTGCCACCACAACGCTATCCGGGCCGCAACCACGAACGCCTCGACACTCCGGTACATTCGGTCGGGTGTACACCGCACGTTCCTTGAATCACGAATCGACAAAGCACACCTAACCTCACAGGTCACGAAGGATGCTCTCCGCGCGAGCGGAGGTGAACCGGCGATCGCGGCGCTCAACGCCTTCCACCGTGAGTGCTCTCCGCGCGAGCGGAGGTGAACCGGCGGCATCCTCCGGGCTCGCGTGCTCTCCGCGCGAGCGGAGGTGAACCGGCGTCGGTGAGGGTGTTCATGTGCGGCGCGAGGCGCTCTCCGCGCGAGCGGAGGTGAACCACCGGCCCCGCCGCGTGCGACCGCAACGCCAACGCACTCTCCGCGCGAGCGGAGGTGAGCCGGGGCCCCGCGAATCCCGACCCGCCTGTGGCCGGTGCTGGATCCGTGGAGTGCACGTCGCCGCCCGGCCGCACGCGGTGCTCGGCCGACCGGCCCGGCGCCGGCGCCGGGCACGGAGCGCGGCAGCTGGAGGTTCATCGCCCCCAGGTGAGGGGCCGTCATCGAGAACGCCCACTAGGGCCGCGTCGCCTTCCCGCACGCGTCCCCGGAGGACTCACCCCGCCCGACTGGCACACTGCGGTCGTACGGATCGATCTGCGTGCCGGCCCCGTCCGCCTGGCGATCCGTGCCGAAGAGCGGGGTGAACCCTGGCAGTCCAGCTCGCAGACGCGCCGGTGTCGTAGTCGGCTCGAATTCTCTGGGCTTTCACGCCTGAGGCGTGACGTCGCGCCCCCGTCGTTGGGGCCCTACGGCAGGTTCTCAGGGGTGTGGCTCTGCGGTTAAGCGTGCTGCCGGTGAGACGCAGGCCGGCGGCACGCTCCACTGCGCACCTCCACCCTGGTTTCCCCGGCCGCCCCGCGCGTCGAGCGCGGAAAGGGGTCTTGGGAGTGCGCCCGGCCCCAACGGTGCCTGAAAGCGCCCGACCATCACCGGCTCCCGAGGTGACGGATCGCCCGTGGCAGGAGAGTACGGAGGTCGACGACGCGGTATCCACGGGCGGCGATTGCATCGAGGATCCGTGGCAGGGCCTGGGCGTCGATCACGTCCGTGCCGCCCTCGCGGTCGCCGACGTGCATCTGCAGGATCGCCCCCGGGCCCAGGGCGTCAAGGGCCCTGCGCACCGCACCGTCGACGCTCATGCCGCCCCCGAGGCCCATCCACCCGTTGGTGTCCGTGGTGAACTCGATGTCCGCGAAGCCGTAGCTGTTGACCTCGCTGATCAGGGCAGGAGTGGTCTCGCTGTAGGGGAACCGGAAGAACGGGGTCAGGGCCCGTCCTGCACCGGCCGCGCGCAGGGCCCGGTCCGCTGCCCGGACCTCGCGACGCACCCCTGCCGCTGCCAGGTCCTTGAAGTAGGGGTGGCTGTAGGAGTGGTTGCCCAACCCGTACCCGCCGGCCGCGAACCTCTTGACGACCTGCGGGTAGCGGTCCGCGAAATCGCCAGTCAGGAAGAACGTGGCCGGCGTATGCCGACGGGCGAGCCCACCAAGGACGCGGTCCAGGCCTGCGTCGTTCCAGGCCGCGTTGAACGTCACCGCGACCACCCGCTCGCGCGTACGGATCAGCCGGTTCTCCGATCCGAACAGCACCCGCAGACCGTCCCCGTCCGCAGTCGCCGCCAGGCACGGCGAAAAGGTGACCGCGGCCGCCACAGTTGGGGCCACGGGCACCACCACCCACAAGACAGCCAAGCCCCCGGTAACCATCCCGGACAGGCAGCGATACAGAAAACACCGAACAGCGACGAGACAACGCGTTTCCATGCCAGCGCCATCGGCCGACCCGTACCCGCCCTTGAGCCCTCTTCTGACCCCGGTCCATCCCAGACAAGAACCCACAAAAGACCTCGGCCAGCCAGCCGAGCAAGACCAGCAGCTTAGTGATCGGCTTCGGAAATCCTTCGGGGGTTGACGCCTCTTCTCCGGCTGTCAGACGTGGCTGCCACACTCCCCTCCCATGACGACACCACCACACTGGACCGATGACCTGTTCCCGTTCCCCACCCCACCCGCACTCGCCAAGGTGATCGACATCGCCTGGGAGGAGGGGTTCCTCACGACGGACCTATACGAGGAGGGCCTGTACGACGCTGGCCGCGTGCAGACCAGCTTTGCCCTGCCGTTCGACCTGTGCGAGGTACCCCTCGCACCCCAGGGGTGGGAGTACTGCTACGCAGGGGAAGCGTCCCGCCGGCACCACGTACCGTTCATGTCCGTGCCGGAACTCCTGCCCTTCGCGGACCTTGGCACCGGCACCTGCGTCGGATGGGTGGTCCCTGCGCCGGAACTCGGACGCACCGACCATCCCGTTGCTTCCTTCGGCCACAAGGAGCCGGGCGTCATCGGCCGGAATACCCTGGACGGCCTCACCTTTCTGCTCTCCCTCGCCCTGCGCAGCAAAGGAGAGCGCCGTCGCACCCAGGTGGCACGTCTGTCGGCCGTACTGGGCATCCATCCCACCCCGGAGTACGGCCTTACCCCCGGCGGGCTCAGCGACGCGGAGGTCCCCCTCGATCTTGCGCCGCCGGCCGGCTGGCGCCACGAACCCGACCCGTCCGGCATCGGTGTCGGCGTTCTCGCACCGAACGACGCCTTCGCCGATGAGTATCCCGCCTTCACCGGGGACACTGACTTCATCCTGGCTGATGCCTCCCGGATACTCGACGCGGGCTACCCGGCGAGCGCTCTTTTGGGACTCACCGCCGCCTACCACGAGGATGTAGGGCGCCTCCCGGACCTCCACCCCTTGTGGGCCCGCGCTTACGACGATCTCGGCCGCACCCTGCTCCGCGAACGTCTCGACGTCATGCTGGAAGACCACCCGGGCCAGCCTCACACGTTGACGGAGTCGGGCGTCTGACGGGGGATCAACTAGTAGGGCGTGTATCGAAAGTGAGCGCGGCGACTGACGTAGACCCGTGGCATGTCACGCTTTGGGGCGCTGCCTCGTCCTAGACGCGAACCATCATTCTCGCGAAGAAGGAGCCTTGCGTGTTCGCCGTCTACCTCGTGGTCACCTGCCTGACCTCGGCCATCAACGGCTTGGCCGCCACTGCCAACTTCATCGGCCACGAGTACCCCAAAAGCCAGGCGGACAAATTGCGCGTGCCTCGGTCCTGGATGCGCCCGCTGGGCGCCCTACTGGCGGCGGGCGCCCTGGGATTACTGGCCGGGTTCGCTGTGCCGGTGCTGGGCATCCTCGCTGCCGCCGGCCTCGTGCTGTACTTCCTGGGTGCGTTGCGTGCCCACCTGCGGGTCAGTGACTATCAGTTGGGCCCCTGGGCCGTATTTTTCTGTCTGCCGGTGGCTGCCCTGGCCGTGAGCCTGGCCTACCACGGCACCTGGTGAGCCGTGGCGTGATCCTCTGCGCCAGGGGCCGGTCCGATTCGCCAACGACACCCACTTACCCACTTGACTCCACGCAACGAAGGTGCGCCTGGAGGCGTCTGGACCACTACTGATCTTTTCGTTAGTTCGGTGGGGTTGGTGGGTGGATGGTCAGGCCGGTGTGGACGAGGAAGGACCAGGGCAGCTGCCGGTTCTGGTTGATGCGGTGGATGCCTTGTTCAGTGGCGTCGGCGACATCGGCAAGGTGCTCGCCGGCGAGGTTGGCGAGTTCGCACTTCTTGAGCGAGGCCCACAACAGTTCCACCGGGTTGAGCTCGGTCGCGTAGGCGGGTAATCGCTCGAGGGTCAGCCAGTCCTGTTGGGCGACCCAGGCACGCATGGCCCGGCTCCAGTGGGCGACAATCCGTCCCAGACCAGTACCACTCGTTCCCCTCGGTAGAACACCTTGAGCTGTTCCAGGACCTCAATGTGGGCGGTGGTGTTGTAGCTGCCGGGCTTGAGGTGGAAGCAAAGACGAGGTCCGCGGTCGGGCTCGGCGGCGTGGTAGCCGAGAGCTGTGGCCATCGAGGCGCGCTTCCAGTTCAGTCGATGTCGCAGGAGCGGGGTGCGTCCGCGGGGTGCGTAGGTGCGGTGGACCTGGGGCAGCAGTGAGACTCCTGACTCGTCGAGGAAGACGATCCAGGCACGTGTGTTCACCGCCCCCTTTTGATACGCGGCCCTTAGTGCGCGATTTACCGGGCGATCTCGGCCTCGTCCCGCTCCACCGCCCGACGCTCCGGGTGCTGCAGACTCCACCCCAGCCGGCCGGTCAGCAACCGCCACACTGACGCCCGCAACAACGACACCCCTGCAATCCGCTCGACGACCAGGCCGACCCGCTCCAACGTCCATAGATCGGCCTCGAAGCCATGTGCCTGGGCGCCTTGCTCCAGCGCGGTCCGCACCTGCTCGACCTGGGCGTCATCCAGCTTGGGCGGACGACCGGTGGCCGGACGCCGGCGCAAGGCATCAGTGCCGCCCTCCTCCCATACCCGTTTCCACCGCCGCACGCTCTCCTGACTGACCTCCAGCATCCGTGCGATCTCAGTACTCGTGCGTCCTTGCCCGAACAACTCGGCCGCCCGTACACGCCGGGCCTCGGCCAACTGCGGCCGCGTCAAAGGAGGAACGACAGATCTGGAAGCAACAGGCGAAGGCTTGAAAGACACAACATCACCGGTCCCACCAACAAGCCCGTCACACCCACAGAACTAACGAGAAGGTCAGTAGTCCAGGGCGCATAACGAGTAGGGTCGGTGCCGGATCCGACGAATTGGGAGGGTGCGTGTCGCAGTTGGTTCGCCAACAGCAGCTGCAGGTGCGTGTGGCTTACCATAGCTTTGCGTTGCAGGACTCGGATGATATGTCGCTCGCGGTCCCCTACCCGGACGAGAACGAGTTCGGGAAGTTCCTCAACGTCTTCCCGGGCCGTCTCGACTTTCACAGCGCCGGACACACTCACACCGCCGCTATGACGGTTGAGGTGTGGGACGGGCGACCTGATGAGTGGACCGATGCCAACTGGGAAGCACACGAGGAGGCACGTTTTGAAACGGCCTGTGGTGAGCTCGCCGTGTGGGGCATGCAACGTGCGGATGAAGTTGTCTTCCTCGGCCCGACGGCGGGTCGTTGGCGTGTCAGGGTGGGTTCGAAGGGACGCGCAGAAGTGGAGCGCGTGACAGAGGACGTGGGTGTCGCCCATGGGGTGGAGCGGTGGCTACTGCAGTTCTATCCCGACGCGTGACGTGCGCTTCGTGTAGTTCGGTAGCTGGGTCACAACGACGCGACCCAGCTACCGCCGGGGCGAAGCCCTGCCGCTATGACATACCCGGAAGCGGCATCTCTGCAGTTACCTCCCCAACCTGGTCAACGATTCAGGCTGGTCGGCCGGCACCGGGTATCTGGTTGGAGCTGCGCCAGGTGTCGGTTAGTCGATTTGAATAAGGAACCCGTCGTCCAACCCGTCGATGATCCGGTTCTTGGCGTAGAAGCTCTTGAGCAGGGTGCCGGCGCCGTTCTGCTTTTTATCGACAGGCAGGACCGAGTAGTTGTTCTTCATGACGTCGCCGGTGTACTCGAACTCCGCCGCGCCCTCGTAGGTGGAGGCGAAGGGGAACTCGTCGCAGTCTTTGGTGTTGTTCTCCGAGTACCAAGGGCCGAAGTAGCGCTTGCAGTCGGCCACGGCCAACTCGCGGTTGCGGTCGTGCCGTTTGGTGTCCGCGACTATGCGATGAAGAGGATGCTGCGGATCCTGCCCGGCGACCTTTTTACCAGGATTTGTTGGCTTCGTGCGGGATGGGGTCATGTACGCCATCTTTATGTGACGCGCTACGCCCCGCTCGGGTGCCGAGTTCTTGGTGCTGTAGTGCATGAAGCCCAGATAGGCGAAGGATGCTGCGCCGCGTTTGGCCGGGTCGCCTCCGCCCGTGGAGTTCTTCAAGTATGGGGCCGAGTCCCAGCGCAGAGCAAGCATGAAGGGCTTGCCACTGGCGTTAGCCCCGATCCAGCCTGGTGGTTGCTTCCCACTGATTGTCGGTTCGTAGATGGCTTCGACGACGTCGGTGCGGCCATAGCTGCCCTGACCTGGTGCCACAGTCACGGTATGGGTGAAGTGGGCTGGCTTCATCCGGGCAAGCTGGTCGTAGCTCTTCGCGTTGGGTGTGGTGCCGCCGTAGGCCACCTTGACCTTAGAAGGCCAGGTTATCGGGAGGTTGGCCTTGACGGTGTACATCAGGCCGCCGGTCGGCGGGTTACCGACCTTGTCGAAGTTGGTGATGTCCCAGTCGAAGTTGATGGTTCGGCTGCTTTCCTTTGGCACCGTACCTCGGATTTAGAACGTCAAGCTGCTGGTGCCAGCCCGGCCGCGCGTACTGATCCACACCTGCGTGATCTTCAGTGCCGTACAAACGGCATACCGTGATTTGAGGTAGTACTTAGCGTCCCCGCCCATATGCTTCTGGCACTCAGCCAGGGACATCGAACGCGGCGGGTCGGGGTACGTCAGAGGTGCTGCAGCAACCGCGCTCCCTTGGGATGCAGGACTCGTGGCACCAAGAGCCGATGCCTTGGTCAATTTGGCGGCATACCCGGCGGCCGCCCCCACGGTTTCCAGCGGGTTGCGCGGCCCGTCAGACCGTATAGCTTCCCGTCGCAATCGCTGCAGCCCCTGACCCGACTCCAGCTCCGCGAGCGAGGGCGTCGGAGTTCCAGCAGACAATACGAACGTTTCGACCCGCTGCCGCTCCGGCGAACTGGCCGACGACATCGCTGGCAGGAGCCCTACCGCTAAAGCGGCTGTGGCCAGTACCGACACGCTCCTGAGCGGTCTCCAGCGACGACCATATCGAATTAATCCCATAATCCCTCTGAATAGGCGTTAGGCATGCCCGACGGGCATGTCGACACCCATACACCTATCGCACACTTGCACGAATCGAAAGTTCATTCCCATCACGTGGCCTGAACTGGATGTGGATCGCAGCGACGAGCACAGGGTTGTCGAGGTCGTGTGCCGCTTCGACACGCTCGGCCGCAGGCTCAGCCCCTCCTGCCGGCACCGATCGAGGAGATCTTTCGAGACAGGTCGCATGCCGGCCGCGAGCTTGGAGCGGAGCAGGTATGGGAATGACGATGCGTGGATAGGCCCCTCATCCAGCGTCTGAACTACCCGTGGGGCGGTACGGCTTGGCCCGGATTGAGAACCGGCCCGAAAGCCCGGGGGCTGGCCTGTGGGTTCGAGGATGGCGGGCTGTCCTGGCCTGGCTTTCGTCGCTGCCGCTAACCACCCCTGCCGGTACCGTTGTGAGCCTTGTTGCCGTGGGCTGTTGTCGCGTCATCGCGGCGTTTCGTTCACTTGACTGACGTCCTTCCCCAGCTGTCCAGCGTTCCCCCTTGGTCTGGACATGAGGGTGAGTCCGTCGAAGTCGATGGGGGTCCAACGGTCCTGGCCAGCTGTGCGGACGGCCCAGCCCTGTTTGGTCCGGGCGGGCTCGATCATGACTGCCTGACCGTCACAGATGCGGTCAGCTAAGACTCTCCATAGCCCGTCGCGAATGCGCGCGTTGGGGCTGCCCACGAAAATCCCTGGGGCGACTTCGACGAACCAGCGGGTCAGGTGGCCCCGGAGACCGGGTGGGGCGGCGACGAGGACCACGACGGTGGTCGCGGCGCTCATGAGGCTGTGCTCCCGCCCAGGTCTGGGATGACGTCAAGGTGGCCGTCAGAGCCGAAGGGACTCGAACCCCAGTTGCGGCCGCCGGTGACGATGTCATTTCCATCGCCCCATAGTCCTCCGAGGTCTTCCTCCAGGAGGGTGGCGCCTTCCGGGACCAAAAGGTTCTTGATATCCGCGACAACCCGGGACAGTAGCTTGCCTTGGACCACGGCATCGCGCAGAGCCGTACGGGCGTCGCGCTCCGAGGTCAGTCCCTTGGCGGCAAGGTCGAAGGCCAGCGGGATGGTGAACTCGGCCTTGTAGAGGTCGGCGACGTCCAGGACGAAGGACAGCGCGGAGCCCGTGTGCACGAAGCCGAGAGCTGGGCTCGCACCGATGCCCGTGATGACGGCATGGCAGATCCCGTACAGGGCGGAGTTCGCCGCGGACAGCAGTCGGTTGACGTCGTCGCCTTCTGCGAAGGCATCTCCGGGTTTGTATTCCCGCTTGGTCCAGGGCACTCCAGTGCGTTCAGAGTGCTGGGCGTAAAGCCGGCGGACGCGTGTGCCCTCCCGTCCTCGTAGCTGCTGCAGAGTGAGGCCCACGGTGTCTTCATTGGGGAAGCGCATATCGTACATGCGGCGGGCGATCGCGACGCGTTCTTTGGGACGGGTGACGAGCCGTGCCTGCCGCAGCTGAAGCTGGGAGCCGCGCGCGACACCGTGGCCGGAGGCATAGAGGCGGACGCCGTGCTCGCCGACCCAGCACACGGAGGTGCCGGAGTCGGCGAGCAGGGTGACGGCTCCGTGAGTGATGCGGCTTCCGGGGCCGATGAGAAGGACGGCAAGCCAGGCTGCTGGAACGTGTACCACTCGTGCTTTGTTGACCAGGACGACGGCGTTGTCGTCGCGGTCGATATGGCAGCGCTCGACGTACAGACTGGAAACGCGGTCCTCCAGCCTGTGCACTTGCTGCGGACCGGCCCGCCACCAAGGCTCAGGCACTCGTCACCGCCGCTTCCGCTCTTGCCGGGGCCAGGGTGAGCAGTCCTTGCCCGTATCCCTTGGCCGGCCCAATGCCCCCGAGCAACGTCGTACGTAGCGCGTCGGGGTCGGTGACCCTCAGCCGTCCTTCGAAGGTGGCCGTCGAGAGGGTGACCCGAGGTCCATCGCGGTGCTTGTTGAAACGCACGATGTCGCGGCTGACGATCGACACGGCAGGTCCCGCGGCAAGTGAGTCGTCCGCCTTGAGTCCTGGGGCTGGCGCTTCGGAAGAAGCCTCGGGGATGGTGAAGCCGTGGCGTTGGGCTCGTGCAAGGAGCCAGTCGAGTTGTTGCGCTGCGGTTCGGTGGGCTACGCGGAAGCCCCGCGGGCGGCCGACGGCGTCGGGGTTTTCTGTATGGGCTTTGAGGCGGGCGTTTTGCTGCTCGCTCGGCTTTGTGGGGCGCGGCACGCTCTGGACGGGGTTGGCGGTCAGGCGAAAGCCGAACTCCTCGCCGAGCGTGATGCGTTCGAGCAAGGGTGCGTAGTCGGCGATGAGCGGTTCGCCGCCGTCGGCTCCGGGCCAGCCTGCTTCGTCCACAAGGTGCTGCCAGGAGGGTCGGCTTTCGGTGAGGACGAGGATCTCGGCGCGATGAGGGGTGTTGTTCTCCATCCGCCACAGGACGCGCTCGGTGACGGGCTGCACGGCGAGACCGGCGAGGATCGCCGCGTGCAGGCGGTGCGGGTTGGAGAGCAGCAAGACTGCTTTGCGGCGGTGTGGGTTGAGGGGGATTTTCGACAGGTAGGGCATCAGGTCACCAGCCCAGGAGGGCGAACGGGTCGTGGCCGGGGACGGCCGGAGGCGATTTCCGGTCAGCCGGTTCTGCTGTTTGCCGGCCGGTGGGGACGGTGACCCACAGGTGCCGGACGGCTCGTCGGCCGAAGAGTGTGCCGGTCTTGAGGTCGTAGGTGTCGGGGACATCGACGGCAAGCTCGTCGCCGACGAGATCCTCGACTGTGGCCTCCAAGGTCACTTCCGTGGTCCGCACTTGGTTGCGCCGGTGGGTGGACGCTTGCCACGGTACGGCCGCCAGCGCCCCGGGGAGTTCGGCGTCGGCCTGCAGTCCGAGGCTGATCGGTCCGGTGGGCGGGCAGGAGCGGCGACCAAGGCACAGCGGGTAGAGGGGGTGGCGTACTGCGTGGTCCAGGCGCTCCAGAAGGGGTGCTGGGCCGCGCAGGGCGGCGACGAAGACGGCGTCTTGGAGGTAGAAGCGCTGGGTGACGCCGGTGTACTTGGCCGGGCTGGTCTTGGTCTGGACGCCCTTGGCGTTCACTTTGGCGGAAGGCAACGGGATGCCACGGTGGTCGCTGAAGGTGTGGTAGTCGCGCAGCAGCGAGCCCGGCTGGTCGACTCGCACGCCGAGCCGAAGGTCGAGGAGGTCGGTGATCGATGCTTCGCGGGCGCGGCCCTCGGCGGCCGCGAGGAGACCGAGGACGCCGGACTTGGTGGGCTGGGGCCGGGTCTCGCGCCGGTTGTAGCGGGAGGGGCCGCCCCAGGACTGCAGTGGGGCGGCCAGCCTGAGGATGAGGACGGCGTGGTCGGTCATCATGCGCCGGCCTTCGCGATTTCGCCGCCGTCGAGCCATTCCCCGACCAGCTCACCGAGGGAGTCGAGCAGTGTCGGGAAGGTGGTGGACGGGCCGAAGATCTCTGCGAGCTTGTCTGCCTCGACGTTGTAGGCGGCCAAGGTGGTGACCGGTTCGGCGCCCCAGGTGGCGCCGACGGACTTCAGCTCGTCGGCCAGGCGAACCGCGGACTCGGTCGCCAGGCCGGTCACACCCACGACCGGCTCCTCGTACGCGGAGACCAAATTCACCGGCTGGTCCGTGCGCAGGGTCAGGAGCACCAGGTGGGGCAGGGTGCGGTGGGCGAAGGAGTTCTGGTGCCCGGTGGGCATGGAGCGGGTGAAGGCGTCGACGAATCGGATGGCCGTCTCGCGCGTGGCCTGGTGGGAGCTGAGGTTGTCGCGCAGCTGGTGTACGCCAAGGACCGCGTAGCGGTAGAGGGTGGAGGAGTTGAACTCGATGGTGCCGATCATGCCCGCGCCGTGGTCCTCGGTGTTCTCGTCGTCCACCGCGGTGTAGTAGTCGAACTCGGTGCGCACGGCGTGGGTGGACAAGGCATGGGCGACCTGGACGGCTGCGTCCACGTTGAGGGCGGGCAGGTCGGCGACCATGCGGCCGAAGAGCGCGACCTCCGCCGGGTGGCCGGTCGAGAGGGTGGCAACCACCGGGAGTTTTCCGACCTCGGCCTTGAGGTCCGCGTCGGAGAGGGCGACCAGTTCCGAGGCACGGCCGTTCAACAGCTTGACGATGTCATCGAGCTGCCGCTTGCCGAAGAACAGGAGGTAGGCGGACTGCTCCTCCTTCTTGGACGACTTGGTGATCCCCAGGGGCTCCAGCAGGGCAGCAGTCAGACGGTCGGCCTGGGTGGCTTTAAGTCCCGCGCCCTTCTCGTCGACCGGCAGGGTGAGCCGCTCGGCGAGCAGCGCGGCGATCCGCTTGGTCCGCGTGGCGCGGTCGGCCGGCTCGACGGCCTTGGCGAACTCGGTGCGGGTGGCTCGCTTCCACGCTTGGGAGGAGACCCGGGCGCGGCGAGCGCCGCCGTAAAGCGCCTGCTTGGGAGTTCCGGAGTCGTCCCGGTTGGCGTTGGAGGGGGGCAGACTCTGCAGGATGTGGACCTCGACGAACAGGGTGGGCTGAGTCACGAACGGGCTCCTCGGTGACATGAGTGTCGCCGAGCGGCGACACGGTGCTGGATGAGGCAGGGTGATGCGGCGCGGGACGCGTAAGCGGGTGTCCGGCGCTGGTCTCAGGAGTTGTTGGCCGTGGGCTGGACTCGGAAGTCGCGGTCCCAGCGGTCACGAAATCGGCTCTGGGCGTTCGGACGGTTGGGGTCGTCCCACGTCCGCAGGGCGGTGCGCAGAAGGTCGTAGTCGAGTCCGATGTCGGCGCGGGAGAGCAGGGTGACAAAGCCCCGCAGGTGCATGGCGAGCTCGCCGCTGTCGATCGAGGTGAGGAGGGCACCGAACCGCCGTTCCAAGGCTTGCTCTGCGCTGGCGGTCTTTGCCAGCAGCAGGCGAGCTGCGGTGCCGGGGGTATGGCCGGGGACGTGCATGGTGGCGCGGCGGCCCTGCTGGTGCCGTCCGAAGAGGGCGAGTGCGGCGTGTTCGGCGATCAGGTCCCGGGTGAGGGCGCCCTTCTCACGTAGGTCGCAGGACATGCGGGTCCGGTAGTACGGCCACATTGCGGGGACAGTGCCGGCCTCACGGCCTGTGCCGGACCTCAGGGCGGCGAGCTGTGCGCCGTTCTCCAACCCATTCGGTGCGAAGCGAGTCCAGTATGGGGTGGCGTGTGCCTCATCATCGGCATCGGAGGGTTCGGCGTACTGCAACCCCCAGGAACGCACGACCCGGTCTCGGCCGGGGCTTTCCCAGGCAGCAAAGTCATACATCAGCCGGGTGTAGTCGAGGCCGATGCCCACCTGGCTCAACAGTGGGACGAGCCGGTGCAGGTGCTGGACAAGCTCACCGAGATCTTGTGCAGTGGCCGCTGCAATCAGCCGCTGCTCCACAGCACTTGCCGAAAAGGCTTCAGCGCGCCGCAGTTCCCGGGAGGCTGTGCCCAGGCCGGTCCTCGGCCGATGGACGGGTTCGGTGGCTGCTTGCTGGTGCCGGCCGAAGAGGGTGAGGGCGGCGTGCTCCGCGACGTAGAGGTCAGGCAGACAGTCCGAGTCCCAGGCTGCGTCTGTCAGCCGTACCCGGTGGGTGTCCCGCATGGTGGGTACGGTGCCCGGCTCGCCGTTGGTGCCATCGCGCAAGCCGCGCAGCTTCCGTGTGACGTGTTCCGAGAACCGGGGGCGGCCTTCCTGGTTGCGGGTTTGCCAGTCGGTTGCGGCCTCTTCCCAGAAGTAGGGGCGCAATCCGCTGCGGGTCTTGCAAGTTGGGGTGCTCATGCCGCCGCCTCCCCGTTGTCCGAGCCGTTCCCCGTCAGCCGGGTCAGAATCTGGGTGAGCTTCTTGTGGAAGAAGCCGATGGCCTTGCCGCTGCGATACACAACCTCCTTGCCGTTGTGTTTCTCGACCCGTCCCACCACCGCGCGCGGCGGCACGGCAGCAAGGAGCGCGTCGGCCTCCCTGATGGCCGCCGCCCGTACGGACAGCTCCCAGGCTTCCTGGGCGCGCTCGATCAGGTCGTCGTCCTCACCCACGGTGCGCAGCCCGGCAAGCAGCCGGCGCATCGTTGCGTCGAGGCTGTGCAGGAACCGTGAGGAGGGGCGCTGGCCTTTGTCCCGCGGCAGTGGATCGCCGCCGGAAGCCCGGCGCAGATCATTGTTGAGGTTGTCCAGCGCGCGAGCGACCTGGTCCGCCTGGCTGACGCACTCCAAGATGGCGGCGCGCAGCCAGTCGTCCTCGGCGAGCAGGGAAGCCACCGGCAGCGGCAGGCTGTCACCGACGGCGTTTTCGACCACGGCGGATTGGGTGCCGTATTCGAGACCGCAGATCTCCACGCCGAGCGGGTAGTCGGCGGGCAGGACGTCTTCGGCGCCCAGATCACCGGCCTGGCGAAGGAGGACGGACGTGTAAGGTCCGTCACCTTCGATGGGCAGGGCCAGCGCAAGCAGCGTGCCCAGTCCCTGCCAGGCTGAACGCCCTGAGGCGTGGCGGCGAGGGCGCCGCGGGGGCTGACCAGCCTTCGGCTTGGCGGTGTGGGACCAAGCTGTGTGCGGGTCCCATTCCGGTGTCTGGGCGAGGCGGTCGCCGGCACAGACGATTGCTCGATGCACGCGCGGCCCGTGCTCCGTCTCGCACGGAGTCAGTCGGATGCGGCGGGCCTGGAAGGTGAGCAGGTCCAACAGTCCGCCGGCCGGGCGTGGTGACCATTCGGGACGGGCCGGCGACTTCCAGCCGAGCGATGTTGGGCGCTCGTCCCATGCCCACTGGGGCCGGTCCGCCGGGGCCAGGCCGTCGGGAACGATCGGCGTGTTCAGCATCAGCGTCTCGAACAGGCTCCGGCCCACCGGCACCGTCACCCCGAGTTGGCCGAGCGGGCCCGTCGGGTTTCCGGTCGTCTTGCCGTTCTTCGCCTGTGGATCACCGACGGCGCCGGTCTTGATGGAAGCGGTGTCCCAGCAGTGCGCGTGAAGGAGCCACAGCAGCGCCTGACCAGGTGTTAACAGCAGCTCATCGCCCTCGGTGAGCGAACTGAAGAGGGGCACGTTGTTGCCGGAGGCGATGGACGGCACGAGTTGCGCGGCCGACTTCGTCTCTTTGTTGAGCGCTTCCAGACCGGCGACCTGCGCGAACGGCCTCTTGTCGTCGAAGAGCCGGAAACGGTCGCCATAGCGGGGCCCGAGGTAGTCGGTCAGCCGCGCCACCTCGGCGTCGGAGAATCGGCCGCGGTCGAACCGCTCCGCCCACTCTTGCCGCGTGCGCGGCAGGCCAAGTGCATCAAACACGACCGGCAGGAGCATCTGTCGCAGCAATGCGGGCACCATCGTCGGCACCGGCAGCTCCAGCCTCCGGACCGCATGCGCGCCCCTCAACGCCTCGAATAACCCGACCGTGCGGACTGCGCCGTCGGCGTCGACAGCAGTGAGCCAACCACCGTGAACGAGATCTCCGTCGCCGTCCATCATGGTTCCCCCTCCGTGAATCATGCAGCGCATCTCCCCAGAAGCGCACGGCAGGACGCAGCAACTCACCCTGGTTTCAAGTGAGTTCACGCGTAACCCGTTGTGACAAGGCTTGCACACAACGCTTATTGCTTACAACCGAATCCGGCGCATCCAGAGACCTGCACGCCCCCGAGGCCTGCGTCGAGCGGCGGCCCTGTACCCTGCCCGACGGCGCGCGGAGCCGCCCCTTCCCCGAGTTCGGGGGTGTTCCCGCTTAATGCTTCATGTCGTCCCCGCAGCGCGGGGTGAGAAGGCTTTGGGTCCGGCTCCACGCGCCGTTCACCCTCGTTCGACGACCAACCCCAAAACGTCGTCGTACGAGACCCTGTCCTTGCCCAGCACAGCCGCCCCGTCTTCCTCCAGCACAAGCGCCGGCATGTACTTGAGCCAGGGATGCCCGCCCCACCCAGGCAACGGAACGAGCCCCGTCCCCTCCGCCTCCGCAGCCTCCGTCAGCCGTGCAGGCAGTCGCACCGTGCCGCCCAGAAGCCGGCCGATCGCTGTTTCGTCGTCCACCTCCCCGTGCACACCGATCCAGGTCCCGTCGATCGCCCGGTAGCCGCTGGCCGAGCGGCGGACGATCACGGCCTCCACCGACCGCTGCCCGTCCCGCACCACGGCGTTGAGGTCGTCTTCGGAGGCTGCCTGGAGGCTTCCGTAGTGCAGGCCCTCCAAGGTTGGCGCACCCCATTCCCGAGGTCGGGTCAGCAGGAATCCCTCCGCGTTCTTCTCCCGCTCCTGCTCCTTTGCCCGCCACGCCTGGCGAGCTGCGCCCTCACCCCAATCCGGTGGGCAGACCTCTGCCTCCCCGTAGGCCCTGGCCACCAGACCGGGCACATCGGCCGGGATGCTCCACCCGTCCTTGTTCCGCCTTCCTCCGCTCAGCGGTCCCGCGGCTTCAGCGACCAGGGCGGCCGCCCTCAGCAGCGACCACTCCCCGTAGATCGCCTTGGACGCGGGCAGGAAGCGCGGACGCCCTCGCTCACCGGCCACCGCCCCCGTCACCAGCACACGCGGCGCCGCCAACCCAGAGGGCCTTCGGTTTCCGCTGTGCCGGTGGAGTCGACCGATGCGCTGCAGCAGCAGGTCGACGGGGGCAAGGTCGGTGATGAGCAGATCCGCATCCACATCGAAGGACTGTTCGGCAAGCTGCGTCGCGATCACCACCATCCGGCCAGGCCGCTCCTCCTTGGCCCCTGGCCCCAGCAGCCGCAGGCACTCCTCGGTTCGCTCCCCCCGGTGAGCCGAGCACAGCCGACCATGCAGCAGCCGCACCTGCCCCTCGAAACCAGCCTCCGTCAAAGCACGGTAAATAGCCTGGGCTCGATCGACCTGGTTCACCACCACCAGAACCACGCCGCCGTCGGCCACTGCTTCCCTCACCTTCGAGGCAAGCAGCGCCCCGTCCTGGGCGATATCAGGCAGCCAGTCGACCCGGGTCAACGTCGAAGCACGCCAGGACGGCACCACTTCACGCGAACTCATCGCAACGGGAGCGCCGTCGAGGGCATAGGCCACGGTGACACACGGATATCCCGCTGGCTCTGGCACCGCACAGACCACATCCGCAGCGCTCAGAGCGCCCGACAGATACGCATCGACGCATGCCTGCCGCTGCGCCGGCGGAAGCGTCGCCGAGAGCAGGACCACCGGGACCTTGGCCTGCCCGAGCCAGCGCAGCGCCTCCAAGAGGAACTGCTGCATGTAGACATCCGCGGCGTGCACCTCATCCACCACCACGACCTTGCCGACCAGGCCGGCGAAACGGAGCATCACGTGCCGTGTACGGGTCGCCGCATGTAGGAGGTGGTCCACGGTGCCGACGGCAAACGCCGTCAGCAAGCCCCGCTTGTTCCCCAGAAACCACCGAGCTGGTCCGTCACGCCGCTCCTGCGGATCGCAGCTTTCGCCCAATGCCCACGAAGGCATGCCGTACTCGGCGTCCTCATCAGTCGCCCCGTAGACGTCGAACGGATGCAAAGCCGTCGGCTCATCGCCCCGGTCGCATTCGCCAACCGGCCCGATCCGCTTGCTCTCCCAAATCTCCCGCCACACCGGGTTGAAACGGCGCTTGCCGTGCAGCAGCGCTACCTGAGCTTCCAGTTCCGGGTCAAATGTCCGCACCCACTCCAGCACCTGCTGATACATCGGGTCGCTCGTCGCCTGGGTCGGCATGGCCACGAAAGCACCGTCCAGCCCGAACCGCGCTGCGAGCACCTCGGCCGCTGCCAAAGCGGCCTTCGTCTTGCCCTCCCCCATCGGAGCCTCAGCCACCATCAACCCCGGCACCGGCATCGACCACGCCCGCTCAACCAACTCCTGCTGCGAAGCCCTCGGGGACACTCCCAGCCGCCCACTCAGAGGAGCAAGCCGATCTTCCGGAATCGCGAGCTCGTTCCACCCACCTCGCAGACCGAGCCGCTGCCACGCCGCTTCAGCCCGGTGACGAGCCGAAGCGAGAGACACCTTCCGCGCATCCGCGATCCCCTCGAACTGCTCGCTGTCACTGGCGATCCAGTCCGCCATGACGATCAGCCCAGACAACGCCAGCTGCTCCGCCCTGTTCAAAGCCCCCACCGGTCGCGCGTCGGCCAGGTCCGCGAAACCGACGGCCCGGGTAAAGACATCGACGACCGCCCTTTGCGCCTCCTCCCACGCAGCTCCGCGCCCCTGGACTTCCCGATGTTTCGGCTTCAGCCCCTGCACGGGCGGAAACGTCCCGTGATGGCCGGCCACCAGCGGCCACACCCATGCCGCGCTCTCCGCACTCCCCCACTCTGCGACCAATCTCGGCCGCAGCAACGCGGCGCCCGCCACGTCATGCCGCCACTGTTGCCGCCGGTCCGCCGGCAACCGCCCCCACACCAGACCCGCTGCCCTGACCGGAGCAGCCTCCGCCTCATCCAGCGCCTGGAAGGCAGGGCACGCCTTTCCGCAGTCATGAATCCCACAGATCCACATGAACCACAGACGCCCACGTCCGCCACTGATCTCCTCCAGCCTCTGCCGCAACGCAGCCGACAGGTACCGCTCCCACATCACCTCCGCCACGGCAGCGGTGTCCAGCAAGTGCCCAAGCAGCAGGTGAGTCCGTCCCCCGTTCCGCGCCGCAGACTTCCCCCATAACCGCGACACCCGGGCAACTGTCTCCTCCGACAGCCCCATCCCCCGCATCAAGTCGACAATCGACCGCATGTGCTCCACCAGCGCAGCCCCCTCCGTACAGTGGATCCGCACCATAGACCCGCCCACTGACATTGGCCCTGGACCGCATGCTCCGACCGTCGACACTGCCAAATGAAAACCGGCCCCACTGCTAGCATCCGCGCAGGTTAAGAAGTGTCGTCCCCGCACCTGCGGGGGTAGTTCCCGAGATGCCCGCTTGGCCGTCGCGCGTTACGGGTCGTCCCCGCACCTGCGGGGGTAGTTCGGCTGCGGCGGAGCTGCACTCCATCACCTGCCCGTCGTCCCCGCACCTGCGGGGGTAGTTCTCCAGCGTGCGTCGTTCTGCCGCGGGGCGCAGGGTCGTCCCCGCACCTGCGGGGGTAGTTCGGGTGGGGTCGGCAAGAGCACGTTGACCGTGCAGTCGTCCCCGCACCTGCGGGGGTAGTTCCCTTTTCGCGGAGGCATGGGGGACTGCATGGGTGTCGTCCCCGCACCTGCGGGGGTAGTTCGCCACCAGGGGACGCCGCTGCCTGACCTGGAGCGTCGTCCCCGCACCTGCGGGGGTAGTTCCGCGGTGGTGGACGCCGATGGCGTGGCACTGCCGTCGTCCCCGCACCTGCGGGGGTAGTTCCACCCACACCCGACCCGGAATCTGACGGTACGTGTCGTCCCCGCACCTGCGGGGGTAGTTCCTTGGCCTGCACCGCGATCGCCTGATCACCGAAGTCGTCCCCGCACCTGCGGGGGTAGTTCGTCCTTCAGGCTGGCGCCGGGCATCCGCGTCCGGTCGTCCCCGCACCTGCGGGGGTAGTTCGCCCGACGACCTCGACGCCTTCCTGGCCACGCTGTCGTCCCCGCACCTGCGGGGGTAGTTCACCGCCGCGCCGCCATAGGCCGCCCACGTGCCGGTCGTCCCCGCACCTGCGGGGGTAGTTCGCCATTTGGGATTCGAGGCCGGGCCCACAATTCGTCGTCCCCGCACCTGCGGGGGTAGTTCGACCAGCGAGCCACCCATCCCCAGGCAGTCGCCGTCGTCCCCGCACCTGCGGGGGTAGTTCGCCGTAGAAGCGCGCGTTGCCATCGACCCCCCGGTCGTCCCCGCACCTGCGGGGGTAGTTCCTGGAGGGACAGACGACGCTCTGCCTCTCCGAAATCGTCCCCGCACCTGCGGGGGTAGTTCCCCGCTCTCGCTGTGCTGCTGGACGATCCCGGCGTCGTCCCCGCACCTGCGGGGGTAGTTCACGGGCTCAAAAAAAGCGGAGCGGCCCGGGATTGTCGTCCCCGCACCTGCGGGGGTAGTTCCCGGAGGGAGAAAACGTGAGCTCGAACGAGATCGTCGTCCCCGCACCTGCGGGGGTAGTTCCGAGGGGCCAGGGATGCGGCCGGCCCTTGAGGTGTCGTCCCCGCACCTGCGGGGGTAGTTCCCTGGCGTCGGCGGTCGGACGGAACCTCGGTTCGTCGTCCCCGCACCTGCGGGGGTAGTTCTTCCCCCGGGATGTCCGAAGCGGACGCTCTCTGGTCGTCCCCGCACCTGCGGGGGTAGTTCCTCGCTCCGCCGTTTCCGAGCCGCCGGCGTCCCGTCGTCCCCGCACCTGCGGGGGTAGTTCGCGATCATGACGTTCTCCGCCATCACTTGCGTGGTCGTCCCCGCACCTGCGGGGGTAGTTCCGGGTTCTTGGCGGACATGTGGATCTCGGTGTCGTCGTCCCCGCACCTGCGGGGGTAGTTCGACCCGGCAGGCTGCCATCCGCCGAGCCCGCGAGTCGTCCCCGCACCTGCGGGGGTAGTTCCGCGCTGGCCGACTACACCAGCCGCATCACCCCGTCGTCCCCGCACCTGCGGGGGTAGTTCGTGCGGGATCTGGTCGGCGAGTCAGCGTGCGGCGTCGTCCCCGCACCTGCGGGGGTAGTTCTTGCCGCCGGTGCCGACGTCGAGGCTCATCTGCGTCGTCCCCGCACCTGCGGGGGTAGTTCCTGGTCATATCCCCTGAGGACGACGCCGAGGGAGTCGTCCCCGCACCTGCGGGGGTAGTTCCCCGCTGGCGGAAACTCCCTGCTGCTGTGCTGCGTCGTCCCCGCACCTGCGGGGGTAGTTCCCCACAGTGCCCCATCTGTCGATCCACCGGACCGTCGTCCCCGCACCCGCGGGGGTAGTTCTCCCTCCATCCACGCGACCCGCCGGGCCAGCTCGTCGTCCCCGCACCTGCGGGGGTAGTTCGCCCCCGCCGGTCTGTGCACGCTCCGGCAGCTCGTCGTCCCCCGAGCCTGCGGGGGTAGTTCGAATTCGAAGCATGTGCAGCCCAGCCACGAGTACGGCCGGTCGTCCCCGCACCTGCGGGGGTAGTTCCATCGGCGCGACCGGTGCGGGCTTCGGATCCGAGTCGTCCCCGCACCTGCGGGGGTAGTTCCTCGCGTGCAGTTCGCGGGATGCACCCGGTCCTGTCGTCCCCCCACCTGCGGGGGTAGTTCCACACCTGCCCCGGCCCCACCCGGCCGGCCCCCGTCGTCCCCGCACCTGCGGGGGTAGTTCTTTGGGCGGTGTCGCCCTCGGCGTCGGCATCGTGTCGTCCCCGCACCTGCGGGGGTAGTTCGCCTGAGTCCATGCAGATCGGGACCGCGGGCGGGTCGTCCCCGCACCTGCAGGGGTAGTTCGGCGGCAGGCACGCCGTTGCGCCCCAGCCACGTGTCGTCCCCGCACCTGCGGGGGTAGTTCCGAGCACTTCCGGGGCGTACGGCTTCTCGGCGTGTCGTCCCCGCACCTGCGGGGGTAGTTCGAGCTTGGCGCCGAGCGCGATGCCAGCCCCGGCGTCGTCCCCGCACCTGCGGGGGTAGTTCCCATCCGGCCTGCCGCTCGTCCGCCGACTCGGCGTCGTCCCCGCACCTGCGGGGGTAGTTCGAGGGGCACACGCACCGGTACCGCCGCCAGGAGGTCGTCCCCGCACCTGCGGGGGTAGTTCGCCTCCCGGTACCTGCATAGCTGCAGAAATGCGGTCGTCCCCGCACCTGCGGGGGTAGTTCCTCCGGCGGATGTACAACACCGTCACGCGAAACGTCGTCCCCGCACCTGCGGGGGTAGTTCGTCGTCTTGCTGCGCTGGACCAGCTCGATGATGGTCGTCCCCGCACCTGCGGGGGTAGTTCCACGGCGTAGGCGCCGGGCGTGATGTAGCCGGTGTCGTCCCCGCACCTGCGGGGGTAGTCCTCGGGTCAGGGCGAACAGCAATGAGGAGCGGCGTCGTCCCCGCACCTGAGGAGGTAGTTCCTGGCTCCGATACCAGCCGAACGGCAGGGCGTTGTCGTCCCCGCACCCGCGGGGGTAGTTCCCGCACAGGCCATGCGCGTGCCGACCGAAGCCAGTCGTCCGCGCACCCGCGGGGGTAGTTCGCGGCGGATCCGCCGCACCTGTCCGACGACCTTGTCGTCCCCGCATCCGCGGGGGTAGTTCGGCGGCTTCCTGGGGAGGGGGTGGCCACGCTGGTCGTCCCCGCACCCGCGGCGGTAGTTCCACCGACAACCTCTCAACGCAATGGCATCGAGGGTCGTCCCCGCACCCGCGGGGGTAGTTCGGTCAAGGCGGCGCGGTATGCGGCCGCCATCGAGTCGTCCCCGCACCCGCGGGGGTAGTTCTCCCTCCATCCACGCGACCCGCCGGGCCAGCTCGTCGTCCCTGCACCTGCGGGGGTAGTACCACATGGCACCGCGTCAGCTTCGTCCACACCAGGTCGTCCCCGCACCTGCGGGGGTAGTTCGGTCGTCGTCTCGACCGTGCCGGCGACCAGCGTGTCGTCCCCGCACCTGCGGGGGTAGTTCATCAACCACGACCAAGATCCGGGCCCGGCGGGAGTCGTCCCCGCACCTGCGGGGGTAGTTCCGCCGCGCATCATCGTCGCCGCATCGCGGTGGGGTCGTCCCCGCACCTGCGGGGGTAGTTCCCGAATCCTGCTTGCGCTTGAGATCGTCCAGCGGTCGTCCCCGCACCTGCGGGGGTAGTTCCGTCACGGCTGCCACCCTGTGGTCTGACCTGGCGTCGTCCCCCCACCTGCGGGGGTAGTTCCGGCGGCTGGTTGTAGATGCGGCCGAGGTTGTCGTCGTCCCCGCACCTGCGGGGGTAGGTCGGGAGCTGAGCATCGCGGAGGCGCTCACAGAGAGTCGTCCCCGCACCTGCGCGGATAGTTCCCCGCGTCGCGTCCGTCGTGGTCCTGGTTCTGAGGTCGTCCCCGCACCTGCGGGGGTCCGGCGGAGTCGGAGGTGTCGGACACCAGTCAGCGTCGTCCCCGCACCTGCGGGAGTAGTTCCCGCGGCCGCCGGTCGCAGGGTTCACCGGGGGTGTCGTCCCCACACCTGCGGGGGTAGTTCTGGCTTCCTCGCCCACCTCGGCTTCGAAGACGCGTCCCGGGCACGCCACCGCCCGAAGATCCCGTAAGCCCGAGCCCGCACTGAAGGCCGGCCATGAATCCGCCGCCGACCTCACCTGCGCCAGGAACGGGGGCGGCGCCGCGGATCCCGGTCTCGCACCCGTTGCGTGAAGCAAACCCCTACTGATCGCGCGCAGCGGCAGCGCTTGAGTGTCGGCGTTTCGGCCAATCCGCCCCGGCTGTGGGCTCTTGTGCGGCAAGGGTCGGTGCACTGCGCACCTTGGGAGAACCGCTCAATCCCAGGGCGCGCGACCCGTCCGAAAAACAGGTGTTCGAAATTGCGGCGGCGTCGTTGAACACGCCGAACCGCCCATCACGTCCACGAGGGGGAACACCTTGACGCAAGTCAAGCCAAGCGGTGACGAGACCGAGAACCCAGCGAAGGCCGCGGCCACGGACACCATCTCGGGCGCTGAGCGGGAGCTGTACGGCGGCCGGCTGCGCTACGACCAGTCCTACGTCCGACACGAAGGGCCTGTGACCCGGCTGGGCTTCGGTCACATGGCGGCAGCGCTGCCGCGCATGGTGGGCATGGTTCTGCGCACCGGCTGGCAGGCGGACCGGCGGGCGCTCGCCGGGGTCGTGGTGGCCCAGCTCGGGCAGGGCGTGACGGCCGGCTGGGGACTGGTGGCGGTCAACAGCGTCCTCACCCAGCTGTTCGCCGACGGGCCGACCGCGGACAAGCTCCGCGACGCCCTGCCGTCGCTGGCCGTGCTCACCGTCGCGGCCGTGGCGACCGCGGTGCTGTCGGGGTGGTCGACGGCCATGTCGGGCCGGCTGGAGCCGCAGGTGGAGCGGGCGATCTCCGCCCGATACTACATGGCCGTCACCCACGTCGAGGTGGAGGCGACGGAGCGGCCGGAGGCCCAGCGGGCCTTGGAGGCGGGGAAGTTCGGCACGGACTCGGCCCGCAGCATGCTCCGGCTGTCGGTGGGCGTGGGCAATGTGGTGATCGGCATGGCGGCAGCCGCGGTCGTGCTGGCGTCGCTGCACTGGATCCTGCTGCCGATGCTGCTGGCCATCGCCCTGCCCAAGGGGTGGGGGGCGGTCCGCTCCGCGCGCCGTGAGTACCTCTCCCGCCTGAACTGGGTCGACCACCGCAGGGCGATCGCCTCCCTGCTGGCCTACCTGACCCGCCCGCACGCCGGCGGGGAGATCCGCGTGCACGCAGCCGGCACCAAGCTGATGTCCAGCTACGAGGAGATGTCGAGGCAGACGGAGGCGGAACAGCGGCGTCTGGCCCGGGCACAGGCATCCACGGATCTGATCGCCGGCGGCTTCGCGGGGGTGGCGTCGCTGGCCTGCTACGGGGTGCTGTGGTGGCTGCTGTCGACCGGTGGCCTGCCGCTCGCCGTCGGCGGCACGGCGGTGATCGCCATCCGCACTTCGACGGCGCGCCTCACGTCGCTGGTGCAGCAGGTCAACCGGCTGTACGAGGAGTTGCTGTTCCTCACCGACACCGAGGACGCCATCAAGGTGGCAGGCGAGAACGCCATTCCGTCTGCCGGTACGCCGCTGCCCGCGCCGGCACTGGAGGTGCGGACGGAGTCGGTGTCCTTCACCTACCCAGGGGCCGACGCTCCTTCGCTGAAGGGCGTCAGCGTGAGGGTGCCCCGGGGGAAGGTGACGGCCCTGGTGGGGGCGAACGGCTCGGGGAAGACCACCTTGACGAAGGTGCTGGCCGGGCTGCTGCTGCCCTCCGAAGGAAACGTGTGGTGGGTGGGTGAGTCGGGCGAGCGGGTCGAGCTCCGCGAGGCGGACCGCGCCCAGGTCTTCGGCGCAGTGGGGCTGTTGGCGCAAGACTTCCCACGCTGGGAGATGACGGCTGCCGCGAACGTGGCCATCGGCGCCGGCGACCGTCCCCGGGACATGGACCGCGTCCGCAAGGCCGCCCGGGACGCGGGCGTGCTCGACCTGATCGAGGGTCTGCCGCACGGCTGGGACTCGATCGTGTTCAAGGGCTACGAGCGCGGTGTCCAGCTCTCGGGCGGACAGTGGCAGAGACTGGGGTTGGCTCGAACCCGATACCGCCAGGCGCCGTTCCTGCTGGTCGACGAGCCCACCAGCGCCCTCGATCCCCACGCGGAAATCGCCTCGTTCCAGGGGCTGTGGTCCCTGGCCGAGGAAGGGCACGCGGTCGTGCTCGTCACCCACCGGCTCGCCGCGACCATGCACGCCGACCACATCTACGTCCTCGACCAGGGATGCCTCGTCGAGAACGGCACCCACGACGAACTCATGGCCCGCGCGGGCGGCCTGTACCAGGGCATGTTCACCGCCCAGGCCGCCCAGTACGGGCTCACGCCCGCGGCCGAGACGGTTCCAGGCCCCCGCGGCACCCAGCCGTCCGACCACAAGACGGCGAGCTGACCCGCCCCAGCGTGACCTCTACAGCCCCGACCGTACGTCGAAGGCGAGACGACACTCGTGCCCCCAGCTCCTCCTCGATCCGCAACCTGTCGAGGCGTACCGGCCTGCGGCAGGCCGCCGCCCTGATCGCCGGCGGCATCGCCTCCGCGCTCTCGGTGCACGCGGCGCCGCTCGCCGGAACCGCTGCCTACCTCACCCCTGCCGTCCTGCTGTGTTTCTCCCCCGTCCGCCGCCTGACCGCCATGCCCGCACGCCCTCCCGCGAAGGACGGTCTTCATGCGCCTTAATCACCAGGCCACCGACACGAGCGACTTGCGTGCCGCCATGGTCGACCGCCTCACCTCCGCGGGCGTCCTCACCAACTCGCACCTCCGCGCCGCCCTGTTCCGCGTGCGCCGCGAGGTGCTGATGCCACACGCCTATGTGCGGGTCAGCGGCCCGGGCGCCGATCCCATCGACTGGCGCCTCCTCGACGGATCCCACGCCGAGGACCGTCAGGAGTGGCTCGACCTGATCCACAGCGACGAGTCGATCCTGCTTCAGCGCGATGGCGAACCCCTCGACACGCTCGCCCGCGGGCCAGTGACCGGCGGCCATATGACCTCCATGTCCACGTACACGCCAGCCACGGTCGAGGCCCTCCAGGCCCTGGGGCTGGCGCCGGGCCTGCGCTACCTGGAGCTCGGGCCCGGCCCCGGCGTCTCCCTCGCGCTCGCCGCTACCATCACCGGCCCCGGGCTCTCCACCGGTGTGGAGCGGGACGCGCACATGGCAGCCTTCGCGCAGCGGAACCTCGACCGGCTCGGCGTCGGCGCGGCGATGGTTGAGGGCGACGCGCTCGACGGGCACGAGGCTCGGGCGCCGTACGACCGGATCCACTCTGGCATCGGCGTGCCTTGCGTCCCGCCCGCATGGGTGGAGCAGCTGGCGCCCGGCGGACGGTTGCTGACCACGCTCGCGACCCGGACGCCGAGCTGGCCCGGACAGCTCCTCGGCACCCACAACGGCTCAGGCTCGATCGAGGCCGTTCTGCGCGGCAAGCCGCGGGGATACCGGCCGATGCTGGGCTACCGGTGGCTGTCCGCCCTCGATCACCGGACGCGAATCAAGGCCGACCCCGGCGCGGCGCGGCCCACCCGGCTCGCGCCGCCGCCGGACGATGCCTACGGATTCTGGCTTGCCGTCGCGTACCTGGTCCCCGGCACGGTGCGGGACTTCCAGGCCGAGACGATGACGATCGTCGCCCCCGAGGACGACTCCTGGGCCGTGACCGGCACCGTCGACGGGACTGTTCGCGTTCACGGGCCCCGCGATGTGTGGGCCGAGATCGAGGACCTGCACGCCCGCTGGGAGGAAGCCGGCCGGCCAGAGTCGTACCGAGTCGACCTCACCGACGGTACTGGGGCCCAGACCGTCACGTCCGGCGCGGGGCCGAAGGCGCTGACCTGGACGCTGCCTCCTCTTGCCACCGTTCCCCGGCCAACGCCGTGACCTCGCCCGCGCGGATCGCCGTTGCCCCGCACACCAGCCGTTCAGCGAACAGGAGCACGATGCGCCAGCCTCACAACCCTCTTCCTCCCCGAGCCGACAGCTCCGCCGTGCCGACTGGCTGTCCCGAGGACTTCCTCCGCCAACGCTCCGGCGATGGGCGGCCCATGTGCGCGAACGACTACGCCGCGGCGGACATCGGCTGGGGCATCCTGCTCCGCCGCGGTGAAGTGGCAAACGCGTATCTTCTGTGGCGCAGCGGACGTGTACGCGGCTACTGCGTGCTCATCCACCACGGTGCCCCGCACGTGGCCGAGCCCACCGACTTGTCCGAAGCCGACGCCGCCGCCTACTGGCGCGACACCCTCGCGCTTGGCAGGGCCCTGACGGCCTTCGACCGAGCGGTGAAGATGAACTACTCCACCCTCGGCAACGTCGTACCCCACCTGTACAGCCACATCTGCCCCCGGTACACCGGGGACGCTGATCCCGCGCCGGGCGGGCCCCTGCCGTGGCAGGCTCTCGACGCGGGCCGCCAAGATGAGGGGCAGCTGCAGCAGGACGCCGCTGCGCTGCGGGCGTTGCTGGGGGAGGCGGCGTGACCGGCGGCCAGCGGCACACCGAGCCGCTCGACGTCCACCTGATCGCGGTGCGCGACGGCACGGCCGGGACCGAGGTGCTGCTGTCCCGACGGGCCGGTGACGTGTACGCCGCTGGCTGCTGGCACCTTCCGTCCGGACATCTCGATGGCCCGTGGGAGGACATGGTCACGGCGCTGGTGCGCGAGACCCGCGAGGAGACCGGCGTCGTGGTCGATCCGGCCGATGCCCGCGCGGCCGTCACCGTGCACCACCGCTCCCCCGCCGGCGGAGCGCGCCTCGGGGTGTTTTTCGAGGTGCGGCGCTGGCGCGGCTCCCCGCGGGTGATGGAACATGCGGTGTGCGATGCCATGGGCTGGTTCGCCCTTGATGAGCTGCCCGAGCCGATGGTCGCGTACTGCCGGGCCGGGCTGGACGCCTACCGGGCCGGCGCGCGGATGGCCGTGCATTTCCAGGAGCCCGGCGACCCGATCGCCTACGACCGGTCCGTCGACCGGCTGGCCCTGGTCCTCGACCCCGGCGACCGCAGCGCGGTCCCGGAGCGGGCGGTGCGCGCCTTCGCCGAGCGGGCGGTGGGCCGGGTCACCGCCTGGACGGACGTGTCCTGGGCGCGCGAGGAGAGCCGTGTGTGGCGGGCCCGCGGCCCCGAAGGCGGCGAGTGGTACGTCAAGATCCACCAGAACGCGCGCTTCCACCAACGCGAAGTCGGCGCGCTGCGTAGCTGGGTCCCCGCTCTAGGCGTGGCCGCGCCCCGCCTGGTGGCTGCCGATGCCGCGCGGCGGGCCGTGGTCCTCACCGCCGTGGGGGGCCGATCCCTGCACGGCGCCATCCACCCGCCCGAGGAGCAGCGCCGGATCTTCCACCGCATCGGGCAGCTCGCAGCCTCCGTCCACACCAGCGCCACGCCCCGGTCGAGCGGCGGCGCACCGCTGGTGGGGAAGCTGGAGCGGCACCTGGACGGCGCCCGGCCGCATCTCGCCCCTGGTGACGAGGAGTTCATCCGCGCCACAGCCGAGAGCGCCGCATCCTTGCCCGCCCTGGCGGTGGTCCCCACACACGGCGACTTCCAGCTGCGCAATCTGCGCTGGGACGAGGCTGCCGACATCCTGTACGTGATCGATTTCGAACGGTCCGAACCCGGGCCGGCGGTACGGGACTTCGTCCGGCTGTCCGACGTGTGGCACGGCCGTCCCGACCTTCGTGCAGCCGTGATGGACGGCTACGGACGCTCCTTCACACCGGAGGAAGAGGCCCAGCTCACGGTGCTGTCCGCCCTCGATGCCGTCTCCGGCATCTCCTACGGCGCCGCCCACGGCGATCCCGAGCTGGTGGAGCGAGGCCACCGCACCTTGGCCCGGCTCCGCGCCGCACAAAACCTCTGCCCCCACCCCCGCCCACGAGGAGCAGCACGTTGACTTAGAACTCCTAACGGAATGATTTCAAGCGTCGCCAGCAGATGAGTGCGCATCCCAGGGTGAGGAAGGCTCCCCGCACCGGTCATGCCGCCGGACGGGGCAGTGACGCCCTGCTGCTCGACGTACGCGAACCCCACGAGTGGCAGGCCGGGCACGCGCCCGGCGCCGTACACCTGACCCTGACGGCGCTCTCCGCCGGTGCCGGGCTGCCCGCCGAGGCACAGGCCCGGCAGCCCGTCGTCGTGATCTGCCATTCGGGCAACCGCTCGCAGCGGGCGGCCGAAGTGCTGCTCGCCAGAGGCGTGGAGGCCCCCCGTCGTCGTCGGCGTCGTCACCGGCCGCGAGGGTCAACGCCTCGCCGAGCGCTCCGAGCATCGAACGCACCTGCTCGGCTCCCTCTCCCCCGGCTGCGGGGGCGAGCTTGAGCGACTTCTCAATCGCGGCGCCGGTAGCGGCGAGGATCTGGGGTTGATCGCCGAAACGTCGGCCGTTCGAGGTGGGTCTCGGACCACACGTTGTCCTTGCCGCCAAAGGCACCAATCGTGCATGGCTCACATAGCTGCGCCCCCGTAGCCGCTCGGTGTCCGTCTGCAGCAGGTCGGCGAGCTGGGCGCGGCGGGCTGCGAGGTCTGCGCACCGTACCTAAGTGGCGATGACTCCCTCGCCGGCGCGGTCGAACGTAAGAGGTGGCTCGAACGCGGCGGCGATCTCCGACACCGTCGAGTGGCTGCGCTTGAGTTCGCGGGCGATCTCGTTGCGGGCCTTGCCCTGCGCGTGTAGTCGGCGCACCGCGGCGCGGTCTTTGTCGGTGATGGGGCGCCATGGGGTTTCACCTCCCGCACGGTCCTGGGCATGCGAAACGCCCCGCCGCGGTGTGCGACGGGGCGTAGGAGGCACAGCTCAGGTCAGTCGTGGCTCAGGCGCCGAGCCGGGCGCTCTGTGCCTGGATGGCGGTGATGGCAACGGTGTTGACGATGTCCTGGACCAGGCGCCGCGTGAGAGTCGTTGCAGGCGGGCCGTTTCTGGACACGCCGAAGACGGGCGCAACTCGAGATCACATATTGGTAACGTTGCAAGTGGAGTCGCGGAGCCTTGTTGCGTCCCAAATCGACGCCACAACATGAGTAAATTAGTGGGTACCCAATACACATGCAGTGGGGCGCCGCTAATGTTGTGTCTCACAGGAAGCAAGGGGCCGCAGTGCGGGAACACTGCGACCCCGGGTCGACCGCTCACGCGGTCAGCTGTGTGGATTGGGCTTGTGTGTGCCCTCAGTGCCTGGCGATGTCATACAGAAAGCGCATGACGCTGACCAGGAACGTAAGGGGCCCCCACGGGCCCTTTCCCTTTCTAGATAACCGCCGATGACGCACGATGCCTCCATGTAGATCGATGCATGTGCTGGAGGTTGCGTGCGTGTGACAGCAAGTCGTCCGCAGTACGCGACGATACGCGGTCGCTGGGGGCCCTCGCCTGGCGTTCCGCCGATTCTGTGGAAATCCCGAACGTTGCGCGAAATGGCAGAACGTTGCGCGCGCCCCACCGTGTCGCACAGCGGGGCGCAGCGCGTCATACGGACCGTCGGACGGGGCGGTACGGGTTGAGCGTTGCGGCGGTGATCTCGGGTGCTACGCCTGGCGGGTAGTGCCCGTGTGACCCTGCCGCGTCATACACGTTCGCGAGGATGAGCAACGCCTGTCGGACGGCGGCGGAAGCGTCGCAACCGGTGCGCATGTGACGGCGAGATCGTCGTGCATGCCCTCGTCGAGGATGCGTACGGACAGGGATCGGCCTACCTCCGGCGGGAGGTTGCGTCGGGTCTCGGTAGGGTTGGACCTTCTACGAACTTGCAGCCGTCGGCCGCAGTCACCTGACCTGCGAGTCTGCGAGGAGAACGACTCGATCGACACGCATCCTCGACGAGGGCATGTACGACGATCGGTGGCACACTGCGAGCGCCCCGTCGTCGCCGTCCGGGCCCGGGCCGCGGACGACGGGGAGCACCGGGGCCGCCCACGGCCGGTGGTTCTCGGCCTCGACCTCGGCCGGCCCTGCGACGACGTCATCCGCTTCGCCTTCGACTCCGCAGCGCTGCGCGTTGCCCCTTGCTCGTGGTGCACGGCTGGAACCCTCCGACGTTCTACGCCGCCAACTCGAACCCGAACCGGGATGCCGCTCTCGCGGCCGAAGAGCAGACAACCCTGCGCCATGCACTGGGGCCATGGCGCGAGAAGTACCAACCGTCGACGTGGCCGAGCAAGCCGTCATCGGACAGCCGGCTCGCCACCTCCTGGAAGCCGGGAGCCAAGCCGACCTCGTCGTCATCGGTCGGCACACGCCCTCGCCGAAGGCTCTCCCGCCCCGCATCGGGCACATCGCTCACGCCCTCCTGCACCACTGCCCGGCTCCCGTCGCTGTCGTCCCCCACGGCTGAGCACGCGCCCGTCTCGCTCCTGGCTGACCAGCGGCGCCCGGCACTCACTGACCCGTCGTTCTCGGTTCCCAGGCCTGTGGCCCCACAGCCCTGGGGGAGGGAACATGGAAGTGAGGTCTGCGGGCAGTGGATGTGCACCCGCGGGATGCGGAGAGGGAGTGCCCGATGATGTTCTGGCATGACCACTACGGTGTGAGCGCTTGGGGCTGGCTGGCGATGTCAGTCAGCATGATTCTTCTCTTCGCGCTGCTCGTCCTCATCGTTGTCCTCATCATTCGCGCACTGGGTCGATCGAGCCCTCTCCACGACGGGCCCAGCGTCACTCGGGGCGGACCCAGCCCCGAGCAGATCCTCGCGGAGCGGTACGCACGCGGCGAGATCGATGAGGAGGAGTACCACCGTCGGCTGGCCACCCTCCGCAGACCCCCGCCCTAAGGACCTGCGGGGGGCCAGCGGCGAGAAGGAACGGCAGGGTCTACCGCTGCGCGGCGGGGCAACCGGCGTCACTGCACCCTGATTCACTTGCTGGTCGTTGGTCGGCAACAGCTCCGGTCAGCAGCTCAGCATGCAGCTTGCTTGAGGCCATCAGGACGGCAGCCGAAGTCCTGATGCGAGGTATTCATCGAGCTCGTTCGCAGCAGGCCAGTGGGCGATGACTGTCCAAGAACGAAGGGGCCACAGACCATCCCCTTCGAGACGGGCGAGTACCGTGTCCTGCCGCCGTCCGGCTTTGGGGGTGGGCCCGGTCAGTGGGCGTCCTGTTGTGGCTCATGCGCGCCCCGTTCGGGATGTTTCAGGCCAGGGAATCGACGCACTGGTGGCCCACGGCAGTGCCGCGGACATCGCCCACCGCGTCCAAGAGCATTTCGACGCCGGTGCCGACCACGTAAGCCTCCAACTTGTGACCACCACACCCGACTGCCCGTCCGTACGGCAGTGGGAGCAACTCGCCGTCTTCCTGCCCGTCCGACGCAGCACCCCCGCGTAGGGACCGGCACGAGTGCGGCGCCCTCAAAGCCATCGCGGCCGTTTCAGGAACCGGCCGCCCACCGGCACAGCCGACGCCGACCGGCGGGCCCTGATTGATGGCGTCCGGCCCGTCGGTGACGGTCAGGGGTTTGGCACAGGTGCCTGCACCAGGTTGAGCGCTGCCTCGCTGAAGGCGCGAACGCGCGCCGTCGCACCGTCGGCAGGCCATACCAAGCCCCAGTCCACCGGGGCGGCGTCCTCGAAGGGGACATAGACGACATCCGGGCGGGCGAAGTAGCGCCTTGTGTGGGCGCCGACGGCGAAGACCCCCTCACCGGCGCCCACGAGCGTCAGCGTCTCGTTGAACGTCATGGCCGACGGACCGAGTGCGATCGGTCTCCCGGCGGGGGTCCGGCGCGGCGCCCGGTCCTCGCGCAGGGATCCCGGCAGCGTCTCGGGAATCTGCAGCACGGTCACGCGAGCCAGATCTTCCACGGAGACGGTCTCCCGGCGGGCGAACGGATGCCCTGTAGGGACGGCGAGCATGCGTGCCTCCCGCACCAGGACCGGCCCCATGACGATGCCCTCTTCGTGCATCGGATAGCAGGTCAGCGCGATGTCCACCTCGCCGCTGCGCAGCCACGGCAGGACTTGCGGCAGGTGCGCCTCTTTGATCTGGACCTCGCAGTCGGGGTGCCTGGTGCGGTACGCCTGCTTGGCGCCGACTAACAGCTGGCCCGCCGCCGGCCCGGTGAAGGCGACCCGCAACAGCCCGGTCAGCCCCTTCCCGGCGTCGACGGCCCGCTCGAACGCGTCGGTGATCCGGGCCCAGGCGGGGCGTATCTCTTCATACAGCTGCCGCCCCGTCAGGGACAGCTCCACCCGGCGGCTGGTGCGGTTGAACAACGGGACGCCGATGCGGCGCTCCAATTTGGCGATGGTCTGGCTGACCCGGGCAGTGGAGACGTGCAGCCGCTCGGCGGTGCGGCCGAAGTGCAGCTCCTCGGCGAGCGTCAGGAACGCCTCCAGCTCGTGCCGCTCCAGCATCCCGCATCCTCCATCGTTAATCGAGGCTTCACGGTCGTTGCACAGGTGCGCATTGATGCCCGGTCCGGACCGCAGCAGGATCAGAGGCGTTGAAAGGCCGCCTCACCTGCACAGGAGAACATCATGTACGTCACCCGCGACCGCGCCCTGACCGCCCCCGCGCACGACACCGCCGCGGCCGTCGCAGAACTCAGGGACCGGGCGGAGATCACCGACACGCTCTACCGCTTCGGGCTGGGCCAGGACCTGAAGGACAAGGAGCTGTTCGCCTCGGCCTTCGCCACTGACGCCGAGCTGGACTTCCGCCCGGCCGCCTCCAAGTGGGGGGCCAAGCCGCCGCTGATGTCCGGGCGCGACACCATCGTCACCACCATTCTGGACATGTTCACCGGCCGGGTGGACACCACACACCAGATCACCAACACGCGGATCACCATCGATGGCGACACCGCCCGGCTCACGGCCCTGGTGGAAGCCCAGCACCTGCTCATCGCCGACCCCGCCACCCACGCGCTGCTGAAGAACCCCTACGACGTCGACCTGGTCCGCGACGGCGACCGCTGGGTCATCCGTCGGCTTCGCATCGACAACGCCTGGTACACCGGCGACCCCACCGCGATCTTCGGTTGACACCCGCCCCACCGCACAAGGGCCTCCTGACCCGGAGACCTCATGGCCCGCTCGACTCCCTGCACAACTCCCCACCCCTTGGACCAGGAAGGACACGACATGAAGAGCACAGTGACCGGCGGACGGCCGGTACTGACCCGTCACGCCGAGGCGGAGACCTGTGCCGACCCCAGCAGTGTGATGACGCTGCTCGCCGACTCGGACAGCACCGCGGACGGCTTCACCAGCTACCGGTCCACGTTCGCCCACGGCGCCGTGGGGGCACCCGCCCACTTCCACACCAAGGCGACGGAGCTGTTCTTCGTGATCAGCGGGTCCCTCCAGGTACTGGTGGGCGAGGAGGTCACCGTCCTGGAGGCAGGCGACTTCCTGGCCGTGCCGCCCCACACCCCGCACGCCTTCGCCGCGGCGCCGGGCTGTGAGGCGGACGTGCTGTTCGTGTTCACGCCGGGCATGGACCGGTTCGACTACCTGCGCCTGCTCGGCCGGGTGATGCGTGGCGAGGCCGACGCGAAGGAGATCGCCGCCTCCGCGGAGCGGTTCGACAACCACTACGTCGACAGCCCCGTCTGGCGGGCTGCCCTGGAGGTCTCGGCGTGATCGACTCCACCGTCCCGGTCCGGGTGGCCCGGCCCTCGCGGGACCTCGCCGCCGCCGAACGCTTCTACGTGCACGGCCTCGGCCTGGCCGTCCTGTGGCGCACGACCGAGCGCATGCCGGGCGAGCACGACCTGCTGATGGTCGGCCCGCCCGGCGCCGCCTGGCATTTCGAGCTGACGCACGATCCGGAGCGGCCGCTGGAGCCGACCCCGACGGTGGACGACCTGTTCGTCGTCTACCTCGGCAAGCCGGCGGACGAGTCCCTGATCGACCGCCTGGTCGCGGCCGGCGGTACCCGCGTTCCGGCGCACAACCCGTACTGGGACGAGCACGGTGTGACGATCACCGACCCGGACGGCTACCGCCTGGTGCTGTGCTCCCGCACCTGGGCCTGAGCTGCATGAACAGGCCCTAGTTGAGGTAGACGGCCTCGCGTACCCCGCACGGGATGAAGTACGTAAACGGCGCGATGCAGGTATCCGAGATGTGGTGGTAGGCGATGCCGCCCGGCTTGCAGGACCGGGCTGGCCACCGGTCGTCGTACTGGACAACCCGGGCGGGCGGACGATCCCCTGGACTCGCCGCACATGATCCTCTCGGCCATGTACGGCGACCTCACTCTCGAAGCTTCCCTGGAGCCCGGAGGCGCACTCGGTCGCTCCAGCAGGTTCAAGCCGCCGCCGACGCGCAGGGTGAAATCGATTGGGACGTCTCGGTTGATTCCACCATCGTGCGGGCTCATCAGCATGCAGCCGACGCTCGCACCGATCCGTCGGCGGAGTGGCCGCAGGGAAACGGAGGTGAAGGAGGTGGCCGTGAAGCCAGCCGGACCCGGGACGGTGATCACGGTGACTCCGGCTTCGTGGCGCCGCAGGGTGCTGCGAAGTATGTCGTCGGACGCAACGGTCGTTGCGGCAACGTTTGCGGCGGCAAGGGCCGTTGAGGATCGGGCGGGGCGTTCCTCGGAGGTGACCATGTCGATTCCCTTCAGCGTCTGGGCGTGGTGGGGCATGGCGTTGTCGGGCACTGCGGCTGCCTGTTCAAGGCGTCGGTGCCGGATGGCGGCCCGGGGTGCGCACCAGCAGGAAGTTCGTACGGCGGCGCAGGGTGAAGCCGATCGACTCGTAGAGGCGGATGGCGGTGGTGTTGCTTGCGTGGGTGTGGAGGAAGGGGGTCTCCCTGCGTTCCCTGATCCCGGCCGCCACCGCCCGGACCAGTCGCGTGGCCAGCCCCTGCCCACGGTGTGCCGGATGGGTGCAAACGGCACTGATCTCCGTCCAGCCCGGCGGATGCACGCGTTCCCCGGCCACCGCGATGAGCCGTCCGCGATGCCGGAGACCGAGGTAGGTGCCGAGTTCGACGGTGCGGGGCAGGAAGGGACCCGGCTTGGTCAGGGCGATCAGGTCCAGGATCTCGGGGATGTCGTCGAGCCCGAGCCGCACCGCTTCGGGGGCGGGTTCGGCGCGTAGCCCGGTGTCGACCAGTTGGACACCCTGCCCTCTTTCCACGATCTCCCATCCATCGGGGACGGCCTGCGCTCCCGTAACGGCGGTGACGGTGTCCGTGCCGACCAGCGCGGTCAGGTCGTCCCAGGCCCCCGGGTCGGCCGGGTCGGCGAGGGCGGTGAAGGGGCACACGTCCAGGGGATAGCGGGCAGCTTGGCCGACGCGGTCGGCGAACCCGGCGTGCGGGCCGGCCAGCGCCGCCCAGACAGCGTTGTCGAGGAGGTGCGGTTCGGACGAGCTGTGGGCAGGGGAAGGGGAGACGCTGGTGGACATGGTGGTGGGAACGCTCCATGGCATCCGTGGAATTCCTGGCGGAGGGCAGGCATGGGGAGGCGGCGCGCCCGGGGACTCCGACATGACGCCGGAGTCCCCGGGCGGTCCCGGGCGGCAGTCGCCCGTGCGAGCGTTGATCAGGAGTTGTCGAGCGGCAGGCCGGGCGGGTTGACCTGGGAGGTCTTGACGGCCTCGTTGGAGAGGTTCCAGGCGGCCAGCCACTTGGCGTACTGGCCGTGCTTGATCAGGTAGTTGATGGCCTCGGAGACCGGCTCGGCCAGCCCGCTGCCCTTCTTCGCCGTCGCGGCGATCAGTCCCTGGAGCTTCGCGCCGGCGCCGGAGTACTTGCCGGCGCTACGGGTCGCGTTGGGGGTGTTCGCCGTGTGGGTGGTGTGGTAGGCGATGCTGGGATTGGGGCCGAAGTGGGCATCGACCTTCCCGCTGTTCAGCGCCAGGTAGACGCTGTTGTTGTCCGGGTAGTACTTGACGGTGAGGTCCTTGTTCTCCTTCTTCAGCTTCGCCTTCCACTCCAGCAGGACCTTCTCCTGGTTGGTGCCCCGGCTCACCGAGACCGTCTTGCCGGCCAGGTTCTTGTAGTCGCCGTCGAAGTTCCAGGCGCTCTTCTTGGGCACCTCGAACCCGAGGTTGTCCTGCCGGTAGGTGGCAAACTCGTACTTCTTCTTGCGTTCCTCGGTGTCGGTGACGTTGGAAAAGGCCGCGTCGACCTTGCCGCTGTCGATGCCGACGAAGAGGTTCTCCCAAGTCGAGTTCTTCAGCTCGGGCTTGAGGCCGAGGACCGCGGCCACCAGTCGACCGAAGTCGGGCTCGGATCCGGTGAGGGTCTTCTGGTCATCCCCCACGTACTGAATCGGCACGGAGCCGGTGGGCAGGGCACCGACGCCGATGACCAGCTTGCCCTTCTTGGCGATCGACTTGGGCAGCTTGGCGCTGATGGACTTGACCTCGGAGACCTTGAGGTCGGTCTCCTTGGCGGCCCCGTTGGAAAGGGCGCCCACGGTGACCGTCCCGGAGGACTTGCCGGAATTGCCGGCCGCTTCGCTGTTGCCTCCGCAGGCGGCGAGGCCGATGGCGAGGGTGGTGACGGCGGTGCCCGCCGTAAGGCCGCGGAGGAGTCTGCTGCGAAGGCTGGGGGTGCGCATGGTGGTCCTTGTTCGGTGAGTGGTTGTGGTGACGTGTTGCGTGTTCGGCGGGGTCAGAGCACCTTGCTCAGGAAGTCCCTGGTCCGCTCGTGTTTCGGGTGGTCCAACACCTCGGTGGGCGGGCCCTGTTCGACGATCCGGCCCTCGTCGAGGAAGACAACCTGGTCGGCGACCTCACGGGCGAAGCCGATCTCGTGGGTGACGATGATGAGGGTGGTGCCGCTGGTGGCCAGGTCCTTGATGACGGCCAGCACCTCGCCGACCAGTTCGGGATCGAGCGCCGAGGTGGGTTCGTCGAAGAGGATGACCCCCGGCCGCAGGGCGAGCGCGCGGGCGATGGCCACTCTCTGCTGCTGGCCACCGGACAGCTGCCGCGGATAGGCGCCGACCTTGTCGGCCAGACCCACCCGGCCGAGCAGCTCGCGGGCCAGCTCCTGGGCCTGGGGCTTGGTCAGCTTCCCCGTGGCAACGGGAGCCGCCGCCACGTTGTCCAGCGCGGTCAGGTGCGGGAAGAGGTTGAAGTTCTGGAAGACAAAGCCGATCCGGCTGCGCTGGGCCAGGATGACCCGTTCGCTCAGCTCCTTGAGCCTCTCACCGTACCGGCGTACGCCGATCGGCTCGCCGTTCACGCTGACGTACCCGACCTCGGGCTTCTCCAGGTGGTTGATCACCCGCAGCAGGGTGGACTTGCCGGACCCGGACGGCCCGAGAATCACGGTGACCTCGCCCGGCCGCACGGTCAACTCGACGCCGTCCAGCACCCGGTGAGCGCCGTACCACTTGTGCACGTCGTGGACCTCAACGGCAGCCGGACGTATCTCGGTGGTGTCGGTGGTCTCATTCAGCTCGGTGGTCTCGATGGTCTTGATGGTCTCGGTGGTCATATCGCCGCCTCCCTCCGGGCTCGGGCCCGCAGATCACGCAGACCCGTCCGCAACTTCTGCAACGGCGTCGGCGGAAGGATGCGCGTCGCGCCCCGGGAGAAGTACCGCTCGACGTAGAACTGGACGATCGAGACCGCACTCGTGAGGATCAGGTACCAGACGGTGGCGACCAGCAGCAGCGGGACGATGTCACCCGGGTAGGTGCTGCCCATGCTCTGCGCGGATCCGAACAGATCGAGCAGGGACACGTAGAAGACGAGCGAGGTGCTCTTGATGAGATTGATCAGGAGATTGACGTAGTTCGGGGTGATGGAGCGCAGTGCCTGCGGAAAGACGATCTTCGTGAACTGGTAGCTCTTCGGCAGACCGAGTGCCGATGCCGCCTCGTGCTGCCCCTGGTCGACCGCGAGGATGCCGCTCCGCACCACCTCGGACGCGTACGCCGCCTCGTTCAGGCTGAGTCCGACGACCGCGACGACGATGTCGGTGGCGAGCCGGGACTCGTCGAAGGTGAAGAACGCAGGCCCGAACGGAACCCCGAGACTCAGCGTCTTGTACAGCGCGCTGAAGTTGTAGAGGAACAGCAGCACCACGATCAGCGGAACCGAACGGAACAGCCATGTATAGGTCCAGCTGACCGCCCGCAGCACCGGGCTCCGGGAGAGCCTGCCCATGGCGACCAGGATGCCGCCGAGCAGACCCAACACGGCGCTGCACGCCGTCACTTCGAGGGTGATGAGCAGACCGTCGAGGATCGTCGGGCGCAGGAACCAGTACTGGAACCGGTCCCACTGATAGAAGGGGTTGGTCACCAGTCCGTGGACGATCTGGGCGACCAGCACCAGCACGATCGCCGTGGCGATCCAGCGGCCTGGTCTGCGCAGCGGCAGGATCCGCTGTGCTGACAGTGGCCGCGGGGCGGTGTCAGCACCCGGCCGTTCGGCCTCGGCGGGTCGTACGGAACGAGGCGCGGAGGAGGGTTTGGGGGTCTCCTCGGCAGGAGGCGCTGAGGCGAGGGATACCGCAGCGCCAGGAGATTGACTCATGGAGGGCTCCAGCGAATTGGGACACCCCGGACCGCAGATACGGCAACGGCACCGCAGAGCCGACAGGACTCTGCGTGACGATGCGCACGGGGCACGCGGAACGGGGGCTGGGCAGGAAGGACGCACACCGCGACAGCGGTGGCATCAGAGATTCAGAAGACCGTCAGCCTTGGCAGAAGACACAGCCGGTACAGGTGCCTGTGCCGGTGCCGGTACACAGCGCGCTGTTGACGCGAAGCAGATCGACCGACCGGTTCGCGCACAGCAACAGGCAGCCACGGCGCCGCCATGCGGCCGTCCCGAAAGCTGCGTACATTGCATCACCGTCACTGTTCCGGCCCCTGGGGGCCTCGCGCTTACCGAATGTCTTCCGGTCCGGTCGTCACCTGGGGCACCCCACCGCGGCGCGAGGGTTGCCGGTCAGCAAGCCAGGGCTTGTCGCTGACGCTCATGACCGATCTGCGGCGTAAGTTAGACAGACCTCGGACATGGTTGTCAAAGCCTGCCCGACCTGTGGGACGAAAAAACGAGTCGGGGTGAACCTGGTGAGATGCCGACGAGTCCCACATGCGCATCCACGCAGGTCACAGCCCCGCCGTGGCGATACGGCATGGCGCAATACTCCGGCAACACACCTGGTCGGCAAACGCGGTTACGGTCCCTGCCATGCCCTCCACACAACGCCTCCGCCAACAGCAGGGTGCCGACCCGACGAGCCCGACCGCGGCCGCCGCGTGGCGTCGGCGGCTGCGCGCGGACCAGGCTCGGCAGCTCGCGGACCTGCTGCGGCAGCAGGTGCTCGGCGGAGCGTTCCCGGACGGGGCACTGCCGCACGAGGCGACCCTGTGTGCCGACTACCGAGCCAGCCGCAACACCGTGCGCCAGGCGCCGGATCTGCTGCGCGCCGAGGGGCTGGTGGAGCGGGTACCGGGGGTGGGCACGGTGGTGGTCGCCGAGAAATACCCGCACGCACTGAACCGTCTGCAGGGCCTGGCCGAGACTCTGCACGAACACGGCAGGGTCAGCAATGAGGTCCGCACCGTCGGGCCGGTCGTGGCCCCCGCCTGTGTGGCAGAGCGGCTGGGCGTGCCGGACGGCAACGAGGTGCTGTACGTGGAGCGGCTGCGACGGCTCGGCGGGCTGCCGCTGTCGCTGGATCTCACATACATCCCCCTGGACATCGGCGTGCGGCTGCTCGGTGCCGACCTGGAGAACACCGACATCTTCCGGCTTCTGGAGGAGCTCACCGGGCAGCCGCTCGGCACCGCCGAGATCACCCTGGAGGCGGTCAACGCCGACGCGCACTCGGCGGCCGTGCTGCAGGCGCCGCGCGGTGCGGCGGTGCTGATGCTGGAGCGGCTGACCCATCTGTCCGATGGCCGGCCCGTCGACCTCGAGTTCATCCGGTTCCGCGGTGACCGCATCACCATGCGGGGGCTGCTGCACCGCTCGCTCTGATACGCCTGATCTGGCGGCATGTGGTTCGGCTGGCCGATTCTTGCCGCCGTCGGCCACGTCCCCGACCTTCGGCCCGCAGCGGAACTACGCACTGCCCGGCGTCGGCTCGTACGCCGGTGCCGCCATCGCCGACGGTGACCTGGCCAAGGTCGGCTGGGTCATCGCCACCGTGGCCGTGATGGTCATCGCCGTCGCCTTCTTCATCGGCACCATCGAGCTGGTCACCGTCCTCCACGACAAACTCGGCCTCAACGACCCACTGACCGGCTGGATCTCCTCCAACCTCGACAATGCCGGCTTCGTCATCGTCGGCCTGTTCGTGGTGGTGTGGGCGGCGGCACTGGCGTACTGGCGCCTGGCCGGCCCTAAAGGTCGAGCTGATGCTGGTGTGTCGTGTGCGTGGGTGCGTAGCCGAGACCGTCGTTGATCTGTCTCATGTGCGTGTTGCTGTCGGCGGTGTCGGTCAGGAGGCCACCGAGGTCCGGATAGTCCCTATGGGCCTGTCGGATCGACTCGGCCTTCATCCATCGGCCGAGGCCGTGTCCACGGTGCTCGGGCAGCACACCGGTGCCGTAGTGCTGGCCGTCACCTGCGCCGTTGCCGGGGATGACGAGTTCGGTGAACCCGGCGATCGAACCGTTGGAGGCGTCGATGGCGACGACGGTGTGCAGGTGGTCGCCTCGCTGTTCGACGGCCTTCGCCGCGGCCCGCACGCGGTCCACGTCCCAGGTCACGGTGCCGTAGTCGGTGTCGTCCATGGGCATGTCGTCCATGGCGCGGCGTGAGGCGGCGAACGTCTGGGCAAGGTCGTCGGGGACAGTTCCCTGCCAGGACATCAGCCGGTAGCCGGGATGCGGACGCTCGATGACCTCGGCGAGGACGGCGGTATCCACGTCAGCCAGCGGCAAGCGGGTGAACCTCAAGGTGAGGACCTTCCGGAAACCGCGCGCTGCCAGGAAGTGGTCGCCGGGCGATCCGGCTTCTGCCTGCGCGACAACGCAGCGTCGGGCGTTGTCCCGGGCGGTGGCCACGGAGATGTTGAGGAGCCGGGAGCCGACGCCCTTGCGGCGCTCCGCGGGATGAACACGAAGGTCGAGCTCGGCCAGGTGCTCTTGTCCGCCATCGAACAGGCGCAGAAAGGCCGTCCCGGCAGGGATGGAATCCGCGTCCGACGCCAACCAGGCAAGACGCCGGCCGTGCGGCCCGTGAGCGGGGTCGGTCAGTGGGGTGATGCGAAGGGACAAGGTGTCTCCGTCGTGAGGAGGTGGCAAAGGTCAGTACGCGAGCTCAACTCCTGGGCACTCCTGCGCATGTGCTCCACACCTCCTCGTCGACAGCGCCGGCCTGCACCAATGCAGGCGGCTGGGTGAACCTAGCTGGCCGATTGGCTCCTGGGCAACGGGTTAACGAAAAGGCGATGCGCGGGTGTGGTCACAGCCACTCGTTGATGGCCGCGACGAGGACGGTCGCCTCGTATCTCGTGGCCATCAACGAGTGGCTGTAGCTGGGCTCTTCAGTCACAAGCGCAGCTCTAGTGTCAGCTCATCGTGCAGTCCGATGCCGTAATCGCCCACCAGCGGGATGGACGGCTTCAAAACCCGGGCCGCATCGACCGCACCCGGTGAGACATCCACGATCCGCATGCCACGCCGCTGATAAAACCGAAGCGCGTCGAGATTGTCGTTGGTGGTGACCAGCCACATCCGTCGGCTGCCGGCCTCTCGGGCTACCTGGGCAGCAGCATCCAGCAGGACGCTGCCCACCCCGATGCGCCGCATCACCGCGTCCAGGGACACTACTTCCAGCCCCTGGACAGAGATCTCATAGATGAGCAGGCCCACGACACGGCCGTCCTCCTCGGCCAGCAGGGCCGGAAGGTCCGCAGCGTTGTAGACCGTGCTGTGCACCACCACGGTCGTACTGCCCCAGGACGCCGTGAGGATGTCTGTGATCACGTCACGGTCGGAAAGCCGGGCAGTCCTGACACGAAGATCTCCCATGGCGGACAACGCTACCCGTCACAGGGAACCTTCACCCTGAGCAGGCCTTTTCGCTTCAACGCCCGCCTTTCGAAACGCGCTCTGGACGGCCGTGATCATTCTCGCCGATAACCGCTGTACCGATGTTCCCCGAGGCCGGAATCCTGGTGGCCTGCCACCGCGACGGCCGCGGTTGTGCCGGTGCCTTCGTTGGTCCGTCTTCTCCGGGATGGCGTGTGCGATGCTACGTTTGCGCAGGTATGTGCGGAAGCCGTGGGAGCTGTAAACCTAATAGGCGCTGTGGGTTGGCCGTTGGGCCAATCCTGGCAGGGCTCGGGGTCGTTCCACCCGTATCGCAGCCATGACCTGGGTGAACGCGGGGGCATCGCCGGCTTGCCCAGGGGTGAGGCGGAAGGCCAGGGGCCGGCACCGGCCGTCTTTCAGCGAGGTGGATCTTCGTCGTCAGTCCGCCGCGGGACCGGCCGAGGCCGTAGCCGTGCGGCTCGCTGTCCGATGCCCCTTTTGACGGGCCCCGGCAGCGTGCTGATGGGGCACGGACGATTGTGGAATCCACCGCGACAACCCAGTCCAGGTCTTCCTCGGTGTCGGCTTGGGCGAGCAGGGCGCCGCCGCCCGCGTGGGACGAGCGCACCCAGCTCACCACGTCCTCGACTACGCACGTGACACCGCCCCAGCCAAGTGCGATGGCGTCTCTGCGGAGAACGCACGCAAGGCGCTCCTGCCGGGCTCACCGCTGATGACCATGAGCGGAGTGATCAACCACCACCGCTGGGTCGAGTACTACTGGTTCCAAGTGGTCTTCCTCGGCGAGGAAGACCGGGGCCCCTGGACCGAGGAGGACCCCGACCGCGAGATGCGTATCGCCGTCGACTTCCCGCTCACGCAGTTGCTCGACCAATACGCCGAACAGAGCGCCGGCTACCGCGAGCTGGTCGCCGGGATGGGCCTGGACAAGCATGCCCAGCGAGCCATTCGCAACGGCCTCCATGTTGACCTGCGCTGGATCCTCCTGCACCTCATCGAGGAGACGGCCCGCCACAACGGAGATGACGTCGAAGCGGTCGGGGCGGTATCCGTCGGCGATCATGCCGCAGGCGATCGACCCGGCACCCGCCCGAAGGCGGTCCTGGACCGGGCGTTGTGGCGGTGCACGCCCGGGGCCCCTGCGAGCGAACCGGTGTGCTGACGGCCGCCCGGCGGATCCGTACGGGCCTCAGGACATGCTGCCCCGGCACACCGTCCCCGGGGCCGGGGTACGGCCCGTGCGGAGGTATTGGTCGACCGTCTCCATGACGCAGCGGTTCTGCGGGTACGTGCCATGGCCCTCCTCCTCGGCCGTCAGGAGCACGCCGACACCGTCGCCCAGGGCGCGGGCCATGTGGCGGGCGCCAGGGTATGGCGTAGTCGGGTCGCCGGTGCCGCCGACCACCAGGACAGGGGCCGCGCCATCGGCGTTCACCTGGAGCGTGGCGCGCTCGCCGTGGAACGGCCAGTCGTAACAGAGGTAGACGCCGGTGGACCAGGCCGCGCCGAAGACGGGTGAGGCGGCTTTGACGCGGGCCTCGTCCCTGTCGAGGCGTTCGAAGCCGGGGCGCAGACTGGAGTCCGCGCAGGTGATCGCGGTCCGGGCGGCGCGGCTGCTGTTGCGCGGGGTCGCCGCGCGGTCGGCGGAGCCGATGTCGTCCGCGCCCTTGCTCAGCGGACGGCCGTCGTTGTGGTCGATCAGGGCGGTGAGGGCCTTGGCGAGCGGCGACCAGCCGTCTGTGCCGAGGTCGAGATGGTCGCTGACGGCGTATGCGAGGTCTTTGGCGTCGAGGTTCCTTCCGCCGCCGGCCGGGGCGGGTTTCTTCTTCAGGCGGTCGGCCAGGCGCGCCATGCGTCGCGCGGCCTCCTCGGGCCCGTCGCCGGTCGGGCAGTGGCGGATACGGGCCGCGCAGTGCGCGGCGAACCGGTCGAACGCTGCCTGGACCGCCTTGACCTGGGACACCTGCTCCTCGTCGAGGTCCTCGGTCGGATCGACGGACGCTTCGAGGACGAGCCGTCCGACGTGCGACGGGTACTGGTGGGCGTAGACCGCGCCGAGCGCCGTTCCGTACGAGACGCCGAAGTAGTGCAGCCGCTCGTCGCCGAGGAGGTAGCGCATCAGGTCGAGGTCGCGCGCGGTATGCGAGGTGCCGATGTACCGAAGGAGCGCCCCGGAGTGCTCGGCGCAGGCGTCGGCCCCGTCGTAGCCGGTGTCATCCGCGGTCTTCCCGCAGCGCACGGGGATGGTCGCGCCAACGCCGCGCGGGTCGAAGGAGACCAGGTCGTAGCGGTCGAGGAGCGGCTTGTACTGGTTGAGGCGTTCGAGCAGTCCACTCACACCGGACACGCCGGGGCCGCCGAAGTTCAGGACGAGCGAGCCGATGCGCCGGGCGTTCGGGCCGGTGGCCTTGCGGCGGATCAGGGCGACGTCGATCGTCCTGCCGTCTGGTTTCCGGTAGTCGAGGGGGGCCTTCATGGCGGCGCAGTCGTAGCCCGTACGCGCGGCGGGCGGCGAGGTGCAGCGGGACCAGTGCAGGTGCTGGCCGGTGGTGAGCGCGGTGGGCAGACCGGCGGGCGGGTTGCTCGCGGTGAACTCCGTACGCGGCTCCGCACTCCGGCCGGGAGCGTCGTGCTGGAGCCAGGCGCCGACGGCCCCGATCGCGGCGAGGACGACCCCGGCGATGATGCACGCCCCGACCGAGAGGCCCGGTCTGCGGCTTCGTATCGGATGGGCGTCACTCATCGAAATCCCCGCGCTCCCGCCCCTGGACGCCCGCCCCGTGCCCGCATGCCCGTACCCGAGATGTCCGATCGTCGAATGAGTGCAGGGTACAAGCCGCCTCCGACAGCACGGCTCGCGAGAGTGCCCAGAAATTTAGACCGCCCCGTGCTCACCCAACTCCTCCTGCGGTCCGGCCCGGCGAGTGCTGGACGCCGGGCTGCTGGGTGTGCGGCGGCAAGGCCGTCACCGGGGCAGGCTGTGGCCGGGGGCCGCGGGCGACGGCGCGCTCCCGCATGCCGTCCTGGAGCCTGACGGCCAGCCGAGCGGCTGCTTCGAAGGTCCGGCGGGACTGCTCCACCGTGTCGACGCCGACGCCGGACTCCTGCTCCAGAAGGCGGCCTGCCCTCCGGCCGGTGTGGAACGGCCGCGAAGCCCCTCCCAGGTGCCGTCCGCGGACCAACGTCTGTGGGTACACCGTCTTCCATGGACCGAAACGCGCAGGTAGATCCCGCCATGGCACCCCAGTACGCAGTCGGTACAGGATTTCGTTGAGACCCTGCGGTGACCGGCCCAACGACCTCCCCACTTCCCGTCCTACCTATCGGTCATGGGCACTCCGCAGTCCAAACTCCGTCACGGCCATGCTCGCGCCGCCGAGCGGACGTTGTCCGACCCGCCGCAGGGCCACCTGGTGCGCATCATCGACTGCACCGTGCCTGTCCACCCACACACTGGGGCACCCCGCACCGAGATCTTCCAGTTGGCCACCAGCCTGCTGGAGCACCGACTCGCCCCGCACGTCAATTCGCGATGATCTATCACGAGCGCTGGTAGATCGAAAACGGATACGCGAATTTAGGGAATCGCCTACGCGGGGCCGGCTGCCCTCAACGATGGGGCGGTCGGGATGTGGCAGAGGGAGCCCCGGGCAAGTGCGGGCGGTCCCGACTCGAAGTGGTCACGGCCCGACGGGTTCGGGCGTCTCAGCTCGAGTCTGGGCGGCGGCCAGCAGGGGGTAATCGGTGTACCCGGTCTCACCGCCCGTGTACATCAGGCCTTGGTCTCGTACCTGGTTGATCGGCGCACCGATGCGCAGTCGTTCGACCAGGTCGGGATTGGCGAGGAAGGGACGGCCGAGTGAGATCAGGTCGGCTCCTGCGGCGAGAAGCCGCTCGCCTTGGTGCTTTCCGCCGTCGGTCGGCAACGGCTTGCCCCACCCGAGGACCGGGTTGGCGATCAGCGTGCCCGGCCAGGTCTTACGGATCTCCTGGAAGAGGGGCTGGTCCGGATCCGCGAAGACAATGTGCAGATAGGCGAGGCCAACGTCGGCCAGGGCAGCGATGAGCGCCGGGTAGATGTCCTCGGTATCGCCCTCCTCTATGCCGTTGACGGTGAGTCCGGGCGCGATCCGCACGCCCACCCGCTCGGGGCCGATCGCGTCGGCGACGGCCTGGACCACCTCGACCGTGAACCGAATGCGGTCAGCCACCGATCCGCCATAGGCGTCAGTGCGGTGGTTGGTTCCCTGTGCCAGGAACTGGTGCAGAAGGTAGCCGTTGGCGGCGTGCACCTCCACACCGGCAAAGCCGGCGTCGATGGCGTTGCGGGCAGCAGCGGCGAAGTCGGTTACGGTGGAGTGGATCTCGTCGATCGTCATCTCGCGGGGCACGATGGCGCTCTGGTGGCCGCTGGGAGTGAAGATCGTCTCCGTGAGCGGGACCGGAGAGGGCGCAACCGGCGTCAACCCGCTGGTGTCGGGGTGGCCGACCCGGCCACCGTGCTGCAGCTGCAAGAACATCCGGCCGCCCGCAGCGCGCACGGCGTTGGTGACGCGCCGCCATCCGGCCACATGCGCCTCGTTGTAAATCGCGGTGATGTTGGGGTAGGTCTGCCCCACGGCGTTCGGTGTGGATGCCTCGGCGATGATCAACCCCGCTGAGGCACGCTGGGCGTAGTAGGTGGCCATCACCGGTTGCGGGACGCCGTCGACGCCGGCGCGGTTGCGGGTCATTGGCGCCATCACCAAACGGTTCGGCATGCGCAGGGCGCCGAGGCGAGCGGGCTCGAAGAGGCTGGAGTCAACTGGTGGGTTCGTCATGCCTGTACCGTAGGAGTTGACATTGGTGTCAGGTTCAAGCGCTGGGTCGGCATGCGAGGTGGGGAATGCGGATCGGTGAACTGGCTCGGCATAGCGGCGTGAGCGAGCGTTCGCTGCGCTATTACGAGACGCAGGGACTGCTCAGAGCCGAGCGTACTCCGGGTGGCCAACGGCAATACGGTGAGTGGGCGGTCGACCGGGTCATCCGCATCCAGGCCCTCTACGCCGCTGGGCTGAACAGCAAGAAAATCGCGCAACTGCTCCCCTGCATGCGGGACGCCGACGGGGCCCCGAGCGAGATCGCCACACCACAGCTGGTCAACGACCTCACTGCGGAACGAGATCGCATCAATCGAATGATCACCGATCTCCTCCGCTCTCGTGACGTCCTGGACGAAGTCATCGCCACTGCCTCGGCCGGGGTACACGCCTCCGCCATCTCCCGCACTGACACCGCCGGGGCCCACCACGGATAGTGTGCCAATCGACAGAGGCTGTGGGCGTTGGCACCATCAATACGACAGTCCTGAATGGGCGGGGAATGGGGGGTGAGCAGGTCTGGGAGCCCATGAACAGGGGTGGGAATTTCAAGGCTCTGACCGCGATTGCGTGAATCCACAGGTTCGCTCTTCGTTCAGTTGCGTGGGAGGCCGGGGGCCGAAGTGGCGGTCACGAGGCAGGACTGGCAGCGCGACGAGCGCGACGGTACCCCCGCCGACTTGTTTAGTGCCGCGAAGGGCCTAGCCTTCCGATCAGCTGGCGTGGACACAGGTGAGGGCACGTTCGGGGGCCATCTTGAGCGGTAGTGGAATGTACGGCACACATCCTGAGTGGCTCGCGGATGTCCTGGAAGCCGTTGGCGACTCGGCGATGGTGCTCTCGTATGAGGAGGACCGGGAGTTCGCCGCACTAAGCCTGAGCCGCTTCAATGCGGTGGGATCGAGTCGCTTGGACTGGTACGGGGTCGAGGTGATCGAGCGGTGCAGCGCGTTCGATGGTGAACAGCTGCGCAGGCTGGTGCGTGCGTATGCCGGGACGAACGAACTCGTAGTCCTCTTCTGGGCCAACCTCGCGGTGCCGTCGGTTGCGCTGGAAGCCGCACTGGTGGCGGACCATGCGGAGGCGGTGTTGGAGTGCGGCCCTGAGTGCTGGATCTACCTCACCGACAGCGGGGTGCTGATCGAGTTCCAGGATGGTGAGGGGCTTTCCGTGGGGCGGGTGCCGCACTGACGATACACACGACTCTGTCCGCAGTTCCGTCAAGATCACGGCTGGGTAAGGACGCGGGTTCGGAGGAGTTCGAAGGAAGCCCGGCCATACATTGCCCTCTTGAGTGTTTTCACCCTGTTCACGTGGCCTTCCACAACGCCTGAACTTCAAGGAAGAGTCAGTCCGGCGGTGACGGCGTCTAGGTCGTGGCGGAGGGAACCGGCGAAGCTCTTCATCGGCTTGGGAGCGTCCTGCTCGGCCTGGCGGATCCACTCCAGCAGGAAGTGCCCGCGCTGGTGACGAACGAGGTCTGCGAAAGCGCGGGCCAGGTCGCAAGCGCGGGTGATGTCCGGGCAGGCGACCCGGACTTCAAGCAGCCGCTCTTCCTGGCTGTCGGTGAGCGTCTCGCGGGGCCGCATGATCCATGAGGTGATCTTGCGTGGGCTGGGAATGTCTGCCCGGACGGGCTCGGCGGTGCCAGCCCGCAAGGGCAGCAAGGTGCCTGCGGACGACCTGACAGCTGCCGCGGTAGCCCCGTTCACAGATTTCCCGGAACAGACGGCTGGCGCTGACCTGCCCGAGGGTGCCTGTGAACCGTGCGTTGAGATACGGCTTGAACGGCTCCAGCACCCCGGCAGGCCGGCGGTCGTGGGCGGAGGCAAGGAGCTCGTCGAGGTCGGTGTCGCGGAAGCGGCGGACGGTCTTACGGTCCAGGTTCAGGCGGCGGGCGATGGCGCTGATGGTCCAGCCGGCGTCGACGAGCCGGTGGATGTCCGTGTAACGGTGGCGAGTCCGCTCGATGATCTGGGTGCGCGGCAGACCAGGCGGCGGCAGTTCGATGAGCTGGGGCTTCGGCGGCTTGCTCGTTTCCTCCTCGTCAATGCGTTTACGCAGGCAGGCGCGATGCTGATGGCAGGTCTTCTCGACTGGGGAGGACAGATTTTGAAGCAAGTGCCACCTGTCGGCGACTTCCAGGGCGCCGGGGGCGGCTTGCTTGATCGCACGGGTGTAGGCAGTGGCCCGGTCACGGCAGATGATCTCGGCTCCGGGATGCTCCCGCAGCCAGCCGGCGAACGCCTCCGACGTGCGATCGGGCAGCACATCCACCACTCTCCCGGCTTCGACGTCCACCAGGACCGTGCCGTAAGTGCACCCCTTGCGGAAGGCGAACTTGTCGACGCCCAGCACTCGCGGCGCTTGCTCTGGCACCAGAGGCGCCTCCAGCAGATCAAGCAGCTGGGTCCGGCCCGCAGCCAGCCGTAACTGGCGGCAAAGACGCTCGCCCGCTCGGCCGCCGAGCTCCGCCGCGATGGACCGCAGCCACCGCTTGAGCCCCACGCTCGACCGCCGATATCGCTCGGTCAGGCCGTCGATCTGCTCGGCGAAGGTCTTCCGGGAACACGACTCCCGGTCACAGAAGTACCTCCTGACCCGGAGCCGGACCACGACTCGCTGAGAGCCCACCGGCCTTTCGGAGAGGCGACGTTGGTACGAGCTGTGCACCCGCCACGCCCGACGACGGCAGTCCGGACACCGGCCCGGCCGACTCGTGGGTACCGCCTCGACCATGAGCCCGTCAGACGAGGCACTGATGCGCACCACTCGCACACCGATCCCGGGAAACAGCGCATCCTCTACCACCTTGACCGTCACGGAGTGCAAGACCCCGAAGAAACGATCTCGCGTTCCCACCGCTGACCTGGGGATTCACGTAATCGCGGTCAGAGCCAATTTCGGGCATCCCCATCAACGCCGGGCCATTTCGGCACGTCAGGGCGCCCCAGTACTCACGCCTCGGCGAGCAAGCCCTTGCGCAGCTTGGTGCAGATGCGGTTCAGCAGTCGGGAGATGTGCATCTGGGAGAGGTTGAGTTCCCGTCCGATGTCGGCCTGTGTCATCTCTTGCCCGAATCGGAGTTGGAGCAGGTGACGTTCGCGCTCGTCGAGCTGTGCCAGGTGGGGCTTGAGAGCCTGGATGTTTTCGGCGAGGTCCAGCGCTGGGTCGTTGTTGCCCATCAGGTCCGCCACCAGCCCGGCCTGATTCTTTCCCGTGGTCTGGATCGGCCGGTCGATGGAGTCGGTGTCATAGCCGTTGCAGGCGATGAGCCCTTCTCGCACCTCGTCCTCCGGCAGCTTCAGATGCGCGGCGAGTTCGGCTGGGGAGGGATTGTGGTTGTCGGCGGCCTCCAGGTCATCGAAGGCCCGCGCGAGGTCGATACGGAGTTCCTGCAGCCGGCGCGGCACGTGGACGGA
>NZ_JBVKBL010000028.1:0-66029 GCF_055657085.1 Streptomyces sp. NPDC107765 | reverse complement strand
CAACACCTCCTGGCCACCTGGACAGGCACGTGCCCCACCTGCCACCAACCCACCCCCTGGCAGCCCTACGACACCACCTAACAAAGCCCTACTAGCCAGGTGTGCGACTGAGGGTTGGCAGGGCGTTGGTCCGCACGTGGTCCGGACGGCTCGTCAGTTATCCATTGGCGGATGGCTTTCTTCGTCCGGTTCGAGGGGCCGTCTGCAGGAAGTGGTCGTCCGTGGTGGGACCACCTGGCACAGGTTGTAGATCGCGTCTCGTGTGGTCCAGGGGGTCCAGGCCAGGGGCGTAGGCACAGGGCAGGGCCATGTGGTCCAGGGGCGTCAACGCTGTTGGTGAGACGTCTGTGATACCGCGTGAGACGAGAGGAACCCCGCCGGACTGCTCCGGCGGGGTTCTGCGCGTGAGGGCCTACGTCACGGAGTCGATGTGCTCGATACGCGCGGCTCGGATTCCGGCGAGGGCGCTCTGCACGGTCTTGCCCGGAACTGGGTCGCCCTCGATGCCTGCTTGACCCTGTCCTGGAAGGACCGCTTGTGTGGGAGAGGGCGCGTCTCGCGAAGTGGTGTAAGCGTGCGTCCGTACCGAGCTAGGTTCCGCAACGTCGAGGGGACCCTTGGTGGCCGGTGTGTGGGCGAGCGCAGAGGTGGCATCGGCATAGACCGTCAGGAGCCCCTCGGCCTCGTCGACAGAGCCCGCAGGGTGTGCCGCACGGAGCATGGCGAAATTCTGGTTTGTTCACTGAACCGCCCTGATGGGAATAGCCGCGCGGCGCGATACTCAGCGGTAGATCGCGGGTTGCCGAAAACCGGGGATCTACTTCGACCATCAAGGGGGTCTGGATTCGGGCACTGCAGATCTCTGTGCCCCTGGGCATGCCGCCGGCCACAGGGACTGTCCGGGGCATGGATGCGCAGAAGTCAGGGGCCTGCGGGCGTCTTCTCAGGCTCATTGTTTTGGGTGCAACTTCCATAGACGGAGGTGCAGATGGAGCTGTCCGTAACCACTCGGGCCAGTGGATGGGGCATCCCTTTGCGCTTCACTGCCGGAACCCCAAGCGTTGCGGGTGGCGCCTGGACTGCGGGCACAGCGACTTCGAAGACCGCTCGCGTGATGTTGCCGACGTCCTCGGTGGACAGTCTTTTCCTCGTAGAACATGACAGCGAAAATTTGGGCGCGATGCCGCCGGTCAGCGACCCGAACCGGTCAGGCGGTTGAGGCTGGGCCGAGGTCGCGCTCGCCCTGTTCCTTGAACCGGCCCTGATGATTGCGGGGGCGGAGGGGACGCACCCGTGTTCTGCCTTGGGTACGCGGGCAAGGGGCGGACGGCCGCGGCTGAGGTGGTTCCGACCGTCCGGTACGGGGAGTTCCGGGTTCCCGGCTACTACCGGCATGCCCAACGGCTCGGGTCGGTGATTGCTCGGTCCTCGCGGAATCGTTGGGCTGAGAGAACGTTCTGTTGTTTCTGGTGTGATTGTTTCATGTTCGCCGATGTCTGAAAGGTGACGCCTAGTTCAGGGGCATACTTGCCGGGCATAGGCGCCTGCGTGCACGCTTCGACGGTTGCCGTTGAAAGGGATGCCATGCCGGAAAAGGTAGAAGCGAACCTCCTTTCCCCTACTAGGCCAAAGGACAGGAAGGATAACGTCTCGCATCCATATGCGGAAGCACTGCTCAGGCGGAATCCGGAAAACCTAGAGCAAGTAATGGAAGGCGGGATCCCGCTTTCGCGCCATCACGTCATCCCTTACGCTCACCTTCTCAATTTCTGGAACAGGGTTGTTGAGAATGAGTACAATAAAACATCACCGTCCCCCGAGGGGCTCAAAGAAAGACTTCAGGATCTAGTCCAAGTCGTTTTGGATGTTTGCGGTGAATATCAGGGCCTCGAAGGCAATATCTGCTCTTTCAGGGATTTCGCCAATAAATTCATCGCGTCGGAGTATGCTCACCGTGTGGCGGACCCGCCCGATCCCCCCAAGTCTCGCCCCGAGGGCTTCTATAGGGTACTTAGATTCTTCGCCTGGCTGCCGGGGAATCTATTCATCGGCCCCAATAGTGAGCATCGCTACAAAGACCCGAAGGGGGGCTTCGAGAGGGATTGTGCGCCGATTATCGGGGACGAGAAACTCAAGATTCGAAGGAGCGCGTTCAGCAACTTGGAAAGATATCTCCAGAATCCCGAATTGAGATCGGAAGGGAGGGAGTTTATTGATAAATACATCAAGCTTATAAAGGACGGAAAGGGCGATAAAATCTGGCCGCTCAGACGGGTTGACTGGGAAAGGGGTAAAAAGAACCCGAATCGGTGGGGGATCCAGGGTGTCCCGGAGCTCAAGCCGGTGGAAGGACTTGGCCGGTACTCGTCCGACTGGACCGATGAGCGCGTGGAGATCGCCGGCAAGGCGATCGAACTCGATGTCTGGTACGAGGAAGACAATCACCGTCGGCTCCGCGGCAGTGCGACCGACATCGCGATCGGTGAACTCATCGAGTGGATCGACGCGCAGTGGGGAGTGGGTTCAGAGATTCCGGAGGGGTTACGCGAACTCGTCCTGCGCAACCTCACGCTGGAGAGGCTTACCGGCCCGGGCATTGAGGACTGGAATTTCACCATCGCTGCGGAAACGAAGTTCGGTGACCTCGCCACGGACCTTCTGATCTCCCTCCGCCGTCAGACATCGACCGTCGGTGGCCAGCCGAAGAGCGAGTTCACCATGTCGGCGCAGGCGGGACTCACCCTCGTCATCGACGAGGAGGAGACCCGCATGTGGTTCGAAGGCGCCTTCGCGCGGGCCACCGGTTCTCAGAACGCATGGTCCGTGCGCGGTACGTGGAAGGCCGACGACAAGGGGCTGTCGCTCGCCGACCTCGGTGCTGCTCTTGGATGGCCGGATGCCGGGGAGCTGCTGGAGGATCTTCCGTCAGCGCTGCAGCCCGAGTTGCGGGAAGTGACGCTCGCATACGACTCCCGGACCGGGCCCTTGCTCGCCGTTACGGTCGGGGCGTTGACCGTGGTGTTCGCCCCGGTGCGGGCCACCACCGGTCTGATCTGGTGCGTACAGGTCAAGGCAGCCGTGGACGCAGGGCTGGGAGACGTTCCGTTGCTGGCCGGGGCATTGCCGAAGGAGGCCGATCTACGACTCACCTCCCTGCGCGGAGTGTTCGCCTCGGCCGCGGTCGAGAAGCCCTTGCTGGACACGCTCAACACCATGGTCAGCGCCGCGGATCTGCCGGCCTTCCCGGCCGTGGCTCCGGGCGGGGGCCTCCCGCGTGGTGGGCTCCTGTGCGTCGAGTGTGCCGTCCCCGGCATGCCGCCCAACACCCTCACCGTGTCCCTGGGCAAGTCGGCCGGCCCCCGGCCGCCCACCCTACCTGCCGGCACCGGGGACGACGGGCACCTGCTGCCCCAGCTCCCCGATGGGCAACAGCTGCCCGGCGGCCAACGCACCGCGCGCACAGACGCCGTGCCCGAACCCGGACGAGTGCCCGTCACCACCCGCCCCGGCGCCTGGGTGGACGTCGGGCTCTCCATCGGGCCGCTGCATGTGCGCCGGATCGGGGTCACCTATGAGCAAGGTGCCGTCTGGCTCATGGTCGACGGGGCGCTGACCGCGTCCGGGCTCACCATGTCTGTGGATGGTCTCGGCCTGGGGGTGGACCTCGGTGGCGAGGGATTCCCCGTTCGGCCCCGCCTGGCCGGCCTCGGCGTCGAGTTCGAACGGCCGCCGCTGCGCATCGGGGGCGCACTGGTCAACCGGCAGCTCCCGCCCCCCGACTTGATGGTGGGCGGCGCGCTCGTCGTGCAGATGCCGACGGTAGGGGTGACTGCCGTAGGGGCGTATCAGCGCTCGGGCGGTATGACGTCGCTGTTCGTGTTCGGCCGCGGGACCTTGGCGCTCGGCGGGCCGGCGCCGTTCCGGCTGCGGGGCGTGGCCGCCGGGTTCGGTTTCAACAGCTCGGTCCGGCTCCCGGCCGCCGACAGGGTGGCGGACTTCCCGCTGGTGTCCGGGCTGGAAGGGGGGCTGTCCGACGACCCGATGGTGGTGCTCGGCGAGCTGACGAACGGTCAGTGGGTGGTTCCGCGCGAGGGTGGCATCTGGCTCGCGGCCGGCCTGGACTTCTCCTCCTTCGAATTGGTCCACGGGCGATTGCTCCTGTTCCTTGAGGTCGGGGACGGGCTCACGCTCGGGCTGTTGGGCACGGCGCGCGGCGCCTTCCCGCCCACAGGACGGGCGCTGGCGCAGGTGCAGCTGCAGCTGCGGTTGGTGTACCGGTCGGCATACGGGGACTTCAGCGCGTCGGCGCAGTTGTACGACTCCTATGTGATCGACTCCGATTGCGTACTCACCGGCGGATTCGCGTACACCATGTGGTTCTCGCCCAGTACGCATGCGGGGGACTTCGCGCTGACGGTGGGCGGCTACCACCCCTTGTATGCAGCGCCCGCGCATTATCCCCGGGTGCCCCGGCTCGGCTTTTCCTGGACGCCGGGCGGGGTCAGCATCACCGGCACCGCGTTCTTCGCACTTACCCCGTCGGCGGTGATGGCGGGCGGCACTCTGGACGTTCGCTACTCCGCGGGACCGGTCAGCGCATGGCTGACCGCGTGGGCCCAGATCCTGATCAGCTGGAAGCCGTTGTACTTCCGGGTGGGCATCGGGGTGACCGTCGGTGCGTCGCTCAACCTGCTGTTCGTCACCCTCAAGGGAGAGCTGGGGGCGGAGCTGGATCTGTGGGGGCCGCCCACCGGGGGAACGGTCACCGCGAAGCTGGTGTTCGTCACGGTCACGATCGGCTTTGGGCGGGACCGCACCACCACCCCGGAGAAGTTGAAGTGGAACGAATTCACCGAACTGCTGCCGCCGCCCGGGGAGATTCTGCGGATCTCGGCCGCGCACGGTTTGCTCCCGGACGACCAGCAAGAGCTCTCCGGTGAAGATCCGGACCGGCGGTGGCTGGTCGACGCCGACGGGTTCTCCTTCATCGCGGAGACCACGGTGCCTGCCTCTCAGGTCACCTTCCAGGGCCGTGACCTGGGCACCGGAGCGAAGCTCAACATCCGGCCGATGCAGCTCACCGGGCTGGACAGCCCCTTGGCCGTGCGGGTGGCCCGCAACACTGCTGCGAAGGGAGCCACTGCCCGGTGGGAGCCGTTGGACGACGACGGCTCCTGGAAGGAGACCGTGCTCTTGGGCAGTGCCTCCTCCGCGCTGTGGGGGCCACCCGGGGCATCGAACGAGGAACTGCTCGATGCCGACGAGCGGTTGGTCGGGGGGCGTACCGGAGTGAAGATCACCGTGCCCTCGCCGAAGTCCACCGGCGACCTGTTGGAGCCGATTGCCGACAGCTCGCTCAGGTACGAGCAGCCCATGCCGGATGCCGAGAGCCCAGTCGACCCCGCCGCCCCGCCCGCCGGCGACCGGACGCAGCCCGCGCCCGCGCCCGGCGCCGGCGTGAAGCGGGTCGCGGACACCATCGCCATTCAGAGCGGCGAGCGAGGGCGGCTGCACCAAGCGCTGACGGAACTGCTGGCCTCGGAGCGGCACGGGTGCCTGCCCGACGGGTCGCTGGCTGCTTTCGCCAGTCATGTGCGCGAAGACGGGCTCACAGCCGATCCGCTGCTTGTGGTTTCCGGCGCGCATGACCCGCAAGGGAGGGACGCCGATGTCACGCGGTGAGACGCAGCCCCGCACGTCCCGCTTCGAAGTGCACCTGACGGACGACTACGTGCCGAGTGTGCCGGCCGGCCAGTTCCGGATCGAGGCCGCGCAGACCATCTCCTGCATCCCGGAAGAGGACCAACTACCAGGAGTAGCACGTATCTTCGAGGTGCGGGCGCCGCAGTTCCGGCTCGCTCCCGGCGTCGTGCACGCGGTCAATCCAGCACCGGAGACGGAAGGCTGCCACGGCCGCGTCCTGGCGCACGTCACGCTGGCCGCGCGCATCCTGCCCTGGCAGCGCACCATCGACCCTGGCGAGCTGGACACCGGGCCCATCGAACCTCGCCCGCCGTGGCTCGCGTTGCTCGTCTTCGCCACCGGTGAACTCCCGGACGATCCGAACGCGGCAGGAATCACCGACACCATGGCCATCAGTGATCTGCTGTGGCCTGCTGAACCGGCCTTCGGGGAGATCAGGCCGGCGATCCCGCGGTCCCAAGTCGCCGAGGGTGCGGCGACGGAGTGCCGGGTGCTCCGAGTACCCGGTGCCGTCTTCGCCGCCGTCTGCCCGCGTGAGGACGAGTTGCGCCACCTCGCGCACGTACGCTCCGTACGCGACGCCGCCTCCGACTCGCTCGGCGAGGAACTGGCCAAGGGCGACTTCTCGGTGGTGGTCGCCGGGCGGCTGCCGGATCCAGCGGGTGGTCGGCACGTCGCGCATCTGGTGTCGCTGGAGGGCTGCGGCGAGGCACTCGCGTACGCGGCGTCCGCCGGCCCGCACGAGCAGGACGTACGGCTGGTGTCACTGCATCACTGGTGCTTCGACGCGCTGCCGGAGGGCGAGGGCGGGGCCGGGTTTGTCCAGCGGGTGCATGACCTGCTGTTCGAAGACGGGGCGGAATGGGCCACACGCGACCTGCTGCTGCGGATCCCCGTGCCGGGTCCTTCCGGGGGAGTCGATACCGGGCCGGACGACGAGGCACGGCAGCGGGCCACCGACCGCCTCGCACAGGGATGGGTGCCGTTGCCGTACCAGGTCGACTCGGGAGAGGAGACGTACGCCTGGTACCGGGGCCCCTTCACCGCGGCCCCTTCCCGCCAGCTGACCTCGATGCCCGAGGGCGGCTGGACGAGGGCCGGCGGGCTGCTGGCGTACGACCCGGACTGGGCGGTGTTCGACACAGGTTGGGCAGTGGCCTGGACGGTGGGCCGCGCCCTGGCACTCGCCGACGACGACTTCGCCGCCAGGCTGGGCAACTGGCGTGACCGGGCGCGATTCCGGGCGGCGCAACTGGCCCAACGCCTGGCCGCGGCACCACCGGAATCCGACGCAGCGGCCTACCTGGGGCCGCGACCGCGTGCGCGGGCCCTGCGGGAGCGCGTCGAGGACGGGACCCTTGAGCGGCTCATCCACGAGCTGAGCGAGGTCAGGACAGGGCCGGAACGGCCTCGATCGGCCGGAAGCGCTACCGCCGACCTGACACAGACCGGTGCTCCGCCACGCCAGGCGCCCCTGCACCGTGTGCTTGCCGAAGCACTGGCTCCTCCCGGCACCGCTTCCGGCCCCCACGCCCAACGGCTCACCGCGCTGCGCGCCGCCCTGCGCGAGGAACTCGCCGAGGACGGGGAGAAGCCGCTCGCCGACTGGTTCGCGAGGCTGCGCCTGCTGCACGGTGTACCGTTCGCCTACCTCGTACCGTCCGAGACGATGCTGCCCCCCGAGTCGCTGCGGTTCTTCCACGTCGATCCCGGCTGGCTCACCGCTTTGCAGGCCGGGGCCGAGAGCGTCGGCGCGTCCGGTGAGGCGGACCGGGCCCTCGCTGCGGTCGCCGGCCCCTGGCGGAGCCAGATCCCCGCGGCCGACGACCTGGGCCCATGTGCGGGCATGCTGATCCGGTCCGCGCTCACCCGGGAATGCCCGGAGCTCAGCATCCAGGCGTGGCAGGGGCAAGAGGCCGTCGGCTTGCTGCGCCGGGAACTGCTGGCGGGCGACGTCCTCCTCGTTCTCTTCGACAAGGTGCCTGACGCGGTGGAGCTGTCCGAGCCGCCCGAAGGGCTCTCGTTCGGCGCCGACCCGCACCCGGACGACGGAACGCCCGTCCTCAACCTGCGCAGCCTGGGCGGCAGCGACGATCCGGGGAAGACGCTCGAGGGCATGTACTTCCCACAGGAACCGGGCCAGGACGGCCTCCTGGCGTACCTGCGACCCAACGCGGAGGGGCAGCGCGAGCGGCGTGTGCTCGATCTGCGCCCGGCGGATCCCGACGCGCTGATCGGCGCACTCGCCACCCGGCTCCGCGAGGCAGGTGAGCTGTCCGACGGACCACTGGCACCCGCCCCCTTCGGGCTCCAGCTCCTCAACGCTCCCTACCGGCAAATGATCGTCACCCCACCCCTCGCCCCCACGCCTCCACCGGGAGCCGGCCATGAATGAGCCCACAGCCCTGCTGGTCCCTGTCCAGGTGGACGCACTCGTGGTCAACGACCAGGTACGGATCGGTGAGAACTTCCAGCGCTGGCAGCCCAACTACGCTCTGCTGCGCCACCGGCTCTCACCGGAGCCGCCGCCGTTCGCGGGCATCGACACCGAGTTCGCCGTACGGCCCGAACGCAGCGGCGTCTACCTCCAGTGGCAGCTTCCGCAAGCACTCACCCATGGCTGCCAGGAGAACCCCGAGGCCGACATCACCTTCCCGCTGGTACCCAACCGCTGGCTGGTGGTGCGCACCCACGGCCCCTCCGCGGGCATCCGTGAGCGGACCGCCTGGATCGTGGAAAGCGATCACCTCGACCCCGCCACCGGCACCAGCCCCTACGTCACCCGCGACGGGCAGATCACCCGCATCGGCCGCCGGATCGCCCTGGCGGACGAACCATGGAGCGAACCCGGAACGCCGGACGGCGAGCTGTTCCTGACCGCCATCGGCCCCGGCCTGGCCACCTTCGCGGCCTACCAGCCCTACAACACCGACGTGTTCTCCCTCCACGACACGATGGACGGCCTCGACGACGACCGGGAGCACACCGTCTCCTACTTCGTCGCCGGCTGGTACAGCGACACCAGCGCCGACCCCGTGACGGGACTGACCACCGAACAGCTGAAGACCCTCCTGACCACGCACGACTGGACGGTCGCCAAAGACCAGGACGGCCCTGCGACCCGCCTGTTGTGCCACGGCACGGTGCTGGGCCTGACCTGGCAGCGCACCGGGCCGATGCCGTCCTCGCCGCGCCCGGACATCGTGAACGCCGCGGTCGGCAACACCACCGCACACGCCACCGGCGCTCTTCCACAGGAAACCGAGCCGGGTGACGACGCGCGAGGTCCCTGGAGCGCCGCGGCGCTCCTCGGGGCGCTCCAGCACGGCATGCTGGACGAAGCGGAAAGCCCCTTCGCGCAGGCCAGACAGGCTTTCGCCGCCTGGTTCACCCCCGCCCCCGCCGGCTACACCTGGCACCTGGAGGAGGACCCGCACGCCCCTCGAGCCTCCCGGCGCGAACGACGGGCAGCCCGCCGGTCCCTCACCAGCCTGCTCGACCGCCTCAACAGCGCCCAGGCTGTTCACGACGCAGCGGCCCAGGATCTCGCAACGGCCCGGCGCAGGCTCTATGACCTGTGGTGGGCGCAGGGCATGCCGGAAACACCGATGCTGCTGCCCGGAGGGAACCAGCAGGATCCCGACGCCTACCGGGAACAGCTGAACCAGCAGCTCACCGCCGCCGAGCAGGAAGCCACCGCCTGCGAAGAAGCCCTGCAACAGGCCCGCGCCCTCATCCCCTGGGGGATGACGCCCGACAAGCTGGCCGCGGATATCCAGGAATATCTCGGCGACGCCGCACCGGGCTTCGTGCTCAAGCGGGCCCCGCTGCCCGACTACCACCGGCCCAACGAACCCGTGGTGCTCTTGCGCGGGACCAAGGCGGACCAACAGATCCGGTCCAAGGCCGACGAAGCCCTGCGCTGCCGACGCCCCGCCGAGCTGGTCACCGGGGTGTATCTGGACGCCGAGCGTACCCACCTGTCCGCCGCGCCTGCCTCCGCCGTCCCCCTCCCGCCGAACCTGCCGCACCGCCCGGAGGAACTCCGCACGCTCCTCGCAGAGTTCTTCCATCTGGACCCGGCCGGGGCGGCCGACCTGGCCGCCGCCACAGGAGTGCCGCAAGAACGGGTGGAGGACCTGCGCGCGGCCATGGCAGCGCCGCAGCGACAGGCACGCGGAGTGGCGCCCGCGCACGGCACCGCCCCGTGGTCACAGCCATGGTCGCCACTGTTCTTCCAATGGGAGGTGGACTACTACCCGATCGCCTTTGCGGAGCCCGACTCGGCCCAGTCCCCGGAGAACGCCAACTGGGTCTTCGACGGCCACGGCTATCGCTGGCCCCGCCGGCGTGGTGTCGGCGAAGCGATCACGCTGCGCGGCCGCCAGTTCCTCACTCCGACACCCTCCCAGCAGCAGGAGGGGAGGCTGCGCCAGTACGCGGAGGACCGCTCGGGACCGTACCGGGAGCAGCTGCTGGCACTGGCGGCGCTGGCCGGTGAAGGCGACCTCATCGCCCAGACGCTCGATGGTTTCCAGGACCAGCTCTCCGCTCGTTCGGTCAACAACGCGCTGGAGACGGATGGTTCTTCGCGGGTACGCAGCGCCGCCGTGGCGGAGCAGGCCGCCCTCATCCGGCCTCCCGACCTGGGATCATTGCCCCACCCTTTCGTCTTGTGGCCGACGTCCCGGTTCCAGGAGATCCGCTCCGGACAGTTCGCCTTCCACCGGCTGAGCATCGTCGACCGGTTCGGCCGAGCCCTGCCGGTGGTCGTGCCCGACGAGATCCAGCTGCGGGACTCCATCGGCAACGGCACACCCGCGCACGCCTTCCGCCCTTGGATCGCCGACGAGTTGTGCCCGGGCCTGGACGAGAACGGCCACCCGATCACCGTGGTCACCCAGGACGCCGGCCGCTTCGTGGAGGTCAAGCCGCGGCTGCCGCAGCCCGCACGCACCCGGCTCCATCCCGTTTCGGCAACCGACGATGACACCCCCGCCGAGGGGGATCACGCAGGCGCGGCCCTGTGCGGCTGGCTGATCCCCAACCACCTGGACCGCACCCTGCTGTGCTACGGCTCGGACGGAGCGGCGCTCGGCGCCGTCGACACGGCGGTGACCATTGACGGCGTCACCCGGCTGGCCTGGCTGCCGCTTCCCGGTTCTCCCTACGAACAGCACGAGGACCTGGCCGAGGACCACCGGCACCTGCACGACCTGGTCGCCACCCTGCTGGAGCGCGACCCCCGCACCCTGGTCACCCTGCTGCGCGCCCTCGACCGCACCCTGACGACGATTGCACCGAACGGCGACCAGACCCCCGGGACCACCCTCGGACGCCTGCTCGGCCGCCCGCTGGCCCTGGTACGGGCCTGCGCCAGGATCGACCTGGACGGCCCCGCACGGTACGACCCGTCCTGGCGGAACCTGCTGGACCCCGTGCCCCCGGCGCTGCTCGGCTATCGCTGGCCAGTGCGGCTCGGTGAGTGCGACGACCTGGACGACGGGCTGCTCGGCCACTTCCTGGAACGGGACTACGGCACCCTGCACACCGTTCTGGCCGACAAAGACCTCAGCGACCTGGACGATCCGGACGGCTACCTGCGGCCGATCGCCGCCGGGTACGGACTGGCACTGCCGGTGCGTGCACCGCGCGACCACGACACCGCCAGCTCGGCACGGCTGACGCTCCTCGTCGACCCGTACGGAGCGGTCCACGCCACCACCGGAATCCTGCCGACCGCCCACCTTCGGCTGCCTGGCCGGGCGTTCGAGGAGCCGTTGGAGGCATTGGCCGCAGCCTTCCGGTTCGGGCCGATGCCCCTGCTCCCCGTACCGGGCAACGAGAGCCCGGTCCTGCCACGCCCCTCCGACCGCCACGGCACCTGGAGCTGGCAGCAGAAGTCCCCGGCCGGCACATGGCAGGGACTACCGACCCGCCCGAGCACTCCCGAACCGCACTTTCCCCTGCCAAGCCCGCAGTTGCGGACCGGCTGGCTCCAACTGCACCCGGCCGAGCCCGAGGAGGACCACGCATGACGACCGGCATCACCGGCGAAGAACTTCCACCACCGGCCTACGCCCTGGGCCGGGGAGCCCTCGACCACGCCCTGACCTCCGCCCCCTTTCCCCTGCAAGCCAGCCACGCCACCGCACCACTGAACCGTGCCGACCTGGACATCGTCATTTCGGCGGCCCCCGGCGAGGACGTGCTGTGCCGGGGCCTGGTGATCGAACTGCCGATGGGGACGACCGCCCAGTCCCTGGTGGAGTCCGCCGACGGCATCAGCATCGCCCTGTTGGACGACTTCTGGAGCTGGTCGCTGGAGACCACCGACACCGCGGTCCGTTGCCTGTTGACCGCCAAGGACGACGGATTCATCTTCGACGAGGACGGCCTGACGGTCGGGCTGCGTGGCCTTGGCATCAACCGCGAACACGGCAATGCACGCATCAAGGTGTTCGAGGACAACGAACCGCTGCAACAGAACACCACCAGGCAACCGGTGCCCCTGGACGTCGCGAAGGTGCCCTACCGCCCGGAGCTCGAATCCGGATCCCCCAACCGGTTCTCCGTGCACCGCTACTCGGGCAGCGGCGCCGACACCGCCCCCGCCACCCTCGTCAAAGCCGGGTCCACCGTCACCCTCCGCTGGCAATACCGGCAGGGCGTCGAACGCCACCTGTTCGGGCAGTACCTGTCCGCGGACTACTCGGCGCCCGGAATCGACGTCTCCGACCTCAGCCGCTTCGACACCGAACCGCTCCAACGCACGACCACCTTCACCCTCCGCACCCGCGACCAGGAAACCGGCGACACGACCTACGACACGGTAACGGTGCAGGTCGATTCGCCCACCCTGGCGGGGCTCACCCTCACGGGTCCCCTGAGCGGGCACAACCGCACGCTCACCCTCGCCGTACCGGTGACCGTGGCGGGAACGCTCGTCGCACAACAAGGACTCGAAGCATCCGGCGCGTTCCACGCGTCCACCGCCGTCACCGTGACGGACACCCTGACCGCGGAAGCCGGCGCGACCGTCGACGGCCCGCTCCAGGTGGACGGCTCCATCGAGGTACCCGGCGACGTCGAAGTGCAGCACGTCACCACCAGGAACCTCACCGCGAAGAAGACCGTCAAAATGCTCGGCGGCACGCGCCGCCTGGGCTTAGCAGGCGATTCCCTGACCGCCGAATCCGACGGCCTGTGCGTGGCCCATGCGTTCTACATCGGCGGGAACATCACTTCGAACTTCTCCCTGCACGTGAACGGCGACCAGCGGCCGATGCGCGCTCACGCCAGCAGTAGGCGACCCAGCCAAGCCGTCTTCATGCCCATGCTGCGTGGCGAGACACTCACACTCAGCGGGCTCGTGCCGGGCGGCCCCACCACCCTGGTGGTGTGGATGCCGTTCGGGGGACCGGCGAACAGCGTCCACCCCGATGCGCACCGCCCTGGAGAAAGGCAGACATGACCACCGAGGCCGCTGCCACACCCCTGCTCACCCATCGCTTCTACACCGATCCCGATCCGCTGGAATCCGACCCTTCAGGTCCCACCGAAGCGGAGGTCACCCTGCTGGTCACCAACGGAGGCTTTAGCCCCGTGCGGTGTACCGGCATCACCGTCACCTTCCCTGTTGGCCAACGCGCCCGGGACCTGGCCGCAAGCTCCCAGAACGTGAATGTGACATCGGTGCCGGAAGGCTGGGAGGCGGAGGACCCGATCCGGACCAACAGGTTCGTACGCTTTACTTTCACCCCGTCCGGAGGCTCCACGGTCATCACGGACAAGTCGCTTCGGTTCGACTTCTTCCCCATGGCCGTCAACAGCACCGTGGGCGTGTCCTACCCCGAGGTCACCGAGGTAACTGCCACTGAAGACCAGCAACCGGAGTCGCGGCCCGTCACCCTCAGGCTGCCCAAGTTCCCGGTCGGGGTCCGCGGCGGCGCGGTCACGGGTACCAACCTCGCGGTCTTCCCGGAGCAACACACCGAGGCGGCCCTGCCGCTGGTCCGGGTCGCTCGCGGCAGCAAGGTCACCATCGCCTGGAAACCCGCGCCCGGCCTGGCCCGCATCCTGCACTGGCAGGACAGTGACACGGGAACCGAGCTCGCGGACGGTGCGGGCAGCCTGGTGTGCGGCCCACTTCTCCGGGACACGACATTCACCCTCCAGACCGTCTCCCAGGCCGAAGGCGAGACCACGAACCGGTACGACTCGGTGACCGTGGCAGTCGACGTGCCCTCCTACGAGAAGATCACGGTGCCCGGTGAGGTGGGTACGCCTGGCCCGTCCACCCCCATGCACATCGACGGACAGCTCACGATCACGGAGTCGCTCACCGCGCCGAGCGCCCTGGTCACCGGAGAGCTGAAGACGCAGGCCACACTCTGCACGCCGTCGGTCGAAGCCGACCGTCTGCGCTTCTCGGGAACCGTGAACGCCACACAGATAAACCTCGCGACGGATCTCACCGCGTCCAGGGTCACCAGCAGGCAGGGACTCACCGCGACCGGGACCGTACGCATCCTCAAAGCCGTGGAGGAGCTGTCCGCCAACGGAGGCACGCGGACCATGACCACGGACGGGGTGGTGGTGGCCAGCGCCTATGGGGGGAGCGGCGAACTGACTTTGAAAGTCGGCGAATTCCAGACCACCACCGTCAGTGGACTGGGCAATCTCACGGTCCCCGTCCGCGCCGGCAGCCAGGTCACCTGGGCCGTTGAAGGCACTCCTGAACCCCGTCAAGTCGAGTTCTACTGGTTCGCATTCGGCGTGTAACCGCGTGCACGGACTTCTCCCAGCCTCCATCGCGAAGGGCAGCCATGAATTCCAGCCCGGCAGACGAACAGACGCTGCTCACCTACACCTGTGTAACGGTCCCGGAGCAGGTGTACGCGAGTCCTCCGGACGGCGAACTCTCCTTGTGCGACTTGCGGATCAACGTGACCAACCACCAGACCGAGCCCGTGTACTGCCCGCTTCTCACGATCCGACTGCCCGTCGGCGCCGGGGCCCGGCAACTCCTGGTATCCGGTAGCGGGATCACCCCTCTCGCCACACCCGCCACGTGGTCGGTCGCGGCGTTGCAGGAAGACGTGCTGATCGCCGTACCGCAGGACGGCACAGCCAGGTTCACCCCCTCCGAACATGCGCCGCGGCAGACGGTGACGCCGAGCCTGGCCATCGAACTCAAGGGGCTCCGGATCAGCCGTGAGCCGGGCACCGCAGTCGTCGAGCTCGTCGAATCCGCTGCCACCACCCCCGACGAGCCACCGTCAGGACGCACCCACACCTTCGAGATCATCAAGCGAGGGCTCGGACTCGCCACCGCGGGCCTTGCCGAGGAGGTCTGACCCCATGGCATCGACGGCTGCCAACTTCACCGCTCATCTCAACCTCCCTGGAGACCCGCCCCACCCCACCCCGGCAACCCTGGTTCGTCCGGGCGACACGATCGTCCTCCAGTGGAGCGGACCGGCCGGGGAACACACTCTGTACACCGAGGACGAACCATCGGGCAGGCGCGTCACCTTTCCGTACATCACCCAACCGCTCACCCGCGACTGCGTGTTCACCCTGAAGAGCGCCGCCAGCGGGATGATGCGCTACGACTCGCTCACGGTCACCGTCGACCGGCCCGTACTGCCCGGCATCGAAGTCGGCGAACTCGTCAGCGGCCCCGCCCTCACCATCACGGCCCCACTCACGATCAACGGCCCCCTGACCGTCGATGGCGAGACCGACCTCACCGGTACCTGCTCCGCCACCGCGGTGGTGGCTTCAGGACCCGTGGAGACCAAGGTCCTGACCGTCAGTGCCACCGCCACCGGCGTTGACAGCACGTCGCGGCTGAGCACGGATGGCGAACTCACCGTGAAGGGCACCCTCCAGAGCGACGAGTCGCTCAGCATTCGGGGCAGCGCCGTCGAGATCTTCGACAAGGACATCCGCAGCGGTACCGAGATCGACCCCTACAACCCCGCTCCGGGCGATGGTTTCCTCGTCACCACATCCGATCCCGACGCCTTTCCCTCCGAAGTCCAGTTCACCGCCACCATCTCGGGCATCAGCGCCGCCGCCCGCGATTACGGCCCTGGCACAGCACTGGCGGCACTGCCGGTCCACCAAGGCGACCCGCTGAGCAGCACCGCATCCGACGCCCTCTACTACTTGATTCGGTTCTCAACCGGCTCGTAGCCCAGGGCCCAGGCCAGGGCCACACCGGCCGCTCATGCCGGCGGGCAGGGCCACCGCTGTCCGGGTCGGCATCGGCCAGGTCCACGGCGGCGGCAAGGCGCTGCCACTCGACGACCACTTCAGCGCCCGGGCATGGTCTCGACAATGACAATGCTGTGGGGCTCCTTGTTCGGTCCACTCGCTGTCGTCAGTGGGCGCCAGCTGTCGAATGGTCCCGACTGACGGTCGAGTTTGAACAACGGGGGTCCACATGTCGTGAGGAGCGGGAGGCTGGGTGGGTGCTTTCCCCGGCCCGGAGTCTGACTCATGAGATCTCTGACCGCGATGTCCTTTTCTCACAGTGTCGGCCGTTGGCCGGGGAGGGTGCGTTGTCGGTACCGGGCTGGTGGGGTGTGTCACGATCGGGGCCTGCCGATCCATGAGGCGTCATCACGATTCTGACCGCCCCACGCGACCCGGTGCCGGCGGCGCGATGCCATCGGACCGGAAGGGAACGAGCATGTCCCCAACGAGCACGTCCAGTACGTCGCCCGCCCCGCGTAGGCGCCGTCGCCGCCCCACGGGGGAGGTGGTGCTGGGAGTGGACACGCACCGGGATGCTCATGTGGCTGCGGTGCTCTCCTTGGTAGGGGCAGTGCTCGCTACTGGCGAGTTCCCGGCCACCGCGGCTGGATACCGCGACCTGCTGAAGTGGGCGAGGGGCCTGGGCGTGGTGAGGCGGGCCGGGATTGAAGGGACCGGCTCCTTCGGAGCGGCTCTGTCCCGCTATCTGCTGTCCCAGGGCGTGGACGTGTTCGACGTGAACCGGATGGACCGGGCAGATCGCCGTCGGCGCGGCAAGACAGATCCGCTCGATGCCGGGAACGCGGCCCGGGCGGTGCTGAGCGGGCGAGCCCGCGCCAGGGCCAAGTCAGGCGACGGACCCGTGCAGATCGCCCGGCTATACAAACTGGCCAAGGGATCGGCCGTCAAAGCCCGCACTCAGGCCATCAACCAGCTCAAGGCCGTCCTCCTTACTGCCGACCCCAACCTGCGGAAGAAATGGCCGGGCTGAACAATGCGGAACTCCTCCGCACCTGCGCACGGCTCGCCGACGTGCGCCAGAAGGACGAGGACGGTGAAGCCCCGGTGCTGCACGCCACTCGGATCACCCTGAGCCTGCTGGCTCACCGGATCGGGCAGCTCACCGACCAGATCCGGGACTTGGAAGATCGCCTGGCCCGCCTCGCGGAACGCCACGCCCCGCAGCTGCTCGCAGTGGTGGGTATCGGTCCGGACACGGCCGCCACTTTGCTGATCACGGTGGGGGACAACCCGGAACGTCTGAGCAGCGAAGCATCCTTCGCCGCGCTTTGTGGGGTCAGCCCCGTAGAACGCTCCTCAGGCAGTCGGCAGTACCGTCGCCTCAACCGCGGAGGCGACCGGCAAGCCAACGCCGCCCTCCACCGGATCGTGCAGACCCGTCTGCGCTTCGACCCCCGCACCCAGGTCTACTGCGAACGCCGCATCAAGGAGGGGAAGACCCGACGCGAAATCGTCCGATGCCTCAAACGCTACGCCGCCCGGGAGGTCTTCCACCTGGTCAGGCCCGTATAGCCCTGGCCCCCGTTATAGGGGCTGTGAGGAACCCCCGTCGGCTTGCCGGCGGGTTCCTGCGTTCGGGGACGGCCTGGTGAGGTGTTCGGCACGGTCTTGCTGTGCTCCGGCTCTGCCGTTCGACCACGACTGTTGCATCAAGACCGGACCTGGAGTGAGGGGCCGTGAGCGTTCGGCATCGGACGGTCAGGGGAACTTGGCTTGTGTACCCGCCAGTTGATCGAGATCGCCCGTAAACTCATGGGCAACTTGTCGGCCACTTGGAAGCGCCATGTGGTCGGGAGGCGAATGTTCAAGCACCCCACGCACCGGCCGGCGTCCGCCGGGTGGGGAGGTCGTCCTCGGTGTGGACACCTACCGGGATGTTCATGCCGCCGCGGTGGTCTCCTCGCTGGGGGAGGTGATCGGGACCGGGAGCTTCCCCGCCACCGCGGCGGGATATCGCGAACTGCTGATGTGGGTCAGGGGGTGGGCACGGCTCGGGATGACTGGCATGCGTGATGCTGCGGCGAGCCGGTGTTGCCTGGTCGATCAGGTACGACCTGTGCGTCCCGGCCCTGCTCAAGGCCGTTTTTCGGTGCATGTCCGGACCAGCCTTACGCCTCCGCGGGGGTGGCCGGTCGTGTCGCGTAGCGGTGGCGCATGGCGTCGCTGGCCGCGGGGCCTGCGGTGAAGATGTAGGTGGCGCTGTCGTCGAGTCGGCGGCCGGTCTTGGCGTCGACGACGACGGGCTCGACTTCCTCGCCGCTGTGCGCGTCGATGAGGATCATGCTGCGTTCGGCCGATGTGAGGCGGGAGTTGCCCCATGCGGCCAGGGCGACGATCACCGGTCGTAGGGAGTGCCCGAGTTCGGTGAGGACGTACTCGTGGCGCACGGGGTTGGACTGGTAGGGCCGGCGTTCCAGTAGCCCGTCCGCGACGAGGGTTTTCAGCCGGGTGGTGAGCATGCTGGAGGAGATGCCCAGGCTCTCCTGGAACTGGTCGAAGCGGGTGTAGCCGTCAAAGGCGTCGTGGAGGATCAGCAGCGTCCACCACTCGCCTACGTGTTCCACCGTCGTAGACAGCGGGCACTCTCGGTCCGACAGCCTGATTCGGCTTGCCACGGCGGCCACCCCCTCAGTTACTGCTAAAGTCGAAGTTAGTGGGTGCTATTTTAGCAGTAATGAACGGGAGCGGTGCCTTCTGTGTCCGCACCCGGGAACGGAGCACACCGTGACCTCCCTCAGCGAATCCCTCGAAGGCCGATGCGCTCTGGTCACCGGCGGCACCAAGGGCACCGGAGCCGCCATCGCCCGACGTCTCGCCCAGGCCGGCGCAAACGTACTGGTCACCGCCCGCAGCCGCCCTGACGACGTCGAGGAGAATGCGTTCATCACCGCCGACCTGTCCACCGCCCAGGGCGCAGCCCACGTCGCCGCCGAGGTGGACGCCCGCGTGGGAGGCGTCGACATCCTGGTCAACACCCTCGGCGGGTCCGAGTCGCCGGCTGGAGGGTTCGCAGCGCTCGGCGAGGACGACTGGGCCAGGGAGCTGAACACGAACCTGCTGGCCGCTGTCCGCCTGGACCGCGCACTCCTGCCGCACATGATCGCCACGGGCAAGGGCGTGATCGTGCACGTCACCTCGATCCAGCGCCGCATGCCGCTGTGGAACGGAACCCTGGCCTACGCCGCCGCCAAGGCCGCCCTGACCACCTACAGCAAGGGCCTGGCCAACGAGGTCGCCCCGCACGGCGTCCGCGTCAACACCGTCTCGCCCGGCTTCGTGCAGACCTCGGCCGCCGACAACCTTGTCGCCCGGATCGCCCACGACGCAGACATCACCCAGGAAGCGGCGCTGGGCCGGCTCATGGACTCCCTGGGCGGCATCCCGCTGGGCCGTCCCAACCGGCCTGAGGAAGTCGCCGAGCTCGTCGCCTTCCTCGTCTCCGACCGCGCCTCGGCCATCGTCGGTGCCGAACACGTCATCGACGGCGGCACCACCCCCACCGTCTGAACCTGCCACCACCCCAGGGAGCGTCATGCACGACAACCCGCCCCGAACCAGCACCCCGGACGCCCTGCCCGAGGTGATCACCCGCTACCTGAAAGCGCACCGCGCCCACGACACCGCAACCGCCATCACGGCGTTCACCTGCGCAGCCACAGTGATCGACGACGGCAACACCTACGAGGGCACCGAGGCGATCGGGGAATGGCTCGACCGATCCGCCACCGAATTCAACTACACCATCCACCTCACCGGCGCCCAGCAGACCGACGCAACCCGCTACATCGCCACCCACCACCTCGAGGGCAACTTCCCCGGCGGGACCATCGATCTGCGCTACCAGTTCACACTCCGCGACGGCCTCATCGAACGCCTCGTCATCGAGCCCTGAGTCCCCACCCACGCCACACTCTGCCGCCACCTGCGAGAAGCCCCGCTCGCCCCGGACCGTCGTTCCAGGCCGTTGTGCCCAGCCACTCAACCACTGTGCCAGCCCTCCAGTTTGGGATCAGCACGTGCACGCCTGAGGAATCAAGGTGAGTAACTCCGAGGTCATCCTCGGTGCAGGGTGAGGAGATTCAAATATCCCCACCAAACCAGCTGACCGGGCAGATCCGTGAACCGGAAGACCATCTGGCCCGGCACGTGAATTGCCATTTCCCGCAGTTGCTCGCCTCGGTGGGCATCGGGCCGGACAGGGCCCGTCACCTTGCTGATCACGATCGTGATCATCAGGCCCAGCACGTCGACGGCCGGGCCGCGTTTGCGGCCCGGTGTTTTCTTGCCGCATCACGCCCCGTCGGCTCCGCGGGCACCCCGGAGCGGCTCCGCCTCGCCGGGGACACGCACCTCGTGACCCCGGCGACCCCGGCAGGTGGAGTTTGTCAGGAGCGCAGCGCAGCCTGCGCAGGTTGTGCCGTGCTGCGGGTGCGGCGTGGGGCCGGCACGCCGGCCCCGACTGCATCTTTGCCCTGCCGTACGCGGTCGGCTCAGCCGAAAATATGGATGTTCTCGTCGACCCAGGTGCGCAGGGTCAGCGGCGTTGTGCCAGTGATCTTCTCGACGGAGTCGGAGATCTGCCAGTCCCAGGCGGCCGATTGGCGCTTGAGCTCAAGCAGGGCCTCAAGGCGCGAGCCGCCCCAGCCGAGGCGGTCGAACTCCGCCTGGGCTTCGGCAGTGGTGCGTTCGACGACCTTGACCTCCTGGCCGAGGGCCTCACCGATGATCTCGCTCTGCCGCTGTGGGCTGAGAGCCTCGCTGCCGGTCAGGGTGTAGGCATGGCCTTCGTGGTCGGAGGTGGTGAGGACGTTGGCGGCGACGGACGCGATGTCGCGCGGGTGGATCATGGCGGAGACCGGGTCACCTTCGGTGACGTACATGGTCCGCTCCTTGCTGATGGTGTCGGCATAGCCGTAGAGGTAGACCATGAAGGTGCCGGGACGCAGGATGGTCCACGCCAGGCCGGACTCTTTGATGACCTGCTCGCCGGCTCGGTGGCCGGAAGTGAGCGGGTCGGTGGCGCCGAAGCCGACGCCGCTGGTGGAGAGCTTGACCAGATGCTCGACACCGGCCTTGTGGGCGGCGGCGACGAGTGTGGTCTCCTGAACGGGGCCCTCGGGGCCGTAGCCCGGCGGGACGACGAAGACGCGCTCGATGCCGGCGAGGGCGGCGGGCAGGGTGTCCGGCTTGTCGAAGTCGCCGGCGACGACCTCGACGCCGGCGGGGAAGTTCGCCTTCTGGGGCGAACGGGTCATGGCCCGCACGGGTACGCCTTCGGCGGCTAGCCGGGCGACGAGTTCGCTGCCGACATTGCCGGTGGCGCCAGTAACCAGGATCATGCGTGTTTCTCCTCTGTGATGTGCCGCACGGCGGACGCCGCGCAGGAAGCCACTCGTCGAGTGGTGAGTCAGGAATTGCTGTGAGGGGCCGAGCCGGAGTCGGCACTCTCGTCGGCGGAGGACGTTTCCGGCTCGGCCGGCGCGTGCGCATCGGCGAGCTTGACGTCCCTGAGGAAGAACGAGGCCACGAGTCCGACCAGGACGATGGGAATGACCGCGTAGAAGATGACGCGGAGCGAGTCCGCGTAGACGCCGGCGAGTTCGAGCCGGAGGGGGGCGGGCAGCTTGCCGATGATCTCGGGGGAGAGGGAACCTTCCTTGCCGATGTCGACACCGGACGTGTCGAGGTTGTGGTGGAGTCCGGTGCTGAGTCGGCTGGTCATGATGGCGGCGAAGAAGGAGGCTCCGAGCGCGGTGCCGAGCTGGCGCGTGAGGGTCGCGGTGCCCTGGACGGCGCCGATGTCGTGTGTGCTCGCAGTGTTGCGGGCGGCGAGGCTGAGGGCTTGCGAGTTGAGGCCGCCGGCGGTGCCGAACAGCAGCATGTAGACGACGGCGAGCAGGATGCTGGTGGAGGGTCCTGCCGTGGAGAACAGCGTCGCGGCGAGGGCGAAGACGACCATGCTGAGGGCCGGGAACCAGCGGTACGAGCCGGTGTGGCCGATGACCTTGGTGCTGATGTAGGAGGTCAGTACGACGGCGAGCATCATCGCAGTGAGGACGAAGCCGGATTGCTGGACGTCGAGGGTGAGCACGGTCTGCAGCCACAGCACCAGGTAGTTGACGAGGCCGAGGCCGACGAATCCCGAGATGAAGCCGAGGACGACGACGAGGGTGAAAGTCTTGTCGGTGAACAGCCGGAGAGGGATCACGGGCTCGGTGGCGCGGCGCTGCGAAAGGATGAAGAGCACCACGACGATGGCGGATCCGGCGATGAGGCCGACGATGACCGGGGAGTTCCAGGCGTATGTGATGCCGGCCCAGCCGGTCAGCAGGTTGAGGCCGACGACGGCGAGGACGAGGAGGACCACTCCGACGTAGTCGATGTGAGCCTTGCGGCGGCGGGTGGGCAGGTCGAGCATCGAAGAGACGATCAGCAGGACGACTGTGCCGATGGGCAGGTTGATGAAGAACACCCAGCGCCAGTTGGCGAGTTCGGCGAGGATGCCGCCGAGGGTGGGGCCGGCGAGGGAGGCGGCGCCGAAGGTGAGAGAGAACCAGCCGTAGTAGCGGGCGCCTTCGCGCGGGGAGAACATCTCGCCGATGATCGCGAGCACACAGATGAACAGGCCGCCGCTGCCGATGCCCTGGAGCACGCGGTAGGCGATGAGCTGGCCCATCGTCTGCGCGAGACCGCAGAGGGCGGATCCGAGCAGGAAGACGATGATGGAGGCCATGAAGACGCGCTTGCGTCCGAAGAGGTCGCCAAGCTTTCCGTACACGGGGGCGGCGGCGCTGCCGCCGATGAGGTAACCGGTGGTGACCCAGGCGAACTGGTCGAAACCACCCACATCGCTGATCACGCGGGGCAGCACGGTGGCGACGATCTGGGAGTCCAGCAAGGAAAGGAAGACCGCCACCATCATGGTGAGGACGACCGTGTTGGTCTTGGCTGGCGCGGCCGGTCCCGTGGGGGTGCCGATGGCAGGCTCGGATGAGCGGGAAAGCATGGGGAATCCTTGTAATCGAGGAGCGATGCCACGGCGGAGCATCGCCCGGAGTGGGAGTGCGCATAACGAACTCGGTGAAGAACGCTGCTTGGTTCAGCAGCGGAGATGGGGTGGTCGGATCCTGTGTCCGACTCCGGCCTTCCTCGGCCCTCTCAACCGTCGATCAGTCCTCACGGACTTGTTGATCGCGGTCCTTCGCAAGTCGCTTAGCTTCTCGCCACTCCTCCGTGTCGATTACAGATGCCGAGCACGGTAGCGGAGGGTTCGCGAACCGTGCAACCTTGATCGCGGCGACCCCGGCGTGTCAGGCGACCTGGACGACCTTGCCGGCTGGAGGTGATCGAAGCGTCAGTCGCTGTACATCGCTGGGGCTTGTCACCGAATAACTGTCAGGTTTGATCTGCCTGGTGGTCCTCGTCAGGCAAGCGAACCCGAAGCTGTTCGAGGGTGCGGGCGGGCGATCCAGGAAGTGGTGTGACGGCGACGCGGTGCAGGTCCAGGAGCCGGTGTCCGTCCTGGAACTGGTTTGAGGGGTTGGTGCGAGTGACGCCCAGCGGCTCCGCCAGGAGTGTGCTGGTGATCGCCCTGCGTCGGCGCAACAGTGCCGTCAGGAGGCGGTGGTAGTGGTCCGGGCTGCTGGTCCGCGGGTGGCGGTAGCTGCGCGGACGGTGGAAGCGTCGTTGGAAGGCGGCCTCGGCGAGAGCGTCCCAGTACGGCTCCGAGACTGCTACCCGGCGTTCGAAGTCGGACCGCGGCATGTTGGTCAGAACGCCTTCTGCCCGTAGCGCACTTGGTCGATGGGCCTCTGCGGCAGGCCGTATCAGGCGGGGGCTTCGGATATCCCCGACGCTATCGCGGTGCGATGTCGGCGACCTGCCCCTCGACCAGAGCCTTGATCTCGTCGCGGATGGGTGCCGACCGCATCGAGGCCCTGTCCGGCGGAGTTCGCTGCCCGTCGAGCCGGCGCATGCAACCACAACTGCAACCAGGGAGCAGTGCGTCGTGGTGGGTCATGAGGGAGCCGCAGTTCTGCGGCTCCCCGTTGTGCGGCTTATGGCCCTGGTTGCCCAAGGCGACGTCCCGGGATGCTCGTCCCACGCGGGCCAGCGCGAGATGGGGCACGCGGAGGGCATGCCGACCTCGAAAGGTCTGAAAAAGGAACCGGCCCCCATGCCGCTGAACTGGGGCTTCTGCAGGGAGCGGGTGACGGGAATCGAACCCGCGCTCCGAACTTGGGAATCACGGGGCCCGAAGCGGGCATGTACGGCCTGGCCGGCGGTAATGACTGCTGCTCACCCTGCTGAAGGGTACGGATGGGGCACGGGGCGTCCCCGGGTCTGATCGGGTCGCTCCTCGGCCTTCGGTCTGCCATCGTGCCGTCCTCGGTGTCAGCGCATGAGGCGGCCGTTGCAGCTGCACGGAACCCTTCTCTCGGGAGTCCGTGTCGGGCCATGGCTGCGAGAGGAGGTCTCGCGACTGATAGATATCGCCCCGAGTCTGGCTATACCGGACACTGGGAGTGTGGGGGCCCAGCCCCGCGATCTTCAGTCCGAGGTGCCGAAGACGGGGCCGCAGCCGATTCCCTGGAGGCTGGCCGTCACTCCGTGACGGTGTCCGCGGTCGAGGACAGACCGGTTGCGATGAGGAAGGAATCGGTTCGATCAGGCGAGGCGGGGGTGAAGGAGGGTGTCGGATGTCCGGAGGACCGGCACAGGGCAAGGCCGGCCGGTATCTGCCGATCGCCGAGCACGGCTTGATCGGGAATCTGCGCACGGTGGCGCTGGTGGGCACCGACGGCACCATCGACTGGTACTGCAGTCCCGCCTTCGACTCCCCGAGCGTCTTTGCCGCCATCCTGGACGCGGACCGGGGCGGGGCGTTCGAGCTGGCCGCCACCGTGCCGGCCAGTACCAAGCAGTTCTACTTCCCGGACACCAATGTGCTGATCACCCGGTTCTTCACCGAGGACGGGCTGGGGGAGATCCAGGACTTCATGCCCGTAGCGGACACCGGCGCATCCGACGGCCACCGGTTGATCCGGCGGGTGGTGTGCGTGCGGGGCACGATCCCGTTCCGGGCACGGGTGGCCCCCCGGTTCGGGTACGGCGCCGAGCCGCACACCGTGCGGCTGCTGGACCGGACCGCCCTGTTCGCCTCCGAGGGGCTGTCGCTGGCGCTGACCGCGACCGTGCCACTGGAATGCGACGAAAAGGACGTGTGGACGGAGTTCGGACTCTCTCAGGGCGACTCCGCCGTCTTCGCCCTGGAACGGGTCGGCAGCGAGGCTCCGCCGTGGCGCTGCCCGCAGGCTGAGGCCGAGCAGGAGTTCACCGCCACGGTCGCCTTCTGGCGGCGCTGGCTGCACCAGTCCCGCTACCGGGGCCGATGGCGGGAGATGGTGCACCGCTCCGCCCTCACCCTCAAGCTGCTCACCCACGCCCCCACCGGCGCGATCGTGGCGGCCCCCACCACCAGCCTGCCCGAGCAGATCGGCGGCGGCCGCAACTGGGACTACCGCTACGTATGGGTGCGCGACGCCGCCTTCGCCGTCTACGCCCTGCTCAGGCTCGGCTTCGCCGAGGAGGCCGAGGCGTTCATGAGCTTCCTCACCCGGTACACCGACCGGCGCGGCCAAGGGCCGTCCGGGCCGCTGCAGGTCATGTACGGCATCGACGGACGCGCCGAGTTGCCCGAACGCGAGCTGCCCCACCTGGAGGGATACCGGGGCTCGGGGCCCGTGCGGGTCGGCAACGGTGCCGCCACCCAGCTCCAGCTGGACATCTACGGAGCCCTGCTCGACTCGGTCTACCTGTACGACAAGTGGTGCCGGCCCATCTCCAGCAGCCACTGGCGCGCGGTGTGCGCCCTGGCGGACTGGGTCTGCGAGAACTGGGACCAGCCGGACGAGGGCGTGTGGGAGACCCGTGGCGGGCGTAAGAAATTCCTCTACTCGCGCCTGATGTGCTGGGTGGCCATCGATCGCGCCATCCGCATCGCCCAACGCCGCAGCCTGCCCGCCAAACTCGGCCACTGGGGCCCGGTCCGGGACGCGATCTACTGGCGGATCATGGACAAGGGCTGGTCGCCTGCCCGGCAGGCGTTCGTCCAGTACGACGACGGCGACGTACTCGACGCCGCGGTACTGATGATGCCGCTGACCAAGTTCGTCTCGCCCACCGACCCGGTATGGCTGTCCACCCTCGACGCCCTCGGCGAGGAGCTGGTGTCCGACTCCCTGGTCTGGCGCTACGACCCCGAGGCCAGTCCCGACGGTCTGGAAGGCGACGAAGGCACCTTCTCCATTTGCTCCTTCTGGTACGTGGAGGCCCTCACCCGCGCCGGACGCCTGGACGAAGCGCGCCTGGCCTTCGAGAAGATGCTCACCTACGCCAACCATCTCGGCTTGTACGCCGAGGAGATCAGCCACACCGGAGAACAACTGGGCAACTTTCCCCAGGCATTCACCCACCTCGCGCTCATCAGCGCCGCCTTCAACCTCGACCGTGCCCTGGGCTGACCACCACCTGCTCCGCGCCCGGTACTCACGCCCCGGTACTCACGCCTGGGGGGTGATGACGGCGCGTCCTTGGATCTTGCCGTCGTGCAGGAGCTGGTATGCCTCACCGGCACGTTCCAGGGGGAAGTGCTCGACCAGCATCTTGATCTTTTGCTGCTGGGCAAGGGTGATCACTTCGATGAGTTCGGGGATGAAGCCCCAGTAGGGGGAAGCGACCGAGCATTCGTGCGGGGGACTCGAGAAGTCGACGGGGAGTGCCCCGCCGCCGAGACCGACGATGGCCAGGTGGCCAAGCACCCGGGCCACCTGAGCGGCCATCCGCAGAGTCGGGTCCACGCCGACCATGTCCAGCACGAGCTGAGCGCCCTGCCCCCGCGTCATGTCCTTGATGCGCGTCACCGCCTGTTCGCCCGAGAGCAGCGCCTCGTCAGCACCCATGCGCTTGGCGGTCTCCAGCTTGCCGGCGTCGGTGTCCACGGCGACGACGGTGGTCGCCGCGCTGAGCGCTCGCAGAATCTGGATGGCCATCTGGCCCAGACCACCCGCCCCGATCACCACCGCGGTCGAGCCCGGCCCCAGCAGATGCAGCGACCGCTTGACGGCGTGATAGCTGGTCAGCCCCGCGTCGCTGAGCGGGGCTGCCTCGCGGGGATCGAGGCTGCCCAGCGGGATCAGGAATCGCGACGCCGGGACCAGCAGGTACTCGGCCATTCCGCCGTCGTGGCCGGCCAGGCCCCCGCCCAGACCGGCGGTCTGCTGGCAGTAGTTCTCCCGGCCCTCCCGGCAGTTGGCGCACAGTCCGCAGCCCCAGGGTCCGTAGACGATCACCGGGTCTCCGGGCGCGAAGCCGATGGCGCCCGGTCCCAGCGTCTCCACCCACCCCGCATTCTCATGGCCGAGTGTGAAGGGCAGCCTCGTGTCGTCTCCAGGTGCGGGTGCCTGCATGATGTGCAGATCGGAGTGGCAGGCGCCGGCGCCCCCGACCTTCACCAGGACCTGCCCCGCCCCGGGCTCGGGCACCGGTGCCTCGCGCAGCTCGGGTGGTTGTTGCCACTCGACCAGTTGAAATGCCCTCATGGCGATCCCTTTGCGCGAGCTGGTCAGTCGCGGATGCCGTCGATGTCGAGCAGGAGGTGGCGTGGGCCTCGGAAGATCTGGTTGCGGCGGTACGGCGGCGGATCCTCGACGAGCCGCGGGTTCTCCACGCGGCGGAGGAACTCGCCGAGCGCGATCTGGACCTCGAGCCGCGCGAGCGGCGCGCCGAAGCAGTAGTGGATGCTCTGGCTGAAGCCGACGTGCTGGTTGTCGGGGCGTTCGATCTGTGGCTCGTCGGGGTTCTCGAATCGTTCGGGGTCGCGGTTCGCCGAGCCGTAGGCGATGAAGATGGGCGCGCCCTGCGGAATGGTGGTGCCGGCGATGTCGATGTCCGCGAGCGCTGCCCGGGTGTGCCAGATCTGGACCGACGACTCCAGGCGCAGGAACTCCTCGATCCCGGGCACGAGCAGCTCCGGCTGGTGGCGCAGTTGCTCGTAGACGTGGGGGTGGCGCAGCATGGTGAGAACGCTGTGGGCGATCAGGTTGACCGAGGTCTCGTGCCCGGCGAAGAGCAGCAGCAGGGCATCGCTGATGATCACATCCTGGGGCAAGCGCCCCTCGGGGCCGTCGTCGTTGACCATCGCCGAGAACATGCCCGGGCCGGGCTGCTCGGCGTACTGGTGAAGCAGGTCGGCAAGGAACTGCCGGATCCCGGTCACCGCATCGGGGACGCGCTGCGCCCGGCGCTGCTGCTCGGGGTCGTTCGCCTCCGGGCCGAAATCGAGCCCGTCCAGGGCGGTCTCGATCCAGTCGTGGAAACGCGGTATGGCTTCCAGCGGTATGCCCAGGACCTTGCAGATCATGGTCGCGGGCAGCGGGAAGGCGAACTCGTCGACGAGGTCGATCCGGGTCTTGCCCTTCATCTGGTCCAGCAGCTCGGCGGTGAGGCGGCGGATCTCGGGCTCGAAGTCGGCGACCATGTGGGGGCACTCGGGCGGGCCGAAGTGCCGCGTCATCCGGCGGCGATCCACGTCGTGCTGGGGCGGGTCCACAGTGATGATCGATCCCTCGAAGGGGCGGACGGGCTGGTGCTGCGCGGGGCGTTTCCTCGGATCCGAGGTGACGCGCAGGTCGTGCAGCAACTGGACGACCTCTCGATAGGTGCTGACGACGTACGAGCCGTCCGGCTGGCGCGCCACCGGGGTCTTGCGCAGCTCTTCGTAGAAGGGGTACGGATTGGCGCGGTTGGCGTAGCGGAGCGACTGCTGCCAGGGCGTTTCCTCGGCCATGATGGTGTTCTTCTTCCTGGGTGCGCGGTCCGGTGGGTCGCTTCGTCGCGAAGGGGCGCTTCAGCGTCGGGGCCGGAACACGGCCTTGCGCTCGCTCGGGTCGTGGCCGGTCAGGACGACTTCGGGTATCGCCGTCGGGACGCCCAGTTCCGGGAACTGGGCGGGTATCGGCTTGGCGTCGTCAGGCCGGTCCCAGCCCGGTGGCGGGGGCGGAAACGGACCCGATTCCTCGATCAGCTGCCCGTAGTGCTCCAGCCACTTGCCGTGATTGAAGGTGACGGCGGCGACGATGCGGCCCCGGCGGCCGTAGGCGGCGGCGAAGCGGCGCTCCTCGACCGATCCTTGCGTGAAGATGATCTCGTCGCCGAAGGACGGCACGCCGACGGACTTGATGTTGACGCCGAACTGGCCGGACCAGAAGCCGGGCAGCAACAGGTGCGGGCGGTAGTGGGGCTCGAGGTTCACCATGTTGTGCGCCGCGGCCTGGGCGCCGAGGACGGCGTTGTCCCAGTGCTCCATCGCGAGGAACTGGTACTCGTACAGCACGTGGGGCGCGCGCGCCACATCCCCTGCCACATACACGCTGTCGGTCACCACGCCGTTGATATCGAAGGCCCGGCCACCGGCGTCGCAGCCGACGCCCCAGAATCCGGACGCCAGCCCGGAGCCCTCCAGCCACTCCACATTGCGGATCGACCCCAGCGAGGCCACCACCACGTCGGCGTCAACGGTGGTCCCGTCCGAGAACCGAGCACGCCGCACGTGCCCGTCGGCGTCACCCTCCAGCGACGACACGCCCACCCCGCAGCGCAGGTCCACGCCGTGGTCGCGCTGCATCTCCGCCGCGATCTCGCCGATCACTCCGCCGAGCGCGCCGACCAGCGGCGCCGGGCCCCGCTCGGCGACGGTCACCGCGAGGTCGAGCTCCCGGCAGACAGAGGCCATCTCCGAGCCGATGAACCCGCCACCGATGATCAGGACCCGTGACGGCCGTGCGGCCAGCGCCTGTTGAAGTCGCGCGGCATCATCACACGAGCGCAGCGTGTACACGCCCTCCAGGGCGGCTTCGGCCGGGTTGGGCCACTGGCGCGCGCGGGTGCCAGTGGCGATCAGCACCCGGTCGTACGGGACCTGCTCGCCGTCGTCCAGGCGTACCTGCTTGGTTGCCCGGTCCAGCCCGGTGGCTGCCACCCCCAGCCGCCACTGCGCATCCACTTCTCGCAAGCGGGGCAGCTTGGTGTGGTCGGCCGGCACCCATCCTTTGAGTACCTGCTTGGACAGTGGGGGACGGTCGTAGGGTTCATGTGGCTCGTCCCCGATGATGGTCAGAGGCCCGCTGAAGCCTTCCTCGCGCAAGGCTTCAGCGGCCCGCAGTCCCGCCAGGGAGGCGCCGACGATGACGATCCGGCCGCTGGCCCTGAAGTTGCGCACCACCTCCGCGACCATTGCGGGCACGGTCATGGCGTCCCCCTCCGCTCAGCGCCTTCCAGCCGGTCGATCACGATCGCTTGCACCGGGCAGGCGGCAGCGGCCCGCAGAACCTGCAGGCGCTGCTCGTCATCCGGGTTCGGCTCGTAGGTGAGCGTCTCGTCACCACTCAGCCTGAAGACCTCGTGGGCCAGAAACACGCACTGTGCGTATCCCTGGCAGCGATTCAGGTCCACGACGATCCGCATGGCGGACTCCCTCCGTCCTGTCTCCGGCCCCACAGTGACCATCGACGCGGTCATTCGTCTCCGCCGCAGTCATCAGGACCCTCAGGCCCTTTCGGTCAGGTAACCCGGATGCACAGCCGACCCGTTGCCCCGGCCGGGCAACCCGGCTGAGCGCCCGCGTGTCCGATCTTGTTCGCCCCGGCGGTTCCTTCGCACGACCCTTACAGCCGGTGGGGGTCACAGCCTCAGGGCCGCGGTCCACACACGACGGCCTGGGCGTCAAGGCGATACAGGAGCATCCCTTATAAAACAGATTGTTCGCCTCATACACCGTGATCACAAATCAGCTACTGCCAGGGGAAATATGCCTGATGCCGCATATTCCAGCCCGCAACGGGCGGCGTTCGCGGTCACGGCGGTGCAGCGACCATGACGTGCGTCCGCCCAGGAGAGGCAGGTGCATGGCGAGCGGGATCGTGATCGCGCAGACGATCAGCGACAGCGCGGACCGGGTGATGGCACTGGCCAGGGGCGCGGTCGAGCGACAGCTGGCCGCCGGCGTCCACGTGGTCCCACCTGGTCAGGGGGCTGTTCCGTACTCGTGGGACTTTCGATCGACGAACCCTCCATTTCCGCCGGGCGATACAGAGCCGACGGGGGGACGATGGAGGTGGACTGATCTGACCATGCTGTTCCTGAGAGGAGCAGAGGGAATGACATCTCCCTTCGATTCCTCAGGTGCCGGACCTCCGCGCGGCACCGAGCCACAGGACGCCTCCGGCACCGAAGGCCTGGGTGGCTTGGCCAACATGGCCTGGCAGGCCCTTCTCACCATGGGCCTGGCTGCCATCGCACTGGGTGTCGTGGTCCTTGCCTGGCCAAAGGAGACGCTGCGGGTCGTTGGCGTGCTCTTCGGCGTCTATCTGCTGGTCATCGGTGTCTTCCAGCTGGCCGCCGCCTTCGGCACGCATGTCCCCCGGCATCTTCGGGCGCTGCATTTCCTCGCCGGTGCGCTCTCCGTCCTCCTCGGTCTGATCTGCTTCCGGGGCACGCTGGAGTCGATTCTGCTGCTCGCCCTGTGGATCGGCTTCGGTTGGCTGGTGCGCGGCATCATGGTGACAGCAACGGCTGCCTCCGCTCCCCGGGACATGCCGGCACGAGGCTGGATGCTGTGCTCCGGAATCATCGGCTTGCTGGCGGGCACCGTGCTGATCGTCGCGCCGTTCACCTCGATCGCCGCGCTCACCCTGACGGTGAGCATCATGGCCATAGTCCTCGGGGTGGTTGAGGTATTCCACGCCATAAGGATGCGGGCCGACGTCGGCCGCCTCGCTCCCGGCACTACTGCCGAGCGACGGCCGCTGTTCCACTCCCGGCCGCACCCCCAGCACTGATTTCTTGCGACTGCCGTGCTCCGCTGAGTGCGGCAAAAGTGGGTGTGGTGATGGCTGGAGCTGAGGCGCGTACCCGGGTAGTGGTCGTGATGAATCCACGCTCGGGCGGCGGCAGTCCTGCTCGTTTCGACCTGGCCAACCGGATCGAGGGCATGGGAGCGCGGGTCTGGTCGACCAGTGTCGATGACGACGCGGCGTCACTCGCCAGGCTCGCCGTCCGGGAGGGGGCTGAGGTACTGGGAGTGGCGGGCGGAGATGGAACGATATCGGCTGTGGCCGCGGTGGCCGCCGACACGGATCGGCCGTTGCTGGTGCTCCCGGCAGGCACGCGCAACCACTTCGCCCGGGATCTTGGCCTCGACATCCGCAACCCGGTGTCCTCGCTGAGCGCCCTGATCGATGGCGTGCCCACACGTGTGGATCTCGGCTTGGTAGGCCCGCGCGTCTTCATCAACAACGTCTCTTTCGGCCCCTACGCCGACGCCTTGCTGGAGCCTGGGTACCGGGAGGACAAGGTGCGCGCCCTCGCTTCGGTCACACCCGATTACCTCACGGGAAGGCAATGCGTCGAAGCCGACGTGGACACCCCGCGGGGAGCCGTCCACTTCCCGCAAGTGGTGCTGGTCTCCAACAACCCCTACCACATCGCCACTCCCCGCTACCTGGGGCGTCGCTTCACGCTCACCTCAGGGCTGCTCGGCGCCATCGTGCTGAAGCGTCCGACCGACACCCCACCAGACCTCCTCCGACACCTGCGTAGTGAGCTGCTGCGGCAGCAGCCCGGTCCAGGTACGGCAGGTGATGCAGCGAGCGCCTGGAGGGCGGCCAGCATCACGTTGCGCGGCCGGGGGCGGCAACTGGATGCAGGGATCGATGGCGAAGCCGTCACACTGCCTCTTCCGGTCACGTGCGAAACCTGGCCAGGTGGACTGCAAGTGCTGCTGCCGAGAGACCGACCAGGAATCCCATCGGAGCCGGTGCTCGGGCTCCAGCGAGCACCGCGTGGCCCCTGAGGACAGACGCATCATGTGGAGTGCGTGGTGGTGCTGGAGAAGGCGACTAAGGGCGTCTGATCTGCGGTTTTGCGCGTGCGCCTGATGTGCGGTGTGGGCGTTACGGGCGATATCTTGACGGGATGCTGGAATGACACTCGTGACGCTCGTCCTGACGGTGCGTCAGTCGCTATGCGTCGCTGGTCAGATGGTCTGCTGTCAGTGCGGTGGGACAGGTTGCCGGGAATTTCGTGGCGCCAAGCGGTCTTGGACCACTCGACACTCGACAACAGGGCCTCTTGCTCCTCGCCGGACTCGACATCCGCGCGCTACCAAGAGGCCCTTCCTCCATGTCCGTGCACCCGACAACTCACCCGATCCGGCACCCTGTTCGAGGCCCGGCCGACCACACACACGGAGGGAGAACAGCCGGTCAGCTCTTGCGGGACGACATGGACGTGACCGCTTTGGAGCCGATCCGGCCCAGGAGTGCGGCCAGTTCGGTGGGCGCGGACAGGAAGGGGGAGTGGCCGGTGTTCAGCCGCTCGACCTGTGTGGCGCGGGTGGACATCCGCTCCTGCAATGCGGGCGGGAGCGCTCTGTCATCCTCGCAGAGCACATAGGTGGAGGGCACCGTCCGCCACGCTGTCCGGGTCACCCGTTGCTGGAAGGAGCGCCGGCTCTGCGTGACGAGCCGGCTGACGGCGTCCGCGGCCTGCTCGTCGGGCAGGTCCCCGAACAGCGCGGTGCGGGGGTCGTCGAAGACGACGGGGGCTGTGCCGCACAGGTCCTCGGCCGTGTCGCCGCCGTGACCGTGCACGCTGAGGAGGGACTCTCCCTCCTCGGGCAGATACGCCGCCAGGTAGACGAGATGAGCGGCGAGGCCGGCGGCGGCCTGGGTAACCGGGAGGCCGCCGTAGGAATGCCCGACGACGATCACCGGACCGTCCGCCTGCCGCAGATGAGCGGCTATCGCGTCGGCGTCGTCGTACATCCCGGCGGCCGGTGTGCGCTGCGGTCCGGCACTGGGCAGGTCGACCGTCCGGGCCCTCCAGCCATCGGCCGCACGGGCCTTCCGTACGAGGTCCCAGCACTCTGACCGGTGCCAGGCCCCGTGGACCAGGAGGAACGAGGGGCGCGGTGCGGTGGTGGGGAAGGTGTCGGCAGGGGCCGTTGCATCGGTGGACATGAGGAGACTCCGGAAGTGTTCGGTGAAACGCATGCCGGGAGCGGTGGGCTGGATGTGCGGTGCAGCCGTCGGCGGTTCGGCCGCGTCGGCGGCTCGCGGAGACGGGCTCTAGCTTTGCTGCGCCACGCTCGCCTCCTGCCGGGGACCGCCGTCGTGCTCCCTGCCGTCGCCGGACCCTGCGCCTCGGCCGGTTTCCAGGCCCCCGGCGTCCCCCGCGCCTTGCCGGCCGTCTTTCGCGTTCTGACCGACATCATCTTTCGGCGTGCCCTGCTCGCGGGCCGTGGCGTGCCCCGCGGCGGGGACTGCGGCGGCCCTGTGCGACGGCCGTACGAAGATCAGGACGATCAGTCCGCCGATCGCCGCCGCCAGTGCCGAGGTCAAGAACACCCGATCCAGGCCGGTGGCGAACGCCGTGTGCACCAACTGGTGCACCGCGCCCCGGTCGGCGGCGGGTGCCGCGTCCACCAGGCGCCGGGCCTGCCCCGCGGCCAGCGCCGAGGCACCCTTCTGCGGATCCGGCACCGTGCCGGGCCCGGCGAGCACGGCGGCCGCCCGGCTGGTGAAGACCGTGCCGAAGACGGCGATGGCCAAGGTCATGCCCAGCTGACGGAACGTGTTGACAGCCCCGCCGGCCATCCCTGCCTGCTGCGGCGGCACGGAGGAGGTGGCAGCCGAGACCAGCACCGGCGTGGCCAGGCCGACGCCGATCCCGGTGACCGCGAGCCCTCCCATGAGTGCGGTCTGCCCTGCGTCGGCCGTCATACCCGCACGCAGCACCAGCATGCCTGCCGCGACGGCCAGGAGTCCGATGCCGATCGGGAGGTGCGGCGCGAGCCGCTGGAGGTGACGGCCGGCCACGGCAGCCACGAGGAACGAAGCACCGGCCAGCGGCGTCAGGGCGAGGCCCGCCCCGACCGGGCTGAGGCCCAGCATCGACTGCAGCCACAGCGAGACCAGGACCAGGCAGCCGAAGGCACCGCCCTGCAGCAGCAACGCACCGCTCATCAACGCCGCGAACGAGGGGCGGCGAAGCAGCACGAGGTCCATCATCGGGACGCCCCCGCGTCGCGCCGTACGGTGCTCGATCACCACGAACGCGATGAGCGCTGAGGCGGTGACGGCGAAGGTCGTCAGGGTCTCGACCGAGGCCCAACCCACCTCCCCGCCACGGATGAGCCCATAGGTGAGCGTGGCCACGGCGATGGTGAAGGCCGTCGCGCCGGGGATGTCGACACGGGCCCGGGTTCCGCTGAGCCGCGCACCGTGGCCGGAGGCCCCGACGGGCTGGTCGGCGGGCCGGTCGGCACGCACCACCCGCAGCGTCGTGGCGATGGCGACAGCGGCGATCGGAAGGTTGACCCAGAAGATCGTCGGCCAGCTGAAGTGCTCGGTGAGCAGCCCGCCGAGCAGAGGCCCCGCGGCTGCGGCGGCCCCGTTGGCCGCGCCCCACACGCCGAAGGCCGTACCCCGGTCCCTGCCCTGGTAGGAAGTGAGCAGCAGGGCGGGAGCGGTGGCGAACATCGCGGCGCCGCCGATGCCCTGCACCACGCGGGCCGCAATCAGCATTTCTGCGTTGGGGGCGAGGCCGCATGCCAGCGAGGCCAGGCCGAAGACGCCCAGACCGCAGACGTAGGAACGCCGGTGGCCGAAGCGGTCCGCGAGGGAACCGGAGGCCAGCAGCAGGGCGGCGAGCGCCAGGGCATAGCCGTCGATCACCCATTGCAGAGAGGTGAAGGAAGCGCCGAGGTCGGCAGCCATGCTGGGCAGTGCGACGTTCACGATCGTCACATCCACCAGCAGGATGAAGGCGCCCAAGCAGACCGCCGTCAGGGGCCACCATTTGCGCATGTGGGATTCTCCGTTCGCATTGAGCAGGTGTTGCGGGACCGAGCCCCGACCCGTGAGGGGGCTGGGGCGAACTGTGGCGGGCCGAGCAGGCCGGCGGGTGATCCCGTGAAACAGCTTGGAGCTCTCACGGGCGATATCGTGAGCCAGAGCGCTCGTCATGCGCGGATCCGACAGAATGGGGTCCATGACGACCTATCTCGACACCCCGGGCCATGTGTGCCGCAGTCTGTCGGAAGAGGACATGGAGCTCGTGCACGCGCTGCAGATCAACGGGCGGGCCTCGTTCCGGGAGATCGCCGACGTCCTCGGAATCTCCGACCAGACCGCCGCGCGCCGCTGGGCACGGCTGCGGTCCGCCGGGAAGCTTCGGGTCCTCGGCCTGACCGATCCCCTACGGCTGGGGGACTCAGTCTGGCTCGTACGTGTACGGTGCACGCCGGATGCCGCGTCCTCCCTCGGGAAGGCGATGGCACGGCGTACGGACACCACCTGGGTCAACCTGGACTCGGGCGGCACCGAGATCTCCTGCTCGGTACGCACCCGCAGCCCCGGGCCGGAGGAGTCCCCGCTCCTGCAGAAGCTGCCGCGCACACCACAGGTGGTGGACCTGTCCGCGCACTGCTCACTGCACGTCTTCTTCGGCCACGACCTCGGCCCGATCAACAAGCGCGGCCCGCTGACGGCCGCGCAGGTCGCGGCGCTCACGCCCCCTGACACACCGGACCGGGCCACGGTCGCCACCCCACCGGTGCCGCTGGACGACAGCGACCGGCACCTACTCGACCTGCTGGCCCGGGACGGGAGGGCCGCAACGGGAGACCTGGCCGCCGCGACCGGCCTGTCCCCCTCCACCGTGCGCCGGCGCATCACCGAACTCAGATCGGCCGGCGCCCTGTACTTCGACGTCGAGTACCACCCGGACATCCTCCAGCAGAACTTCCGGGCCGGCCTCTGGCTGGAGATCGACCCGTCCCGCCTCGCCGAGGCGGGATCGGCACTCGCCGCACACCCCGAAGTCGCCTACGCCACCGCCACGACGGGCACGGCGAACCTCTACGCCAGCATCGACGTGGCGACCGCCCAGCTCTTCTACCGCTACCTCACCGAGTCGGTCGCGACCCTCCCCGGCCTCCGCCACACAGCGACCGCCCCCATCCAACGCACCCTCAAAGGACCCGGCCCCTACCTCCCGACGACGGCGTGAACGACGACCGGCATTCGTCGCCCCGGGGACTGTAGAAGGCGGCCTCGGCTTTCTTGGTTTGTCCACTGTGAGAAGCTCACGCTGGCCACGGTGACCAGCAAGGCCAAGGGCGGCGGTGACTACGAACCGCCGTACCTCCTGGAGCTGGCTGAGTGCGGCAACTGCAGCAACCCCTTCCTGATGGTGGAAGAGGACTCCGGCCAGGGAGGGGACGGAGGTTCTTGGCAACCAGGGCGTTCACTTCACCGGGGCCTCAGTGAGTCGTGAGGATGCCGCCGAGGGCCTGGCGCTTGCCGAGGCTCAACTTGCCTGCCTGTATATGCTTTCAGCCCAACTTGAGATGTTCAGAGGTCGTTCTCTTTCCGAACCTCGTGTGAGGTTTTCGCTGGTCAGGCATGAAGCAGCGGCTGCCGTGGGAGCCTGGGCTTGTGCCGGGCAAGAGGTCGTGGAGGTGGCGGATGCCGTCGATGCGGGTGAGCGTTTACGGGTGCCAACTGATCATCCCTTGCCCGACTGGGTACCCATCCGCCGTCGGGCCATCGGGGACCGCATCAGATCTGCACGGCTCCACCGCAACTTCACCCAGGAGAAGTTGGCGGAGCGCGCCGGCCTCGACCGAAAAACGGTCAACCGCATTGAGCAGGGGCACACCTCGGCAAGCCTCGATCACCTGCTGCTGATCGCCGACGCGCTCGGTGTACCCCTGGCCGCCTTGGTCCGGGATTAGGGCCGCGGCAAGGGGACCACGACCTCGGCAGGCGACCGAACCCAGACGTGCTCGCCTGCCGTGGTGACCGTCAGCCCCATGTCGCCGTGAGCCGGACGTTCCAACTCGTCCCACTCCAGCCACACAGATTCCACATCACTCCACAGGCTGTGTTGCCCGAACTCGGTGACAGTGCCGTCGGCGTCCGCAATGGCACCCGAGCCACATCCGTCGTGCACCCAGACCCTCAGGTCGTCACCGTGCCGCCCTTCGGTGAGCGTGACGCCCGGCAATCGGGCGCCCGCGTACAGCGCGAACCCGGGGGTGATCGTCTCCTTCGGCGAAACCTTGCTGTCCCGAGAGTGCGGTGAGGAGGTATCCGGGGTCTGGCCACCAGTGACACGATGGGAGCGCATGGGCATGTAGGTTGCCGTCCCGGCGAAGGTGCCCGACGCCGTTCCATCCTCCGCGGCTGTCAGGCGGACCACGGCGCCGCACCAGAAATCGCCCACCCTGGGGGTCACCAGTACTCCGCCCGGGCGGAGTTGCGTGACCAACTCGTGTGGCACCTGCCGCACGGCACAGGTCGCGATGATCCGATCGTAGGGGGCCCCTGCCTTCCAGCCGTGTTCTCCGTCGGAGACGAGCAGCCGCGGCCGGTACCCAGCGGCCGACAAGAATCGCTTCGCCTGCGCTGACAGAGAAGCGTCGATCTCTACGCTGGCGACGTACTGCTCGCCCAGCCGCGCCGACAGCAGGGCAGCGACGTATCCGGTGGCTGTACCGATCTCCAGCACATTCTGACCGTCGTGCACGTCGAGCAGGTTCAGCATCCGCGCGACCATGGACGGCATGCTGTTGGACGAGGTTGCGATGCCGGGACCGTCCGCAACACCGTCGTCAACCTGCGTAACCACGGGCTCATCTGACGCGACCAGGGCGGCCCGCTCCTCGGCGGTTGTGATCGGGCGGCACCGGTCGCGGTCCTGCCGCCAGATCTGCTCGGGCAGGTACGCCGCACGCGGAGTACGCTCCCACACCGCGCGCCACTCGGGGGTCAATAGGCCGCGCTCGTCCAGCAGCTGGACGAGCGCGGCGTGCCCCTGTTGGGGGTCGGTCATCAGCTCATGCCACCTTGGGGCGTTGGCCGTCGGGGCTCGGGGTCGGCGGCGTCCAGGGTTTGTCCGACGGCTGGCCGCCGTGCTTGCCGTCGTCCGCCAACTGCAGAGTGCTCATGATCTCCTCCGTGTGGTCGAGATTTCAGCTGTACTGCCCTGCTCCAGCAGGTATAGCCGATGGTGCTGTGGCCGCCGTCGAGATAGGCAAACGATCGGCCGTCCCGCGGCTGAGGGACGGGGCACCGCAGGGGGCTCAGGGGTAGGGGTTGCGCGGCGCGAGAGACCCGCACGGCTGGTGGCCGTGCGAGCAGGAGTCAGAGCTCCTCCTCGTCTTCCGCGCCGTCAGGGGTCGCAGGAAGGATGAAGCCCCGGAGCGGAGGCCGGTCGTCGCTCCCCATCGCTGCGTCGGCTGTCCTCATGGACGCCACAACATCGGCGTACTCCGGGCGGATCCACTCCATGGCGGCAGTCCTCTCGTCAGTGGAACTTGGGAGGCTAGCCCTACTAGGGCTTGGGCATCGTTACGATCGGCCCGCTATCGTCCGAACGTTGGCACTTCGCGGCCACCGCCACCAGTTCACCGTCCGGCGGACCCCACAGATCCAGGTCGACGCTGTATCCGGCCTCCTCGATCAGGGCCGTGGTGCGGTCGATGACGCCTTCGTTGTAGCGGCTGAGGTCGGGCGCCTCGGGCCGGTGGTGAATGAAGTCCCCCAGACGGGCCCAGAGTTCGGCGTAGGTCTGGGTGTGCAGAAATGAGGGCGTGCCAGCCAGCATCGACCACGCGGGACGGAACCAGGCGCGCCGTCGGAAACTGGGCGCAGGCGGCGACGAACGCCAGCGCCTCGGCCAGGATCGCGGCTGCGTCGTCGGGTTCGACGTCGGGGTTGTCGGTTCGGATGGTGGAGCAGACGGCGGCGAACTGGTCCTCGCTGAGTAACGATCGGGCAGACTGGCCCATGTGGGCCTCCATTCGGTGAGGTGATGCCTTGCTGTGGAGGCTCGGACCCGTCCCGGCCGAGTAGTCCGGGCAAGGAGATTCGGCCGGGACGGGGGCTTGTTACTTCCAGGGGCTGTGCTGCTTTGGGTACCGGCAGGGCCCGTTGCAGAGCGGGCAGTGGTTGGGCGGCATGTGGATTCCCTTCGGTTGGGCAGATGTATGGCCGGCCGCCGCCGGGTGGGATGTGCGGCGGCCGGCCTTCCCGCGGCGCCTCGGGGGATGGGCACCACGGGAGTCTCAAGGGAACGGGCGGGGCCGGGGTGGCCACGGCTCGCCCAGGCTCCAGACGCCCTGCAGCAGGGCCTCCAGCTGGTCCAGGGCGTGGCTCTCCAAGTCGGGTTCAGGCGGCAGGTCGATGCAGATCCCGCAGTACCAGACCAACCGACTGGGACCAGACTCCGAATCCACACGCGCAGTTCGCAGACCCTCGGTAGCCCCACAGATGCGGCACTCACGCAGCGCCCGCAGCCGCACAATGTTCTCCGCAGCGGCGGCAACCAGGTAGTCCGCCTCGGTGTCGTCCATGCCAGGGCGTAGGCGGCGGAGGGCGCAGCGCAGGCACAGCGGGGCCACCTCTGGATGTCCGGTGGCGTCAGGGGCTTCGTAGTGCGCCACGGCGGAGGCCCCGCAGTCGACGCAACCTCCACACTCGGGCAACAGTCCTGCAGCCAGGTCATCCATGACGGCCGCCCACACTGCCGACCGTGATCACGAACACGATCACAGCCACGCCCATCCAGTACGTCGCGATTCGGCGCTGGCGCGGCGTCACGACAGCCTCCCCACCAGCACGGCGCGGGCGCTGTGCCGGTCAGTTTCGCCGAAGGTAGTGACGGTGTAGCCGCCGGCCTCGACGATGCGGCTCTGGAGCATCTGCCGGTGGGTATCGTCGTTCGCCAGCCGTCCCCAGGTATGGATCAGGCACAGCACCTCCCGGCGTCCCGCCTCGGCCCGCATGGCGTCCAGCAGGGCGCCGAGCTGGGGGCGGTGCGTGCTCATGGCGTACTCGCCGAGGTCAAGCCAGCGGCCCGCCAGCACCCACCCCATACGGTCCGCGTAGGTGTGGCAGCCGGTCATCCGCATGTCCAGCTCGCTCTTGGCGCGCAGGTCGCGGCTGGTGCACCGGTCATAAACGAACGCCAGCGGTGCCCGGCTCATCGCCAGTCCGCCGCGGTGTGCATCGCCAGCAGGTACTGGCAGTCGCGGGCAAGGTGGCCGATCTGCACGTGAGCGGCCAAGATGTCGCATCGGAGTTCCTGCGCTGCCCGGTGATCGGCCTGGTTGAGACGGGCCCCGAGCTGGTACGCCTCGGTCCTCCGGCTACGACGTTCCAGAAGGCGAACTTCCTGCCACGCGAGGGGAATGAGGAGCGCGATATGCCCCCGCAATTCCTCCTGAGTAGCCACCAGTTCGTCACGCTCCGGCCGGCCGCTGCCGAGGCGCAGCGCGCGCCGGATCGTCTCACTGATCGTCTCTACGTCGATCGGGCACGCCTCGGCGTGCGCCTCTGGCGCTGGTGGCTGTGTCTGCATCATCGGCCCCCGGGTGGGAGTGGTCTGCCTCACACCTTCAGAGTGCCGACATGCCAAGGCCCCAACTACCAAAGATGTTTGATAGTTGGGGCCAAAGCTTGACTTGCCGTCAGCTACATACCGATCCAGTGCGCGAAGTTGGAGAACGAGTCTGGCACCGACCGGTAGTGCGACGTCAGATCCTCCATCGTCTGCCGCACGACCGGGCTGTAGCGCGTCTGCTGCGGCGCCACCGTCCGCGCCCGGCGCAGCGACGCGTACGCATCATCCGGCCGGCCCGACCACATCTGCGCCCGAGCCACGTCCGCATAGTGGTGACCGACGCGGGACGGCGGCAACGTGCTGAGGTCCACGCCGCGAGCAGCCTGCACCGCCTCGGCGTACTGGTCCATCTCGGCCAGCGCTGCCACACGGTGAAGAGCTACGTTCGCGGGGCCGAAACTGACCCAGAGAGCCTGTTCCACCGGACCCGTACCGTCGGCAATCCGCTGCGCTTCATCGAGGTGCCCCGTAACGTCGTCTTCGCGTCCGTCACGGGCGGCCAGAATCGCCGCGCCGAGGTGCAGTTGTCCCGTCACAACGTCCCGCAACAGCCCGGTCTCGGCCTGCTCGACGGTCCGCAGCCCCATACCCACCAGCCGCTTACCGGTGGTGTACTGCGCGGCCCGCAGGTAGGCCAGTCCCCGCAGGTACTGCCGCAGCGTGCCGAGCACCGCGTCAGACGCCCGCGTTGCCGCCCACTCCAGCCGGTCAAGCGCGAGCGTGGCGAGGTCGGCGTAGCCCAACTTCGTGGCCACGTCATAGCTCGTGCGGTACAGGCTTGCGAGCGTGCGCCACATGACATCTGACGGAGCGAGGTAGGCCGCGGTTGTCGCCTCATGGATCAGCGCTGGCAAGTCGGCGGCGGCACTCTTGATGTTGGTCTCGCGCACCATCGCGCACAGCTGGTCGGCCTCGGCGTCCAGGGCGAGTTGCGAGCGCGGCTGGATCTCCGGGTCGGGGCCGAGGTCGTAGACGTCGAGCGCCTCGCGGATGGGCTGGATCAGGTTGTCCAGCTGGTCGGCGCGCAGCTCCTCTATGTACGGCTGGCCGGTGATGTCCGCGGTGGCCAGGCCCATGGCACGCGCCACGGCACCGATGAACGCGGGCGAGGCCGGCGCCTTCCCCTGCTCAACCTTGCTGACCAAGGACGTTGAGAGGTGGGCACGTTGGGCAAGCCCCGCTTGGGTGAGGTGGTGGATCTGCCGGAGACGCGCGACGCGCGCGCCGGTGTGCTCAGACGGGATGGCAGGCATACTGGACTCCGTTCTGACTCGACACCAGAACGGTACCCCCGGCAGCGGGGGTGAGCGATCGAACGGCCCCCGCATTGACGGGGGCCGTTCGCGTGACTGCTGTGAACAGATGAGTCTTTGTCGGTGCAGACCTGTACCGTTCAGCACATGGCGATCACATGCGTCCCTGACGCCACCGCCGAGGCCAACCGCGCAATACGCGAGTTTATGGCCGCCCGCACCGGACGCCCGCTCTTCACCGAGGAGCAGGACGAGTACGAGCAGCTGCTCGTCGCATGGGCCGCGGCGCTGCGAGAGCATCCGACCAACTGACCCGGGACACGACGAAGCGCCCCGCCCCTGCACACGGCAGGGGCGGGGCGTTGTCACGATCTGCGCCGGTCAGGGGTGAGGATGACCGGCGGGCTGGCGGTCGGGCTCGGCGAACCATCACGGCGGCACACCAACGCATCCTCGTCGGACGGTGAGGTCTGCAGGCTGTAACCGTCCGGGCAGACCTGCCCGTCCCGGCCATCCTTTCCGGCAGGGCCGGCCGGGCCCGGCTCGCCCTGCGGCCCTTGCGGCCCGGGCGAGCCAGAGGCACCGGCCGCTCCATCGTTCCCGGACGACCCCGGGGCCCCATCCCTGCCGTTCTGACCGGCCTCGCCAGCCTGGCCGTTCTTCCCCGCGGAGCCGCCCTTGCCGGTGGCGCCAGCCTTGCCGCTCGGCCCACTCGGTCCCGGCTCACCAGGCTCACCCTGCGAACCACGCGGGCCACGGACGGCCCGGCCCGGATCGCCACGGCTACCCGGCGGCCCGTCGTCTCACGGACGTGGTGGACGGACTGCACGATCATCACGGCCGAGGCCACCGAGGCCCGCCACCGGGCCTACCGTCACCGGGCTGTGCTCCCAGGCCGGTGATGTCGCTTACTTTGAGCCAGTGGGTATCCGCAACGGCGAGCAGCAGGTGCTGGTGCTGGTGTTCATCGGTATTGCTCCGGGCAAGGAGTCCCTGGCTTGGTCCGGCGTGCTGTCAGGCCATCCAGAAGAAGACGGCGGTCATCCGTTTGTCTTCCAGTGTGCTGCCCCAGTAGCCGGTAGCGCTGTGGAGCATGTTGGCGGCGTAGAGCAGCAGCCGGTTGTGGCGGTGCGGTACGCGTACGTCCTCGGTGAAGGAGTCGGGCGGGACGAAGCGTGTGCCGAGGGCGTCGACCAGGTTGTTGTGTGGCGCGGTCACCATGGCATCCCGCACCGTGCGGCGTACCGTTCCGGCCGCTGCCGCGGAGAGGTCGTGGTGGAGCGCGACACTGCCGCGCACGGTGTGCAGCCCGCCGACGAGGACGACGGGGAGCCTGCCGTTCTCCGCCATCACCGCACCCCGCGCCGGCCGTAGCGCCGCTCGAAGCGCTCGACGCGGCCGGCCGTGTCGAGGACCCGGGCCGTGCCGGTGTAGAAGGGGTGGCTCTGAGACGAGATCTCCACGTCGATGACGGGGTAGGTGTTGCCGTCCTCCCACTCGATCGTCTTGTCGCTGGTCGCGGTCGACCGGGTGAGGAAGGCGAAGTCGGCAGCCCGGTCGCGGAAGACGACGGGGCCGTAGGCGGGGTGGATCCCAGGCTTCATGACGGTGTTCCTGTCTGCTAAGTCGGCGTGTGAGTCAGCGTTCTTCGCGGAATTCGACGTGCCGGCCGACCACCGGGTCGTACTTGCGCAGGACCAGGCGGGGGTCGTTCCGCCGGTTCTTGCGGGTGACGTAGGTGTAGCCCGTTCCCGCGGTGGAGCGGAGTTTGATGACCGGGCGGAGTTCGTTGCGTGCCATGGGCGCTACTATATGGGAATGGTTTCCATTGCCGATAACGTCTCCGACGAGAGGTGACCCACACACCATGTCCGCCCACTGCCAGCTGACCGGCGCCAAGCCGGGCTTCGGCAAGACCATCTCCCACTCGCACCGCCGTACGCCCCGTCGGTTCGACCCGAACATCCAGCGCAAGCGCTACTGGCTGGCGAGCGAGGGCCGGTACGTCCGGCTCACGCTCAGCGCCAAGGGGATCAAGACGGTTGATTCGATCGGGGTCGAGGTCGCGGTGGCACGGATCCGCGCACGAGGAGTGAAGGTCTGATGGCCAAGCAGAGCAAGATTGCGAAGAACGAGCAGCGCAAGGTGATCGTCGAGCGGTACGCCGCCCGGCGCGCTGAGCTGAAGGAGGTTATCCGGCGGCCTTCCTCCACCGACGACGAACGCGCCGCCGCCCAGGCGGAGTTGCGGCGCCAGCCGCGCGACGCCAGCGCGACCCGGGTACGGAACCGGGACAGCGTGGACGGCCGCCCCCGAGGCCACCTGCGCAAGTTCGGCATGTCCCGGGTTCGCATGCGCGAGCAGGCGCACGCCGGATTCCTCCCCGGAGTCACCAAGTCGTCCTGGTGATATCCGGCGACCTTCACGCTGGACGGAGCTGCGGTCTGGGTCACCACCCAGACCGCGGCGCCGTCCCGGCCAAACCCTCCGGAAGGGTGTACCGATGAACCGCGCAACACCGGGCGGCCCGAGTCGCCCCTTCACGCTGGTCGCCTGTACCAACTGTCCAAGCGCCGACGGCGAAGCGGTGAGGGACCGGCTGCGCGAGGCCGTCCGTGCCTGCCCGCACGGCATTCCCATCGTCACCGGATGCCTGGGCGGCCTGCTGCACTGCACCCCGGCTTCGGGGCTCCACGCCGCAGTACAGCCGTGCGCTAAGGATCGCACTCCCAGCGGCCCCGTCGCTCGCCTGGGCCCCATCGTCACCGAAGCCGCCGCGGAACTGGTCGGCGCATGGCTCCTGGCCGGCATGCCGGACGACGGCACGCTTCCGCACCGGCTGCGCGCGGTACCCGCGCCCCACCACATCGCCCACCTCAACTGACAGGAAGCCCAGTGCCCAAAGGGCTGTTGAGCATCGTGATCGGGAACACCCCGGCTGCCCGCGGGCTCGCGGTGGACCAGCTGGTGGGTGCCGCTCCCCGCGCCGTGGTGCTGGCTGCATCCATCCACTGCCGGGACACGGGCTATCCCGTCGTGCAACGCTTCGTCACCGGTCCCGGAGTATCGCAGTCCGTCTCGCAGCCCATGTCGCGGGTGGCCACCGGCGACCCGGTGGTGATCCTCCGGCAGGACCTGCTGGCCATCCGGCGCACCGTGGGGAACCCTCATGTGGTCCTCGCCCTCTCCGACGAGCTGGATCTCCTGCCGTTCCTGGTGGAGTTGTGGCGACAGCGGACCGGCGCCAGCGCGCTGGGCGACCACTACGTCCCGGCCCCGGTTGTGGCCGGGCTCAACCCAGCGGCCTTTCTGGCCGAGCTTGGATGCGTCCACCGGGCCGTCCGACTGTGGGACGGTACGGATCACACCAGCCCCCTGACACCGGCCGAGATAGCTGCCCGCAGAGTGGAAGCCGCCCACGGCGTGATCGTGCCGGCCCCGCCGAGCCCCACCGACCGTCGAACGGACGGGGTGGCCGCCCTGGTGCACCACCTCAACCCCTCCGCCACGCTCGTCCATGTCGAACAACGGCCGCAAATCGCAGGGGCGTTGCCGCCCTCGCTCCTGCGGCCCGTACCAGACGCTGTTGAGGAGTGGCGGGCCCGGCTGGAACCGGTGACCGTGGTGCCCTCACGCCCCGTTACCGACCTGGGCGTGACGTCGGTGGTATGGCGGGCGCGGCGCCCGCTGCACCCCGAGCGGCTCGCGGACGCGCTGCCCACCGTCATGGCCGGCGTGCTGCGTAGCCGCGGCCATCTGTGGCTGTCCAGCCGGCCCGCATCTGTCGTGACCTGGCGGTCGGCCGGACCACACATGGAACTGCAAGAAACGGACCGCTGGCTGGAGCCCGGAGACCACAGCGCCTGGCGGTGCGCATCCCCACAACGGCGCACTCTGGCCTCGTGGTTCTGGCACGACTACTACGGCGAACGTCGTAACGCCCTCACGTTCACCGGCGTCGGCCTCGACCGGGACCGGTTGCGCTCCGCCCTTGATGCGGCCCTGCTGGACGACAGGGAGTTGTCACTGGGCTGGGACGGATGGGCGGCTTTCCCTGATCCCCTGCTCGGCGACGTCCCGCTTTGAGCCGAGCCACTCCCGGGCTCGGCCGCATCTCTCACAGCAGGTCGGACGCACCGGTGCCCCTGTGCTCCGTATGAGCACAGGGGCACCGGTGTGCGCACCTTGTGAGTTGCCGGGTTGGGCGGTGCCGTGGCTGCGACCACCGCCCAACCCGGAGCCTGTCATGCCTGCGGCACCAGCTCCGGGTGCTCGTGCTCGCAGGCGTCGTCGATGCCGTAGGTGTCCCAGGCGGGGAACGGGTCGTCGGAGAGCTGTTCCCTGTCGGCAAGGAGGCAGTCGGCCAGGGCCGCTTGAAGCAGGCCGGCGCGCAACCCGGTGCCGATGAAGACCAGTTCCTGGCCCTGGCTGTCGTCGGCAGCGCGGGCACCGGAAGGCTCGAAACGGGCGACCGCTCCGGCCTGCGACCACAAGCCCGTGACGTTCGGGCGGCTGGCCAGCCAGAAGAAGCCCTTGGAACGCAGGATCTGACCGTAGGCGCCGCTGTCCAGCCCCTCTGTGACGAAGGTCCACAGTCGGCCCGGGTGGAACGGCGCATCGGCACGGAAGACCGTGCTGGAGATGCCGTACTCCTCGGTCTCCGGGACATGGTCGCCGTTGATCTCCCGCACCCAGCCGGGGGCCTGTTGTGCCCGCTCCAGGTCGAACAGTCCGGTGCCCAGGATCTCGCCGGGGCTCACCCGGCCGTGCAGTGCGGGCACGATGCGGGCGGCCGGGTTGAGGCGGGCGAGGGTGGCTTCGAGCCGTTCGGCGTTCTCCGCATCGACCAGGTCGATCTTGTTGAGGACGATGACATCGGCGAACTCGATCTGGTCCATCAGTAGGTCGCTGACGGTGCGTTCGTCGTCCTCGTACTGGTCCAGCCCCCGCTCTGCCAGTCCGTCGCCGCCGGCCAGCTCCGGAAGGAAGTTGGCGGCGTCGACGACGGTGACCATCGTGTCGAGCCGGGCGAGGTCGCCCAGGGTCGCTCCGTCGTCGCGCGGGAAGGCGAAGGTGGCCGCGACGGGCATCGGTTCCGAGATGCCGCTGGACTCGATGAGGAGGTAGTCGAAGCGGCCCTCGCGGGCCAGCCGGTCGACCTCTTCGAGCAGGTCATCGCGCAGCGTGCAGCAGATGCAGCCGTTGGTCATCTCGACGAGGCGTTCCTCGGTACGCGAGAGAGCGGCCTCGCCGCCACGCACCAGGCTCGCGTCGATGTTGACCTCGCTCATGTCATTGACGATGACCGCGACCCGAAGGCCCTCCCGGTTGCCCAGGACGTGATTGAGCAGAGTGGTCTTGCCGGCGCCGAGGAAGCCCGACAGGACGGTGACGGGCAGTCGGTTGTGCGTCATGCGGTGGTCTCAGCTCTCCGGGCGCAGCAGGCCGCGTTCGTACGCCTTGGCCAGTCGCTGCGGTACGAGGTAGGGCGTGCCGTCGACGGTGACGGGCACGAGCTGCGGTGTGGTCGCCTTCCACTGGGCGCGGCGGTGGCGGGTGTTGCTGCGGGACATCTTCCGCTTGGGTACGGCCATGGCCGAACCTCCTGCACGAGTAGGTGACGGGCAACAGCCTAATTGAAAATGGCTCCCATTTCCAAACTGGCGGGTGCGTGAGCGGCTGCCGGGCCGCTCAAGCACCCCGGCTCCCTGCCCAGCCACCGTCCGTTCCTCCGTCACCCTTCGAGCCGCGGTGGGGTGTCACCGCTGATGTCCAGGAGTGTGAGACGTCCTCCCCGTTCCGCCACCGCGAGCATGTGCCGCCCTATCCGTGCAAGGGATGTGGCGGGGTTGGTCAGATGCCCTGCGGCGAGTGAGGTGCCGCTGCTCTTCGGGCTGTTGGGTCCGGCGCGCCACAGCCGGACGGTGTAGTCGGCCCCCGCGGTCGCGAGCAGGTCTCCCGCGCCGGGCTGCCAGGCCAGCGCCGAGGCACAGACGGGGAGGACGGCCCATCTCGCCGGTGCCGGCCAACTGCTCGGTGACAAGCTCGACCGGGCCGTATTTCAAGAGTCGGTCGCGAAGGGCTGCATGCGTGCGATGAGCACGGCGACATCGTCCGGGTCGGCGGGGAGCCGGAGTTCGTGAAGGAGCCGGTCGCAGGTCTCTTCCAGGGTGGGGTCGGGTGTGTCAAGCAGGCGCAGGAGGGTGTTGAGGCGTTCGTCGATGGGGTGATGACGGACTTCGACGAGGCCGTCGGTGTACAGGACCAGCCGATCACCAGGGCCGACGGGGAAGGTGGTGGTCACGAAGGGGATGCCGCCGACTCCGAGTGGGGTGCCGGTCGGCAGGTCGAGCAGTTCCGGGTGCTGCCCGCTGCGGACCAGGACGGGGGGCAGATGGCCGGCGGTGGCGAGGTGGCACTCGGCGCGGTGGGGATCGTAGACGGCGTAGACGCAGGTGGCTATGTACTGCTCAAGCCCTGAGGTGATCTTGTCGAGGTGTTGGAGGACCTTGGCCGGGTCGAGATCGAGGTCGGCGAAGTCGCTGGTGCCGGTGCGCAGGCGGCCCATGGTGACGGCGGCGTCGATGCCGCTGCCCATGACGTCGCCCACGACCAGTGCGGTCTTGTCGCCGTCGAGCGGGAGGACGTCGTACCAGTCGCCGCCGACCTCGTAGGCGGCTTGTGCGGGCCGGTAGCGGGAGGCGACGTCCAAGCCGGGGAGGTGGGGCGGGTGGTCCGGGAGCAGGCTGCGCTGAAGGGTCTCGGAGGCGTTGCGCACCGTCTGGTGCGAGCGGGCGTTGTCGATGCACACGGCGGCGCGGGAGGCCAGCTCACCGGCGAGGGCGAGGTCGTCCTCGCTGAACGGCTGCGGGTTGCGGGCGCGGCTCAGCCCCAGGAAGCCGAGGATCTGACCGCGGGCGGTGAGCGGGAGCAGCATGTAGGAGTGCACGCCGGCGCGGGCCAGCAGCGTGGCGGCGCGGTCGTCGCGGGCGATGCGGGCCAGGGCGGCGTCGTCGATGTGGGAGATCAGGATCGGTCGGCCGGTGCGTACGCATTCGGTGGGGAGCCGGTCGGCGTCGTAGGAAGCGATCTGGCCAGGCGGGTCCGTGGCCTGGACGGCTTCGGTGACGTAGGCGGCGTGCACCGCGAGGGCGCGGAAGAGCGCGGGGCCCTCACCCAGGGGCGGCCGGTGCTCGTCGAGGACGGAGTCGAGGACGTCGACCGTGGCCATGTCGGCGAGCTCGGGAACGGTGACACCGGCCAGCTCGCGGGCGGTCTGTTCCACCTCCAGGGTGGTGCCGATGCGCGCGGAGCCGTCGGCGATGAGCGCCAGACGCCGGCGGGCCTCGGCGGCCTCCGTGGCCGCCTGATAGCGGTCGGTGACATCCACCACCAGGTCAGCCACGCCGAGAACCCGTCCCTGGGGATCGTCCAGCCGGTACAGCGAGATCGACCAGGCGTGCACGTGTGGGTCGGCGGGGGTGTGGCCGACGATGGTGTACTCGTCGACCAGGGGAGCCCCGGTCTTGAGGACCTGCCGCATCCCGGCCTCCAGCCCCTCGAACTTCGCCGAGGTCATGATCTCGCGGTAGTGCCGGCCCAGATGATCTTCCGCGGGAATCCCGTGCATCCGCTCCAGAGCGGGGTTGACGGCCACGTACCGCAGATCGGCGTCGAGGATCGCCAGCCCGATGGGGGACTGGGAGATCAGCCGGGTGGACAGGGCGAGGTCCCGTTCGACCTCCCGAAGCCTTGACCTGTCGGTGGCCAGGCCAAGGGCGTAGAAGTCGCCGAGGTCGTCCAGCAACCGCATGTTGCGGAACTCCACCAAGCGAGTGCTGCCGTCCTTGTGCCGGACGGGGAACGCCCCCGCCCACCGCTCCCCGGTACCCATGACCTCGTCGAACACCTTGATCATCAGATCCCAGTGCTGCTCGTGAACGAGCAGCGGCGCAGCGTACTGCCCGAGCGCCTCCTCAGCGGTATAGCCGAACAACTCCTCGGCTTCCGGACTCCACAAGACGATCCGCCCCTCGGCATCCAGCAGCACCGCAGCAAGGCCGAGAAGGTCCATCAGCCCACTCGGCAGCGCGGATCGCCCCTCCGGCTGACCGGTGCCAGCCGGACGCCCATCGGCTGTGCTCACACGGGCACTCCTTCCATACGCCGGACCACAAGGGCCTCTGCTCGCGCCGGCCCGCGGCCTTGCTCCGTACCCATGGAGTGCGTTGGCTTCCATGGTCCACCTTGGAGCGGCCGACCGCTCACGCACTGGAGCAGGATGGTCCCCACCCCTTTCCCCCCTTGATCATTCGTGTGAGCATGGGTGGCCAGGGTGGAAGCGGCGCCGCGCCCGCCGGCCTGTCCATCGAGCGGGCCGTCACCTCGCCCACCACGCGCGGGTGCCCGGCACCTTCACGGTCACCCTGCCGCAGGGCCCGAAGGGCGCACCCGACCGCGCCCAGGACGCCCGCGTGACCCGCGGCGTCGCGCTGATCATGCTGGTCCTCGGGGTGGCCATGCCCCTCGCCGGGATTTCCATGCTGCTGATCCTGACGCTGGACCGGCTGGTGATCCGCCGGCTCGCTCCGCTGCGCCGCTTCTTCGGCTGAGCAACGAGACGGGGTGGGGAGCACGCTCCGACCGAGCGGCGCGTGCTCCCCACCCCGAGCGGAGGCGAAAGCAGGTTGAGCGCATAAGGCAAAGCCATGAGCGGCGCCTCTTGCCGTGGCGCGAAGGTCCTCGTTGTGAGTCGAGACGTAGTTCTGGGCGGCCCGGGACGATGACGGGGCGCGGGAACCAACGGGCGTGTTCGTACGACTCTCTGCGGCGGGCCTCGTGCGGTGCGTGGTCCGGCATGGAGGGAGAGTGCACGTGCACGCAGATCGGTCGTCCCTGCCGTCCTCGATATCGGCCGCCGGGAGTACGGGTGGTGCGGGCTCCGAGCGGGGTGCGGGGCCGGTGGTGACCCTGTTGCTGACCTCGGCGATGGCTCTTTCCATGCTGCAGCTGTTTCTGGTCGGGGCGTTCGGTCCGCGGCTGGTGGCGGATCTGGAGATGAGCCGCGCCATGTTGGGGTTGACGACGACGGCGGGGTTCGGGGCCGCTGCCGCGTTGTCTCCGGTGGCGGGGCGGCTGGTGGACCGGGCCGGACCGCGGCGCTGTCTGATCGCGTTGCTGCTGCTCGTCGGTGTGGCGCTTGGGCTGATCGCTTCGGCTCAGAGGTACGGGGTGTTGCTGGCGGCGGTAGCGGTGGGAGGAGTTCCCCAGGCGTTGGCCAATCCGGCTACCAACAAGGTGATTGTGGCTGCCGTTCCGGTGGCGCGGCGTGGTGCGGTGACCGGCGCGAAGCAGTCGGGGGTGCAACTGGGGGCCTTTGCCGCCGGGCTGCCGCTGGCCGCGCTGGCGGGTGGGGTCGGCTGGCGCGGGGCGGTGTGGGTGGCTGCGGCCCTGGCTGCGGTCGCGGCGGCATGGGCGGCCCGGGTGTTGCCTGCGGATGGGGGGCATGCGGGTGTGGGGCATGCGGGTGTGGGGCCTGCCGGTCCGGCTCAGCGTGCGGCGGGGAAGGCGGATGAGGGGGCCGCCCCGCCCGCGGGGTCTGTGGTCGGGTGGCTGTCGGTGTTCTCCCTGCTGCTTGGCGCGGGCATCGCTTCGGTGAATACGTATCTGGCGCTGTTCGGGGTGCAGCGGCTCGGGTTCGCTCACACAGCGGCGAGTGTGCTGGTGGCCGTGCTGGGACTGGCCGGGATCGCCGGGCGGATGGGGTGGTCGAGGGTCGCCGGGCGTCCCGGCCGGGCGGTGGTGCTGCCCGCAACTCTGGCGGGAGGCGCAGTCGTCGCTGGTCTGGTGCTCGTCGCGGCGCTGCGGGTCCCTGCGCTGGTGTGGGTTTCGGCGGTGGCGGTCGGGGTGTTCGCGGTCGCGGGCAATGCCGTCTCGATGGTGCTGGTGATCCAGCGGGCGGCACCGGGCCGCGCCGGGCAGGACTCCGCGCTGGTGTCCGCGGGCTTCTTCGCCGGCTTCGCCGTAGGGCCACCGGTGTTCGGTGCTGTGGTGGAGGCGTCCGGGTATGGCCGGGGATGGCTGCTGGTGGCGGTGGAGTTCGCCGCTGCGTGGGCTGTCGCGGCCGCGTGGGCGTTGCGGGAGCGGCGCTGCTCCGGCGGGAAGCTGGGATGAAACCGCAGCGTACGAATGCCATGACGGACACCGCTACAGCGGGCTACTGGGCGGGCGATGCGCTCGCTCTGGTACTGGACCGGGTCGCCGCGACGGCCGCGGAGGTCGGCGACCGCTTCCCGCTGTACGCCGACCCGGTCACCGGGCGGTGGACCACGACCTCGCGCGGGTCCTGGACCGGGGGCTTCTGGGCGGGGCTGCGGTGGCTGCGGGCCCTGCACACCGGCGACGTGGGGGACCGGGCGGGAGCAGCCGAGTGCACTGGGCGGCTGGCCGGTTGGCTGGATGCCGATACGGCGACCCGTGGGCTGATCTTCTGGTACGGGACGGCGTTGGGGGCGGGGCCCGGTGGGGATTCCGGCGCGATGGGCCTGCGTGGCCAGGCAGCTCGCGGATGCCTGGACGACGCCTTTGATGCTGAGTTGGGGATCGTGCCGTGGGGCGCCGCGTTCGGTGGTCCCCGTTTGGTGGCGCGGGTGGACGGGGTTCCAGGGATGGTGCCGCTGCTCGCGACGGCCGGGGGTTCTGACGGACGGCGTGCCGCCCGGTCCCATCTCGACCGGCATCTCGCACTGTGCCTCGGCGAGGATCCGTTGCGCCCGGCCTGGGAATGGACCACGGAGGGCCGGTGGGCAGGCTGTCGGCAACCGGCGCCGGGCTGGAGCCGGGGCCGGGCGTGGTTGTTGCTGGCTCTCGCTGACGCCGTCCTGTGGTGGGGCGACGGTTCGTACGCGGAGAGGGCCCGGGGCCTGCTCGGGCGGGACGTAGGAGCAGCGGGCGTGCTCGTTCCGCCGGCTGAGGCGAGGGCACCTGAAGGGCCCGTGGACACCTCCGCAGCCGCGATCGAGGCGGTCGCACTGCTGAAGCTCGCGGCTGCCGCCACTGCGCCCGAGGCGCAACGGCTGCGGGGGCGGGCCGCCATGGTCGTGGAGCGTCTGGTCACCACGCACCTGACGGTTCCGGGGGCAGGCCGGCCGCCCGGCATGCTGCTCGAGGGCTGTTACGACCTCGACCGTGGCATCGCCGTCCGGCACGAGTTGGTGTGGGGCGACTTCTTCCTTGCCCTCGGGCTCGCGCTGCTCACGGGGCTGGTGGACGCCCACGACGTATGACCTTCGCCGTGGGCGCCACGCCACCTCACCCGACTTCGCACCGCCTCACCCGTCCTTCAGCACCCGTCGCGCCACGGAGGTGATGTGCAACTCGTCCGGCCCGTCGAGAAGGCGGGCCATTCGGCCCATGCGGAAAAGGCCGGGGAGCGGGGTGTCCGGGCCGAGGCCGGCGGCGCCGTGGACCTGGATCGCCGAGTCCGCGACCTGTTGCAGCATCCGCGCCGCCGCGACCTTGGCCAGGCCGACCTCGATAGGGGCGTCACCGCCCGCCTCGATGAGCCGGGCGGCTTCGTGGACGAGGGAGCGGGTGGAGCGGATGGTCAGCAGCGCCTCGAAGATGTGCTGCTGGACGAGCTGCTGGTCGCCCAGTGGCCCGCGTCGCAGGGTGCGCTCGCGGGCGCGGCCGCGCATGAGCGCGAAGGCCCGTTCGGCCTGGCCGAGCCAGCGCAGGCAGCGCAGGGTGCGGCCGAGTTGCAGTCGTTGCGCGGCGATGGTCAGGGCGTTGCCGCGTTCGCCGATGAGGTGGTCGGCGGGGATCCGTACGTCGTTGAGTTCGATCTCCCACTGGCCTCCGGTGCCCAGGACGGGCAGCTCCCGGACGATGCGGAAGCCCGGGGTGTCGGTGGGGACCAGCAGCAGGGACAGTCCGTGCCGGTCTGCCGGTTCGCCGTCGGTTCGGGCGAGGACGGTCACGAGGTCGGCTTCGGCGGCCGCGGTGGTGAACCATTTGCGGCCGGACAGCGTCCAGGAGCCGTCGGGCCCGGCCTCGGCACGGGTCTGGGTCAGGAGCGGGTCGCTGCCCGGTACTTCGGGCTCCGTCATGGCATACGCGGAACGGATGCTCCCGGTGGTCAGCCGCTCCAGGTAGTGGTCGCGGACGCGGGGCGCGGCGTACCGGTGGAGCATGCGGGCGTCCAGGAGGGTGGCCGAGCCGAGTGCGGCGGGGCCGTGGTCGCTGGCGCCTTCCGCCTCGGCGATAGGGGCGTACGAGGTCAGCGGCAGCCCTTGGCCGCCCAGTTCGACCGGTAGGGGGAGTGCCCAGAGTCCTTCCTTCTTGGCCTCGTCCTGTAGCGCGGCAAGGATCCGGGCGGCCGCCGGGCCGCCGGCGTCGAGCTCGGGCTCGTTCGGGATCACGCGGTGGGTGACGAACTCCGTCACGCGTTCACGAATCTCATCCCCTGATGCCGGGCGGCATGCCGGCACCGCGGCCACGGTGACGGATTCCTGTTTCGGTCGCGGCTGACTGACGTCCCCGCAGGGTTCCGTTCCGTCCGCGTGAGCAGATCGCGGAAACTCCCTCGCCATTCTCCGTCCTTCCCCGGGAACCAGGTGGTCCCGCCATCCGACTGCTGGGCTCGTGGGAGAGAAGTCGGATCCGGCCGCCTTCGGGTTCCCGCGACGAGTCCGGTGCCGACGTGGCGGCCAGCGCCGCCGGAGAGAGAGCAGCAGCCATGGCACACACCACGACGACGAAGACGGTCCTGCCACTCGACGGGCTGGAGCTGAGTGTCTCGGGCACACCCGGTCTGGCCGGTACGGCCGTTGGCCATCTGCGGGCACTCGGCGCTCGGCCCACCCGGGAGGAGGACGGTGGCGCGGCCGGCGATGTGCGTCTCGTGCTGGCCGGGCAGGGGCATGCGCCGGTACCGGCTCAGGTGGCCTGGGCCGGCGTGTGTTCACCCCAGGAGGTGTGCGACGAGGTGACCGCGCAGGCGGTCTGCGGCGTGATGTCCGTCCATGGGCAGCGCGACGGAGGCCCGCGCGGACTGGCCGTCGACTATGCGGCGACCGCCGCCGGCGTCCTCGCGGTCCAGGGCATGCTCGCCGCGCTGATCGGCCAGGCGCGCGGTGGTGCGGTGGCCTCGGTGTCCACCGCGGTCGACCGGGCGGCGCTGCTGACGGTCTCCCAGTACGTCGCCGCTGCCGGAGCCGAGGAGGGCGAGGCGGCGCCGACGGGTGCGGGCGGGCCGCCGTTCACCGCGGCCGACGGCACGCGCTTCGAGCTGGAGGCCCTGGAACCTGCCATATGGGCCGGTTTCTGGCGTGCGCTGGGTGCACCGCAGGAGGCGATACGGGCCGGCTGGCGGCCGTTCCAGTTCCGGTACGCGACGGCCTGTGCGCCGCTGCCCGACGCGTTGCACGCCGTCACCCGCGCCAACAGCTGGGCGGACATCTGCCGCGCCGCGGACACCTCGGGGGCGGACGTCTGCCGGCTCCACCCGCTCGCGGAGCGGGTGGCGGAGGGCGCTGCGGCGGATGCGCCCTGGGCCCTGGCGCCGGGTGCCGAGTCGCCGCGCCCCGCCCCGGTACAGGTGCCGCCGTCCGCTCGCCCGTTGGAGGGCATGGTCGTCCTGGAGGCCGGGCGCCGGATCCAGGCACCGCTGGCCGCGCATCTGCTCGGGCTGCTCGGCGCGGAGGTGATGCGTGTCGAGCCCCCGGGCGGCGACCCGCTGCGCGGCATGCCGCCCACCTGCTCGGGTCTCTCCGCGCGCTGGCTGGCCCTCAACCGCGGCAAGAAGGCTGTCGAGATCGATATCAAGTCCCCGGCCGACCGCCGCCGGCTGCGGGAGATGGCCGCCGAGGCGGATGTCTTCCTCCACAACTGGGCCCCTGGGAAGGCCGAGCAGCTCGGCCTGGACACCGAGGCGCTGTCCGCCGCCAACCCCGGCCTCGTCTACGCCTACACCAGCGGCTTCGCCGGCCGGGAGCTGCCCGGTGCGCCGATGGGCACCGACTTCATGGTGCAGGCCAGGACGGGCGTCGGCGAAGCCGCACGGCCCGCCGATGAGCCGCCCGCCCCCTCCCTGATGACGCTGCTGGACGTCCTCGGCGGACTGCTGGGCGCGGAGGCCGTCCTCGCCGGTCTGCTCGCCCGCGAACGCACCGGGCGGGGCATCCGCGTCGATTCCTCGCTGCTGGGCGCGGCCGATGTACTCACCGCGCCCGCTCTGCGCCGTGCCGCGGCGGGGCGCGACCCGCGGCGCCCGGTCGGCTTCCGCCATCCGCTGCGGACCGCTGACGGCTGGCTGGCACCGGCCGACGTCTGCGCCGCCGAAGCTACCGGTCATGCGGAGCGCATACGGGAGCTGCCCACCGCCGAAGCCGTCGCCGAGCTGCGCGCCCGTGGGCTGGTGGCCACCGCCGTCACCACCGACCTCGCCGCCCTGCCGGACGACCCCCGGCTCGCCGGAGCCCTCAACCGCGATGACCACGGCGCACTCGCCGTCCCGGCTCTCTGGAGCCTCTCGTGACCGTGACCGTGACCGATGCGACCGACGCACCCGCGACGCACGCAACCGACGTACGCGATACCTCCCGCGAAGCCTACGAAGCCGAGGTGACCGACGTGCACGAGCCGATCCGCGATCTGGTGCCCGCCGCGCTGCGCCGCCACTGGGCGGCCGACGGCAGCTGCCCCGACCTCGACCTGTACGCACTCTTCCGCGCCCGCCGTTGTGCCGACCCCCACCGGACCGCTGTCATTGACCCGCGGGGAGAGGTGAGTTACGCCGAACTGGACCGGCAGGCGCGATGTCTGGCCGCCGGGCTCGCCGAGACCGGCATTCGCCCCGGCGACGTGGTCGGCGTCCAACTTCCCGGCGGACGTCACGCAGTCATCGCCGACCTCGCCGTGGCGGCCCTCGGCGCGGTCGTCCTGCCCTTCCCCGTCGGCCGCGGCAGATGCGAGGCCGCCTCCCTGCTCGGCCGCTCCGGCGCGGTCGCCGTCATCGCCGCGACCGAACACCGCGGCAACCACCACGCCGAGAACCTGCGCGCCCTGTCCCCCGAACTCCCCGCACTCCGCACGGTAGTTGCCGCCGGACCCGGGCACACCCCGGACGGCTGCCTCTCCTTCGACGAGCTGCTGCGAGCCGACGGCGCGGCCTTCACCCCTGCCCGCCCGGACCCCGATGCGGCGGTCCGCATCCTGGTCTCCTCCGGCTCCGAGGCCGAACCCAAGATGGTCGCCTACTCGCACAACGCGCTGGCCGGAGGCCGCGGCAACGTCATGGCGTCCCTGCTGGCCGAGGGCCGGCCGCCGCGCAACCTTTACCTGGTGCCCCTGGCGTCAGCGTTCGGCAGCAGCGGCACCGCCGTCACCCTGGCCCGCCACGGCGGCGCCATGGTGCTGCTCAACCGTTTCGACGCCGAGGCCGCCCTCGCCGCGATCGGCCGACACCGTCCCACGCACCTCTTCGCCGTACCGACCATGGTCCGCATGCTCCTTGAGCACCTCGGTCGGACGCCCACCGACACCTCGTCACTGACCGCGATGGTGCTGGGCGGCGCGCCCCTCGATCCGGGCACCGCGGCCGAGGCCCGGCACGCCTTCGGCTGCGCGGTGGTGAACCTGTACGGCTCGGCCGACGGAGTCAACTGCCATACGGGCACCGAGGAGCCGAAGCCCGACGACGGGCCCGGCATCGCGGTCGGACGTCCGGATCCGCGGGTGGCCGACATCCGCATCGCCGACCTGGACGCCCCGCGCGACGACATCGTGGAGGCACCCGTGGGTGTCACGGGCGAGATCGTCGCCCGCGGCCCGATGACCCCGATGTCCTACGTAGGTGCCCCCGAACTCGACGCCCGCTATCGCGCTCCCGGCGGCTGGGTGCGCACCGGAGACCTGGGCATGCTGGACGGCGACGGCACGCTGCGCGTCATGGGACGGTTGAAGGACATCGTGATCCGGGGCGGCGCCAACATCAGCCCCAGCGAGGTTGAGCAGCACCTCCTGACACATCTGCAGATACGGGAGGCGGTCTGCGTCGGCGTACCCGACCGGCTGATGGGCGAACGGCTGGCCGCCTGCGTGGTGCCGAGACAAGGGCAGGATCTACCGGGACAGGCACTGACGCTGAAGGAACTGTGCCGCCACCTGGACGAGCGCGCCCTGGAGCGCCGCAAGCACCCCGAGGCGCTGCTGCTCATGGACGAGCTGCCGCTGACCCCGGCGGGCAAGCCGGACCGGGCGGCGATGCGCAAACGGCTTGCCGAGGCCGACCACACGAACGCCGGGTAGACCATGCGGCCCGGGCAACGGCGAAGGGCCACGGCGGTTGTCGCCGCGGCCCTTCAGCCGGCTACCGAGCCCGCCCGTACCGGCCCGGCGTCACTGCTTCTTGGCCAGCCCCTGCTCCACCGCGTTCGCCGCAGTGCGGTACACCGCCAGGAGATCCAGGTCCTTGCCGGGGAAGTTGGCGATCTCCACCTGCTTGGTACCGGAGTCCGGCAGGACCGTCCCGGTGGACATGTGGACGTTGTCGAGGACCAGCGACGGCTTCTTCGCCGACAGCTTGGACACCTGGCTGGGGGTCACCGGGTCCGGCCCGTACGTACCGACCACCTCCGCGCCCGCCAGCTTCGCGGCCCAGGTGGAGAACGCCTGGGCCACCACCGTCGGCCGATGGCCGCCCGGCCACGCCTTCTTCACCTTGGCGGAGAGCTTGCCGTACTCGGTATGGAAGGACTTCGTCCAGGCCGCGGCGGTCTTCTCGGTACCGAACTTCTTGCCCAGCTTCGTCACTTCGGCGATGGCCTTGTCGGCGGTGTTGTCCAGGTTCACCGCGACGAGCTGGGCGTCCGAGCCCGCGGCCTCCTTGATCTTGCCCGCGAAGGGCTCGAACGACGCGTACAGCACATAGTCGGCATCCGCGACCGCGGCGAGGTCGGAGGGCTTGGGCTCGTAGTCGGGCGCGTGCTGCACCGACGGCGGGACGATGACCTTGACGTCCTTCGCCCCGGCGGCCCGTGCGAAGGCCGCCTCCCACGTCGTGGTGGCCACGACCACCGGACCGCCGCCCTTCTTGTCGTGGGACCCGGCGTGTGCGGAGTCGTCGGTACCGCCGCCCGAGCAGGCGGTGAGCAGGGACAGACCCGTGGTCAGTGCAAGGGCGGGGACGAGGCGGAAGAGGACGCGGAGGCGTGCCATGAGCGGTTTCTCCGTTCGGGGATGAGATGAGCGGCCAGGGCGGTCGCCCCGGCCACGAGGACGAGAATCGGACCAGGCGGCAGATCCAGCGCCAGGGCCGCCATGAAGCCGACGAGGTTGACGGCCAGGCCGATGCCGACCGCCCAGGCCACGATCGAGCCCAGGGAACGGCCCAGCCGACGGGCGGCCAGCGCGGGCAGCAGGGTGAGGGCGTCCACCAGCAGCGCACCGGTGAGCCGGATGGCCCCCGCCACCGCGACCGCGACGAGCACCAGCAGCACCAGGGTGAGCCGCTGCACCGGCACCCCGGCGCAGAGCGCCAGTTCGCGGTCGTGCAGCAACAGCGCCACCTGGCGCCGCCGCCACCAGAACAGCCCGGGGACGACCACGGCCAGCGCGGCGAGGACAGCCACGTCCCCGTCACCCACCGAGAGGATCGAGCCCCACAGCAGAGCGAAGGCCCCGGCGGCATTGACCCCGGAGACCGCCAGTACGAGCAGCGCAGCCGCGATGGCCAGGCTCATCAGCAGGCCCATCGCCCCGGACAACCCGTCAGGGGTACGGGCCAGCGGGCTGATCCCGGCCCCGGCCAGCGCGCAGGCGACGATCGCGCAGACGGCGGGATCGAGTCCGGTCAGCAGCCCGACGGCGATGCCCAGCAGGGCGACGTGCATCATCGCGAAGCGGACCGGCATGATGTCCAACCCGACGATCACCACGCCCACGACCGGCAGCCCGACGGCCGCCAGCAGCAGAGCGAGCCCGGCACGCTGCACGGGGACCAGGCTCAGCAGATCTCCGAGGTGGGTCCATTCGTTCATGCGGCGACCTCCCGCACGCGCCCGGCGGCCATCTCCAGGACCCGGTCGCACTGCTTCGCCAGCCCGCGGTCGTGCGTCACCACGACCAGCGTTACCGGTAGCCCGGTCAGCACCTCTGCAGCCTCCGACTGCCCGTCGAAGTCCAGCGCGGCCGTCGGCTCGTCGGCCAGCAGCACCCCCGCACCGGCCGCCACACAGCCGACCGCCCGCGCCAGATGCACCCGCTGGAGCTGTCCGCCGGACAGCGTGTGCAACGGCCGGTCGGTCAGCTCGCCGACGCCCAGCCGGTCGGCCGCCTGCCCGGCCTCCTCCCCGTCCCCGCTGCTGGCCAGCAACTCCCTTACCAGCAACGGGAAGCGGCCCGCTGCCGGGCGCTGCGGAATCCAGGCGCAGGCCCGGCGTCGCCACGCCCACTCGGCCGCCGTCCTGGCCGGCCGGCCGCCCACCGCGATCTGCCCGCCGACGTTGCGGTGCAGGCCCAACACCGCGCGCAGCAGCGTCGTCTTGCCCGATCCATTGATTCCGGTGAGCGCCACCCGCTCGCCGGGGGCGATATCGAGATCCACCTCGTGGACCACCTCCTGCCGCCCGTGACGACAGGAGACCTCGGCCATGCGTATGCCGAGCCCCTCCATCAGACCCTCCTCCCCACAGTCGCTGCGTGCCGAAGGCCGGAGGTGCGTGCCCCGGCCAAAGAGAGCTGTCGGACGCCGGACGCCTTTGGTTCCCGGCTCCCTTCCCCCATCGACCCGGGGGTACGTTCCGCGGCGTCCTCGGCGGCCCGCAGCATGGTGATCAGCTGGCCCCGGGCCCGTGCGACGCGCGACCGCACCGTGCCCACCGGACACCCGGCCACCTGCGCGGCCTGCGCGTACGGCAGGCCCACCACCTGGGTGAGCACAAACGCCTCCCGCCGCTCGACCGGGACGCCGGCAAGCAGTTCGTCCAGCGCGACCCGCTCCTCGAACCCCGGCAGGCCACGCGGCTGGCACCGCTCCGCGGCCTTCTCCCACTCCGCCAGATCCGCCGTCTTCGGCCGCGCCGAGGCGGCGCGGTACCGGTCCACGACCACCCTGCGAGCGATCGACAGCAGCCACGTACGGGCCGAGGAGCGGCCCGCGAAGCGGGAAAGGCCGCCCAGCGCACGCAGAAAGGTCTCCTGGGCGAGGTCGTCCGCCGACTGCGGCTCCGTCAGGTGGGCGACGAACCGCCACACCTCCCGCTGGGTGGCCCGTATGAACGCCTCCACCGCCGATGGATCGCCGTCCCGTGCCGCCATCGCCAGGGCCGTCACCTGCTCATCGTCCACCGCGCGCTCCCGGGTCCGGGCAGATACAGGACGGGTGCCGGTCCGAGGCGACACATCTGGGCTGTTCCGGGGCGACAATGGCGTCATGACGTGCGCCCCCCACCGCGCCGCGCTCTCCACTCGCCTGGACGGCGAACTCGCCGCCGCCGACCCCGCGTCGGAGCCCCTCGACCGCCATCTCGCCCGGTGCGCCAACTGCCGCCGCCGGGCCGCCGACGCCGAGCGCCTGCGCGCGGTCGGTCGTACGGCGCTCGGCCTCGCCCTGCCATGGACGGACCGGTTGCTGACCGAGCTGGCCGCCCGCCGCGAGAGGCCAGGCAGTCGCTGAGTTCGTGCGCTCGGGCAGGCAACCACAGGGGAATCGGGGGGTTCTGGACCGGCGAACGGCGGTGCGCTCGGGCGCACGCCAAGGATGTATTCGTGTCATCGGGGATCAGTCCTCGGTGCACGGCCGTGCCAGTGCTCAACGACACCAGCACGGCGGATGGACGGCCGTCGTCCGATGACGGTCAGCACCACCTCTCCGGTGGCGGGCCGGGACGAGGACCGTAAGGAGGGAAGTTCCCGCCGCGCCTCGATCACGGGCACCGCGACGGTGGTTCATGGCGGGCATCCATCACACTCGGGCAGGTGTCAGCAGCTCGCCGACCGGCAGCGGCCGGAGGGGAGTTGCACGGACACCCGTCACCGCCGGACCACCAGGTCAGCCCGGCAGCCCGCGATGGACGCTCAGCAGTACGCCAACCCCCGCGGCGGCCCGCGCCGCGACAGCACATGACACAGCAACGGCGCCCGCAACCGGTCGACGGGACGCCCGCCACGCGATACGGACCACAGGCTCGGCCGCTCCACGGGGACGAAACAGACGATGACCAGAAGCCTGAGCACCCCTACGGCCAGCACGGCCAACGCACCCAGGCAGCGGAGCAGCCGGAAGACGGTGCTCTCGCCCCACCACAGCCACAACCCGCACACCACGGCGGCCAGTCCATGGGCGGCAGCCATCCCCAGGACGCTGTGCCCGCCATGCGCCATGGGGGGCGAGCCGGTTCCCATGCTCCCCATCGCCGGTCCATGCCCCATGCCCATCGGCATCTGCATCGACATGGGCCGCTGCTGGGCCCCCACGAACAGATGGTGCAGCACTGCCTGCACCACCAGCAGCCCGCCCACAATCGCCACGGGGCCGCGCTCCCGACGCGCAGCCACCCAGGCACCGGCCCCCGTGATCAAGAACGCAGCAGCCAGGGCCCACGGGGCGATATCGGAGCCGGACATCCACACATGGCCGATCGCTGACAGCACGACGCACACCGCGGCGAACAGCGCGGCGCGCACCCCTCTCGACAGCGACTCGGCGGACACAGCCCGCCATGCTGCCATCCGGCCCGGGGTGCCGGGCAGGACTTATCCGACCGGACGGAAGCTTTCCTTCTCGTCCGACCCGACTGACGCAACCATGCGCTGGTTTCCGGCATCCGTGGAAGGCCACTCATTCCTGCCTGCGCCCTGCCACCACCGCCACTCAGGGCGGGAATGAGCCCGTACGGCCCCTCTGCGACGGCAACGGCGGCCTGCGCAACACAAGCCACCAAACGCCGTGACCCACCTCACATCCCATGCCGGAACTCCCCCCTCCGCCACCCCGACTCATCAGTTGTCAGCTGCTTCGGATACCGGATACCGGATGCCGGATGAACGGGCGGGCCGCCCGACACGTATCCCAAGCCGACCGATCAACCGCGGCCCGCCGCAGACACACCAGGACAGGGAGCCGTCATGGCTGAAAAGCAGTACGCCGTCACCGGCATGAGCTGCCAGCACTGTGTCAACAGCGTCACCGAGGAGGTGTCCCAGGTGCCCGGCGTCTCCGACGTCAGTGTCGACCTCTCTGCCGGCACCGTGACCGTACGCGGAGCCTCCGTGGACGACGAGCGGGTGATCGCCGCGATCGTCGAGGCCGGCTACAGCGTCGGCGATCTTGACGCCGCCTGACCTGAGCTGCCCGGCGCATCGCACACCGGCAACGGCGGACGCCCCCACCCGGGCCAAAGGCCGCTTGGACCTCTCTAAGGCGGTGATCGACAGTTCCCATATCCGGGCGCTCAAGGGCGGCCCAAAACCGGACGGAGCCCGGTCGACCGAGGCCGTCCGGGCTCCAAACACCATGTGATCTGCGAAGCCACCGGCATCCCGCTGGCCGTGACCCTAACGGGTGGCAACCGCAATGACGTCACCCAGCTCATGCCGCTATTGGCGGCGATTCCGCCTATCCGCGGCAACCGAGGTTGGCCCCGCCAGCGAGGGATGTGGGACCTCTCATCGTCCGTGCAGATGCGGTTCAGGGGGTCAATCGTGCTCGCGCAGTCGGACGCGCTGGGCGTGCCATTCGTCGAGTAGCCGGGGCATGCGCTCGGCCATGAAGTCGTAGAAGGCCGCGGCCTCCTCGATGATCGAGCGCCGTTGGGTTTCTCCCTCGTCCAGCAGCCGCAGCGCCTCGCGGGCCAACTCCGCCTGTTGCCGGTAGGTCGCGCCCTCGAACCCGGGCGGCTCCAGCGCACGCGGGTCGAGACCGATGTAGTCGGCGCGCTGCCCGGCCGAACGGGTGCGCCGCACCGCATGATGCCCAGCCAGCAGATCGACGGCCCCGACGATCGCACTACGGCTGGCCAGCAGTCCTTCGGCGAGCTGCGCGATCGTCTGTTGCGGCGGCTGGCAGACCAATAGGTAGCCCAGCACACGCCCGGCGACCGGCGGGAAGCCGTATTCACGAGCGTAGAAGGCGGCCATGCGGTCGGTGTAAGCCAGGGTGTGATCGTCCATGCCCCCCCAATGACACAGACGACTGAGATATCACAAATTGTTGGTGTCTCAGTCGTCGATGTCGCCTTGATCCGCCTCCCCGCCCATGGTGAACCGGACGTGACGGTAGCGGTCGTGGTCTTAGCCGCGATCGACATAGATCCCATTCCGTCGCCGACGGGGACGACCGCGCATGCCGCGGATGGGTGGAAGCGCCACCAACCGCCGAACTCCCCCCGAGGTCACAGCAACTCAAGTTGCGTGAGGAGTTCTTAGGTCGTGTCTGCTGGGTCGGGTGGCCGACGAAGATTGGCCCCGCTAATCGGTCACTTCACCTCTACCCTGACTTTCCAGGGCGTGACGACCAGAGGGCAGAGGTGGCCGGGGTCGGCGCGGCAGTGTCGCTGAGCGCTGAGAACGGCGATGCCGTCCCTCGCGGCATGGAACCTCGCCGTGGCATCCCCCTTAGGAGTCGTGCCGCCCGCGGTCCGATGGAGCACGGCGGCGTCGCTCACCGGGACGCTCCAGGAGTAGATGAGCCCGTGTTCGCGAGAGCCGGTGAGAGTGACTTCGATGTCGTCGCCCGTATGCGCGGCCACGGTCCTGCCATTGTCCGCGTTCGTGAGAGTAACGCGCCCGGCCATTTGGTGCGGTGTCTGGCTGTGCGCAGCTGCTGGCGCTGCCGCAGATGCCATGACGGCAACCAGGGCCAGCCCCACGCCCCATGGAGCGACAGACCATTTCCTTCCCACCACGTTTTCCTCCCTTGGTCCCGCCGAGTCGGACGTCCCTCCCGACGGCATCAGCAGACCTGATCTTTCCGGTCAGCTCTACGTCCCAGCGAAGTGTCGGTTCCAAAACCACCCGACCGAGGGTTGTGGTGCCCGACCCGTCGGACACACCTAGTAGTGCTTTGTTACGTGGCCTTGTCACGGTGAGTGTGTGGTAGTTCGCTGGTTGTATGAGGGCTGGGGAACTTGCTGCGTGTCGGGGCCGGTTGGAGGAGTTTGCTGGAGAGGTGTTCGCGCCGTTGGTGCGGCGGGATCAGCGTGAGAAGGGCGCCCTGTATCTGAGGGGGCTGCTGCTGGAGGGCCGACGTAAGTCGATGCA
>NZ_JBVKBL010000027.1:0-83505 GCF_055657085.1 Streptomyces sp. NPDC107765 | reverse complement strand
CCGCTCAGGCCGTGGACCAGATCCGTGAGGAGGCGCAGGCCAAGGGCATCGCGCTGCGCGGGGTCCGCCAGCAGGCCTTCGTCCAGGGCAACGGCATGCTGCTGGAACGCATCGCCCTGAACCTGGTGCAGAACGCGGTGCGCCACAACGTGCCCGAAGGGTGGGTCGAGGTCGGTACCGAGCCGCAGCCGGGGTGTGCGGTGCTGCTGGTCACCAACACCGGGCCGGTGGTCCCCGCCTACGAGGTGGAGAACCTCTTCGAGCCGTTCCGCCGGCTGCGCACCGAGCGCACCGGCAGCGACAAGGGCGTCGGCCTGGGCCTGTCCATCGTCCGCTCCGTGGTCCGCGCACACGACGGCACCCTCACCACCGAACCGCGTGAGGGCGGCGGGCTGACCGTACGGGTCGAACTCCCAGCCTCCTAGGAGGCGTCTGCCCCTAGTCGGACACGTACGGGCGAAGCGCTTCCCGGAGGTCCGCTTCGAAGTGGGCGTAGTGGGTGCGGAGCGGGGTGCCGGGCCAGCCGGGGGGAAGGAGGGCGGCGGGGAGGAGGGGGTCGGCGAGGAGGTGGCGGAGGGCGGCCGCGGCGATGGTGAAGCGGTCGGCGAGGGTGTCGGCGCGGTCCAGCGCGGTCATCAGGGCGCGGGCGTGGGCCGCCCAGGCGTCGAGGTCCCAGAGCCGGGCGGCGAGGGCGGCCGGGTCGTCGTCCGGGGTGGCGGTGAACCAGGTGCACTGTTCGGTGACCACCGCCGGGCGGGGCCGGTCGAGGTTGGCGGGGCGCAGCCAGCTGCCCTCGCGGAGTTCGGCCAGCCGGAGGCCCGCCATGGCCTGCCGCAGCGCGGTGCGCTCCGCGGCGGGGCGGCGTTCGGCCGTGGTGACGACGGCGATCTCCCAGTCCCCGTGCCAGCGGCGGGTGCGCGGGGTGCGGCTCTCGTCCTGGCGGGCCTGGCGGGCCAGGAGGCGGCTGGTGAGGGCGTAGGTGCCGCCGGTCTGCCGCAGGTCACCGGCGGCGACCATGCGGGACAGGGCGACCCGGACGGTGCCCTCGGCGACGCCGAAGAGCTCGCCGACCCGTACCAGGGCGCGTGCGGGCAGGCGTGGCGGATGGTGGCCGAGAAGGGTGCTCAGCACGATCGAGCGGGCGGTGAGCGGCCGCAGTCGGTCGAGGGGGGTGGGGCCGTCGTCGTTCATGGCTGGCTGGAGTTTACGGGGCGGCGGTGGGCGGCCCGGTGGCCGGTGGCCGCACAGAGCGGCGGTATTACACACTTCTCTCGAGTGTTCGGATTCTGTAATGTCGAGGGTATGACCGTCACCCATGAAGTCGTGAATCAGGCCCCGCCGCTGACCGGGTTCAGTACGGCGGACGAGCCGGCCCTGCTGGAGGCGCTCGGGCGGTACGGCGCGGCGTGGGGCGAGCCGGAGGTGACCGCGCTCGGGGCGCTGGCCGGTTCGGCGGCGGTGCAGGACCAGGCCCGCTGGGCGGAGCAGCAGCCGCCCCGGCTGCACACCCACGACCGGTTCGGGCACCGGGTCGACGAGGTCGAGTTCCACCCGGCCTGGCACCAGCTGATGACCGTGGCGGTGGAGCAGGGCCTGCACGCCGCGCCGTGGACCGACGACCGCCCGGGGGCACATCTGGTGCGGGCCGCGAAATTCTACGTGTGGTCGCAGGCCGAGGCGGGGCACGGCTGCCCCATCTCGATGACGTACGCCGCGGTGCCCGCGCTGCGCGCCGCGCCGGAGCTCGCCGCGCAGTACGAACCGCTGCTGACCGCCCGGCGTTACGACGTCGGGCTGCGCGCCCCGCTCACCAAGTCGGGCCTGATCGCGGGCATGTCGATGACGGAGAAGCAGGGCGGCTCCGACGTGCGGGCCAACACCACGCGCGCGGTGCCGGCCGGCGACGGTACGTACCGCCTCACCGGTCACAAGTGGTTCACCTCGGCGCCGATGAGTGATCTCTTCCTGGCGCTGGCGCAGACCGAGGAGGGGCTCGGCTGCTTCCTCGTACCGCGGGTGCTGCCGGACGGCACGCGGAACGGGATGCGGCTGATGCGCCTGAAGGACAAGCTGGGCAACCGCTCCAACGCGTCGTCCGAGATCGAGTACGACCAGGCGGTGGCCTGGCCGGTCGGCGAGCCGGGCCGCGGGGTGCGGACCATCGTCGAGATGGTGAACATGACCCGGCTGGACTGTGTGCTCGGCTCGGCGGCCGGGATGCGGGCGGGGCTGCGGCAGGCGCTGCACCACACCGCGCACCGGCGGGCGTTCGGGCGGGAGCTGGACCGGCAGCCGCTGATGCGCTCGGTGCTGGCGGACCTGGCGATCGAGTCGGAGGCGGCGACGCTGCTGGGCCTCCGGCTGGCGGCGGCGGTGGACGGGGCGCAGGCCGGGGACGCGCAGGAGGCGGCGCTGCGCCGGCTGGCGCTGGCGGCCGGCAAGTACTGGGTGTGCAAGCGCGGCAGTGCGCACGCCGCGGAGGCACTGGAGTGCCTGGGCGGCAACGGCTACGTCGAGGACTCCGGCATGCCGCGCCTCTACCGGGAGGCGCCGCTGCTGTCCATCTGGGAGGGCTCGGGCAACGTGGCCGCGCTCGACGTGCTGCGGGCGCTGGGCCGGGAACCGACCGCGCTGGACGCGTTCTTCGCCGAGGTGGAGCAGGCGGCGGGCGCCGACCGGCGGCTGGACGCGGCGGTGGCCGGGCTGCGCAAGCTGCTCGGCGAGCTCTCCGGCCCGGAGCGGGCGCAGCTGATGGCGCGTTCGCTGGCGGAACGGATGGCGCTGGTGCTGCAGGGTTCGCTGCTGGTCCGGCACAGCGATCCGGCGCTGGCCGATGCGTTCTGCGCGACGCGGCTCGGCGGGGAGTGGGGCCATGCGTACGGCACGCTGCCGGCCGGCGCCGGTCTGACGGCGATCCTCGAACGGGTCCGACCGTGGACGCCGGACGCGGCGGCCGGGGACACCACGGTCGCGGCGGCCGGGGTCGCGGCCGCCGGGGGCGCGGCCTGATGTCCGTAACGGTGGAGCGGTCCGGGCCGGTGACGACGGTGGTGCTGTCGCGGCCGGACCGCCGCAATGCCGTGGACGGCGCCACCGCACGCCAACTCGCCGCCGCCTTCCGTGAGTTCGAGGAGGACGACGGGGCGCGGGCGGCGGTGCTGTGGGGCGCGGGCGGGACGTTCTGCTCGGGCGCCGACCTGAAGGAGGTGGGCACCGGGCGGGGCAATCGCGTGGCGGCGGACGGCGACGGGCCGATGGGGCCGACCCGGCTGCGGCTGAGCAAACCGGTGATCGCGGCGGTGGCGGGGCATGCGGTGGCCGGCGGGCTGGAGCTGGCGCTCTGGTGCGATCTGCGGGTGGCCGAGGAGGACGCGGTCTTCGGGGTGTTCTGCCGGCGGTGGGGCGTGCCGCTGATCGACGGCGGTACGGTGCGGCTGCCCCGGCTGATCGGCGCGAGCCGGGCCATGGACCTGGTCCTGACCGGCCGGCCGGTGCCGGCCGCGGAGGCGCTGGCGATCGGGCTGGCCCACCGCGTGGTGCCGACCGGCACGGCCCGCGCGGAGGCGGAGGCGCTGGCCGCCGAGCTCGCCCGCTTCCCGCAGGCGTGTCTGCGCAGCGACCGGGCGTCCCTGCTGGACCAGGAGGGCAGGGACGAGGCGTCCGCGATGGCCGGCGAACTCCGTTACGGACAGGCGGTGTTGGCCGAGGCGCTCCAGGGCGCGGCACGCTTCGCCGCGGGCGCGGGACGGCACGGCGCACCGGCCGGGGAGCCGGGAGACCTCGCGGGGCCCGGCGGCTCCGGTCCGCAGCTTCCGTAACCCCCTTGCCATGATCACCGTGCGGTGCGGAGGATGGCCCCGTGCCTTCTGCCACCTTCACCGCGCCCGACGGGACCGAGCTCAGCTATCACGTGCTGGGTGAGGGAGAACCGCTGCTCTGCCTGCCGGGCGGCCCGATGCGGGCCTCCGCCTACCTCGGCGACCTCGGCGGACTGTCGGCCCACCGCCAACTGGTGCTGCTCGACCTGCGCGGCACCGGCGACTCCGCCGTCCCGGCCGACCCGGCCGGCTACCGCTGCGACCGGCAGGCCGACGACGTCGAAGCGCTGCGCCGGCATCTCGGCCTGGAGCGGGCCGATCTGCTGGCGCACTCGGCGGCCGGCGACCTGGCCCTGCGGTACGCGGCGCGGTATCCCGAGCGGATCCGTGCGCTGGCGCTGAGCAACGCGCGGGGCCGGGCGCTCGGCGTCGACTTCACCACCGAGCACCGTCTGGAGGCCGCGGCGCTGCGGAAGGCCGAACCGTGGTACGCCTCCGCCCGCGGCGCCTTCGAGGCCATCTGGGCCGGCACGGCGACCGACGAGCAGTGGGACGCCGCCATCCCCTTCTTCTACGGGCGGTGGGACGCGGCCGCGCAGGCGCACGCGGCGGCCGAGGTGGCGCAGACCAACGACGAGGCCGGGGAGCACTACGCGTCGGCCGGCGCCTTCGAACCCGCCGCCACCCGTGCCGCCCTCGCCGCGCTGCGGGCTCCGGTGCTCTTCCTCGCCGGTGAGCTGGACGGCGGTCCGCTGCCCCGGATCGCCGCCACCATCGCCGGGTTGCTCCCCACCGCCGAGCTGACCGTCCAGCCGGGCGCCGGGCACTACCCGTGGCTCGACGACCCGGCCTTCTTCGTCCGGACCGTGGAGGCGTTCCTCCGCCGGGCGTGACGGACGCGGGGTGGCGCTTTGTTGATCACGTGCGGCGGCCCGCGTAGCGTCGCGGTTCATGACCGAGCTGACCGACCTCACCTATCCCGAGGTGGGCGCCACCGGGCGCGCGCCACTGCCGCCCGGGTACGACCACCTCCACGAGGAGCTGCCGATCGGCCGGGGCCGCGCGGTGCTCGCCGCGGCGGGCGAGGCCATCACCACCTTCCGGATGCACCGGGCGGCGGGCACCGGCATCCGGTCCGACGCCCCACGGGCCGCCCCGGGCGTGGCCGTGGAGGTCTCTCTGGGGGTCGGCCCGCTGCGGCTGCGGGCGCCCTGCCGGGTGGTGTGGACGGCCGACGAGGCGGACCGGATCGGCTTCGCGTACGGGACCCGGGAGGGGCACCCCGAGTGCGGTGAGGAGGCGTTCCTGGCCGAGCTGCGCGACGACGGCACGGTGTGGTTCACGGTGACCGCGTTCAGCCGCCCCGTGCAGGCCCTCACCCGGCTCGCCGGTCCGCTCGTCCCCGTCTTCCAGCGGGCCTACGTCCGCCGCCTCGGCCGCACCCTGCGCCGGCTCGCCGACGGCTGACGGGGGCCACCGCCTCCGCTTTTCTCACCGCCTGATGCCGTACGGGGACGGGTAGTTACCGACGCGTAGCAAAGGTGCCGCCGATCTCCATACGTCCACCTCCGGTTCATCTTTTCGTCACCATCGGCCCGGCCGGCCGTGAGAAAAACCAGGCATGTGTGAAGACGAACTGATCCCGCCGCAGGCGGACATGACCGAGCGGGAGTGGCTGCGGGCCGGCGCGGAGGCGGCGGGCGCCGGGGCGGCGCCGGTGCCGACGACGGGGCGGGTGCCGCAGTGGGTGAACCGGCGGACGCTGCTGGGCGGCGCGATGGCCGGTGCCGCGCTGGCGGTGCTGCCCTCGCCGGCCCAGTCCCCCGCGTCGGCCGCCCCCCGCCCCGGTGCGCCGGGAGCCTTTCCGTTCCCCGAACGGCCCAACGGAAAGGGCGAGTTCGCCATCCTGGTCACGGGTGACGCCGGGACCGGGGACGAGGCGCAGTACGCGGTGGCGGCCGCCGCGCGCGACATCTGCCGCAGCGAGGGGGTCGGCCTGGCCGTCGGGCTCGGCGACAACATCTACGAGAACGGGCCGGAGTCGGACCACGACTCCGAGTTCCAGGACAAGTTCGAGAAGCCGAACAACGGCATCGACGTGCCCTGGCTGATGGTGCTGGGCAACCACGACTGCTCGGGGCTGATACCCGGCAGCGGCGGCGACCCGTCGCGCGGGGACCGCGAGGTCTCCTACGCCAGGTCCTCGAAGCGCTGGTACATGCCCGCCCGTTACTACCGCGTGCCGCTGCCCGCCGCCGACCCGCTGGTGGAGTTCTTCGCCCTGGACACCATCCCCTGGTCGTCGTACGTCGCCCAGCTCGACCCGTACTACCGCTGGGACGGCCCGTACATGCGCGCCCAGCGCAGCTGGCTGGACGAGGCGCTGCGGACCTCGCGGGCGCGCTGGAAGGTGGTGATCGGCCACCACCCCTACCTCAACAACGGCAAGCACGGCAGCGCCGGTTCGTACGACGGTTTCGAGATCGGGAACTACACCAGCGGTGTCCACCTCAAGGACATGTACGAGAAGGTGGTCTGCGGCCGGGCCGATCTGATCCTGTCCGGGCACGACCACACCCTGCAGATCCTGGAGCCGACCGCGCGCACCGGCGGCACCCGCCAGGTGGTGTGCGGGGCGTCCGCCAAGACGGAGGACGGCAAGGCCCACTTCGCCCACCCGGCGGCCTGGCAGAACTTCTCCGACCACGGCTTCATGCTGCTGAAGGTGGCCGGCGCCCGGCTGACGATCGACGCGTACACCGTCGACGTGGCGACCCGCAAGGCCACCCTGGCCCACCGCACCCGCCACACCCGCCCGGTCGCCGCCCCGGCGGCGGCGCACGCCTGACCGCACACCCTGCCCGGCAGCACGAACGGCCCGGGGCGGCCGCCGCCCCGGGACCGGAGCACGCGGTGCTACGGGGCCGCTCTCCGTTAGGGCCCCCTACCAGGTGAAGGTGGCCGAGGCGCCGGGCGGGAGGAGGTAACGGGTGTGCCGGCGGTCCCAGTTGATGCCGGCGGGCCGGGGAGTGGCGGTGTCGTTGTAGGCGATCAGGACGGTGGAGCCGTCGGGGTTGCGCCAGGCGACGTTGGGGAGGGCGGACGGGCCGGAGGAGGCGATGCGGCGGGCGCCGGGTTTCACGAACTTGGTGAGGTGGCCCATCGTGTAGTACTCGACGGTGTAGTCGACCCGGCCGCTGCGGTCGTCACCGTGGTGGACGGTGACCAACCCGGTGCAGTCGGAGCAACCGCCCTGGTGCGGGCCGTTGTTCTGGTCCACGGCGAGCGACCACTTCGTCCAGCTGCTGCCCCAGTTGCGGGTGTAGTCGATGAGGTCGTGCATGTCCTGCTTCTGCTGGTTGGCGGTCCACCGGCCGCCGGAGTGCTCGGTGTCGTGGACGGCCAGGCCGGGGTACCTGTCGTGCACCCGGGTCTGCCGGGTGACCGTGCCGCCGTAGCCGTGCCAGGCCAGCCCGCCGAAGTTGGGGTGGCGGCGGACGGCCGGATCGTCGACGGTGGGCCGGGCGAAGGCGTCGTAGCGGTCCCAGTTCCAGTCCAGGGCGAGGACCTTGGCGGGCAGTCGGGCCCGGCGCAGTGCGGGCAGCAGGTCCTGCTTCGTGAAGCGGGCGAGGGAGGCGCCGGTCCACCGCATGGACGGGTAACCGGCGCAGCAGGTGGGCTCGTTCTGCACGGAGACGTAGTCGACCGGCACGCCGTGGGCGCGGTAGGCGCGGAGGTACTTCACGAAGTAGCGGGCGTAGGTGCCGTAGTACTCCGGCCGCAGCCGGCCCTGGTCGAGCCGGCCGTTGTCCTTCATCCAGGCGGGCGCGGTCCAGGGCGTGGCCATCACCTTCAGCGCCGGGTTGAGCCGGCGGGCCCGGGCGGTCAGCGGCAGGACGTCGGCGAGGTCGTGGGCGACGGAGAAGTGCCGGAGGTCCGGATCGGTCCGGCCGGCGGGCAGGTCGTCGTAGGTGTAGCCGGAACGGGCGAGGTCGGAGGCGCCCATCGGGTTGCGGAGGAAGCCGAGGCCGATGCCGTCGTCCGGGTCGAAGAGCTTGCGCAGGAGCGTCGCGCGGGCCGCGTCACCGAGCGCGCCACTGCTGTTCACCAGCCAGGCGGCGGTGTCGGTGAACGAGGCGCCGCCGCCCTCGAACCGCTGGTAGCTCCGGGACGGGTCCACGGTGAGGGTGCCGCCGCGGCCCGGCCGGAAGGTGAGCGGCGCCTGCCGCCGCAGGCCCTGGACGACGTGCCGGCCGCCGGGGTCGGAGGTGGTGGTGAGGTAGACCTGCATCCGGTGCGGCGCCGGGCCCACCCGGTCCGGGGGCATCGGTGCCGCGGCGGCCACCCACAGCACCGCGAGACCGGCCACCCCGGCCGCGGACGGGGCCAGGGCACGCCGGAGGCGTCGGGCTCGTACGGCGCGCGCTCGCATGGCGGGGCCTTCCTGTGCCGCGGGCAGTCAGGCCCACGCCCGAGGGCTGCCCGCACCCATGGTTCGGGAGGTGAACGGTTGCGTCAAGCGACCGTACGGGCAGGGAAGTTGGGAGGGGCCGGGGATGGCCTGCTCGCCACCCCGGCGCGCCCGCTCCCCCTCCCCTCCCTCACCCGTTCTCCGCACCCCGGACACCGCCCGGAGCACCGGACATGCGGGGTGCGCGGGCCCCGCCTAAGGTGTTCGCATGGTGAGCCCACACGTCGCGCGCCCCCGGGCCACGAGGTGGGGCACCCGATGACGGCCCCACCGGCCGGACCGTCCGACGAGGGCTACGACCCCCGGACGGACCGGGACTGGCGCCGCGTCGAGGAGGAGGCTCCCGGGGTCTCGCGGCACGAACCCGTCGGGCTGCGCGAGCGGCTCTCGCTCAACCGGATGGGCACCTTCGACTGGGACCTGGACCGCGGGTTCATGGAACTGGACCCCGGCGCCCTGGACGTCTTCGACCTGCGCCCGGGGGAATACGACGGCGCACCGTTGTCCCTGGCCAGGCGGGTGCCGGCCAAGGAGGGGCTGCGGCTGGACGAGGCGCTCGCGCAGGCGCTCCAGGACGGCCACTCGTCGTACGGCGCGTACTTCCGGGTCCAGTGCCGGGACGGGACGCGGCGCTGGACGCACTCCCAGGGGCGGATCCTGCACGACCCGGAGGGCACGCCGTACCGGGTCATCGGCATCGTCCGGGAGGCGACCGGCGAGCTGGCGGACTCCGCGCAGCTGCGCTCGCTGCAGCAGGAGCGGCAGCGGCAGACCGTGATGGTGCAGCAGACCACCGCCGCGCTGTCCCGGGCGCTGTCCGTGCGGGACGTGACGCGGGTACTGGCCGGCACCGGCGGGGCGCGCCGGTTCGGGGCGGACGGCCTGCTGCTCGGCCTGGTCGCCAACGAGCGGTTCGAGGTCATCGCGGCCGCCGGGATGCTGGGTGAGGTCCCCGACGACATGATGAACACCCGGCTGGACGACACCCTGCCGCTGTCCGACGCGGCCCGCCTGCGGCGGCCCGTCTTCCTCGGCACCCGCGGCGAACTGATCGCCCGCTACCCGCGGCTGCGCCCGTACGCGGACCTGCTGCCGGCGGGCGGCGCGGCCTTCCTGCCGCTGGTCGCCCAGAACACCGTGATCGGGGCGCTGGGGCTGTTCCACGCCGAGCCGGCGGTGCGGTCGCCGGAGGCCCGGAACCTGGCGCTGGCGCTGGCCGGCGTGGTGGCGCAGTCGGTGCAGCGGGCGACCCTGTTCGACCAGGAGCGGGAGCTCGCGACCGGGCTGCAGGCGACGATGCTGCCGCGCCGGCTGCCGCCCCTCGCCGGCGGCGCGGTCACCGCCCGCTACCACCCGGCGAGCGTCGGCCGGGACGTCGGCGGCGACTGGTACGACGTGATCGCGCTGCCGCAGGGCCGCACCGGGCTCGTCGTCGGTGACGTCCAGGGCCACGACACGCACGCCGCCGCCGTGATGGGCCAGCTGCGGATCGCGCTGCGCGCGTACGCCAGCGAGGGGCACAGCCCGGAAACCGTGCTGGTGCGGGCCTCCCGCTTCCTGGCCGAGCTGGACACCGAGCGGTTCGCCACCTGTACGTACGTGCAGGCCGACCTGGAGTCGGGGGCGCTGCACCTGGCGCGGGCCGGCCATCTCGGCCCGCTGATGAGCAACACGTCCCGGCACATCGACTGGCCGGAGGTCCGCGGCGGGCTGCCGCTGGGGCTGGCCACCCACTTCGGGCCGGACCACTTCCCCGAGACCCAGCTCTTCCTGGAGCCCGGGTCGACGCTGCTGCTGTGCACCGACGGCCTGGTCGAACGGCCCGGCCGGGGCATCTCGGCCGGGATCGAGGCGCTGTCCGAGGCGGTCCGTACCGGGCCCGCGGACCTGGAGGAGCTGGCCGACCACCTCTCGGCCCAGCTGTGGGCCGACCCCGGCTCGGAGGACGACATGGCCCTCCTGCTGCTGCGCCGGGAGCCGGGCCCGGGGGCCGTGACCACGCCGCGGCTGCGGCTGCACGTCCACCAGGCCGATCCTGCGGGCGCCGCCGAGGTCCACTCGGCGCTGCGCCGCACGCTGGACCAGTGGCGGGCGGGCGCCGTCCTGCACGACGTCGAGGTGGCGGTCTCGGAGCTGATCGCCAACGCCCTGACCCACACCGAGAGCGGCGCCCTGGTCACCGTGGAACTCCTGGCCGGCGCCCCGCGCCGGATCCGGCTGGAGGTCGAGGACCGCTCCAGCCAGTGGCCGCGCCGCCGCAGCCCCGGCCAGACCGCCACCTCGGGCCGGGGCCTGATGCTGGTCGAGGCGCTGGCGGAGCGGTGGGGCGCGGAGCCGCGGGGCAACGGCAAGGCGCTGTGGTGCGAGTTCCTGGTGCCGGCGGGCCCGGGGCGGTGACGGGGCGTCCCCCGGCCGGGGGACGCCGCCGGGCCGCTCACTCCTCGGGGCCGTACCAGAGCGTCGTCATGTTGCAGAACTCCTTGATGCCGTGGCCGGACAGTTCCCGCCCGTAGCCGGACCGCTTGGCGCCGCCGAAGGGGAGGCCGGGGTGGGAGGCGGTCATGCCGTTGAAGTAGAGACCGCCGGCCTGGATGTCCCGGGCCAGCCGGGCCTGTTCGTCGGGGTCGCGGGTCCAGGCGTTGGAACTCAGCCCGAACGGCGTGTCGTTGGCGATCTCGATCGCCTCGTCGAGATCGGCGACCCGGTAGAGCGTGGCGACCGGCCCGAACGCCTCCTCGTGGTGGATGCGCATGGTCGGGGTGATGCCCGCCAGGACCGTGGGCTCGTAGAACCAGCCGGCCCGGTGCTCGGGCGGCCGCCGGCCGCCGCACAGCGCGGCCGCGCCCTGGTGGACCGCATCGTCGACGAGTTCCTCCAGGTCGGAGCGGCCCTGCTCGCTGGAGAGCGGTCCGACGTCGGTGTTCTCGTCCATCGGGTCGCCGACGGTCAGCGCCGCCATCTGCTCGGTGAACCGCTCGGCGAAGGCGTCGTAAACGTCGTTGTGCACGATGAACCGCTTGGCGGCGATGCAGGACTGCCCGTTGTTCTGCACCCGCGCGGTCACCGCGACCTTGGCCGCCTTGTCGAGGTCGGCGGAGGGCAGCACCACGAACGGGTCGCTGCCGCCGAGCTCCAGCACAGTCTTCTTGACCTCGTCACCGGCGATGGACGCCACCGAGCGCCCGGCCGGCTCGCTGCCGGTCAGCGTCGCGGCGGCCACCCGCGGATCCCGCAGGATCTCCTCGACGGCGCCGGAGCCGATCAGCAGGGTCTCGAAACAGCCCTCGGGGTAGCCGGCGCGGCGGAACAGCTCCTCGATGTACAGGGCGGTCTGCGGGACGTTCGAGGCGTGTTTGAGCAGCCCGGTGTTGCCGGCCATCAGCGCCGGGGCGGCGAACCGTACGACCTGCCAGAGCGGGAAGTTCCACGGCATCACCGCCAGGACGGGGCCGATCGGCCGGTAGCGGACCACGGCACGCACCGCCCCGGAATCGCCGACGTCCGCCGGGTCGGGGTGCTCGTCGGCCAGCAGCCCCTCGGCGTTGCGCGCGTACCAGCGCATGGTCTTGACGCACTTCGCGGCCTCCGCACGGGCCTGGGCCAGCGGTTTTCCCATCTCGGTGGTCATCGTGCGGGCAATGCCGTCCTGATCGGCCTCCAGCAGGTCGGCGGCCTTGAGCAGCAGTTCCGTGCGACGGGCGAAGCTGGTGGTGCGGTGGAGCTGGAACGCCTGCTCCGCCCTGACCAGGCGATCCTCGATCTCGCCCGCGTTGAGCGCGTCGAAGGTCTTCAGGGTCTCGCCGGTGGCCGGGTTGACCGTGGCGATGGCCATGGTCAGCACCTCCTAGGAAAGCGGTGAGGGAGCGGGGGACGGGTCCGGGACCGGGTCGGGTCCGGGCGGACGGGGTATCGGCGACGGTTCCGGAGGGATGGGATCCGGTGGCCCGGGCGGGGTCGGCGGCCCGGGAAGCGGGTCGGGGGTGGGATTCGGCGGCGGGCCTCCCGGGTCCGGCGGCCGCGTAGGCTCCGGATCGCGGTCGAGCGTGCGCTCAGGGCGCGGGTGCGGTTGCCGCTGCACGGCGGGCCTCCAATGAGAGGTGTGGTTCCACGTATGCGGCATACGCCACATGTGCCCCTGTACCCGAGTCTGGCGTTTCTACGGCCTCACCGCATTCCGCATTCCGCTGCGCTTGGCCGGCCTCGCACGTAGCCGTCTGTTCCGCCGTCGGGGTTGCTCGCCGTTGCGCTTTGCGGCGCGCCGCACGTGGCTGTCTCTCCCGACGCGGGGCTCGCTCGCCGTTGCGCTTTGCGGCGCCCCGTACGTACCTGGCCGTCCCGCCGCGGGGCTCGCTCCCCGTTGCGCTTTGCGGCGCCCCGCACGTGGCTGTCTGCTGCGCCGGGGGGCGTCTCGCCGTTGCGCTTTGCGGCGCCCCGTACGTACCTGGCCGTCCCGCCGCGGGGCGTCTCGCCGTTGCGCCTGCGGCGGGCTGGGTTGTTGTCGGGTGCGGTGACGGACCTCCGGGGCCTTGTTCGTGGACTGCTGACGCTTTACGTCCACGAACAAGGCCCCTCCGGCCCGTCCCCTCCCGTTGGGGGAGGGGAATGCGGTGCGTGGCGGTGGACGTTGAGGCATGCAAGGGGGCCCGGGTACCCCTACGGGATGGTCGAACAGAACCCGTAAGGGTTGCGAGGGCCCCCTGCGGGGCCACAACCCGACGCGCCGGGCGAGGCATTCCCAAAACCTCACGAAACCAGGTGCGCGGGCAACAACGCGCGCCCCCACTCACCCGCACACTCCCCCCACGGGAGGGGACGGGCCGGAGGGGCCGGTTGTGTGGACGTAAAGCGTCAGCAGTCCACACAACCGGCCCCGGAGGCCCGTCACCGCACCCACCACAAACCCAGCCCGCCGCAGGCGCAACGGCCAGACGACCCGCGGCGCCGCAGACAACTACGTGCGGGGCGCCGCAAAGCGCAACGGCGAGCAACCACCGCGGCGGAACAGACGGCTACGTGGGGATCACCCGCGAAGCGGAAAGTGGCAGGAGGTCCAGTGCCCTCCGTCTCCCACCGTCGGCGGCGGCTCCGCGCAACGGTCCGTCGCGAAGGCGCACCGCGTGCGGAACCGGCACCCGGACGGCGGGGCCGCGGCCGAGGGGGTCTCGCCGCCGAGGGGGCGGGAGGCGGGGCCGGGCGGGCGGACCGTGTCCAGGAGGCCGCGCGTATAGGGGTGAAGCGGGCGGTCGAAGACCGCCTCCGCGGGGCCGGTCTCGACGAGTTCGCCGAGGTACATCACGCCGACCCGGTCGGCGACGTGCCGCACCACCGCCAGGTCGTGCGAGATGAAGAGGTAGCTCAGGCCCTTGTCCCGTTGCAGGGCGCGCATCAGGTTGAGGATCTGGGCCTGGACGGAGACGTCGAGCGCGGAGACCGGTTCGTCGGCGACCACGAGAGAGGGGGCGAGCGCGAGGGCGCGGGCCAGGCCGAGGCGCTGGCGCTGGCCGCCGGAGAATTCGTGCGGGTAGCGGTCGACGGCGCCGCGCGGCAGTCCGACGTCGTCCAGGAGTCCGGCGATCCGCCGCTGCCGCGCGGCCCGGTCGCCGATGCCCTGGATGACCAGGGGTTCGGTCAGTACGGCGCCGACCCGCATCCGGGGGTCCATGGCCGCGGCGGAGTCCTGGAACATCAGCTGGACCTCGCGCCGGTGGGCGCGCAGCTCGCGGCCCCGCAGCGTAGCCAGGTCGCGCCCGGCGACCTCGACGGTGCCGGTGCTGGGTGCCTCCAGGCCGACCGCCAGCCGGCCGAGGGTGGATTTGCCGCAGCCGGACTCGCCGACGATGCCGAAGGTCTCGCCGCGCCGGACGGTGAGCGAGATCCCGGCCACCGCGCTGATCTCGGCGGCGCCCCGGCGGCGGGCGAGCGGCCCGCCGTGCAGCGGGTAGGTCTTGGTGAGGCCGGTGAGGCGGAGCAGCGGTGCGTCGGTGCGGGGCGGCGGCGCGGCGGGGGCGGGCGGGCGTATCTCGGCGACCGGGTCGGCGCCGGGCGCCGGACCGGCCGGGTGGAAGCAGGCGAAGGCGTGCGCGGCGCGGTCGGCCGGCCGGCCGCCGCCCGGGCCGTCGGTGAGTTCCGGTTCCGCGGTGCGGCAGAGGTCGGTGGCGAAGCCGCAGCGGGGTGCGAAGCGGCAGCCGGTGGGGCGGGTGGTGAGGACCGGTGGGAGGCCGGGGACGGTGGCGAGCGGGCGGGCGGGGTCGGGGGCGCGGTCCGGGAGGGCGGCGAAGAGGGCCTGGGTGTAGCGGTGCCGCGGGGTGGCGAACAGCGGCCGTACGGGGGCGCGTTCGGCGATCCGGCCGGCGTACATCACCGCGACCCGGTCGACCCGGCGGGCGATCACCCCGAGGTCGTGGGTGACGAGGATCAGGGCCATGCCGAGCCGGGTGCGCAGTGCGTCGATGAGCTCCAGGATCTGGTGCCGGGTGGTGACGTCGAGGGCGGTGGTGGGCTCGTCGGCGATCAGCAGGTCCGGTTCGCAGACCAGGGCCATGGCGATCGCGACGCGCTGCCGCATGCCGCCGCTGAGCTGGTGCGGGTAGTGGGCCATCCGCTCGGCGGGGCGGGGCAGGCCGACCAGGCCGAGCATCTCCTCGGCCCTGGCGCGGGCCTGGGCCCTGGTGAGCCGGGTGTGCAGGCGGAGCGGCTCGGCGACCTGGGCGCCGATGGTCATGGTGGGGTTGAGCGAGGTCAGCGGGTCCTGGAAGACCATGCCGATGGTGTGGCCGCGGACGCCCTGCAGGGCGGGTTCGGGGGCGGCGGCCAGGTCCGTGCCGTGGAAGAGGATGCGTCCGCCGGTGATCCGGCCGCCCGTGGGGAGCAGCCCGAGGACGGAGAGGGCGGTGAGGGTCTTGCCGCAGCCGGACTCGCCGACCAGGCCGAGCGCTTCGCCGGGGGCGAGGTCGAGGTCGATGCCGTCGAGGGCGTGCACGGTCCGGTCGCGGGTGGCGATGTCCACGTGCAGGTCGTCGATGCGCAGCAGGGGTTCGGTCATCGGTGGCTGCCCCGTCCCGTGTCGAGCCGTACGTCGAAGGCGTCCCGCAGCCCGTCGCCGAGGAAGTTGAAGGCCGCCACGACCAGCACGATCGCGAGGCCCGGCGGGAAGATCAGCCACCAGTGGCCGACCTGGGTGTAGGTGATGCCGGCGGAGAGCAGGGAGCCCCAGTCGGCGGCGGGCGGCGGCAGGGACAGGCCGAGGAAGGAGAGGTAGGCGACGTAGAGGATGGCGTCGGCGATCTGGAAGGTGGCGTTGACGACGACGGTGCCCAGGGCGTTGGGCAGGATGTGCCGGAACACCGCCCGGCCCCCGCCGCCGCCCATCAGCCGCATCGCGTGGACGTAGTCCCGGCTGCGCAGCGCCAGCGCCTCGCCGCGCAGCAGCCGGGCCGGGGAGAGCCAGGCGACGGAGGCGATGACCAGGATGAGGACGGGCTTGCTGGGGGTGACGAGGGTGGCGACCACGACGAGGAGGAACAGCGCCGGGATGGCGAGCGCGGCGTCGGTGACCCGCATCATCACGGCGTCCAGCCAGCCGCCGAAGTAGCCGGCGACCGCGCCGTAGACGGTGCCGAGGAGGGTGGCCAGCAGCCCGGCCGCCAGTCCGACCTCAAGGGAGGTGCGGCCGCCGTACATCAGCCGGCCGAGCAGGTCGTGGCCGAGGTCGGTGGTGCCGAGCAGGTGGCCGGCGCCGGGGGCGCGGTTGGCCTGGGTGAGGTCGGTGTGGATCTGGTCGGTGGGGTGGAGCAGCGGGCCGAGGAAGCAGAAGGCGAGCAGGGCCAGCAGGATCAGGGCGCCGGTCAGCGCGAGCTTGTTGCGGCGGAAACCGGTCAGGACGCGGCGGACCGGCCCGGGAGCGGCGGGCTCGGCGTCCGGCGGTGCGGGGGCGGTGGTGGTCACGACATGCTCCTGACGCGCGGTGCGGGGGCGGTGGTCGTCACGGCACGCTCCTGATGCGCGGGTCGAGGGCGGCGTAGGCGATGTCGGCGAGCAGGGAGCCGAGGACGGTGGCGACGCCCACGACGAGGGTCACGCCGAGCAGTACGGGGAAGTCCGAGCCCTGGGCCGCGTTCCAGAACAGCAGTCCCATGCCCGGGTAGTTGAACATCGACTCGACGACGAGGGTGCCGCTGAAGAGGGTCGGCAGGTAGAGGCCGAGGAGGGTGACCAGCGGGATGAGCGCATTGCGCAGCACGTGCCGGACCAGCACCCGGGCGCCGGACTGGCCCTTGGCGCGGGCGGTGCGGACGTAGTCCTCGCCGAGGTTGTCGAGGACCGCGGAGCGCAGATAGCGGCTGAAGGCGGCGACGATTCCCAGGGCCGTGGTCACGACCGGGAGGATCAGCCCGGCCGGCTCGGCGAGGATCCCGCCGACCGTGTCGGCCTGCGGTGCCTCGGCGGGCAGCAGGGGCAGTTGCTGGCTGAGGACCAGGACGAGGACGAGGCCGAGGAGAAGACCGGGGTGGCGTAGGCGAGGAAGGCCAGGCCGGTCAGTACGTGGTCGGCGGCGCGGCCGCGGCGTACCGCCTGGAGGATGCCGAGCGGTACGGCCAGGACGGCGGCCAGCGCCAGCGACAGCCCGGCCAGCAGGGCGGTCCTCGGCAGGCGTTCGGCGAGCAGCGAGGCGACGCTCTGGTTGAGCTTGTAGGACTCCCCCAGGTCGCCGGTGAGCAGCCGGCCGAGGTACATCAGGTACTGCTGGGGCAACGAACGGTCGTATCCCTGCTGGTGGTTGAAGTGCGCGACGGCCTGGGGCGTGGCCTGCACGCCGAGGATGGCGCGGGCCGGGCCGCCGGGGAGCAGGTGCAGCAGGACGAAGACGATGACGGAGACCAGCAGCAGGACGATCAGGGCCTGGGCGAGGCGCTTGGCCAGGAAGCGGGTCACCGGCCGGCACCGCCCTTCTTGACGTAGTACCAGTCCTGCGGGGCCAGCGACAGTGTGGGGTTCTGGTCGACGCCGCGCAGGTCGTTGCGGATGGCGGAGACCTGGTAGGCGGGGTTGGGGGTCCACAGCACCGGGAGGCGGCGGGCGACCTCGCGGCCGTAGGCGCGCAGTGCGGCGGGATCGTCGGAGTACTCGGTGGCCCGGATCAGCTCGTCGGTACGGGGATCGGACCAACTGCCCATGTTGGACGGCGCGTTGCTGGCGAAGATCTTCTCCCCGCTGGGGTCGGGCGGGAAGTACCAGCTGCCCTGGGTGCCGAAGAAGCCGAGCTGCCAGGCGGAGCAGACGGGGTCGGCGGTCTTGCAGGGGACGGTGGTGCCCAGGACCGTGTTCAGCGGCTGCTGCCGGACGTCGAGGGCGATGCCCGCCGTGCCGAACTCCGACTTGAGGACCTGCATGGTGTTGGAGGTCTCGGTCGAACCGGACTGGGAGAGCAGCGAGAGCCGCAGCTCCTGCCCGTCCTCGACGCCCGCACCGCACGCGCCGGCGCCGCGCCCGGGCCGTACGCAGCGCAGCACGCCGTCCCGGGCGGCCCAGCCGTGGTCGGCCAGCAGCGCCTTTGCCCGCTTGGGGTCGTAGGGATACGGATCGGCGGTGAGCAGGCCGGCGGGGACCGGGCCGAGGGTGGGGGCGGCGCTGCCGTGCCAGACGACCCGGGAGAGCGCCTTCTGGTCGATGAGGTGCTGGAGTGCCTGGCGCAGATAGGTCTGCCGGAGCAGCGGACCGGCGGTGGGGTGGTGGTAATTGAGCACGATGTAGGTGATCGCCCAGCCCTCCCAGGGGTCGATGCGATAGCCCATCTCCCGGAATTTCGCCGACTGCGCCATGACGGAGGGCGGCAGGTAGCCGTAGTCGACGCCGCCGGCCCGCAGGACGTTGAATTCGGAGTCGGCGGTGGTGAAGGGCTTGAGGACGACCCGGTCGAGATGGGGTTTGTCCGGCCCGCTGTAGTGCCTGTTGGGGATCAGTTCCACCTGTCCGGAGGTGGTCCACTTCGCCGTCCGCCACGGCCCGTCGACGGATTTCCACAGCGGGTCGGTGGCGAATGCGGAGAACTGCCGGGCGTGCCGCATCAGCCGGGCGAAGGCCCGTCGGGGGTCCTCGTGGTGCGGGTTCCAGGCGTGTACGGGGAGGGCCACGAAGTCCTGGAGTTCGTTGGCGGTGAACCACGCCGGGTTGTAGGCGCGGTCCAGCCGGAGCCGGAAGGTGCGGTCGTCGAGGACCTCGAATGCGGTGACGTCGTCGGGCATCAGTTTCGGCGCATACCCGGCCCATTCCTGTTTGTTGGCCTTGATGAGGTCGAACCAGAATTTCACGTCGCGGGTGGTGACGGGGCGCCCGTCGGACCAGCGGTAGCCCTTTTTCAGGGTGATGCTGACGGTGCGGTTGCCGTCGCCGTAGCGGGGTTTTTCGGCGAGGCCGCGGGGTGAGTCCAGGGTGAGCGCGTCGCCCTTCTTCTCGGGCAGGTAGAGCCGCAGGAACAGCAGGTCCTGGATGGCGCTGTTGTAGGAGGCCAGATAGCCGGGGGCGCCGATGGGGAAGATCCAGTTGGGGGTGGAGGCGGGCGGCAGGGCCATGGTGGCGGTCCCGCCCTCGACGGGCACGCCGCCGGTGGGGCCCAGCTCGGTGACAACGTTGCCAGGCGGCCCGCAGCCGACCGGTGCGGCGGCACCGAGCAGGACGGCGGCCACCAGGCGGCCGGCTCGGCCGACTGGTCCAACCCGCTTGATGCGGCCGGGAGTTGGTGTCCTGCGCAGGCCCATACTGCCTCCGGGAGGTCGGGCCGGTGGAAGAGTGCGAGCAACGTACGGACGGCCGTGAAAAGAAGTCAAGACCCTGGCGAATCCGGGCCGACTGCGCTCTACTGGCAGCGAGTTGGGACGGAGGTTGCTCCGGCGCCGAAGGAAGTCCCTCGGAGGAAGTGCACCGAAGGAAGCAGGAAGTCCGGAGCCCGCAGGAAACCCGTGCTCCGACCGCCGGCCACTCTCCTTGCCCCGACCGCCCCGCGAAAGGCGTGTGCCCATGCCCCTCCCCGACGAGCCGCCCGGTTCCGCCGCGCACGTCCTCGCGCTCGTCGCGAACGGCTCCGCCACCTCCCGCGCCGACCTCGTCCGCGAGCTCGGGCTCGCCGCGTCCACCGTGTCCGCCCGGGTCCAGGAACTGGTCGAGGCCGGACTGCTGACCGAATCCGGTGAGGGCGCCTCGCGCGGCGGCCGTCGGCCACGGCTGCTGCGGGTCGCCGGGCAGGGCACGGTGGCGCTCGCCGCCGACCTGGGCAGCCAGCACATCCGTACCGGTGCGGTGGGCCCGTCCGGCGAGGTCTTCGACGCCGAGGACCACCCGACCGATCTGACCACCGGCCCCGGGCCCGCCCTGGACGCCCTCGCCGAGCGGCTGGGCGCGCTGGCCGAGCGGCAGCGGGCGGCCGGGCGGACGGTCCGCGGCGTCGGCATCGGGTTCCCCGGCCCGGTCGACGCCGACGGCGCCCGGGTCGTCGCCCCCTCCCGGATGCCCGGCTGGCACCTGTTCCCGCTCCGCGACCGGCTGGCCGACCGCCTCGGGCTGCCGGTGCTGCTCGACAACGACGCCAACATGATGGCGCTCGGTGAACACCGCGCCGCCCACCCCGCCCGGCGCCATCTCGTCGTCGTCAAGGCCGGCCGCGGCATCGGCTCGGGCGTCATCAGCGACGGCCGGCTGCACCGCGGGGCGCACGGTGCGGCCGGCGACATCAGCCACGTCCGGGTGGACGAGTCGGCCCAACTCCCCTGTTCCTGCGGGAACATCGGCTGTCTGGAGACGGTGGCGAGCGGCGCCGCGATCGCCGCCGCGCTGCGCGGGCGGGGCATCGCCGCAGCGTCCGCCGCCGACGTCCTGCGGCTGGTCGAACACGGCGACGCGCAGGCCACCACCCTGGTGCGGCAGGCCGGCCGGGACATCGGCGCGGTGCTCGCGGTCGTCGTGAACTTCTTCAACCCCGAGGCGGTGGTCCTCGGTGGCGCGCTGGCCGGGGCCCAGCCGCTGGTCGCCGCGGTGCGCGGGATGCTCTACGAGCGCTGTCTGCCGATGGCCACCAGCGAACTCACCATCGACACCGCGGTCTGCGGCCCGGACGCCGGGCTGCTGGGCGCCGGCCACGCCGTACTGAGCGGCATCTCACCCGCCGTGCCCCACCCTCGGCCGGGCCCCGGCACCCCGGGAGCGACGGCCGCCCCGTAGCAACGCCACCGGCGCGCCCTCAAGGCCCCGCCACGAAACCCGCCACCCAGGGAAGTGAGCCCGCATGGCCCCAGCGACGACCGGCCGCCCGCTGCGCATCGGCATCGGCGGTATGGCCATCGAGTCCAGCCAGTTCTGCCCGCACCGCTCGGCGTACGACGACTTCCGCGTCACCCGGGGGCGCGACCTGCTGGACCGCTACACCTGGACCCGGCCGGACGGGGACCTCTCCGGGGCGGTCGAGTGGGTCCCGCTGGTGCATGCCGTCGCGGTGCCCGGCGGTCCGGTCGAGCGCGCCACCTACGACCGCATCCGCTCCGAACTCACCGACCGGATACGGCAGTCCGGCCCGCTGGACGGACTGATCTACGACATCCACGGGGCGATGAGCGTCGTCGGACTGGACGACGCCGAGGCGGACCTGACCGCGGCGGTACGCGCGGCGACCGGCCCGGCCACCCTGATCTCGGCCGCCATGGACCTGCACGGCAATGTCTCGCGCCGGTTCGCCGAGCACCTCGATCTGCTGACCGCGCACCGGACGGCGCCGCACGAGGACGCCTGGGAAACCCGGGAGCGGGCCGCCCGCAACCTGGTTGCGCGCCTGGTCTCCGGCAAGGGCCGCCCGCACCGGGCCTGGGTGCAGATCCCGGTGCTCCTCCCGGGCGAGAAGACCAGCACCCGCCTCGAACCGGCCGCGTCGCTCTACGGCCGGCTGGCGACCGTCGAGGCACTCGACGGGATCGTCGACGCGGCGCTCTGGGTCGGGTACGCCTGGGCCGACGAGGAACGCTGCCGGGCCGCGGTGGTGGTCACCGCGGACGATCCCGGGCTCGCCCTCGACCAGGCCGGCGCGCTGGCCCGCGCGTACTGGGACGCCCGCCGGGACTTCACCTTCGTCGGCCCGACCGGTGACGCCGACGGCTGCATCGCCCGTGCGGTGGCCTCGTCCGCCCGGCCGTTCCTGATCAGTGATTCGGGCGACAACCCCACCGCGGGCGGGGCCGGCGACCTCGCGTACATGCTCGGCCGGCTGCTGGCGCACGAGGACCTGGCGAGCGGCCGGCGCACCGCGCTGCACCCGGGCCTCACCGACCCGGCGGCGGTCGCCGCGTGCTTCGCCGCCGGGCGGGGCGCCGAGGTGACGCTGCGCGTCGGCGGCTGCTTCAGCGCCGGCACCGGCCCGCACGCCGCCTCCTACGAACTGACCGGCACGGTCACGGCGTTGGAGGACCCGGGGCCCGCCTCGGGCGCACCGCGCGGCAATCCGGCGTACGACGGTGGTGGCCGGCGCGCGGCGGTCACCCGCGGCGGGGTGACGGTGATCCTGACCGAGCGGCGCACCCCGTTCCACACCCGCGCCGACTTCGGTTCGCTGGATCCGCGCGACTACGACCTGGTGGTCGTCAAGATCGGCTACCTGGAACCGGAGTTGTACGCCCTGGCCGCCGACTGGCTCCTCGCCCTCACCCCCGGCGGCGTCGACCAGGACCTCCTCCGCCTCGGTCACCACAGGATCCGCCGCCCCTTGTACCCGTTCGACGACGAGGGCTTCGACGCCCCTGATCTGACCCCACGGTTGCTGGCGGGCCAGGGATGACGAGTGCCGCAGTACCAGGGGCGGAGCGCCCTGACCCCGCTCCCCGCTAAGGCTGCGGGTCGCGTGCGTCGTACCTGGCGAAGGCGCGGCGGCCGAGGCCGAGGGCCGTGACGGTCAGGATGCAGGCCAGGCCGCCGCCGATGACGGCGGTGGCCGGGGAGGTCAGGTCGGAGGCCGAGCCGGCGAGGAAGTCGCCGAGGCGGGGGCCGCCGGCGACGACGACGATGAAGACTCCCTGGAGGCGGCCGCGCATCGCGTCCGGGGTGGCGGCCTGGAGCATGGTGCTGCGGAAGACCATCGAGACGGTGTCGGCGCAGCCGGCCACGGCGAGGAAGAACAGGCCGAGCCACAGGTTCCGGGAGAGCCCGAAGCAGGCGATGGCCGCGCCCCAGGAAGCGACCGCGAGCAGGATGGCCAGTCCGTGCCGGCGGATGCCGCCGAGCCAGCCGGAGAACAGTCCGCCGAGGACGGCGCCGACCGCGGGCGCGGCGACGAGCAGGCCGACGGTCTTGGCGTCGCCGGCGAACCAGAGCACCGCGATCGCGGGGAACAGCGCGCGCGGCTGGGCCAGCACCATGGCCGCCAGGTCGGAGAAGAACGTCATCCGCAGGTTGGGGCGGGTGGCGAGGAAGCGCAGGCCGTCGAGGACGGAGGCGCGGCGCCGCGGGCCGTCGCCCTGGTCGGGGCGCATGGACGGCAGGCGCCACATCGCGTAGAGCGCGCCGCTGAAGGCCACCACGTCGATCAGGTACGCGGCCTGGTAGCCCCACAGGCCGACGATGACGCCGCCGAGCATGGGGCCGCCCATCAGACCGAGGTTGCTGGTCAGGGAGTTGAGGGCGTTGGCGGCCGGCAGCTGTTCGGTGGGCAGCAGCCGCGGGATCATCGACGTGCGGGCCGGGGAGTTCATCGCGAAGCAGACGGCCTGGAGGGCGACCACGGTGTAGAGCAGCCAGACCCGGTGGTATCCGGCGAGCGCGGCGGTGGCCAGCGTGACGGACATCGCGGTGGCGCCGGCGGCGCTGTACAGGCCGAGTTTTCGGCGGTCCACGGTGTCGGCGATGGCGCCGCCGTACAGGCCGAAGACGACCAGCGGGACGAGCGAGCACAGGCCCACCAGTCCGACCGAGAAGGCGGACCGGGTGATGGCGTACACCTGCAGCGAGACCGCGAGGGCGGTCATCTGCTGGCCCATCCAGGAGATGGTGTTGCCGCACCACAGGCGGCGGTAGTCGGGCGAGGTGCGCAGGGGTGTCAGGTCGGCGAATATGCGGGAATGCCAGGGTGTTCCGCTCTTGTCCGGGCGGACTCCGGTGAGGGCTGCGGTGGGCTGCCCGGGCGTCGCGCCGGGGGTCTCGCCGGGTGTCTCGTCCGAGGTCGTTGTAGGGGCCACGCGGCGCAGTAAAGCATGAGCGCGGCGGGGGCCCGACGGCAGGGCGGGAAGAGGCGCTCGGGCCGTGCGGTCCTTACCGTGCCCGTCCCGCCGCGCCCAGGCCGTACACCCGGCGGGCGTTCTCCGCGGCGAGCATGGCGGCCACCCGGTGGGCGTCGTCGGCCGACCAGGCGCCGCTCGCCGTCCAGGCGCCGAGCACCTCGGCCAGTGCGGTGCGGAACAGTGCGGTGCCGACGACGTAGAGCTCGGGCAGGCCGTAGGCGTCGGTGGAGAAGAGCAGTTTGCCGAAGGGGGCGAGTTCGAGGAATTCGGCGAGGACGGTGGTGGCGCGGGGGCCGGTGTGGCTGAGGGTGAGTCCGACGTCGGCGTGGACGTGGGGGAAGACGCTCGCCAGATAGGCGGCCTGCCGGTGGTACGGGTAGCAGTGCAGGAGGACGAGGTCCGTGCCGGTGCCGGCGGTGGCGCGGACGAGGTCGGTGAGGAGGGCCGGGTCGGCGTGGTCGAGCCGGAGGTCGGGGTCGCCGAAGCCGGTGTGGATCTGGAGCGGGCGGCCGGTGGCGACGGCCAGGGCGACGAGGTGGCGGAGCAGGACCGGGTCGGTGAGGCGGCCGGCGCCGGCGGCCAGCCAGGTGCGGGCGGCGGTGTGCACGGCGCCGGCCGTGGGTGGTTCGGGGGCGAGCGCGAGGCCGTGGCGGTAGGCGGCGACGGTCTTGAAGGCGACGGCGGTGCGGGCGGCCTCCTGGACGGCACGGGCGAGCGCGTCGGTGAACTCCTCGGCGTCGGCGGCCGTACGTCCGGCGGAGGCCGCAGGCCCGTCGGCAACCGCGGCGGCGGTGCGTTCGGCGAGGGTTTCCAGCCGTACGACCTCGTGGCCGGTGCCGCCGCCGGCCGCGGCCGTCTCGTCCGGGCCGGTCAGGTCGCCGGGCAGTCCGGTGTCGACGAGGTAGGCGCCGATGCCGGTGGCGCCCAGCAGCCGCCGGTGGGTTTCCTCGGGGCCCAGCTCGCGGCGGCGGGCGAGGTAGCGCTCGGGCGGGCAGTGGGCGGGCAGGTCGAGCAGCGGCGGGCACCAGCGGCGGACCGCGAAGCCGGTCTGGGTGTCGAAGTGGGTGGTGCCCGCCGCGGGCGGCCGGTCCGATTCGGTGAGGTACGAGGCGAACGTCGCCGCGTCGGGCTCGTGGCGCAGCACGCCGTGGCAGTGGTGGTCCACCAGCGGCGGCAGGCCGTCGTCGAAACGGAGAGCCCTTGCCCGGCTGTCGGCGGGCATCACCAGCGCCAGCGGGTGGCGGCGGCGATCTCCTCGTCGGTGCTCTCGGCGAACTGCGCCTCCTCGGCGCGCCGGACGGCGAGCACGGCGCCGTGCAGGACCTTGCCCAGGGCCTCGTAGAGCGGTGCGGACTTCTCCAGCCGGTCGGTGGCCTCGGTGAGGGTGGCGGGGAGGCGGACGATGCCGCGCCGGGCGCGTTCGCGGACGCCGAGGACGCCGGGGTCGCCGCTCTGCGGTTCCGGGAGGGCGGCCCGGGACTCGATGCCGTGCAGTCCGGCGGCGATCACCGCGCCGACCGCGAGGTAGGGGTTGGCGGCGGCGTCGAAGGTCTTGACCTCGGCGTGGCCGCCGTCGGGGTCGTCGGGCGCACCCGGGATGAGCCGCAGGGCGGCCTCGCGGTTCTCGACGCCCCAGCACTGGTAGACGCCGGCCCAGCGGGAGGGCTGGAGCCGGAGGTAGCTGGCGGGGGACGGGCAGCCGATGGCGAGCAGGGCGGGCAGGGCGCCGAGGATGCCGGCGAGGAAGGCGTCGGCGTCCGGGGCGAGGCCGTGTGCGGCGTCGGGGGTGCGGTGCAGGCTGCGGCCGTCGCGGTAGAGGCCGAGGTGGAGGTGGCAGCCGTTGCCGACCTGGCCGGCGACGAACGCGGGGGCGAAGGAGGCGCGCAGGCCGTGCCGGGCGGAGACCGCGCGGATGGTCTCGCGGACCAGGACGACGTCGTCGGCGGCGCGCACCGGGTCGCCGGGTGCGGTGGTGAGCTCGAACTGGCCGGGTGCGTATTCGGGGTGGAGCTGGAGGACGTCGATGTCCTGGACGGTCAGGGCCTCGGTGACGTCGCGGAGGTAGTCGGAGAGTTCGACGACGCGGGTCATGCCGTAGGCGGGGCCGGCGCAGGGGTAGTCGAGGGGGGCGGAGGTGTCGGTGGTGCCGGGGTGGTGGCTTTCGGGGGCGCGGGTGACCACCCATTCGGTTTCGAAGCCCATCCGCAGGTCGAGGCCGGCGGCGGTGGCGCGTTCGGTCATCCGCCGGGCGAACTGCCGCTGGCAGGCCGGGTGCGGCCGGCCGAGCTGGTCGTAGCGGTCGGCCGGGGCCCAGGCCCAGCCGGGCTGGGCGGCGAGGACGGTGACGCGGTCCAGGTCGGGGAAGAGCCGGAGGTCGCCGTCGGGTCCGCCGAGGTGGTCGGATTCGGTGATGGTGTCGTCGGAGGTGAAGACGTCGAAGACCGGTGACATGCCGACGCCGCGGGCGGCGGTGTCGGCGAGCCGCTGCGCCGGTACGGTCTTGACGCGTGCGATGCCCGCGTTGTCCACCCAGGTCAGCGCGATGTTGCGGACGCCTTCGGTCTCCAGGCGTGCCGTCAACTGCCGGGCTTCCTCGCGCTGTCCCACAGCCCGCGATGTCATAGAGCCGTCCTCACTCGACCGTGCCGATCGCTCGGCGACCGTTCCCCCGTCGGTTGCCGGGGCGTCCGGCGCTCCCCCGGCCCACGCCGACAGGCACCGCCGTCCCGGTCAGGGGCAGTTGAACTCGCACCATACGCACTTTCCGCCGCCGCGCGGTTCCACACCCCAGACATCGGCCAGCCGGTCCACGAGGAGCAGGCCGCGGCCGGAGACGCCGGCCTCGCCCGGTTCGCGGCGTCGTGGCAGGCTGCTGGACCGGTCCTCGACCTCCAGGCGCAGCCGGCGTCCGACGCTGTGCGGCATCCGGATGTTGACCACGGCCTCGCCGTCGGTGTGCAGCAGTGCGTTGGTGATGAGTTCGTCGGCGACCAGCTCGATCTCCTCGGCGCGTTCGGCCGCTCCCCAGGCGCGGACCGCGGCCCGGATCATGTGCCGGGCGGCGGACAGGCCGTCGGGGTCGGCGGGGGCGATGTGCTGCCGGAACCGTCCGACGGTGTCGTGTTCGGGGGCGCCCAGCCGGCGCAGCAGGAGCAGCGCCATGTCGTCCTCGTTGGTCCGTTCGCCGGCCGATTCGCAGAGGCGGTCGGCGAGTTGCTGGACGTCCTGCGGGCCGTCGCGGATCTCCCGGGCGAGGTGGCGCATGCCGTCGTCGAGGTCGGTGCCGGGCTGTTCGACGATGCCGTCGGTGCACAGGACGAGGGTGTCGCCGGCGGCGAGGTGGACGGTGGTGACGGGGTAGTCCAGGCGCCGGAATTCGGAGGAGATGCCGAGCGGCAGTCCGCCGGCCACCGGCAGCAGGCGGCAGATGCCCTCGGCGTGCCGCAGCAGGGGGTCGATGTGGCCGGCGCGGACGATCCTGGCGGCGCCGGTGCTCAGGTCGGCGTCGACGTAGGTGCAGGTGGCGAAGCGGTCGGTGTCGAGTTCGTTGAGGAAGGCGGAGGCGCGGCCCATGACGGTGGCGGGGGTGTGTCCTTCGGCGGCGTAGGCGCGCAGGACGATCCGCAACTGGCCCATGAGGGCGGCGGCCTGGGTGTCGTGGCCCTGGACGTCGCCGATGACGGCGGCGACCCGGCCGTTGGGCAGCGGGATCACGTCGTACCAGTCGCCGCCGATGGCACGGCCCATCCGGGCGGAGCGGTAGCGGACGGCGATCTGGGCGTCGGGCACGCCGGGGATCCGGCGCGGCAGCATGGCTTGCTGGAGGCCGGCGGCGAGGTCGTGTTCCTGGTCGTAGAGCATGGCGCGGGCCAGGCTCTGCGCGATGCTGCTGCCGAGGGCGACCAGGACGTTGCGTTCCTGGTCGCGGAAGTCGCTCTCGCGCTCGAAGAACAGGCCGATGACGCCGATGGGGCGGCCCTGGGCGATCAGCGGGAGGTAGGCGGCGGAGTTGACGTTGAGGGGTTCGATGGCGGGCCAGAGCCGGGGGTAGGTGCGTTTGAACTCGTCGCGGCTGCGGACGTAGCGCGGGTTGAGGGTGCGCACGACCTGGCTCATCGGGAATTCGTCGCCGATCCGGGTGTATTCGAGGTCGGGGACGAAGCTGCCGGCCTTGCCCTCGGAGACCAGCCGGATCCGGCCGGCTTCGACGAGGCCGAGGATGATGTTCTCCGCGCCGAGCCGGCTGAGTCCTTCTTCGCCGGCGAGGACGGCGATGACCTCGCCGACGGTGCGGGCGTGGGCCAGGGCGGCGGTGGTGCGTTCGACGACGCTGGTGTGCCGGCGGCGCTCCTCGTCGCCGGCGAGCCGCTCGGCCGCGTGGGTGTATTCGTGGCTGGCGTCGCGGACCACGCCGATGATGCGGCGGGGGCGGCCGGTGTCGTCCCGGCGGATGCTGCCCTGGCTGTGGGTCCAGCGCAGTTCGCCGTTGCGGAGGCGGACCCGGAAGTAGGCGCCGTAGGAGTCGCTGCCGTCCTTGAGCGCGCGGGCGACCAGGGCGTCCAGGCGGGCGGCCTCGTGGCCGGGGACGCGGGCGTTGAGCGTCTCCGGGCGGTCGTCGTACTCGGACGGGCGCATGTCGAAGACCTCAAGGGCGGGCGGGTCCATGTGCATCAGCCCGCTGTCGAGGTCCCAGTCGAAGCCGCCCATGCCGTTGAGGGCCAGGGTCAGGTCCGGGTGGGCGGGCCAGTCGTCCGGCACCGACACGGCGGGGCGCTTCGCTCCCCGGTCAGCCATGTCGTCACTTTGCCACATTCACCCGGTTCACGGCGCGTCCAGCCCTTTTTCCCGTCCGCCGCCGGCACCCTCCGCCCCACCCTTGACTCCACCATCAGTTATCTCCTCACTCCCACCGCGACATGGGCTGCGGCCTGCGCATTTACGCTCCCCACCACCGCCTGGCCATTGAGATGTTCTCAACGCGCCTGTTACGGTCCCGGACCATGGATGACGCCCGTGGGGGCCCGGACCCCGAGGACGCCGCAGACCGGATCACCGACGCCGCCGGCCCGGTCACCGACCGTGTCCGGGAGGTGATCGGCCGGCTCGGTGTCAGCCACCGGGAATTCGCCCGCCGGATCGTGCTGGACCCGTCGAAGCTGTCCCGGTCGCTGGGCGGCACCCGGCGCTTCACGCTCGCCGAGATCGTGCGGATCGCCGACCTCGGCGGGGTCGACACCGGCTGGCTGCTCGGCGCGCCGGAGCGGCCCGCCCCGGCGGCGGAGCGGGCGCCGGCGGCCGTGCCCGAGGGCGGCCGGCCGCTGCAGATCGTCCGGGAGACCGTCCGGCTGATCGCCGAGCACGGCTTCCACGGCGTACGGGTCGCCGACATCGCCGCCGCCTGCGGCACCAGCCCGGCCGCCGTGCACTACCACTTCCCGGGCCGTGACGAACTGCTGGAGGCGGCCGTGCGGTGGTGCATGGACGAGGACACCGAGCGCCGGGCCGCGGGCCTGGCGGCGGCCCCGGACGCCCGCGCACAGCTGTTGCACCTGATCGCGCTGCAGACCCCGCGCACCGAGCAGCAGCGCCGCCAGTGGCTGGTCCGGCTCGACCTGTGGGCGCAGGCGGCCCGCTCCACCGCCGTGGGGCGGCTGCACGAGCACTCCTGCCGGCAGTGGCGCACCACCGTCGCCGACGTGCTGCGACGCGGTGTCACGCAGGGCGTCTTCCGTCCGGTCGATCCGGAGTTCACCGCGCTGCGGCTGACCGCGCTGATCGACGGCCTGGCCACCCAGGTGCTGGCCACCGCACCGGACCGCACCGGCCCGGACACCATGCACGCCGCTCTCCTGGCGTTCGTGGAGAGCGAACTGACCCTCCCGCAAGGCCCCGGCCGCCTTGGGCACCCGAAGGGATCCCCGTGACCCACGAGGTCGTCATCACTGTGCGCTGACCGGCACCGGTGACACCGTCCACCGCTCCCCGCACGTCCCCGTGACGCCCGAGCAGATCGCCGCCTCGGCCGTCGAGGCGGCCGCGGCGGGCGCCGCGGGGGAGGCGTACTACGTCCTGGTGCTCGGCTTCGCCACGGACGCCCCTGATGGACGCATCCGGTCTCGGCGCGGCCTGCCGGGAGCGCACCGGCTGCTCCCTGCACACGGTCGAGGCCCCTGTGCGCTACCTGCGGGAGGTCGCCCGCGGCAGTGAACTCACCGTCCGCCCGGCCGTGTTGGGCGTGGACGGCAGGAAACTGCGGCTGCTGCACGAGAGGTTCGCGGGCGGGCCGGCCGGTGCGCCGGTGGCGACGGAGGAGCTGTTCCTGCGGCACGTCGACAGGTCCGGCGGGCGGGCGGCACCGCTGCCCGGCGCGACCCGCGAGCGGCCGGCCGCACTCGTCGGGCCGGAGCCGGAGTGGGCGGGGCGCGGGATCCGGGAGGTGCAGCGGGCGCGCCCCCGGGGGCCGGCCGCGCGGCCCCGGTGCGATCCTGGACGGTACGGGAGCCCGCGCCCGTGCGGGCATGTCCGTACCACCTCCCGTGCAGGCCCTACGAAGGAGAGCCGGTCATGAGCGTTACCCGCGGCCACCGCATCGACGTCACCCAGGGCACCGACCACGTCCGCGTGGAGATCGCCGGCCGGCTGGTCGCCGAGAGCCACCGGCCCCTGCTGCTCTCCGAGACGGGCTGTCCGGTGCGGTACTACCTCCCGCCCGAGGACGTCCGGACGGACCTGCTCACCCCGTCCGCGACGCACACGGTCTGCCCCTTCAAGGGCACCGCCTCCTACTGGTCGCTGGCCGACGGCCCCGAGGACGTCGCCTGGGCCTACCCGGAGCCGCACGCCGAGGTGGCGCAGATCAAGGACCATCTGTGTTTCTACGCGGCCGAGGCGGTCTGAGGCCCGCGGGCCCCTACCCCGCCACGACGCGCCGGGCCCGCCCGGCGCACAATCTGAAGCATGAACCACACCCCTGACGAGGGCGGCGACCCGGCGTGCTGGCTGGACCGGGTGTGCGACGCCTGCGGCCGGATCCGCGAACGGCCCGGCAGTGACGTGTGCGAGCACTGCGGCGCCGTTGCCGACGGGCCCGAGGAGCACAGCCGGACGGATCCGCCTGCCGTCTCCGGGGCCGGTGCCCCGCGCCGGGACCGGGATGAGGAGGGCCGGGCCCGGAACGCCCGGCCGCGGGACGGTCTGGGCCGGCCGCTGCCGTACGGCGCGCCGGGCGTCGCGCGCCAGCCCGAGGGGGTCCCGCGGACGCCCGCGGAGACCCTGACCGAGGCGCAGCGGCTGCTGGACGCCGGGATGCCGTTCCACGCCCACGAGGTCCTGGAGGACGCGTGGAAGGCCGCGCCGGAGGCGGAACGCGAGCTGTGGCGCGGGCTCGCCCAGCTCGCGGTGGGCCTCACCCATGCGGCGCGCGGCAACGCCGTGGGCGGTACCGCCCTGCTCGACCGGGGAGCGGCCGCCCTCGCGCCGTACGCGGCGGCCGCCCCCTACGGGATCGACGTCGCGGGGCTGCTGGCCTGGGCGGCCGAGCTGACCGGCCGGCTGGCCGACGGGCCGGCCGCCGGGGACGGGGCGGCCGGTCCGGGGCCCGTGCCGGCGGCGGAGACCGCGCCCCGGCTGCGGGCCGGCGGAGGCTAGCCCGGGACCGGCTAGCCGGTCCCTCCGCCCGGCCGGCCGCGGCCGCCGCCGGGGACCGGCCTCCGCCGCCACCGGGCGAGCAGGGCGCCCGGTCCGGTCGTCGCGAGGCCGGCGGCGCCCGCCCCGAGGACGAGGGCGGCCGACGCGGGGGAAGCGTCGCGGCTTCCGGGGCCGGTGGCCCGGGCGGCCGCCGGGCGGAGCGGGACGGTGGTGTGGGAGGCGGCGCGGACGGCGTGCAGGGTGCCCACCGGGTGGCTGCCGTCCTCCGTGCGGAAGCCCCAGTCCAGCAGCGAACCGGCCTCCTTGTAGACGCCGTTGGCCACCTGGGCCTGCGGGTTGAGGACGGTGACCAGCAGGGTGCGGCCGTTCCGGCGGGCGGCGGCGATCAGGGTGTTGCCGGCCTTGCTGGTGTAGCCGTTCTTGACGCCGATGATGCCCGGGTAGCGGGCCACGCCGTGCGAGCCGGACAGCAGGCGGTTGGTGTTCTCGATCGGGATGGCACCGGCGGCGCCGGGGAACGTGGCGCGGGCGGTGCCGCAGTAGCGGGCGAAGTCGTCGTTGGCCAGTCCGGCGCGGGCGAAGACGGTCAGGTCGTACGCGGAGGACACCTGGCCGGGCGCGTCGTAGCCGTCGGGGGACTTGACGGTGGTGTCGTGCGCGCCGAGTTTCCGGGCGGTCTGCTGCATCTCGCGGGCGGTGGCCTGCCAGCCGCCGTTCATCGCGGCCAGGACGTGCACCGCGTCGTTGCCGGAGCGCAGGAAGACACCGCGCCACAGGTCGGCCACGGCGTAGCGGCGGCCCTGCTGGATGCCGACGACGCTGCTGCCGGCGCCGACGCCGGCGAGGTCGGCGGAGCTGACCCGGCGGACCGTGCTCGACCGGAACTTCGGCAGGACGGTGACCGCGAACAGCGTCTTGAGGGTGCTGGCCGGGGCGAGTTTGCGGTGCGGGTCCTTGGCGGCCAGTACGGCGCCGGTCTCCGCGTCGGCCACCATCCACGACAGCGCGGACAGCCCGTCGGGCAGCTGCGGTGTGCCGGGGTCGGTGACGGCCCGCACCCCGGTCGCGGCCCCGGCGGGCTGACGGTACGTCGGCCCCTTCGCCGTGGCCGGTATGCAGGTCAGCGCGACACCGGCGGCGGCGAGCAGGGCCAGTGCGGCTGCCTTCTTCGGTACATGTGCGTCACATGCCATGCCGTCACGCTACGGAGCGCGGCGGCGGTGCGCAGCGCAGTTGCGCCAGTCGGGCCATCGCGGCGTGGCGCGGGGAGGGGCGGGCCGGTCGCATCTGCAACAGCTGCAAAGGAAGGCCCGCCCGGTGCGACGGGGGATGCACACCGGGCGGGCTCAAGAACCTTTCTACCGCATCGGCGAATGGTTACGCCTCAAAAACGTGTTCGTTTCTCGATTACCAGGCGACGGGCAGCGAAATCAGGCCACGCGAACGCAGGGCCGGACGGTGCCGCAGATCCCCTCGCGGGACGGCGAGTCGCAGCTCGGGGAAGCGGGCGAGCAACGCCTCCAGTGCGGTGACGGTCTCCATCCGGGCGAGCGGCGCGCCGAGGCAGTAGTGGATGCCGTGGCCCAGCGCGAGGTGCCCGGAAAGCTCCCGGCCCCGGTCCAGCCGGTCCGGGTCGGGGAAGCGGGCCGGGTCGCGGTTCGCGGACGCGATCGCCAGCAGCACGCTCTGGCCCGCCGGGATCCGCACCCCGCCGATCTCCACGTCCTCCTTGGGGAACCGGCGGATCGCGAGCGGGGACGGTCCGTCGTACCGGAGGAACTCCTCCACGGCGGCCGGCAGTTCGGCCGGATTCCGCTGCAACTCCTGAAGCTGTTCGGGGTGGTCGAGGAGGGTGAGCACGGCGTTGCCGATGAGGTGGACGGTGTTCTCGTATCCGGCGAAGAGGATGAGGAAGGCGAGCGAGGTCAGCTCGTCCTCGGTGAGCCGGTCGCCGCCCCCGGCGCCGCCGTCCGTGTCGTCCCGGACCGCGACGAGGTCGGAGAGCAGATCGTCGCCCGGTTCGGCGCGCTTGGCGGCGATCAGCCCGGTGTAGAACTCCAGCATCGCGCCGATCGCCTGCCGCATCAGCTCCGGCCGGGTCGGGTCCGGGGTGATCAGCGCGTCGGACCAGGCCAGGAAGTCCCGGCGGTCCTGGTGGGGGACGCCGAGCAGATCGCAGATCACGGTGATGGGCAGCGGCCCCGCGTAGTCGGCGATCAGGTCCGCCGGGCCGCCGCGCCGCTCCATCGCGTCCAGCAGTTCCTCCGCGACCTGCCGTACGGGCGCCCGCAGCGCGTCCACCCGGCCGGGGGTGAACGCCTTGCCGACCAGGCGGCGGATGCGGGTGTGGTCCGGCGGGTCCATGTTGAGGAGGTTGGCGTCGAGGGCGGGCGGCAGGGCGAAGCCGCGGAAGCCGCCGGGCGCCGCGTGCCGCTTGTCCAGGGACAGCCGCGGGTCGGCGAGGGCCCGGCGGACGTCGTCGTAGCGGGTGACCAGCCAGGCGGGCTGCCCGTCGGCCCCGGTGATCCGGTGCACCGGTCCGGCCTCGCGCAGTGCGGCGTAGGCGGTGTGCGGGTCGTCGAGCAGGGGCGTGACGTCGATGGGCGCGTCGGGGGCGGTCTCGGCGGTGTTCTGCATGATCCGACTGTAGGGCGCTCGCGGCGGGCCACCTGCTGCTGTGCGCCATCGGGCGGCACCGGCGTGGGAAGGGACCTGCTACGCAGGCGAACGGGCAGCGGCACCGGTCCGCGCGGACCGGTGCCGCCTCCTTCGTGCCGGGCGGCCCGGACCCCCGTGCCGGGCCACCCCGTCTCTGTGCCGGCCGCGCCGCCTCAGCCGCGCGCCGCCGCGCTGCGCTGCCGGAGCTCGGTCAGCACGGTGTCGATCAGCGGTGAGTGGTAGACGTCCGCGACCAGCGCCAAGTGCTCGTATTCCGCGGTGAGTTCGGCCGGCTCGGTGCTGCTCGCGACCACCACGCTGTCGGCGCCGTGGACCGGGACGTGGCCCACCGCGCGGTTCTCCAGGCCCCGGCGGAGCGCGGCGGCCTCGGCGACGGCGGCCAGTTGCCGGTCGTCGAGGGCGACCGCGCGGGCGCGTTCCCGGGCGACGTCGACCGCGTCGGACTCCACATGGCGGCGGATCCCGCGCTGGACGTCCCGTATCTCCGCCATCTGCCGGTTGGCCCGCCACTCCAGATCGGCGAACGGCCAGCGTACGGACCACGTCGAGGTCTCCATCGTGACCTCGGGGGTCTGCGCGGTGACGGTCCGCCAGAGCGGGGACAGCCGGCGCAGCCGGCGCCAGGCGGCGACCCGGGGACCGGCGGCCGGCAGCGCGAACCCGGCCAGCACCAGGATCGCGGCGACCGAGGCGCTCAGCGGTGCCACCCCGTTGGAGAGCCAGAGCGCGGGGTGGCCCGCCCAGGACAGGACGAAGCCGACGACCTTGCAGGCGCAGTAGACCAGGCCGAGCCAGCAGCCGACGGCCAGTACCCGCAGGCCCCGGGCGAGATGCGTACCGCCGAGCCGGGCGGCGTAGCGGGGGCAGAGCGTCCCCAGGCCCGCCAGGCTCGATCCGAAGATGGCCAGATACAGCACCAGGAAGAGCATGACTCCGGGCGAGTCGGTGTAGGCGGTGCTGAAATCGCGGGGGTGCTCGACGGCGTCCGGCCGGCCGACCGCGAACCCGGCGATCGCCATCGCCCACAACACCGCGACTCCCCCGACCGCGATCCGCGCCCTGGCCCGGGCCCGCGCCCTGGCCGCCGCCCCCTCGCCGGCCGTCCAGCGCAGCAGCAGGACCAGCGCACCGGCCGCGAAGACCACCACGGAGGAGTAGAGGAAGACCATGGCGAGGTTGGCCACGCCGACCAGCCGGTCGAAGGCGCGGTAGAGGCTGGGCGCGGAGAACAGGAAGACCGTCGCCACCCCGCCGGTCATCAGACAGGCCAGCCCGAGGTCGGTGTTGCTGCGGTCGCGGAACCAGGCGACGGACTTGTAGCCGACGATCACCCAGGCGGCCAGCCCGAACGACAGGTAGATGACGTCAAACACGCGCGCCCCCGCCCTCGCCGCCGGCCCGCCCCGCACCGTCCCGGTCGTCGTCCCCGCCGGCCGCGCCGTCCTCGCCGGCCGCCCGGTCATGCGCCAGCCGTACGTGCTGCAGCGCGGGCCCGAGCGCCGCCGCGAGCTCGGCGGCCTGTCCCTCCAGCGGGAGTTCGCCGTCCGCGACAGAGGGCGCGACCCGTTCCATCAGCAGCGTGCCGAGCACCTCGGTCTCCCGCTCGGCGAGGTTGTCGTAGCCGTGGTGGCGGGCGAAGCCCATGGTCAGCCCCATCCGCCGCATGGCGGTGGCGACGTCGACCGAGGGGGTCCAGATCTTGAGCGCCTCCTCGGTGACGGCCGGGTCCTGACCGTGCCCCAGCAGGAGGTGACTCAGCTCGTGCAGCACGATGTGCGCCTGGTGCCAGGGCGAGGTGCGCAGCTCGTAGAAGACCCAGTAGCCGTCGTCGGTGACGGCCGTCATGCCCGAGACCACCCCGCCCAGGCTCATCGGCACCAGATGCACGGGCCGCTCGACCCGGGCCGCGACGACGTCGCACATCCCGCGCAGATCGGTGACGGCGGGCAGCGCGAGCTCCTTGATGAGCCGCTTGCACCGCCTGCGTATCTGCCCCACTCGCATGCTCGTCCCGTCCTCGTGTCCGGCCTGCCGCCAGGTGGCGAAGAGCTGGCCGCGTTCAACGGTGCCCACCGTGTCACTCACCGCGCCGATCACCGCCCTGCTCCGGCGGATCGGACGGCAGGTTCATCTGCTCCCGGAACTGCGAGATGATCGTGGTCAGGCTGTCCTGCACCTCCGGCGGCAGCCCGACGGAGCGCAGTGCGATGGCCCGCACCCGCTGGTCCCGCATCGCGGCGAGGAACCGGACCTCCTCCTCCACCCGCGCGACCTGCGGCTGGGAGAGGTCCCCGAGGAGGTAACCCACCGGCACCGCAAAGAACTTGGCCAGCGCGCGCAGCAGCTCCGGACTCGGATTCGTCCGCTTTCCGTTGCGCAGCATCGACAGGTACTGCTCGGTGACCCGGACCCCGCCGTACTCCTCCGCCCCCGCGCTGATCTCGTCGGCCACGTAGGCGTTGGTGTACGGGGCACCGGGCGGATGCATGTTGGCGAAGAGGTGGTTGAGCCGCTCCGCGAGCGTGGCGCCCGCCCCCTTGGACCGGCCTTCGCCCCCCATGGCCATGCCTACCGTCCCCCCATCGACAGCCCCGACGAACGTCCCAACGGTTGGTTAAGCCGCCGGGCTCGCAGTACTCATCCTGTCATGTGAAGAACGCGCCGCACCAGTCCCCTTACGGACAGTGAGGGCGCTCGGGCTTAACCGGGAGTTGAGTGACGACAGAACGACCCCCTTCGCGACCGCCTTCCGGGCAACGCAAAAGCCGCCTTCCCTTTCGAGAAGACGGCTTCCGACCTACGAGAAATCGCTGGTCGGGACGACAGGATTTGAACCTGCGACCCCTTGACCCCCAGTCAAGTGCGCTACCAAGCTGCGCCACGTCCCGGTGCCCGTTCCGGCCGGGAGGTCCCGGCTGGCCGTGCACGAGAACAATACCGCATGTCAGAGGGTCGGTGCTGCCACATTGCGGCGGAACGTCGCGGCGGCGGCCGGACCGGATGAGTACCCGTACTCATGCGCCGGCGTCACCGCGCCGCCACGCTACGCGCATGACTACTCCCTCGATTCAGCGGCCGACCACGACGGCCTTCTTCGTGCAGGCCGCGATCTCTTTCGGGCTGTCGCTGGCGGCGCTGGTGATCGGGATCCTCAAGCTGCCGGTGGGGCCCTGGGAGCGCGGGTTCCTCGCGCTGGGGCTGATCTTCGTGGTGTCCTCGGCGTTCACGCTGGCCAAGTGCGTGCGCGACCGGCAGGAGGTGGCCGAGGTGACGAACCGGGTGGACAAGGCCCGGATCGACAAGCTCCTCATCGAGCAGGACGTGTTCAAGCCGGGGCAGATCTGATCACACTTGACCTCAAGTGGGCTTGAGGTTGCACGCTCGGTGGCATGACGCAGACGACGCACACCGCCACCGCGGAGCCGAAGACGACACGGACCGAATTCGCCGAACTCCCCGGGCTGATGAGCCTGATGACGGGGGATGAGAAGCACGGTCCGGCCGCGACCTCGACGCTGGACGCCCTGTGGGTGCTCTACGACCGGGTGCTGCGGGTCTCCCCCGAGCGCGCCACCGACCCCGAGCGCGACCGCTTCCTGCTCTCCAAGGGTCACGGCCCGATGGCCTACTACGCGGTCCTGGCCGCCAAGGGCTTCTTCCCCGTCGACTGGCTGCCGGGCTTCGGCTCGTACGACTCGCCGCTGGGCCACCACCCGGACCGGTTGCTGGTGCCGGGTGCCGAGATCGGCAGCGGCTCGCTGGGGCACGGCCTGCCGCTGGCCGTCGGCACCGCGCTCGGGCTGCGGGCGCAGGGCCGCCCGGACCCCGCCGTATGGGTGCTGATCGGGGACGCCGAGCTGGACGAGGGCAGCAACCACGAGGCCCTGGCCTACGCGGGCGCCGCGGGGCTGGACCGGCTGCACACCCTGGTCATCGACAACTCCTCGGCCACGCACGGCTGGCGCGGCGGGATCGCCGCCCGGTTCGAGACCGCGGGCTGGTCCGTGGCCACCGTGGACGGCCGGGACCACCGGGCCCTGTACGAGGCGTTCACCGCACCGCACCCGGGCCGTCCGCATGCCGTGGTCGCCCGCGTCGAGCCCAAGAATGCCTGACCGCCCGGCCCGCACCTCACCACCCCCAAAGCTTCGAGAAAGGTCTTCCGTGATGGACACCATGCGTGAGCGCTTCGCCTCGGTCACCTCGCAACTGCTGGACGACGACCCCCGGCTGGCGGTCGTCCTCGCCGACATCGGTGTGGACGGTTTCGCCGCGGCGGCCGGGCGGCACCCGGACCGGGTGGTGAACGTCGGCATCCGGGAGCAGCTGCTGATCGGCGTGGGCAGCGGGCTGGCGCTCACCGGGCTGCGGCCGATCATGCACACCTTCGCCAGTTTCCTCGTGGAGCGCCCCTTCGAGCAGGTGAAGCTGGACTTCGGCCACCAGGGCGTGGGCGGGGTGCTGGTGAGTGCCGGCGGCTCGTACGACTGGCCGAGCGGGGGCTACACCCACATGTCGCCGGGTGACATCGCGCTGCTGGACACGCTCGACGGCTGGACCGTGCACGTCCCGGGGCACCCGGACGAGGCCGAGACGCTGCTGCGGCAGGCCGCGGCGGCCGGCGACGACAAGGTGTACGTACGGCTGTCGGTGCAGGTCAACCAGGCACCGCGGGTGGTGGACGGGGCCCGTTTCCAGCGGCTGCGGGAGGGCCGCCGGGGTGTGGTCGTGGCGGTCGGCCCGATGCTGGACAACGTGCTCGCCGCGACCGAGGGCCTGGACGTCGGCGTGCTCTACGCGACGACCGTGCGGCCCTTCGACGGCGCGGGGCTGCGGGCCGCGACCGGGGCCGCGGACGCCGCGGACGTGGTGATCGTGGAGCCGTATCTGGCGGGGACGTCGACCCGGTCCGCCAACGACGCGCTGGCCGACCGGCCGCACCGGGTGCTGGGGCTCGGCGTCGGCCGCCGGGAGCTGCGCCGGTACGGACAGCTCGACGAGCACCTGGCGGCGCACGGCCTGGACGCGCGGGGGCTGCGGGAGCGGATCGCCGGGTTCCTGCCGTCGGGCTCCTGATCCTCGCACTCAGACGTGCTTGTCGAGCCAGGCCAGCAGGTCGTCGTGGACCTCGTCGCGGTTGGTCTCGTTGAGGATCTCGTGCCGGGCGTCCGGGTAGGACTTCCAGGTCAGCTCGCGGGTACCGAGGTAGCGGAAGTCCTCCAGGAGTTCGTGCACCAGGGTCAGGCCCGCGTGGCAGGGGTCCTGGTCGCCGACGGCGAGGTGGACGGGCAGCCCGCGGGGGATCCGGGCCAGGTTCGCCGGGTCGTTGATCTTGCGGATGGCGCGCACCCAGTCGCGCGCGAGGCCGGCGCAGAACGGGAATCCGCAGTCCTCGTCGGCGACGTAGGCGTCCACCTCGGCCGGGTCGCGGGAGAGCCATTCGTAGCCGGTGCGGTGCGGGAAGGCGTCGTTGAACGAGCGGAAGGTGCGGGGGATGAAGGACGAGAGCGCGGTCCGGCCGTGCCGGGCGATCTCCTCGTCGAGTTCGGCGGTGGCGGCTTCGATGTCCAGGCCGGGGAGGGTGCGGAAGGTGCCGCTGAGGATGAGGCCGGCGAGGTCGGCGCCGTACTCCTGGGCGTAGTCGCGGGCCAGCATGGAGCCCAGGCTGTGGCCGAGCAGGACCAGCGGGATGCCGGGGTGGGCGGTGGCCGCGTGATCGCCGAGGGCCTTGAGGTCGGCGACGATCGCGCGCCAGGAGTCCTCGCCGACCACTCCGCGGCCGCCGGTGGACGGGGCGGTGGCGCCGTGGCCGCGGTGGTCGGAGGCGAGGACGCCGTAGCCGTGGCCGGCCAGGAAACGGGCGAAGCGGTCGTAGCGGCGGCCGTGTTCCGCGGCGCCGTGCGCGATCTGGACCAGGGCCCGGGGCCGGCCGGACTCCGGCAGCCAGGTGTAGGTGGCGATGCGGGCGCCGTCCGGGGCCTGGTGGAAGTCCTGCTGCATGGCGTCGTCTCCTGACTGCCGGGGCGGTGGCTGACGAGTCGTCGGCGTCCACTCTTGCGTCCCGGGCGGCGGAGCGCCACGGGGCGCGCGTGGCGGGGTTGGCCGGGCGGGTGCGGGCCGTGACACGATCAGCCGGTTCTTTCCCGGCGCCTGTGCCGCAACTCCCGTTCACAGGAGGATCGTTGGACACCACGGACGGTTTCGAGAACGCTTCCGACGCACCCGCCCCCTCGCCCCTTCGGGCCGCACCGCTCTCCCGCCGCAGGTTTCTGCAGGGCACGGCTTCGGCCGCGGCCACGGCGGGCCTGGCCCAGGTCGCCGCCGGCGCCCCGGCCGCCGCGGCCCAGGACGCCGGCGCGTCCGGCGGTGCGCTCTCCTTCACGGCCGCCACCAACGGCGCGGCCTCGCTCGCCCCCGCCGGCGACCGGCTGGTCGCCGAGGTGCAGAACGTCCTGTGGTCGCTGCCCCGGGCCGGCGGCGAGGCGGTGGCGCTGACCCCGCCCGACCTGGAGCCGACCCGTCCGGTGCACTCCCCCGACGGAAGCCGGATCGCGGTCTGCGCCTACCGGGGCGGCAACTTCCACCTGTGGACGCTGGCCCCCGACGGCTCGGACCTCCGGCAGCTCACCGACGGGCCCTGGGACGACCGCGGCCCCGCCTGGTCGCCGGACGGGACCCGGATCGCCTTCGCCTCGGAGCGCGGCGGCGACCCGGTGACCGGCAGTCCGTACCGGTTATGGGTGCTGGAGGTGCGGACCGGCCGGCTGACCCGGGTGACCGGGCTGCCCGGCCAGGACGGACCGCACCAGGACGGCGCCTGGGAGGACTTCGACCCCTGCTGGTCGCCGGACGGCGCGCGACTCTTCTTCGTCCGGGGCGCGGTGTCCGGCACCGCGCTGGTCTCGCGCACGGTGGCCTCGGTGGCGGCCGACGGCAGCGGCGCGGTGCGCACCGAGCACACCGAGACGGCGGCCGCCCAGGTGCTGGTGCCGGCGCTCTCGCCCTCGGGCCGGCTGGCGTATCTGCGGACCACGGACTACCCGGGGCCGACCTGTGCGCTGGTGGTCGACGGCCGGGTGGTCGCGGTGGACGGGGACGTGGAGCCGGTGCCGCCGCGCTGGATCTCCCGGGAGGAGCTGCTGCTGACGGTCGGCGGGCAGTTCCGGATCGTCCGGCCGGACGCTCCGCAGGACGCCGAGACCGTGCCCTTCACCGCGCGGCTGCCGCTTTCCCGCCCCCGCTACCGCGTCAAGGACTACGGTTTCGAGCGGACCACCGCCGGACCGCTGCGCGGGGTGCACCTCCCCGCGCTCTCCCCCGACGGCCGCACGGTGGCCTTCGCCGCCCTCAACTCCCTGTGGCTGGCGCCCACTTCGGGCGGTGGCGCACCGCGCCGGATCGTCCGTGCCGGGACCACCCGGTACGTGTCCGCGCCGAGCTGGTCGCGCGACGGCCGGGCGCTGCTCTACGCGGACGACCGGGACGGGCTGTTCGCGGTGCGCCGGCGGGAGGTCGCCACCGGCGAGGAGACCGTGCTGGCCACCGGCGGCCGGGTGCAGCCGGCGCTGTCCCCGGACGGCGGGCGGCTGGCCGCACTCGACATGTCGGGAAATCTCGTGGTACGGACGCTGGCCGACGGCAAGGAGACCGTGCTGGCCGCGCCGATGGGCGCCGGCGGGCTGCCGGGCCGTCCCAGCTGGTCGCCGGACGGCCGCCATCTGGCGTACTGCGACCGCAACCGCCTCAACCGCCGCTTCCGCGAGGGCTACAACGTCATCCGGGTCCTGGACGCCGAGACCGGCCGGGGCCGGGTGTTCGCGGTCGCCGAGCACGTCTCGATCGCCGACCGCTACGACTCGGGGCCGGTGTGGTCGCCCGACGGGCGCTGGATGGCGGTGATCGCCGAGTCCGCGCTCTGGGTGCTGCCGGTGCGGCCCGACGGCACGCCGGACGGTGCGCCGCGGCAGCTGACCGACGAGTGCGCCGACCATCCGTCGTGGTCCGGGGACTCCGGCACGCTCCTCTACCTCTCGGCGGGGCGGCTGCGGCTGATCCCGGTGTCCGGCGGCCCGGCGCGGACCGTTGCGCTGTCCCTCTCGCCCAGGCCGGCGCGCGCCCGGGACACCGTCGTGCACGCGGGGACGTTCTGGGACGGTACCGGCGGGACGGTGCGGGAGGACGTCGACGTGGTGGTGCGGGACGGGCGGATCACGGCGGTCCGCCCGCACCGCACCGCCCGGTCCGGTGCCGCGCGGCGGGTGGACGCCTCGGAGCGGACGGTGCTGCCGGGCCTGTGGGACGCGCACACCCATCCCTGGCAGATCACGTACGGCGGCCGGCAGACCGCGCTGCAGCTGGCGTACGGGATCACCACCGCGGTCTCCTGCGGCGGCTTCTCCTACGAACAGGCCCGGCTGCGCGAGGCGTCGGCGGCCGGGGTGCTGGCCGGCCCGCGACTGCTGACCTGCGGGGAGCTGCTGGACGGCGGCCGGGTGGCGTACAGCATGGGGCGGGCGCACCGCACCCCGGAGGGGCTGCGGCGCTCGCTGGACCGCGGCGCGGCCCTGGACTGGGATTTCGTCAAGACCTATGTGCGTGCGCCGGGTTGGGTGATGGCGGAGGCGGCGCGGTTCGCGCACCGGCGGCTCGGGGTGCGGGCCGGCAGCCATCTGCTCACCCCGGGCATCCACCTCGGACAGGACCTGACGACGCATCTGCAGGCCACCCAAAGGCTGGAGTTCGGGCACGCGGTGTCCGGCTCCGGGCACGCCTACCAGGACGTCGAGGGGGTCTACACGGGCAACGGCTTCCATCTGATCGCGACCCCGTTCTCCTCGTCGGCGCTGCTCGGCGAGGACCCGGCGCTGGCGGACGACGTACGGGTCACCCGGTTGATGCCGCCCTGGGACACCGCGGTGGTCCGGGAGAACGCCGGTCACCGGCCGACGCCGGCCCAGCTGTCCGACATCGCGACCGAGACCGGCGTCTACCGGCGGGTGCTGGACGGCGGCGGGCTGGTCGCGCTGGGCACCGACCAGCCGCTGGTGCCGGTGGGGCTCGGACTGCATCTGGCGCTGCGTGCGCTGCACCGCGGTGGCCTCGGGGTGGCCCGGACGCTGCGCACCGCGACCGCGCTGCCCGCCCGGGTGTTCGGCGCGGAACGGGACCTCGGCACGCTGGAGGTCGGCAAGCTCGGTGACATGACGGTGGTGGACGGCAATCCGTTCGAGGACTTCGACACCCTGGTGCGGACCTCGGCGGTGCTGCGCGGCGGACGGGTCGTCACCCAGCGGGAGTTGACCGAATCCTTCCCCGCACCGGCCGGACCGGCGCTCCGGTCGGCCGGGACGGACTGGCTGGAGGTGGGCCGGCAGCAGCGCCGGGAGTCCTGCTGCGCACCGGCGCACTGACCGTCACCGGCCGCCGCACGGTGGGGGGTGGGCCGGGGTGGCGCGGCCTTCCGGGAGCCCGGAAGGCCGCGCCACCCCCTTCGCCGTCCGGGGGTGGTGCGCCGGCGCTCCGCACTCCAACTCCTCCGGTCATTCCGGTCAGTTGATGTTTTGGGTGGGCCGGAGTAGGTATGCCAACGGGTATTGCACGCGGTAAGCGACGGATCACGTTCCGGAACGACCCGTGCAGACGGTGCCGCCGGTGCCGTCCCGAGGCGGGGTGCGACCAGCGCGGGGAAGATCTCGGAGGAGGGCTTGTCTTGCATCGCCACTTCACGGACCAGCGACACGAAGCACTCCGGCTCCGGGTACGGGACTTCGCCGAGAGGGAGGTCCGGCCCCGGATTGCGGAGATGGAGGCGAGCCGTACCGTCTGCCACGACCTTTCGCGCCGGATCGCCCAGCAGGGGTGGATCGGCGTGACCATACACCGGGCGTACGGCGGCATGGGCGCCGGGCACGTCGCCAAGACCCTCATCATCGAGGAGCTGTCGCGGGTCAGTGCGGCGATGGGCGCCATGGCGCAGGCGTCCCAGCTCGGCGTCGCCAAGATCGTGCACTTCGGCAACGAGGAGCAGAAGAAGACCTGGCTGCCGGCCATCGCGTCGGGCGACTGCCTGCCGACCATCGCCGTGACCGAACCGCACTCGGGCGGTCATGTGCTGGGCATGACGTCCACGGCGGTCCGGGACGGCGACGACTACGTCCTCAACGGCCGCAAGATCTACGTCGGCAACAGCCACGTCGGGGATCTGCACGGCGTCGTGGTCCGTACCGGCGAGGGCTCCAAGGGCCTGTCCGCGTTCCTCGTCGAGTCCGGCAGCCCCGGGTTCCGCCTCGGTCCGCAGCAGCAGGCGATGGGGTTGCACGGCTTCAGCTTCGGCGAGCTGTTCTTCGACAACTGCCGGGTCCCCGCGGCGAACCTGCTGGGCCGGGAGGGCGACGGGCTGTCCGTGGCGTACTCCTCCAGCGTGCTGTACGGGCGCCCCAACCTCACCGCCGTCTCCCTGGGCATCCACCAGGCGGTGCTGGACGAGACCACGAAGTTCTGCGCGGAACGGCAGCGGTACGGCAAACCGCTGGCCGAACTCGGCAACATCAAGCTCAAGCTCGGCCGCATCCAGTCGCGGCTGCTGCTGGCCCGGCTCGCCGCGTACCACGCCGTGCACCTGCTGGACCAGGGGCTGCCGTGCGATGCGGAGCTGATGAACGCCAAGCTGGTGAACGTGGAGTCGGCGCTGGAGTCGGCGCGGGACGCGATGGACATCCACGCCGGGTGCGGGCTGTTCACCGACCGGCCGATCGAGCGCTTCCTGCGGGACGCCCACCACATCTTCGCGCCGGCCGGCACCTCCGACATCCAGTTGCTGCGCCTGGGCGAATTCGCCCTGGGCCGGGCGAAGGGCGAGTGGTCCAGCCGGCTCGCCGAGCAGCTGCGGCTGGCGCCTTCGGAGTGGCCGGACGAAGAAGAACCCGCCGGGGCCGCCGGGACCGCCGACGCGGCCCGGACCGGCGAGGGCGGGCCGCCCACGGTGCCGGGTCAGCGCACCGGCTCGTCCCGTCAGCGCTCCTGGTTCGCCCGGCCGCGCTGAGCACGGGACGCCGAAGCCGGGTCGCCGACGCCGGGCCGTCGACGCCCGGCCGCTCGGCGCGGGTGCCCGGCGCGGGTGCTCGGCGCGGGCGCCGGACACGGCACCGCGGCCACCGGCAGGACGCCGGGGCCGCGGCACGGGAAAATCGGGGAAAGGTCGGGGCACGGATCGGGGAAAGGTCAGGGCAAGGATCAGGGAGCGGTCAGGGGCTCTCCTGCTGCCGCTGTTCCATCCGGTGGATCTGCTCGACGAGTTCGGCGGCCATCGACTTGATGGTTTCCAATCCCTCCCGCCCCCAGGGACGCGGTTCCAGATCCACCACACACACGGTGCCCAGCGCCATACCCGTACGGTCGATCAGCGGCGCGCCGAGGTAGGAGCGGATGCCGATCTCGTCGACGACGGGGTTGCCGGCGAACCGCGGGTAATCGCAGACGTCCTCCAGGACCAGGGCCTTGCGGCGGACGATGACGTGCGGGCAGTAGCCGTGGTCACGGTCCATCACCCGGCCCGGCTGGGCGCTGGCGGGCGCCGGGCCCAGTTCCACGGCCTGGTCCTGGGCCGGGGTGTAAAGACCGGCGAAGTACTGCCGGTGCTCGTCGATGAAGTTGACCATCGAATACGGCGCCCGCGTGGTGCGGGCGAGTTTGCGCGCGAAATCGTCGAACGCGGGCAGCGGGGAGTTCCCGATCCCGAGGGCACGCAGCCGGGCCACGCGCGCCGGGGCCTCGTCGTCCTGCGGGGTCAGCAGCAGATGGCGGGTCGGGTCGTAGGAGACGTACGGGGCGCGGGAGGCGGGGTGGTTCATGGCAGCTCCGGGGTCGCGGCGAGGACGGGGGTGAGCAGATGCTCGACGAGCGAAACCAGGACATGGGTGGCCGAGCTGCACTGTCGGGCGTCGCAGAGCACGACGGGGGTCTGTGGGGAAAGGTCCATGGCGGTGCGGACCTCGTCCGGCTCGTAGTGGAAGGAGCCGTCGAACTCGTTGACCGCGACGATGAACCGGACGCCCCGGCGCTCGAAGAAGTCGACGGCGGCGAAGCACTGGTCCAGGCGCCGGGTGTCGGCGAGGATGACCGCGCCGAGCGCACCGTTGGACAACTCGTCCCACATGAACCAGAACCGCTGCTGGCCCGGCGTCCCGAAGAGGTACAGCACGTGTTCGGGACCGAGCGTGATCCGCCCGAAGTCCATGGCCACGGTGGTGGTGTTCTTGTCCTCGACGCCCGCCAGGTCGTCGGTGCCGACGCTGATCTGGGTGAGCAGCTCTTCCGTGCTGAGCGGCTCGATCTCGCTCACCGCTCCGACGAAGGTGGTCTTGCCGACCCCGAAGCCTCCCGCGACCAGGATCTTGAGCGCGGTCGGGAAGAGGTCGGTCGCGTGGTCCCCCTGGGCACGGGGGTCACAGTCGTTTGCGAAGTCCATTCAGCACCGCCTCCAGCAGGGCTCGGTCGGTACGGGACGCGGGCCCGGCGGAAACGGCCGCGGGGGCCCGCGCGGTGAGCGCCCCGCAGTCGACGAGGTCGGCGAGGAGCACTTTGGTGACCACGGCGGGCAACCGTATGTGGGCGGCGATCTCGGCGACCGACACCGGCCCGCCGCACAGCCCGAGCACCTGGGCGTAGTCGGGGCCCTGGCACGCGACGGGCTTCCGGCCGGTGGCGATCACCATGGTCAGCAGGTCGAAGTGCGCCGTGGGACGGGTCCGGCCGTTGCTGACGGCGTACGGGCGGACCAGCCGGCCCGCCGCGTCGTCGTACCACGGGTCCCCGCCCTGCCGCTGCCGGCGACGCACGGTCATGGTCAACGACCGCCCGCGGACGCCTGATGGCGCGCGGGGGTGGCCAGGTACGGGCGGACGCTCTTGACCAGCATCGACATCTCGTAGCCGAGCACCGCCACATCGGCCTCGCGCCCGGCCAGCACCGCCAGGCAGGCGCCCGCTCCGGCGGTGGAGACGAACAGGAAGCTGGATTCGAGCTCGACGACGACCTGCAGGACGTTGTCGCCGTCGCCGAAGCGGACCCCGGCGCTGCGGGCGAGGGAGTAGAGGCCGGAGGCCAGGGCGGCCATGTGGTCGGCGCTGTCCGGTTCGAAGCCGTGGGCGGCCTTGACCAGGCCGTCCGAGGACAGCAGGAGCGCGCTGCGGGCGTGCGGTACGCGCTGTACCAGCCCGGTCAGCAGCCAGGACAGATCGGTCTGCTGGCCTGTCTGCCGCTGCAAATGCGCCTGCGTACGCACATCACTCACCATGGTTGTGGTCGTCTCCTCGGGGGCGCGCCATCGGGGCGTCGTGGTCACGGTCGTGGTGCAGGTCGTTGCCGCCCGGGTTGCCGGTGCCGTCGCGCAGGCCCGGGGTGGTGCCGTCGGTGTCGGCGTAGCTGTCGTCGGCGAGGCTGAAACCGCGCCGGAAGGCGGCCATCAGACCGGGATCGTGCTCGAGCTCGGGGCCGTCGCGGCGGGCGGCGGACGGCAGGATCGGGTCGCCGCGCAGCTCGGGGACGAGATGGGTCTGCTTGCGCCGGCGGGGCAGCCGGGGGCGGGCGCTGTTGTCGACGGGGGCGGGTGCGGGCGGGAGGACCACCGGGCCGGGGGCGGCGGGCCGTTCGGCGGGGCCGTCCTCGGCGGCGGGAGTGGCGGTGTGCCGTTCGGCGGCGCTCGCCTCGTGGCGGGAAAGGTCGGGGGCGGGGCCGTCCGCGGCACGCACCAGCCGGCGGCGGGCGGCGGGCGAGTCCGGGTCGGGCGTGGGGGCGGGGATGGTCACGGTCCGGGTGCCGGCATCGACGGGGGTCGGGCGGGCGTGGGGGGCGCGGGGGCCATGGGGAGCGTGGGGGGCGTGGGGGCCATGGGGAGCGTCGGGGACGTGGGGGGCATGGAGGGCGTGGGGGGTGTGGCGGTCGTATCCGAGGGCCCGGCCGCCGTCCGCCGCGTCCTCGTCGGGGCGGTAGCTGTCGTGGAGGTCGTAGCCCCCGTGGTCGCGGCCGGGGTCACTGTCCGGTGAGACGGCGGCGCGCGGGCCGGCGGCACCGTCCGCTTCCTCGGCGGATTCCGCGCCGAGCAGTGCCTGCGGGACGATCAGCACGGCCTGTACGCCGCCGTAGATGTTGCTCTGCAGCCGGACGACGATGCCGTGCCGCCGGGCCAGCGAGGAGACGACGAACAGCCCGATCCGGCCGTCGCTCAGCAGCTCGGCCACGTCGATGTGGTCGGGGTCGGCGAGGAGGGCGTTCATCCGGCTCTGCTCGTCCGCCGACATGCCCAGGCCGCGGTCCTCGACCTCGACCGCGAGGCCGGCGGTGACGAGTTGGGCGCGCAGCAGGACGGGGGTCTGCGGAGCGGAGTAGATGGTGGCGTTCTCGACGAGTTCGGCGAGCAGGTGGATGACGTCGGCGACGGCGTGACCGCGCAGGGTGCCCTCGATGGGCGGCACGAGCTTGATGCGGGGGTACTGCTCGACCTCGGCGATCGAGGAGCGGAGCACCTCGGTCATGGAGACCGGGCGGCTCCACTGACGGCGGGAGATCGCGCCGCCGAGGACGGCGAGGTTCTCGGCGTGCCGGCGGATGCGGGTGGCGAGGTGGTCGACGTGGAAGAGGCCCTTGAGCAGGTCGGGGTCCTCGACCTGGTTCTCCAGTTCGTCGAGCAGCTCGATCTCGCGGTGTACGAGGGACTGCAGCCGGCGGGCGAGGTTGACGAAGACCTCGACCTTCTGCTCGCTGCCGCTGGCGTTGCTGCGGGCGATGGCGACCGCGTCGATGACGGCGGACTCGGCGGCCCGGCCGGCGGCGGCGACCTCGTGGGCGAGCAGGTCGAGGGTGTCGCCGGTGGGCTCGGGGCCGTTCTCGGGTTCCCGGCGCGGGAGCCATTCGCCCTGGCGGACCCGGTCCAGCAGGTCGTAGAGGTCGGACTGGCTGCGGGCGCAGACCTGGCGCAGCCGGGCGTAGCGCGCAACGGCCGCGCGGGCCTCGGAGTTGGCGGCGGCGCCCGCGGTGAGCACGATGACGCAGACCACGACGAGGCCGCCGGAGAGGACGACCCATTCGCGTCCGGTGAGCCGCGCTCCGCCGGCCTGGACGACGAAGGCGGCGACGGCGGTGCAGATGACGGCGACGAGGAGGCAGGGTACGGCGGCGAGCCGGACCAGGCGGGACCGTATTGCCGAGTCGGCGGCCGACTCCGGGAAGGAGGCCCGGCCGTGCCGTCCGCCCTCGCGCTGGCGGCGACGGGCGGCGACGGGTGCCGGAGCGGCCACGGGGACGGGGGCGGGCCCTGAGGAGCCCTGGGTCCCTGGGGATCTTGGAGCCTCCTGGGACGTCTGGGTCCCCTGGGGGAATGCAGTAGGCACGGCGCCCTCCGGATCGGCCGTTGGCAGTTCGCGGAGCACGCACGCTAGTTGTTGCCGGGGTGGGGTTCGGACCTACTTCGAGGTTTCGCTACCCCGCGCCACCTCCTTGAGTGGAGGTCGCACGTACGCCAGTGCGAGCCAATCCGAACTCCCGTCCACAAACCGTGAGTTGACCCCTCTCAGGCGCCCCCATCGAGGCTCACGGCCGGCGCGCACCGACCTTCCGCGCGCCGGTGGCCGACCCGGCGTGTCGTCACCCGAAGACTCCGCCCCCCACTCCGCTCCTCAGCCTGCCCCCTTGCACGGGACGGCAGTTGCCGGGAGGCCGGCGGATTCGCTTCTCACCCTCGTGAGTGACGGCGGAGGGCGGTGGGGGGCGGTGGAGGGTGGCAGGGGGCGGCGGAGGGCGGCGGGGCGCCCGCAGGGAACTGCGGGTGACAACGGAGGCGGTGGGCGACAGGTAATTCGGGGATCGGGGTCCCCGCGCGACTGTCACCCTTTGGACGACATGCCACTTGTCAACGATTCGACGACATGCTACAACTGAGGGCAGGTGACGCGCATTGGCAGGCACTGCCGCCCGAAGCCACTGGAGGTGTTTCACGATGTTGATGCGCACCGACCCGTGCCACCCGCTCGACCGGTTCTCCCAGGCGCTGCTGGGCGTTTCCGGCACCTGGTCGAGGCCCTCCCCGATACCGATGGACGCCTACCGCGCGGGCGGGGAGTTCGTGATCGCGCTCGATCTGCCCGGCGTCTCCCCCGACGCGATCGACATCGACGTCCGGCGGAATGTGCTGACCGTCAAAGCCGAACGCCGGCCGACCGCCGAGGCGGACGACGTGCGGATGCACCTGAGCGAACGCCCGCTGGGCGTCTCCTCCCGGCAGATCGTCCTGGGCGACGCCCTCGACACCGAGCACATCACGGCCGCTTACGACGCCGGTGTGCTGACCCTGCGCATCCCGGTCACCGAGCGCACCGAGCCCCGCAAGATCACCATCGATGAGGGCACGGGACAGCGACAGCCCACCGACTGAGCAACTGGCCGAAGTCCCCGGCGCGCACGGCGCTGCACGGTCGCGCACGGCGCGATCCGCTCGCTCGGCCCTGCCACTGCGCCCGTGGCCGGCCTCCGCGGCCGGTCATGTGACCGACCAAGAATTCCCGTTGACGAGTTGACGAGAAAGGCGACCGCGTAACCGATGTACACCCAGCCTGAAACGGGTCGGCCCGCACCGGGCATGACGTTCGACCAGATGCTGGAACGCGTCCGGTACGAAGGGGCGTACCCCACCCGCGAGCGAGCGGAGGAAGTCGTACGCGCCGTGCTGGCGGCACTCGGTCGACAGCTCACCGGTGAGGAACGCGTCGAGCTCGCGGCCCGGTTGCCCGTCGAGGCGGCCCTGGCATTCACCGCCGAGATTCCCTGCACCGACGGCGAACGCCTGACCGGCTGGGGCTTCGTGAAGGACCTCGCCGCCCGCACCGGCGGCACCCCGGCCACCACCCGCTGGGACACCGGCGCGGTCCTCAACACCGTCGCCCAGCTCGCCGGCCCCGAGCTCCTCACCCGCGTACTCGCCCAGCTCCCCTCCGGATACGCACTCCTCTTCGGCCGCGCCGAGCTCACCCAGGCAGCTTGAACACCCGGGCAGTTGAACCTCGGCAGCCTGGAGCTGTGGTGTGCACGCCGTGAAGTGGTGGGGCGGCTCGGAGAGCGTAGGTCCGTAGGGCTGGGGGGAAACCCGTAGAGCCGGGAGGAAACCCGTAGGGGGTGGGCGAACAGATCCCGTAGGGGTCGGACGCGCCCCTTGCAGGCCACAACGCGGGGGCGGGGGACGGCATTCCCGCGCAGGGCCGGAGACATCCGAGTAATCCAACCGCCCCCCGCCCGAAGCCACCCGTGCCCCGCACCGACGGCTTCCTCGCCCGATCCGGGCCCCACACCGACGGCTCCCCCGCCCGACCCGGGCCCCACACCGACGGCTCCCCCGCCCGACCCGGGGCCCGCGCCGACGCCCCCCGGCCCCGGCCCGCACCGACGGGCTTCTCTCCCAACCCGGGCGCCGCACCGACGGCCTCCCGTCCGGCCCGGGCCCCGCACCCTCGACTTCCCCCGACCGGGCCCCGCGCCGTTTCGGTGTCTTGGCCGGGCCGGGGCTTCCTGTTGTTGGCGCGTGACGTGGCGCCAGATCGGAAAGGATGCATGACTCTTGTTCCTCCGGGTAGGCGGCCGCTGCGGCGCCCGAGCCTGTCGGGTGCGCAGGAGGGCGTGATGACCACCGTCGTGAATGACACCGCAACCGAGCAGCACACCGAACTGACCGCGGATCTGCCGGAGGTGCCGTGCCCGAGTGCGGTGGCTCCCAGTGACGCGCGCGAATTCTCCAAGCTGTTCTTCGCGCGACTCCAGGAATACGAAGAGGGCACGCACGAGTACCAATACGTGCGCAACACGCTCATCGAGATGAACATGTCGATGGTGCGCTATGTGGCCCGCCGTTACCGCAGCCGTGGTGACGACATGGAAGACATCATCCAGGTCGGCACCATCGGGCTGATCAAGGCGATCGACCGTTTCGACCTCGCCCGTGGAGTCGAATTCTCCACCTTCGCCGTCCCCTACATCCTCGGGGAGATCAAGCGTTTCTTCCGCGACACCGGTTGGGCCGTGCACGTCCCCCGCCGTCTCCAGGAGCTGCGCAGCGAACTGGCCAAGGCGAAGGAACAATTGCACAACGAGCTCGACCGGGAGCCCACCGTCCGTGAACTCGCCGGTCATCTGGGCCTGTCGGAGGAGGAGATCATCGAGGGTCTGGTGGCCGCCAACGGCTACACCGCGGGCTCGCTCGACACCCCCACCGACCCCGACCCCGCCGACCAGCGCCGTCCGCTGGCCGATGTCCTCGGGGAGGAGGACCCGGGCCTGGAGACGGTCGAGGACCTCCACACCCTGGCACCGCTGCTGCAGACGCTCGACGACCGCGAACGCCGACTGATCGAGCTCCGGTTCGGACAGGAATTGACCCAGTCGGAGATCGGCGCGGAACTCGGCGTCTCCCAGATGCACGTGTCGCGGCTGCTGTCCCGCATTCTTTCCCGGCTACGCACCGGCATGCTCACCGATCGCTGACGCCGGACGCCAATTTCCTCCTCCCGGCTCCTACGGAAGCTCGGACCCACCGGGAACCCTCCAATCCCTTGAAATCCTTCACTGCCATGGGTAAGGGCGGTGGAGGCGGGTACCCGGTGGAGCGCCGGCCCGCTGCGGACCACGCACGCCGGGTCGCCGAATGGGAATATGCCACCACTGAGGAGGAGTGGACATGAGCACGGTGAAGGAGACGGTAGACGTCGAGGTCCCGGTCCGCACCGTCTACAACCAGTGGACGCAGTTCGAGGAGTTCCCGCAATTCATGGAGGGCGTCGAGGAGATCAGGCAACTCGACGACCGCCATAACCACTGGACCACCAAGATCGGTGGCATCCGGCGGGAATTCGACACCGAGATCATCGACCAGCTCCCGGACGAGCGGATCGCCTGGCGGACCACCGGCGGCGACACTCAGCAGAGGGGTGTGGTCAGCTTCCAGCGCCTGGACGACAGCCACACGCGGGTGCAGCTCGTGATGGAGGTCGAGCCGACCGGCACTGCGGAGAAGACCGCGGACATGGTCGGGCTGATCGACCGTCGCACCAAGGGTGATCTGCAGCGCTTCAAGAAGTACATCGAGCAGCGTGAGAGGGAGACCGGTGCCTGGCGCGGCCGAATCCGGCCGGGCGGCTCGGGACCCGTCGGCTGACGCGGCACAAAACGAACATTCCCGGAGGGGCGGCAGCGACCGCCCCTCCGGCGTTTCGGGGTTCCGGATTCCTGGTTCCGGATTCCGGGGTTCCGGCCTTTCTGCGTTCCGGCCTTTCTACGTTCCGGATTCCGGCGCTCCGGAGCTCCGCCGCTCCGATCCCCCCGCCGCTCCCCGAAAAGTGCCCGGATATCGGGCATCGCCTGCTGTTTTCCGACAAACACTGCTCCACCGCGGGACATCCGTTGACGTCAGGGCGTCGACGGTGTGATGGTACGGCCGCCATGCAGGGCATGGACATGCCCATCCCCCACTGGGCAACCCGCCGCCCGAACGGGCCCGGCGCATCCCCCATGCCTCCGGCCAACCCCTCACCCACCCCCTCAAGGAGCCCTGGTGTTACGAAGATTCGCGGTGACCGGCGCCTCCCTCGCCGTCACCCTCGCAGCCGCGCTGCTCACCGCAGCCCCCGTCTCCGCCGCACCCGTCGCACCCGTCGCATCCGCCGCACCCACCCCGACAGCACGCGCCACCACCGCCACCCTCACCTCCCCCGCCCTTGGCGCTCTCGTCGCCGATGACGCCCCCGATATCGACGTCGCCAAGGTCCAGGCGCACCTGAGCGAGCTCAACGCCATCGCGAACCGCAACGGCGGCACCCGTAAATCCAGCGGTCAGGGCTACCGGGACTCCGTCGCCTACGTCAAGGGCCGTCTGCAGGCGGCCGGTTACACCGTCACCGAGCAGCCCTGCACCTCCGGCTGCGCCAGTGGGGCCGGGCCCAACCTGATCGCCGAGTGGCCGCAGGGGGACACCTCGTCGGTGTACATGTTCGGCTCGCACCTCGACAGCGTCGGGGCCGGGCCCGGCATCAATGACAACGGCTCCGGTTCGGCGGCCCTCCTGGAGACCGCCCTCACCCTCGCGGAGCACCACCCGGCGATGGCGGCCCGGGCCCGGTTCGCCTGGTGGACGGACGAGGAGCAGGGCCTCAACGGCTCGGACTTCTACGTCGGTTCGCTCTCCTCCGCCGAGCGGTCCCGGATCAAGGCGTACTACAACTTCGACATGATCGCCTCGCCCAACGGCGGCTACTTCATCAACCACCTCACCTCCGCCGCCGCCCAGCCGATGAAGACGTACTGGGACTCGCTCGGTCTCCAGCCCGAGGAGAACACCGAAGGCGCCGGCCGGTCCGACGACTACTCCTTCGAGCAGGCCGGCATCCCGACCTCCGGGTACGCGATGGGCGCCGGCGCCCGGAAGACCTCCGCGCAGGCGGCGAAGTGGGGCGGCACCGCCAACCGCGCCTATGACTCCTGCTACCACCAGGCGTGTGACACCACCGCCAACATCAACGCCACCGGACTCGACCGCAGTGTCGACGGCATCGCGTCCACGCTGTGGAAGCTCGCCGTCGCCCGCTCCACCCCCGCGAACGACTTCTCGCTGACCGCCACCCCCGCCTCCGGCAGCGTCGCCCCGGGTGAGTCCCTCACCGCGACGATCGCCACCCAGACCACCAGCGGCGCCGCCCAGACGGTGGCGCTCTCGGCGTCCGGCGCTCCGGCGGGCGTGACCGTCTCGTTCAGCCCCGGCTCGGTGACCAGCGGTGCGAGCTCCACGATGACCGTGGCCGCCGCGGCATCCACCGCCCCCGGCACCTATCCCCTGACGGTCACCGGCACCGGCTCCGGCGCCGGGGCGGTCACCCACACCACCTCCTTCTCCCTGACGGTCAAGGGCGCCGGAGGATGCACCGCCGGGCAGCTGCTCGCCAACGGCGGCTTCGAGAACGGCACTTCACCCTGGACCGGTGACACCGGCACGATCGGCGCCCACACGGGGCAGTCCGCCCACGGCGGCAGCCGGTTCGCCTGGCTCGGCGGCTACGGCTACACCGCGACCGACACCCTCAGCCAGTCGCTGACCGTGCCCGCAGGATGCAGCAGGGCGACGCTGACGTACTGGCTGCACATCGACACCGCGGAGTCCGGCAACACCGCCTATGACACCTTCCGGGTCAAGGTCGGTGACAAGGTCCTGACGAGCTCGTCCAACACCGACGCGGCCCCCGGCTACGCCCAGCACACCGTGGACCTCAGCCCCTACGTCGGGCAGCGGATCACGCTCACCTTCACCGCCACCGAGGACGCCGGCCTCCAGACCAGCTTCGTCCTCGACGACACGTCCCTCCAGGTCTCCTGAAGTCCGCAGGTGCCCTGAAGGCCGCAGGTCTCCTGACGGCCACCGGGCCTCCGGGAAGCACCACCCACCCACACCCGCCCGCTGCGCAGGTCAGCGGGCGGGACGGGGAAGCAGGGTGCCGGCCCGCTTCACCGTGCGGATGACCGGCGCCGTCTCGATCGAGCGGATCGCGTCCAGTGCGGCGATCCGCTCGGTCAGATACCGCGCGAGGTCCACGGAGTCCCGGCAGTTCACGGCCGCGAGCAGATTCGTCGGCCCGGTGGTCAGCGCCACCAGGGACACCTCGGGGTGCTCGGCCATCGCCGAGGCCACCGCGGTGAGCCGGGACGGCCGTACGGACATCCACAGGCGCGCCTCGGCGCGGAAGCCGAGGGCGGCGGGCGGCACGTCGACGAGGAAGGTGAGCACGCCGGCCCGGCGCAGCGCGGCCACCCGCCGGCGCACGGTCGACTCGGACCGGCCCGTGGCGGCCGCGAGTTCGGGGTAGCCGGCCCGTCCGTCCCGCGCCAGCACGTCGAACAGCGGCCGGTCGGCCGGCCCGACCAGGCCCCCGGCCTCCCCGGCCGCGTCTTCGGCGCCGTCCTCGAGCGGTCCGGGCGGGGCCAGCAGCGCCGTCTGCTCGCGGGTGAGGCGCGCGGGGCCGGCCCAGTCGTTGGGCAACGCGTAGTGGTCCAGCAGGAGATGGGCGGAAACGGAGGTGACCCGGGCGGTCCTGGGCAGCTTGTGCAGGAGGAGGGCCTCGCTCTCGTCGGTGGTGGGCGTCTGGGCGCTGCACGAGATCTCGGTACCGCCGGAGAGCAGGTGGACGTACGAGGTGTCGGTGCGGGCGGCGAGCGCCGCGGCGATGGGCCCCGCCGCGTCCGGTGTGCACTGCAGCCGGATCGTCCAGGCGTGGTGGCCGAGCCGGGCGCCGTTGAGCGTGCCGGCCACGCGGAGGGTCCCGGCGGAGCGCAGTCGGCGGTAGCGGCGGGCGACGGTGCTCTCGGACACCCCGAGCGCCTCCCCGATGAGCCGGAACGGCGCCCGCCCGTCGATCTGCAGCGCATGCACCAGCCCGTGGTCCACGTCGTCCAGGGTGCTGGTTCCCGTCTTCATGAGGGACGAGTGTGCCAGCTTCCGGCGGCTGGACGGCCGCGGTGACCAGCCTCGCCCTCCCGTTCCGACCCGGTACGGTCGCGGCATGGATGTCGCCCGGTTGACCACGCCCTCGTTCCTCGTGCTCGGCATCGTCGACACGCTGGGCGAGGCCAGTCCGTACGACGTGAAGGTCGAGGCCGCGCGCACGGTGGCGCCGTTCTGGTCGATGCCGCATGCGCAGGTGTACGCGCAGTGCGACCGGCTGGTGGCGGCGGGACTGCTGTCGGAGGTGCGGCAATCGGGCGGGCGGAACCGGCGCCTGATGCGGCTGACCGACGCGGGCCACGAGGCGCTGGCGGACTGGCTCGCCGACCCGGCCTTCGTGCCCGTCGAGGCGCGGGAGCGCGGCATTCTGAAGCTGTGGTTCGGGGCGCGGCCGGAGGTGCTCGCGCCGGTGCAGCTCACCGCGCACCACCGCACGCTCGCGGACTACGAGGAACTGGCCGAGGACGTGGGCGAGTTGCTGACCCGCGGGCAGCGCGAGGCGCTGGAGTTCGGTATCCGCTACGAACGGATGATGGTGGATTTCTGGCAGTGGGTGGAGCAGCGCGGGGAGTGAGGCCGCCGCGCGCCCGTTGACCGGGTTGCTGAGAGGGGCACCATCGGCCACCGTCTGCCGACCCGCGACCCGGCCCCCGGCCCTGAGCGGGACCGCGGGTGGGGCGTACCTGGTCGCCGTGGCCCCCTGACCGGCGGCACCTACACTGACCCGGTCGGGACGGGAACGGCGTCCCACCAGGGGGACGGAGACGGCAGTGGTGGGACGCGGCAAGGGGGACGGCGGCGCGGTGGACGACCCGGCCGCCGAGGTGCTGGGCGAGGCGGCCGCGGTGTTCGGACTGCTGGCCGCTCCCCCGCGGCTGCACATCGTGTGGGCGCTGACGCAGGGCGAACGCGATGTGAGCGGGCTCGCGGAGCGGATCGGCGGGGCGCTGCCGGCGGTCAGCCAGCATCTGACGAAGCTGAAGCTCGCCGGTCTGGTGCGCTCGCGCCGGGAGGGTCGCCGGGTCGTGTACGTCGTCGACGACCCCGATGTCGTGGCGGTGGTGCGCCTGTTGTTCGACCGGCTGGACGCCCGGCGCGGCGGCCGGCCCGCGGTCGCCCCGGCGGACCTGCGGTCCTTCGGCGCCTGAGACCACGGGCCCGGGACCACCGCGACACCGGGCGGCGGCCCCCTCCCGTGCGGGCGGCCGGCCGTACGCGCCCGCACGGCGCGCGGGTGCAAGTGGTCCGTCCGCCCTCGCGCAGCGCGCGGCCCGGCCGCCGGCCGGCCCGGTCCACCTCGCCGTCACCGCCCTCGCCGTCATCGGCCTCCTGCTCCCCCTGCCCCCCGTGGCCGCCACCCTGGACATGTCCGCCCCGCCACCGCTGTACTCCGCACTCCTCGCCGCGGTCCTCACCCTCTACGCCGTCACCCTCCCCGCGGCGGGACGGCGCTACGTGTGAGCCCCTCCGCGAGCACCCGGACCGGCTCAGCCGGCGGCGCGGGACGGGCTCGGCCGGGGGATGCAGAAGAGGGCGAGGGTGGCGGCCGTCAGATAGGCGGTGGCACCGATGGCCATGCTGATCCGCAGGCCGGTGGTGAAGCCGGCGGTGCCGGCCAGCAGGGAGCCTCCCAGCGCGACGCCGGCGGCGCTGCCGACCTGGCGGGTGGTGTTGAACAGAGCCGAGGCGGTGCCGGCGTAGGTGTCGGGGGCGGCCGCCATCACGGTGGCCGTTGATCCGGTGAGGGCGAAGGACGTGCCGAAGCCCGCCGCCATCATCGGCGCCACCAGCAGGACGTAGTCCGGGTTCTGTCCCGCGGCGGCCCAGCCGGCCAGCCCCGCCGATCCCAGGAGCATGCCGGTCACCACGAGGGGCCGGTGTCCGGTGCGGCGTGCCAGTCGTCCGGACAGGACGGAGGCGAACATCGTCATGGCCACGGCCGGGAAGAGGGCGAGCCCGGTGCGCAGTGCGGTCAGACCGCGGTGGTGCTGGAAGGAGAGGCTGGCGGTGAAGATCATGCCGTAGAAGGCGAAGTTGAACAGCAGGCCGATGGCCGCCGCCCCGCTCATCGGGCGGGAGCGCAGCAGTCGCAGGGGCAGCACGGGGGTGCGGGCGAGGTGTTCGCGCAGCACGAATCCGGCGGCTGTCAGGAGGCACAGGCCGGCTCCGGTGAGGATCAGGGGGTCCGTCCAGCCGCGCCGTCCCGCCTCGTTGAGGACGGCGGTCAGCAGGGCCACCGTCGCGATCAGCGCGCACTGCGCCGGCCAGTCGAGGGGGCGGTCCGCACGCCGCGCAGAAACGGCCACATGACGGAGCGTCAGCAGCAAGCAGAGGCATCCGACGGGCAGGTTGAGGAAGAACACCCAGCGCCAGCCCACGGTGGTCACCAGCAGACCGCCGAGGAGCGGACCGGCGGAGGCGGCGATGCCGGCCATGGAGCCCCAGAGGCCGAAGGCCCGGGAGCGCTCGGCGGGTGAGGGATACGCCTGCTGGAGGAGCGCGAGGGAACCGGGCACGATCAGTGCCGCGCCGAGTCCTTCGCACAGCCGGGCGGCGACCAGAAACCCGGCGCTCCGGGCCAGCCCGCAGCCGGCCGAGGCGACGGTGAACACCACCACCCCGGTGCAGAAGATCCGGCGGTTGCCCAGCCGGTCCCCCAGCGCGCCGCCGGTGAGCAGCAGGCCGGCGAAGACCAGGGTGTAGCCGTCCGTGATCCACTGGATGCCGGTGAGCGAGGCCGACAGCTCCCGCCCCACCACCGGTACGGCGACGTTGATCACGGTCACGTCCAGGATGACCATGAAGTAGCCCGCACAGACCGCGAGAAGCGGGGCCAGCGACCGGCTCGGAACCGCGGGCCGGTCCGGTCGATCGGCCTGAGGCCCACCGGCACGCACCATGGCGACACGGTATTCCCGGGACGCCCACCCCCTGGCTTGAACGGTCCGGCGGCGCGCCGAAACACCGACCGGTGCAACTCCTCCACTCACTCCCATGTCCCTCCCCACCCCCGCCCGTCGCGGCGGGCTGCCCGACAAGCGACGGGCCATTGCGCAGGCCGCGCGCCTGGTGTTCGGCCGTGAGGGGTACGCCCGGGCCGGGGTCGATGTGATCGCCGCCGAGGCGGGCGTCTCCAAGCGCACCCTCTACAACCACTTCGCGGACAAGGAGCAGTTGTTCCTCTCCGTGGCCCTCGAAGGCGCCGACGCGGTCACCGACGCCGTGCGCGTCCTGATGGAGCGGCATCTGCGGAAGATCGTGGATCTGGAGGAGGACCTGACCGCCTTCTGCCTGGCGCGGGCGCAGGCGGTGACCGAGTTCCCCGAGCACTTCGCGCTGGTCCGCTCGATCCACGCGGAGGTGACCCGGCTGCCCGCCGCCGTGCTGGAGAAGTGGAGGGCGCACGGCCCGCCCTCCGCCCACCAGCGTCTCGCGCCCTATCTGCAGAGGATCGCCGACCGCGGGCTGCTCGTCCTCGACGACGCGGAGCGGGCGGCGAACCGGCTCAACACGCTCACCATGAACGACGTGCTGATCCGCTCGTTCTACGGCGCCCTCCCCCTCCCGGAGCCGACCCTCCGGGACATCGTCACCGACGGCGTACGCGACTTCCTGTGCCTCTACGCCCCGCCGAAGACTCCCCCGCTGTCCCGAGAACCGTCCTGACCTCGCATCCCTTTCCGACGAGCACCCATGACGTTCTTGTCGCCCGACTATCCCGAGATCCGCTACCCGCACGACGAGGGTGAGATCAGCGCGACCTTCCGGCCGGCCGGCACACCGCCGGACTACACCGCGCCCGGCGGCAACACCTACCACTACCTGTCGACCGGCTGACGACGGACGGGCTCTTCGGGCTCTACCAGAACCGCATGGGGCCGGCGGTGGGCGGCACCAGTCCGCATTTCCACAAAACGATGTCCGAGTCGTTCTACGTGCTGTCGGGGGAGATACACGTCTTCGACGGCGAGCGCTGGTTCGACGCGTCGCGGGGCGATTACCTCTCCATCCCTCCGGGCGGGGTGCACTCGTTCGGGAACATTTCCGGTGAACCGGCCGAATTCCTGATGCTGTTCGCTCCCGGCGCGGCGCGCGAGGGGTATTTCGAGGGCCTCGCCGAGGTGGCGGGCATGACCGGCGAGGAACGCGCCGACTTCTTCCTCCGGCACGACAGCTTCTTCACCGACATGACCAAGGGGCCGGCGGCGGACTCCTGGGAGGACCGGGCCGCCCTCCGCACATCGTTCAAGACCCGCTGAAAGTCCCACCCTGACGGGACGGAGTGCACCGCCGCCGGAGAGATCTTCCTCACGAGCACCGCGGTCCCGGGCAACCGACCGCGCGTCAAACCCCTCCTTACACGGCAGGGAAAGAATTCGTGAGGAATGGGGGAGCCGTGCGGCGGCGTTCACTTCTCGCGGCGACATCGGCCGCGCTCGTACTGACCGTCTCCGCCGGTCTCGGCCTGACCGGCTGCGGTTCGCCGCGCATGGCGGCGTTGCACGCCAACTGCACCACCAAGGGCCTGCGGTGGAAGCTCACCGTGCTCAAGAAGCCGGCACACAGCACGCACCGTAACGCCCGGCTGACGATCGTCAACAAAACGTCCCGGCCGTGCGTCTTCGGCGGCTACCCGTTCTTCGAGGTGCACGTCGGCAAGGGGCCCCTGGCCGACGGCAAGGGCCGCGGCTCGGTCCCGCCGCCCATCGACCTGCGCGCCGGCGGCACGGTGACGACGGGCCTGCGCTACCAGGATTCCGAGCCCGGCGACCCGTCCGGCGAGTGTCTGGTCAGCAATGTGGAGGCGACGGTGGCCGCACCGCACGACCCCGCCCAGCGGTCCATAACCGCCCGGGACGAGTCCGGCCGGCGCTCTCTGCTGAACGTCTGCGACACCACGGTGTGGATGAGCCCGCCCAAGGAAACGGCCGAGTAGCGCGGGATCTTCCAGGCCCCCGGCCTCGTGCGGGGCCGGTCGCGGCTGGTTCAATGGCCGCCGAGGTGAGGAATATGGTGTCGGCCGACCGGCTGTTGGCGTTCGCGGTGATGTCGCTGTTGGTGATCGTGATTCCGGGTCCGAGCGTGCTCTTCGTGATCGGGCGGGCCTTGGCGCACGGCCGCCGGACCGCGCTGGCCACGGTCCTGGGCAATGTGCTCGGTTCGTACCTGCTGGTGGCCGCGGTGGCGTTCGGTCTCGGGGCGCTGGTCGAGCGGTCCGCCGCGGTTTTCCTGGCCGTGAAGCTGGCCGGTGCGGCCTACCTCGTCTTCCTCGGCGTGCAGGCGTTCCGGCACCGCAAGGACATGAAGATCGCCGCCGTGCAGCCGGCCGGGCCGCGGGCCCGCGGCGATCTGCGGACGGTCGCCGACGGCGTGCTCGTCGGCTGCACCAACCCCAAGGGGATCGTCTTCTTCGCGGCCGTACTCCCCCAGTTCGTGGACCAGGCGGCGGGCGGGCTGCCCGCCCAGATGCTCGTACTGGGCCTGGTGCCGATCGGCATCGGCCTGATCACGGACACGGTGTGGGGGCTCACCGCCTCGGCGGCCCGCAGCTGGTTCGCCCGGTCCGAGCGCCGGCTGTCGCTGATCGGCGGCGCGGGCGGCTTCGCGATGATCGGCCTCGGGGTGACGGTGGCGGCGACCGGACGCGCGGACTGACCGGCGCCCGGTGCCGCAGACCGCCCCGCTCAGCGGTCCGCCGCGAGATCGGCCTCCACGGCCGGGGGCGCCACCGGCGGCCAGGCCGGCCAGCCGTGGACCGGCGGCACCGCGATCGCCCGCCACCAGGGATAGCCGGCCGGCGGCCCGGCCGGCTCGAACGGCTCACCCGGTCTGGGGTGGACGGTGGTCACCCCGGCCTTCCGGCCGGCGCTCAGCGTCCATTCGGCCGGCTCGGCCCACGGGTGCGGGGCGAGGTTGAAGGTGCCCCAGTGGATCGGCAGCATGACGCCGGTCGGTGCGCCGCCCTGGAGGTCCAGATGGGACCGGACGCCCTCGGCCGGGTCCATGTGGATGTCCGGCCAGAACTCGCTGTAGGCGCCGATCTGGATCATCGTCGCGTCGAACGGGCCGTGCGCCGCGCCGATCTCCGCGAAGCCGGGGAAGTAGCCGGTGTCGCCGCTGTGGAAGATGCGGTGTCCGGGACCGGCGACGACCCAGGAGGCCCAGAGGGTGTGCTGCGGACCGCGCAGGCCGCGGCCGCAGAAGTGCTGGGCCGGGGTGGCGGTGAGGGTGAGGTCGCCGACACGGGTGGACTCGTGCCAGTCCAGCTCGGTGATCCGCTCCGCGGGCACGCCCCAGAATTCCAGGTCGGCGCCGACGCCCAGCGGGACGACGAAGACCGCGCCGGTGCGGATCAGCCCCTGGATCGTGGGCATGTCGAGGTGGTCGTAGTGGTCGTGGGAGATCACCACGGCGTCGACCGGGTCCAGCTCGGCCAGCTCGACGGGCATCGGGTGCATCCGCTTCGGGCCCGCCCAGGTGAACGGCGAGCAGCGCTCCCCCCACACCGGGTCGAAGAGCACCCGCCGCCCGTCGATCTCCGCCAGTACGGTCGAATGCCCCATCCACGTCAGCCGTAGTCCGGACGCGGGCGGAACGGCGAGCTCCGCCGTCGGGCGGAGCACCGGGATCCGGCCGACCGGGGCCCGGCGCAGCCGCCCCTCGCGGTTCAGCTGGGTGCGCGCCATCGGCAGCGCGGAGCCGTCGAGCAGCTGCCGGGTCTGCACCGGGTTGCGGAACTGGCCGTCCACGAACTGCGGCGACCTGCGTATCCGGGCCAGCCGCTCGCCCGTGGGCCGGGCGCCGAAGCTCGCGGGACGCAGCGCGGACAGTCGGGTACGGCGGGATCGGGAACCGGGCACGGCACCTCCATGGTCGGGGCGGTCGCGAAGTGAACGGGCCACGGGACCGGTGGGTTCCGCCGGCGCCCCGCCCACTTCGGGCCTCCACCTCAACGCCGTGGCCGCATCTCACATTCCGTGACCGGCCCCTTCCCTGGAGTCGAATACCAGTACGACATGATCCTCCACCGCCCGGTACCCCACCCTTCGGTAGAGCGCATTACTGGTGGCATTGGCGAGGTCCGCGAACAGCACCACCTCCTGGGCACCGAAGGACCGCGCGGCCGCCGACACCGCCGCGGTGACCGCCCCGCCGAAGCCGCGCCCGCGCAGCTCGGGCGGGGTGTGGACGGGGGCGACCCGGGCCATGCCGGCCAGCGTCCGGGTGACGCAGGCCATCGAGACCGGGCGGCCTCGGTACTCCCACAGCAGACAGCGGCCGCCCGCGATCCGCTCGTCGAGCGCACGGGCGTCACGCGGCGGCGGATCCCCGATCTCGGCGGCGAATGCCGCGAACCGGTCGATGAGCAGGTCCCGGTCCGCGGGGGTGGCGGGGCGGGCGGCGCCGGGTGGTGCGGGGCGCGGAGGAGTCAGTTCCGCGAGCCGGTGGAGGCGGTGCCGGGCGGCGGTACGGACCGTGCCGCCGTGCCGTTGCTGCCAGGCGGCGGCGAACGCCTCGGCGGCGGGCCGAGCGCCGTTCACCCCGGCAGGCCGGGGCCGCTCGCGCGCCAGTACGTCGGCCAGCGCGGCAGCCGCGTCGTCCGGTATCGGTGAGAGCACGACCGGCCGTGGTGGGGTCCAGAGGAACGCGGCCGCGGCCTCCCGCCGTCCGGCCGGCCGCCACTATCCGTACACCGGGGCCTCGTCCCCGTACGCGTCGGGGCCGATCGTCCGCAGGGCCGAGGCCGCCGAGAGCAGCACCGTGTGTGCGGCCGGCCGGCCGCGCAGGAACTCCCCCGTGGCCGCCTCGAACGCGTCAGGGTTCCGGGTCGTGGTCCACGTCATGCCTCAGCGTGGCGCGCGGGCGCCCGGTGGTGCAGCCGGTTTTCGCAACCGGGCGGGCGGGGCCGCAAGGCAGACGCCCCAAGGGTGCCGGAGCGGCGCGGCGCCGTACGGGAGTCCTCCGCCGAGCCCCCGCCCGCACCCGCTCCGCACCGGTCACGGTGCACCGGCGGGCGTCTTGCACGTCGTTTCCCCCCTCGTGCCACCGCTGTCCCTGACATCCCGATTTCGGGCGGGGCTGCGTCTAGACTCCCGGCAGCGGACACAACTGGTCCGCAAACGGTCTCACCAGCAAGGGATTCGTCTCACCAGCAAGGGATGCAGGGACGCTTGTGACATTCCAGCAGGTATCCGAGCCGTATGACGCATATGACGTACTCGTGGTGGGCGGGTCGGGGGTGGACACCATCGTGCCGGTCGGCGCGCTGCCCGTACCGCCCGCCGACTCCCACCCGGTCGCGCCCATCAGGGAATGGGCCGGCCATACCGGAACCGGTGTCGCGCTGGGCTGCGCGGCGCTCGGACTGACCACCGGATTCGTGGACTTCATCGGCGACGACCCGCCCGGGGCCCTGGTCCGCGAGCGGCTGGCCGGCACCGGTGTGGACTTCCGTCCGCTGGTCTCACCGCACGGCACCCGGCGCGCGGTCAACCTCGTCGCCCCCGACGGCCGCCGGATGTCCTTCTACGACGGGCGCGACCCGCTCGACCTGCGGATGCCGCCGGAGCACTACCTGCCGGTGCTGCGCCGGGCCCGGCACGTGCATCTGTCGATCACCCACTTCGCCCGCTTCCTCTACGACGACATCGAGGCGCTCGGCCTTCCGGTCTCCACCGATCTGCACGACTGGGACGGTCTGACGGACCACCACCGGGAGTTCGCCTTCCGGTCGGACCTGGTGTTCCTGAGCACGGCGGGGGCGGGCGAGCGGATCGGGCAGGTGATGCGGGAGATCCTGCGGCAGGGCCGGGCGCAGGCGGTCGTGGCGACGGCCGGCGCGGGCGGCGCGTATCTGCTCACGCCCGACGACCGGACCCCGCGGCCGGTGCCGGCCGCGGTGCCGCCGGGCCCCGTCGTGGACAGCAACGGCGCCGGCGACGCCTTCGTCTGCGGCTTCCTGTACGGCCGGCGGGCGGGCCGGCAGCTGGAGGAGTGCGCGCGCCTGGGTGCGGTCGCGGGGGCGTACGCGTGCACCGCGCCGGGCACCCACACCGCCCTCGTCGGGCCGGAGGGCCTGCGCGGTGTCGTGCCCGGGCCTGCGACGGCGGCCGAGCCGGCCGGTCAGTCCTTGCGGCCGACCCCGCCGTAGAAGACGGTGTTGTTCAGTTCCTCGGCACCGGGTACCGGTCCGTCCGGCCGCCACAGCGGGACGCGGACCACGCCCGGGTCGAGGAGGGTGAACGGCCCGAAGAGCGGCTCGATGCCGGCCTTGGAGCGCAGGTTGAGGCTGGCGGTGGCGCTCTTGTAGACGTCCTCCACGCCCGCCCGGGCGACCTCGTCGGTACGGCCGCCCGGGTAGCCCTCGTAGGGTTCGCCGGTGGCGTGCGACAGGACGAGGTGGCTGCCGGCGGGGAGCGCCTCGGCGAGGGTGGCGATCACGCCGGCCGGGTCCTCGGCGTCCCGGAGGAAGTGCAGGACGGCGACGAGCAGCAGCGCCACGGGTTGGTCGAAGTCGATCAGCTCACGGACGACGGGATGGTCCAGGATCGCCTTGGGGTCGCGGACGTCGCCGAGCACGAAGCCGGTCTGCGCCGCGTTGGTGAGCCGGGCCCCGGCGTGGGTGGCGACGATCGGGTCGTTGTCGACGTAGACGACCCGGCAGTCGGGGGCGGCCTCGCGGGCCACCTGGTGGGTGTTGGGCGAGGTCGGGATGCCGGTGCCGAGGTCGATGAGCTGGCGGACGCCGGCGCCGACGACGGTACGCACCGCGCGTCGCAGGAAGGCGCGGTTGGCGCGGGCGCTGAGCCGTACCTGGGGGTGCACCTCGATGACGCGGTCGGCGGCCACCCGGTCGACCTCGTAGTTGTCCCAGCCGCCGAGGTAGTAGTCGTACATCCGGGCCGGGTGCGGCCGGCCGGTGTCGATCTCCTCGGCGGTGAAGCCGGTGTGCTCGGGGCCGGGGGCGTAGGGCCCGAAGTCCGGGACCTCGAAGTCCGGGCCGTCCGGCGGGAGTTGCTGCCCGCTCATGCCGTCCTCCGCTCGCCGCACCGGCCGGCCGGTGCCGCGGTGAGCAGGAAGTCGGCGTGGCCGGCCTTGGCGCCCTCGATGAAGCTGACCATCTCGCGGTGGGTGTAGATCAGCGCCGGGCCGTCCGGGTCGGTGGACTGGCGCAGGGCGATCCGGCCGTCCCCCAGCCGCATGGCCTCGACGCACTCGCCACCGTTTCCGCCGCTCCACGGTTTGTGCCAGCCCTCTGTGCCCAGTTCTTTGGCGGGCATGCCGTTGTAGATGCGTATGCGATCCATGGGGGGTTCAGATCTCCTTGCGAAAGCCACCCAGAATGGCCTCGGTGGTGTGTGCCGGCGCGGCCTGCGCACACATCCGGTCCAGGGCCTCCAGGTACTGCGAAACGTCGTTGCGCTGGTCGAAGTACACGGCTCCGACGAGGCTCTCCGTGTAGGCGATGTCCGGGAGTTCCGGGATCGGGAAACGGAAGATGTGGAAGGGTCCGTACATGGCGGGGTGCGGGCCGGCGGCGAAGGGCATCACCTGCAGCCGGACGTTCGGCAGCGCGGTGGCCTCCATCAGCCGGGTGATCTGGTCGCGCATCACCTTGGGCCCGCCGATCGGGCGCCGCAGGACGGTCTCGTCCATGACCACCCAGAGCATCGGCGCGTTGTCGCGGGTCAGCAGGGACTGCCGTTCCCTGCGCAGGGCGACGATGCGGTCGATCTCCGCGCCGGAGGCGTGCGGCATCCCGGCGCGGAGCACGGCGGTGGCGTAGTCCTCGGTCTGCAGCAGTCCGGGGACGTAGTGCGGCTGGTAGGCGCGGATGAGGTTGGCCTCGCCCTCCAGGCTGACGAAGGCACTGAACCACTCGGGGAGGACGTCCCGGAAGCGGTGCCACCAGCCGGGCTTGTTGGCCTCCCGGGCCAGGCTGAGGAAGCCCTCGATCTCCTCCTCGTCGGTGACGCCGTAGGTCGCCAACAGCTTCTCGACGTAGGGGAGTTTGAGCCCGACCTCGGCCTTCTCCATCCGCCGGACCGTGGCGTGGGTCACGTCGAGCGCCGCCGCGGCCTGCTCGTAGGAGAGTCCCGCCTTCTCGCGCAGGTCCTGCAGTCGCTTGCCGAGCACCACCCGCAGGACGGTCGGTGCGCCTGCCGACCGTGGGTCCGCCACGTCCGATCGCCTCCAACTGACTTCAGTGTTCAGCAGTGTGTCATGCCGTCAGCAGGACGAACAGACTGCACTGACGATTCTGCAAATTGCAGAGTGATCCTTGCCATCGGTGACCGACATCGCACATAGTTACGGCGTGGCTTCCTCCAACAACGCTCCCTCGTTAGGGCGCTGCGGCGGCTTCGTCGCCCAGCACCCGCAGGACGCGTTCCACTTGCCGGCGCGACGCACGTCCGTCCCCGAGGCGCGCAGACGCGTCCAGACGCTGCTCGCCGAGTGGGGCGCGGCTCAACAAGTCCGCGACGACGTGGAGTTGGTGGTCTCCGAGCTGTTCACCAATGCCGTGCGGCACACCGGCAGCGAGAAGGTCGGCTGTGAAATGGCCCTCATCGGCGCGCACATACGCATAGAGATCACGGACGAGGGCGACCCCGGCGGTTCGGCGCCGCAGGTCCAGCCGGGCAGTCCGGACCAGGAGTGCGGCCGGGGGCTGTTCCTGGTCGGCGCGCTCTCCGACAGCTGGGGCTCGCGCCCGGACGACAGCGGGCAGGGCCGTGTGGTCTGGGCGGACCTGCCGTATTCCAGCGCTCCGACGCACTGAGGCCCCGTTCCGCCGTCGGCGGACGGGGCCTTCAATGGTTCAGAGCGGCAGCAGGTCGGGCCGCTTGGGCTCGACGTGGTCGCCGGAGGACACGCCACGCAGCCGGCGCCCGATCCACGGCACCAGGTGTTCCCGCGCCCAGTGGATGTTGTTGCGCCGCGCCTCGGCGGCCGACCGCTCCGCCTCCGGCGGCCAGGGCTGGTCCGGGTCGGCCGGCACCGGCAGGCCGAGCACCTGGGCGGCGCGCAGCGCCACCCGCGTGTGGCCGTCGGCCGACAGGTGCAGCCGGTCCTCGCTCCAGGCCCGCCGGTCCTGTACGGACTTCAGCGACCACAGGTCGAGCACCGGGCAGCCGTGCCGGTCCGCGATGGCCCGGACGTGCGCCGTGTAGGTGGCGATCTTCCCGCGCAGGAGACCGAGCACCGGGACCCCGCGGGTGTCGAAGCCGGTGCAGAGCAGGACCGTGCCGACCGAGGCGCGCAGATCGGCCACCGCCGCCTCGTAGCGCTCGGCGACCGCGTCCGGGTCGGAGCCCGGCCGCAGGATGTCGTTGCCGCCGGCACAGAACGTCACCAGGTCGGGGGCCAGCTCCTTGGCCCGCGGCACCTGTTCCTCGATGATCTGGTCCAGCAGCCGCCCCCTGATGGCGAGGTTGGCGTAGCGGAAGGCACCCTCCGCCTGCTGGTCCGAGAGCAGGACCGCGAGCCGGTCCGCCCAACCGATGTACACCCCGTCAGGGCCGGGATCCCCGACCCCCTCTGTGAAGCTGTCCCCGACGGCTGCGTACGACCCGATGGCACCCATGGCGCCACTGCTGATGTTCTTCGAATCGTCTGCCACGTCAGGACATACTTCACCTTGAGAAGTGACCTACGCCACCGTAACCAGGGGTTGACGAGGCGTGATTAATGCCACCAGGTCAAATTCTGCTCAAGTTGGAATAAGAATCGGTCATGGGTTGCTTCTTGAGCGCTTCCCCGCGCCCTGCGGCGCTCCGATTGCGGCCTGATTTCCTATTGCATCAATGTCGTATCGTCGGGACTGCCCCGCCTCGTCGACGAGCAGCGTCGGCGACCGACCCAGAGGAGCGCCCGTGACGCAGCAGACGCCGCAGGTCCCGCAGGCCCAGCCGGAGCTCGCGGAGGTCCGCAACTTCCGCGACGTGGGCGGGCTGCCGACCGTGGACGGGCGTCGCGTACGGGAGGGCAGACTGTTCCGCAGCGGACACCTCGCCCACGCCACGGCGGAGGACACGGCGTTCCTGGCCGGCCTCGGGCTGCACACGGTCTTCGACTTCCGCAACGCCTCGGACATCAAGCTGGAGGGCCCCGACGTCACGCTGCCCGGCGTGCGCAACGTGAACATCCCGCTGACCGACCCGGCCGACGGCGCCGAGTTCTGGACGATGGTCCGCGACGGCGAGCTGGAGCAGCTGCGCACCGCGCTCGGCGACGGCAAGGCCGCGGCCCGGATGGCCGCCACCTACCGGCACATCATCACCACCCGCACCGAGGACCACAGCCGGGTGCTGCACGCGCTCGCCGAGGACAGCGTCCCCGCGCTGATGCACTGCGCGGCGGGCAAGGACCGGGCCGGCCTGTCCGTGGCCGTGACCCTGCTGGCGGTCGGGGTGGAGCGGGACGCCATCGAGGCCGACTACCTCAAGTCCAACGACCCGCACCGCCGCTACAAGATCCGCCGCTCCGACAACTCCGCGGTCGGGATGTCGCAGGAGGTCATGGAGCTGCTCTCGCCGCTGTTCGGCGCGCACACCGACTATCTCGCGGCCGCCTACGACGCGATCGAGCGGACCTGGGGCTCGACGGAGAAGTACCTGACCGAGGGCCTGAAGCTGGCCCCCGAGACCCGCGAGCGGCTGCGCGAGGCACTGCTCACCGACTGACCGGACCGCGCGCCCCTAGGGTTCGGCGACCCAGCCCGCCGTCAGCACCAGCCCCGACGCCCGGTGCACCGCGAGGAACCCGAAGGGCCGGTCGAAGCGGGCCGTGATCCGCAGCGCCTGGTACGGCGGGGGCGGCGGCACGGCTCCCGCGGCGACCGGCATGACCGTGACGGCCGCCGCCCGGAAACCGCGCGCGCCGAAGGTCGCGGTGGCCTGCTGCCGGGCGGCCGACACCGCGAGCGGCTGGTCGCTGATGCCCGGGAAGTGCCCGCGGGAGGTGTCCGCCGCGGCGGTCAGCCCGAACAGCTCCGGCCGCTTGAGCAGATCATGTGCGGCATCGACGGTGAACCGCACGGTCATGAGGTCCAGCCGCGGCACCCCGTCGTAGCTCGGCACCGTCGTCACCCCAAGGCCCGGCCCGGCGCCGTCGGTGAGCGCGGCACCGGACACCGCCGGGTACCGCCCGGCCAGCGCCTCGACTCCGTACCCGAGCACCTCGCCGCCCGGCACCCCGGGCCCGCCGAGCAGCAGATGGACGTCCAGCCCGTTGTCGCCCTCGACGCGTACGGCGGTCAGCGGGCCGGCCGGGGTGCCGTGCACCCTGACCTGCGCGGCCTCCGCCCCGGAGCGGCTCAGCGCGGTCACCTCGCGCCCCGCCCAGGGGCCTTCGGTGAGCCGCAGCGGGAACTCCCCGAAGGGTTCCGTCCAGGTCGTCCGCACCAGCAGCGCACTGGCCAGGACGAGCAGCAGGTCGGGGGTGATCTCGACCGGCATCCGCTCGATCAGCCCGTCGGTGTGGCGCCGCGCCCAGGCGTCCAGCGCCTCCTGGTCCGCCGCCGCGGTGCCGGTCAGCTCGCCGAGCGTGCCCGGCGCCAGACCGTCCCGCCACTCGGGGCGCAGCGCCAGCGTGCGCCGGGCCCACAGCGCGGCCGCGGCACCGACGCCGTCGGCCGCGTCCAGCGCCGCGAGCAGCGACCGGCCCTCGGCCGGCGCCGTCTCCGGGTCGGTGCCGAGCGCCTCGGCCAGCTCCGTACGGGCCGGGCCCGCCGAGGGGCCCGCGAGCAGCGCGAGCAGCGGCCAGACACCGGCCGCGGTGAGGACCGTGCCGGCCTGTCCCACCGCCTCCCGCGCCCAGCGCGCCGTCATGCCGTTCACCGAGCGCACCGTCGTCGCGGCCACCATCGCGTCCCCCCAGGGCTGTCAGCGGTGGGCGACCGCCTGTTTGACCAGCGTCCGCCCGAAGTCCCACATCAGGCCGCCGCCACCGTGGGCGTCGTCCATGACGGCCGTGAAGGCGTCGACGAACCGGTCCACCTCCCGCTCGCCGATGATCAGCGGCGGGATCAGCTTAATGACCTCCAGGTGGTCGCCGGAGACCTGGGTGAGGATGCGGTGCCGCTGCAGCAGCGGCACCACGACCATCTGCGCGAACAGCCCCTTGCGGGCCGCCTGCAGCATCGTCCAGCGGCTGCGCAGCCCGAGCGAGGTGGGCCGGCCGAACTCGATGCCGATCATCAGGCCGCGGCCCCGTACGTCGTGCAGCAGCTCGTACTTCGGGATCAGCTCGGCGAGCCGGCCGCGGAGCAGATCGCCGGTGTGCCGGGCGTGCGCGACGATCTGCTCGTCCTCCATCACCGCGAGGACCGCCAGGCCGGCCGCCATCGCCTGCACGTTGGAGCCGAAGCTGGCGGAGTGCACCAGTACGCGGTCCATGGACGAGTAGACCTTTTTGAAGATCCAGTCCTTGCCGAGGGTCGCGCCGACCGGGACGTAGCCGCCGGACAGCGCCTTGGCCACGCACACCAGGTCCGGTGCGACGCCGTCCTCGTGCTGGTAGGCGAAGAAGTCGCCGGTGCGGCCGAGGCCGGTCTGCACCTCGTCGGCGATCAGCAGGGCCTTGTGCCGGTGCAGGAGGTCCTGTGCGGCCCGCAGATATCCGGGCGGTGCCTCGTGCACGCCCTTGCCCTGGAGGGGTTCGACGATCAGCGCGGCGACGTCGCCCTTCGTCAACTCCCGTGCCAGCGCGTCGAGATCACCGAGCGGCACGGCGGTGTCGGGCAGCAGCGGCGCGAAACCGTCGCGGAAGCCGTCCTCGCCGTTGACGGAGAGGGAGCCGGTCGTCAGGCCGTGGAAGGCGTGGGTGCAGTACAGGATCCGCGGCTTCCCGGTGGCGTACCGCGCGAACTTCAGCGCGGTCTCCACGGCCTCGGTGCCGCTGTTGCCGAAGAAGACCCGGTCGAGGTGGGGGGCGTGGCCGAGCAGCTTCTCGGCGAGCAGGCCGGGCAGCGGCTGGCAGTCGAAGCGGGTGAGGTCGGGCAGCTGGGCGTCGAGGACGTCGTGCAGCGCCTTCCGTACGACGGGGTGGTGCCGGCCCAGGCCCATCACCCCGAAGCCGGCGAGCATGTCGAGGTAGTCCTGGCCCTCGCTGTCCCAGAAGTACGCGCCCTCGGCCCGCTCGTAGACCTTGTCGAAGCCGATGGTGTGCAGCATCCGCGGCAGCTGGTGGTTCAGATGGCGGGTGTGCAGGTCGTACCGCTCGCCGCCGCGCTCCGCGAGCAGGCGCGTCAGGTCGAATCCGGTCATGAGACGCTCTCCTTACGGGCCAGCGCGGCGCTGATCCGGCCGGCGATCTCGGCCGGCGTCAGGCCCAGGTCGGCCAGCAGCTCGGCCCGCTTGGCGTGCGGCAGGAACTGCTCGGGGATGCCGAAGGTGCGCAGCGGTACGTCGACTCCTGCGTCCCGCAGTGCCTGGCCGACCGCCCAGCCGACGCCGCCGGTGCGGCTGTTGTCCTCGACCACGGCCACCAGCGCGTGGCCGGCGGCGAGTTCGGGGACGGCCGGGTCGACCGGCTTGACCCAGCGCGGGTCGACGACCGTCGCGTCCACGCCGCGCGCCGCGAGCAGCTCGGCGACCCGCAGGCAGACCGGTGCCATCACGCCCACCGCGACCAGGAGGACGTCCGGGTGCGGTGCCCGGTGCAGGACGTCCACCCCGCCGATCCGGTCCACTGCCGGGATCGGGTCGTCCACCGATTCCTTGGGGAAGCGCAGCACGGTCGGCGCGTCGTCCACGTCGAGGGCCTCGCGCAGCTGGGCGCGGAGCTGGTCGGCGTCGCGCGGGGCGGCGATCCGCAGGCCGGGGACGACGCCGAGCACCGACATGTCCCACATGCCGTTGTGCGAGGCGCCGTCGGTGCCGGTGACGCCGGCCCGGTCCAGGACGAAGGTGACACCGCACTTGTGCAGCGCGACGTCCATCAGGATCTGGTCGAAGGCGCGGTTGAGGAAGGTGGCGTAGACCGCGAAGACCGGGTGCAGGCCGCCGGTGGCCAGGCCCGCCGCGGAGACGGCCGCGTGCTGTTCGGCGATGCCCACGTCCCACACCCGGTCCGGGAACGCCTCGGCGAACTTGCCCAGGCCCACCGGCTGCAGCATCGCCGCCGTCAGGGCGACCACGTCCTCGCGTTCCTCGCCGATGCGGACCATTTCGTCGCCGAAGACGGACGTCCAGGACGGCGCGCCGGGCGGGGCGACCGGCGCGCAGGTCAGCGGGTCCATCACGCCGACGGTGTGGAAGTGGTCGGCCTCGTCCTCCAGGGCGGGCCGGTAGCCGCGGCCCTTCTCGGTCAGGCAGTGCACCAGGACCGGGCCGTGGAATCCGGCCGCGCGGCGCAGTGCCGATTCGACGGCGGTGATGTCGTGTCCGTCGATCGGGCCGAGGTACTTCAGGCCCAGGTCCTCGAACATGCCCTGCGGCGCGATGAAGTCCTTCAGGCCCTTCTTGGCGCCGTGCAGCGTGCCGTAGAGCGGTTTGCCGACGACCGGGGTGCGCTCCAGCAGGTCCTTGCCGCGGGCCAGGAAGCGCTCGTAGCCGTCGGTGGTGCGCAGGGTGGCGAGGTGATTGGCCAGCCCGCCGATGGTCGGCGCGTAGGAGCGCTCGTTGTCGTTGACGACGATGACCAGCGGGCGGTCCTTGGCGGCGGCGATGTTGTTCAGCGCCTCCCAGGCCATACCGCCGGTCAGCGCGCCGTCACCGATGACGGCGACGACATGGTCCTTCTTCCCGCGCACCTGGTTGGCCTTGGCCAGACCGTCCGCCCAGCCCAGCACCGTCGAGGCGTGGCTGTTCTCGATGACGTCGTGCGCCGACTCCGCCCGCGAGGGGTAGCCCGACAGGCCGCCCTTGGCCCGCAGCTTGGAGAAGTCCTGACGGCCGGTGAGCAGCTTGTGGACGTAGGACTGGTGGCCGGTGTCCCACAGGATGCGGTCGGCGGGCGAGTCGAAGACCCGGTGCAGGGCGAGGGTCAGCTCGACCACGCCCAGGTTGGGGCCCAGGTGGCCGCCGGTGCGGGACACCGCGTGAACGAGGAAGTGCCGGATCTCCTCGGCGAGTTGGGGCAGGCGGTCGGCGGGGAGCGCCTTGAGGTCGCGCGGTCCGGTGATGTGTTCCAGCATCGTCATGTTCGGTCCCCCTCGGGTCGTTCGGCGGCCGTGGCGGGGGGAGCCCGCCGCGGCGGGCTCCCCCGGACTACGAACGGTCAGCCGCGGTTTCCGGCGACGGTCTCCTTGGCCGCTCGGAGGGATTCCTTGAGGGAGCCCATGGTGGCGAGGACGGCGGTGGGTTCGTAGCCGCAGTGCGCCATGCAGTTGGCGCAGCGCGGGTCCTTGCCGCGGCCGTATTTGTCCCAGTCCGTCTCCTCGATGAGTTCCCGGTACGTCGGCACGTATCCGTCACTCATCAGGTAGCAGGGGCGCTGCCAGCCGAACAGCGAGTAGTTGGGGATCGCCCAGGCCGTGCACGGGAAGTCCGCCTTGCCCTCCAGGAAGTCCAGGAAGAGCGGGCTGTGGTTGAGCCGCCAGCGGCGCCGGTTGCCGCCGGCGAACGCCTTGCGGAACAGTTCGCGGGTCTGCTCGACGCCGAGGAAGTGTTCCTGGTCGGGGGCCTTCTCGTAGGCGTAGGCGGGCGACAGCATCATCTCGTCGACCTGGAGGTCGTCGTTGAGGAAGTTGAGGACCTCGATGATGGTCTGCGGGGTGTCGGTGTTGAAGAAGGTGGAGTTGGTGGTGACCCGGAATCCGCGCCGCTTGGCTTCCTTGATCGCCGCGACCGCCTCGTCGAAGACGCCTTCCTTGGCGACGGATTCGTCGTGCCGTTCGCGCATTCCGTCGATGTGCACCGCGAACGCGAAATAGGGCGAGGGGGTGAACTCGTCGATCTTCTTGCGCAGCAGCATGGCGTTGGTGCACAGGAACACGTATTTCCGCTTGGCGACCAACTGCCGTACGATCTCGTCGATCTGCGGGTGCATCAGGGGTTCTCCGCCGGCGATGGAGACCATCGGGGCGCCGGACTCCAGGACCGCGCCGACCGCCTGTGCCACCGGCATCCGCTGCTTGAGCACCCCGGCCGGATGCTGGATCTTTCCGCAGCCCTCACACTTCAGATTGCATGCGAAGAGCGGTTCCAGCTCGACGATGAGGGGGAACTTCTCGCGCCGCCGGATCATCTTCTGTTCAAAGAGATAGGTCCCGACCCGGATGGACTGACGGAGCGGCATGGCCATCTGGCTCACCTCCTGGGGAGCAGCAAAGAACGGTGCCATTCGTAGAAAACAGGAAGCACACTGCGCAGCACGCGGAAGGCCGATATTCCCCCGCGCACCGTGCCGATGCGGACGAGTTCATGTTCTGGAGCGTCCACGACCACCCGGACGGCCGCAACCGGGCGGGCGCCGGACCGCCGGGCCGTGCGGAGCGTGGCGGCGGACTCCATGTCCACCGCGATCGCGCCGGAGGCGTGCAGCTCGGCCCGTTCCGCGCCGCGTACGACGTGGTCGGAGCCGCGCAGCAGCCCGCGGTGCACGGTCAGGCCGCGCTGCCGCAGGGCGCCGACCAGCGGCCCGTTGTCGCGGCAGGGCACGTCCGGCAGGCCCGGGCGGTGGTCCCGGGTGGCCTCGGCGACGACCACGTCCCCCGGACGCATACCGGGCGCGAGGCCGGCACAGAAGCCGCTGGCGACGACGGGCGAACGGGCGGTGTCGGCGCCGTCACGGAGCGCGTCGGCGAGGGCGCGTTCGGCCGCCTGGGGGCCCATGCCGGTGCGCAGCACGACCAGCCCGGGCCGGCTCTCGCCGGGCGACGTCGCCCGGTCTCCCCCGCGCAGCGCGAACCGTTCGATGCCGAGCGCACAGGCGATCAGCAGCGGGGGTTCCCGATGCGCGGGGGACCGTCTCGGCATCAGGCCCCCACCGGCGCTCCGGCCGGTCCGCCGTTGACGTAGCGGCCCAGGGCGGTCAGCGGGAAGACCTGGCGGTAGAGGTGGTAGTTGATGGAGAAGTCCCAGGGGAAGCCGGTACCGGTGAAGTACGGCTCGTCCCAGGAACCGTCCTCGCGCTGGGTCGCGGCCAGGTACCGCACCCCGCGCCGCACCGCCTCACTGTCCCGCTCACCGGCCGCGAGCAGCGCCATCAGCGCCCACGCGGTCTGCGAGGCGGTCGAGGCGCCGCGCCCGGCCCAGGTGTCCGGTTCCGCGTACGACCGCTGGTCCTCGCCCCAGCCGCCGTCGTCGTTCTGCACCCGCTCCAGCCAGCCGACGGCGCGGCGCACGGCCGGGTGGGAGGCGGGGATGCCGGCCGCGGCGAGCGCGGGCAGCACCGAGCCGGTGCCGTAGAGGTAGTTGGTGCCCCATCGTCCGAACCAGGCGCCGCTGGGCTCCTGTTCGGCGAGCAGCCAGGCGAGGCCGCGGCGGGTGCGCGGGTCGTGGGTGCGGCCGACCTCGGCGAGCATCTCCACGACGTGGGCGGTGACGTCGGCCGACGGCGGGTCGATGACCTCGCCGAAGTCGCAGAACGGCAGGCGGTTGGGGAACGGGCTGGTGTTGTCGACGTCGAAGGCGCCCCAGCCGCCGCCCCGGGACTGCATCCCGAAGTTCCAGCGCACCGCGCGGTCCACCGCCGCGGCCACCCGCTGCGGGTCGGGGTGCTTGACCCGGCGCAGCGCGAGCACCACCTCGGCGGTGTCGTCGATGTCCGGGTAGTTGTCGTTGTGGAACTCGAACCCCCAGCCTCCGGGCGGGAGTTGGGGACGTTTGACGCTCCAGTCGCCGGGCCGGTCGATCTGCTCGGCGAGCATCCAGTCGGCGGCCTTGACCAGCTGCGGGTGGTCGGCGGGCAGTCCGGCGTCGGCGAGCGCGATGGTGGCGAGGCAGGTGTCCCAGACCGGGGACTGGCAGGCCTCGATCATCCGCGAACCGTCCTCGCGCCAGACCGCGAACCGGTCGAGGGAGGCCAGTCCCTCGCGCAGCACGGGGTGGTCGAGGTCGTAGCCGAGGAGGTGCAGGGCGATGACGGAGTACACGGCGGGCGGCTGGATGCCGCCCCAGCAGCCGTCGTTCTCCTGCCGTTCGATGATCCAGCGGGCCGCCGAGCGCATCGCGGTGCGGCGCAGCTTGCGCAGCGCGACCTTGTGGTAGACCCGCAGCGCCTTGTCGAGGCGCTGGAAGACGCCGTCCCAGCTGGTGGCCGGGGCGAGCGGGCGGGGCGGGTCGGGGTGGCGCGGATCGGTGTGCAGCTCGTCGAGGGCGAACGGCGCCGGGCGGACCGGGCGTTTGGCGGAGACGATGGTCAGCGGCACGATGGTCTGCCGCGCCCAGCACCCGAAGTCGTAGATGTTGAGCGGGAACCACTTCGGGAAGAAGATGAGCTCCGGTGGGAGCTGGGGCAGGTCCTCCCACTTCCACCAGCCGAAGAGGGCCAGCCAGATGCGGGTGAAGACCCGGGAGGCGGCGACGCCGCCCTGCTCGCGGATCCAGGCGGACGCGGCGGCCATGTGCGGGGCGTCGGTTGCGTCCCCGGCGAGCCGCAGGGCGACGTAGGCCTCGATGGTGGTGGAGAGTTCACCGGGCCCGCCGTGGAAGGTGGCCCAGGTGCCGTCGGTGCGCTGCTCGCGGCGGATGTGGCGGGCGGCGGCCTCGGTGGTCCGGGGGTCCGAGATGCCCAGGAACTGACGGAGCAGCAGGTCCTCGGCGTCCATCGTGACGTTGGTTTCGAGGTCGCCCTTCCACCATCCTGCCGGGTCCTGGACGGAGAGCAGGTGTTCGGTGGCGCGGGCGGTCGCGCGGCGGGCGGCCTCGGCCGTGTCCTCGGCGGCGGCGGTGGCGGTCCTGCGGCGTGGTGCGGTCGTTTTCTCAGCGGTGGCATCGCTGGCCGAAGGGGCCCGGGGCGGCAGCGCCCCGGTGCTTCCGTCGGTCGTCGCTGTCATGGCTTCCCCTTCTGCAGTGAACTGTCAAAGCGTGCTCAGGGATTCCGTCGGCCGGCGCCCGTCCCCCACTGCCCTAAAGGCGTGGGTGGGGGCACCTCCCAGCGTTAGCTGGGGGAGTACCCCCAGGCACCGGCCGGCGACTGCGATCTATTCGGTCTCGATAGGGACTCATCTTTCTCGTACGACGACGAAGTCCGCGAGCGCGACGAGCTGGGCCCGGACCTTCTCCGGCATGTCGATCTCGTCGAGCGCGGCGATGGCGGTGGCGTGTTGGCGGCGGGCCTCCTGGGAGGTCCACTCGCGGCCGCCGGCCTCCTCGATGAGGGCCGCCCGGGAGGCGAACTCCTCCTCGGTGAAGTCGGCGATCTCGGTCTCGCTCTTCTTGGCGTCGGCGGCCAGGATCTCGGCCAGTTGCTCGGAGGCCGGGCCGCCGGCGGCCAGCGCGGCGACGACCGGCAGCGACTTCTTCCGCTGCCGCAGATCGCTCCAGGTCTGCTTGCCGGTGGCGTCCGGGTCGCCCCAGATGCCCAGCAGGTCGTCGACGGCCTGGAAGGCGAGGCCGAGGTGGTAGCCGTACCTCTCCAGGGTGTCGGCGGTCCGGTCGTCGGCGCCGCCCAGGACCGCGCCGATGGAGACCGCGCAGGCCAGCAGCGCGCCGGTCTTGTTGCCCTCCATCTCCAGGCACTCCTCGACGGTGACCCGCTCGCGGTGCTCGTAGGAGATGTCCTGCGCCTGGCCGTCGATCAGCTTGCGGGTGGCCAGGGTCAGCCGGCGGGTGGCGCGGCCGGCGTCGACCGTGCCGAGCTCCAGCAGTATTTCGTTGGCGAGGGCGAACAGGGCGTCGCCGACGAGGATGGCCTGGGCCGGGCCGTGCACCTTCCAGACCGTGTCGCGGTGCCGGCGCTGTTCGTCGCCGTCCATCAGGTCGTCGTGCAGCAGCGAGAAGTTGTGCACCAGCTCGACGGCGACCGCGCCGGGGATGCCGACCTCGGGGGCCCGGCCCGCGACCTCGGCGGACAGCAGGGCCAGCGCGGGGCGGACGGCCTTGCCGCCGTCGCCCGAGGCAGGGTTGCCGGCGGCGTCGATCCAGCCGAAGTGGTAGGCGGCGACGGTGTCCATGGGAGGGGCGAGCCGGCCCACGGCAGCACGCAGCACGGGAGTGGCGAGTGTCCGTCCGCGCTCCAGCAGCGCGGTGACGCTCTCGGTGTCGATAGCTGGGGAAGCCGGATTCACGGTTTCTCCTCTGTTTCCGGTGCTCGTGCTCGTGCGAGCGCTGGTACTCGTAGTCATGCCGCCTCCTGAGGCAACTGGCCCTGGGGGAAGCCGAGTTCGTCGAGTGCCTCGCGAGCGGCGGCGGTGCCGCTGCGCACAGCGCTCTCCATGGTCGCGGGCCACCCGGTGGCGGTCCACGCGCCGGCCAGCAACAGGCCGGGGGCTTGGGTGCGGGCGGCGGGGCGGAGCCTGCCGACGCCCGGGGCGGGCGCGAAGGTCGCGGTGCGCTCGCGGGTGACGAAGAAGTCGATGATCCGGGCGCCCCGGGCGGCCGGCAGCAGCCGTTCCAGCTCGGGGAGGTAGCGGGCGCGGAGTTTGGCGACCGGCTGGTCGATCTCCTCCTGCGCGGCGGACTGCGACACGGCCAGGTACTGGCAGCGTTCGTTCCCCGGCGTCCGGGTCAGTCCGGAGGCGTCGGTGCGGTCGAAGACCCACTGGACGGGCGAGCCGACCGCGGCGAAGAAGGGGCGGCGCAGGACCTTGCGGTCGTAGACGACGTGGAGGTTGAGGATCGGGGCGGTGCCGATGTCCAGCAGCCGGTCCCGGTCGGCCAGCGCCCCGGCGGGCAGCAGGGCGTGCGTCTCGCGCTGCGGTACGGCGAGGACGACGGTGTCCGCGGTGAGCTGCTCGCCGCCGTGCGGGCCGTTCTCCACCGCGACCTGCCAGCGGCCGTCGGTCCGGTCGACGGAGGCGGCGCGGGTGCGCAGCGCGATCCGCACCCCGGCCTTCTCCAGTGCCGTACGGGCGAGGACGTCGTGCACGTCGCCGAGCGGGACCCGGGACCAGCCGATGTCGGCGGCGCCGGGGGCGGACAGCAGCCCGGTCTTGAAGACCTTGGCGGCCAGGCCCAGCGAGGCGTCGCCGGCCCGGGCGTTGAGGGTGGCGATGCCGACCAGGTCCCACAGCGCCTCGACGGCCCGGGACGACTGGCCGTGGCGGCGCAGCCAGCTGCCGAAGTCGACGCCGTCCAGGACCGGGTCGGCCGGGTCGAGGCCCTTGAGCGCGAGGGTGGCGCGCACCACGCCGGCCCGCTCGGCCGGGGGCAGGTGCGGATAGCGCGCGAGGCTGGCGGCGAGGTGCAGCGGGACGGGCAGGGCGGCGCGCCGCAGCCGGCCGAGCCGCATGCGGTCGGGGTCCAGGACCGGGACGTCCATCCGGTCCTGGAGGGGCACCAGGTGGGCCGCGCCGAGCCGGTCCAGCATCCGGCCGTACGCGGTGCAGCAGCGCAGGTAGACGTGCTGGCCGTTGTCGACGCTCAGCTCACCGGCGGCGGAGTCGCGGCGGAAGGAGAAGACCAGTCCGCCCAGCCGGGGGCGGCCCTCGACGAGGGTGACCCGCAGCCCGGCGTCGGCCAGCGCGAGAGCGGCGGTGGTGCCCGCCAGCCCGCCGCCGACGACCACCGCGGTGGCTGTGGATGTCATGTGTGCTCCCCCCGTACACGGATCATGGACGCAGCCGCCCGGGGGAGGGTTGCCCGCGGTGCTGACGCGGGGTCACCGCTGTCGTGCGTGGCCCGGCCGGTCATCCGCGCCTCCGTACGGCCTGCCGGCGGCCGATCGCCCGCGCGTCGAGCCCGGACAGTCCGCGCACCGCGACGAACGCCTTCTCCCAGCCGGGCAGCGAGACCCGGCCGCGCAGCACCGCCTCGGGCTCGGCGGCGATCCGGGTGAGCAGGCGGTGGTAGATGCCGGCCATCGCGGCCACGCAGGCGCCGCTGCGCCGGTCGAGCATCGGCAGCAGCCGGAAGCCCTCGGCGAACAGCGCGCGGGCGCGTTGCACCTCGTGGTGGACCAAGCCGGTGAAGTCGGAGCCGGGCGGCGGGACGGGGTGGTCGAACCCGGCCGAGCAGCCGAACTTGGCGAGGTCCTCGGCGGGGAGGTAGGTCCGGCCGTTGCCGGCGTCCTCGCGAACGTCCCTGAGGATGTTGGTGAGTTGGAGGGCGAGACCGAGGGTGTCGGCGTACTCGGCGGCACGCTCGGCGTCCTGTGCGCCGGGCACGGTGCCGAACACGCCGAGCGAGAGCCGGCCGATGCCGCCGGCGACGCAGCGGCAGTAGACCTTCAGCTCGTCCCAGGTCTCGTAGGTCTCGCCGCGCACGTCGGCCAGCACGCCGTCGATCAGCTCGTCCAGCGCGTCGAGCGGAATGGGGAAGCGGCGGGCGGCGTCGGCGAGGGCGACGGCCACCGGGTCGGTGTCGTCCTCGTCGAGCCGGCCGTCCTTGATGCGGGCCAGCAGCGCCCGGGTGTCCTCCAGGCGCTGCTGCTTGGCGGCGGCCTCCAGAGTGCCGTCGCCGATGTCGTCGACCCGGCGGGAGAAGGCGTAGAGCGCCGACATCGCATGGCGCTTGTCGGTCGGCAGCAGCCGGATGCCGTAGGCGAAGTTGCGCGCCTGCTGCCCGGTGATGGCTTCGCAGTAGCGGTATGCAGCGAGCACCGGCGCGGACGCGTGTGCGGTTGCCTCCACGGTCCGACTCACCCCTCTCTTCGCAATGTCGCCCCCACCTCGCGCAGCAGGCTGAGCTTGGTCGGTTTGGGCGGTCCAGGGAGTACGTCGTGTTCGGCGGCCGCGACCGCCTGGAGTGCGGCACGTCCGCCGGCGACGAAACCGGCCAGCAGCAGCTTGAGTCTGCCGTGGACGCTACCCACCAGCGCGGTGCCTTCATCCAGCAGGTCACGGGTGCGTTCCGCCTCGTAGGCGATCAGTGCGCGCACCGATGCGCCCCCGCTCGGCGCGGCCAGATCGGCTTCCGAGACGCCGAAGCGTTTCAGGTCCTCGGCGGGGAGGTAGATGCGGTCGCGCCCGAGGTCCTCGGCCACGTCCTGGATGTGCTCGACGATTTGCAGGGCGGTGCAGACGGCGTCCGAGCGGCGGATGCGCTCGGGGCTGGCGGTGCCGGTGATGCCGAGGACGAGCCGGCCGACGGGGTTGGCGGACAGCGCGCAGTAGGCGACCAGGTCGTCGTAGGTGGCGTAGCGGCTCACCCGCTGGTCCTGGCGGTTGGCCTCGATCAGGCCGAGGAACGGTTCGGGGGTCAGCTCGCAGCGGCGGACGGTCGGGCCGAGGCGGCGCATCAGCGGGTGCTTGGGGCCGGGCGCGCGGTCGCTGAAGACGCGCTCCAGGTCCGCCTCCAGGGCGTCGAGCAGCGCGGGCCGGTCGTCGAACTGTGCCCGGTCGAGTCCGAGGAGTACGGCGTCGGCGCCGCCGGGCGCGAGGTCGCCGTCACCGATGTCGTCGACGAGCCGGGCGAAGCCGTACACGGCCATCAGGTCGGCCCGCCAGGCGCGGGGCAGGAAGAACGGCGCGACCGGGAAGTTCTCGTGTGCGGCCTGATCGAGCACGGTGCGCGTGTGGTCCCGCCGGTCACCCGCCGCCACCCTTCGGAGGAAGGCGCGACGCGCCCGCTCGTTGTCTCGGCTCACCGGGGGCTGCCCGGCGCATTTCGGTGCCGGAGCGAACCAGTAGCCATTGCCGTCACGTCTCCCGTTCTACACCGCCAAGCTAAAACATCCTATTTCGGACACGCCGCAGCCGGCGACGCGCCCGGATCGAGCCCTCATCGCCCTCATGGGTGAGTATTGCCCGACTTGTGCCACTTGTGCTGTTCAGCACCCGTACAGCTTACGCCGTACATCTCCCTTGCGTCCGAGTGGGTACCGAAGCCCGGGGCAACAATCCGGTCAACATCCTTTCCGGACGAACTGTTCCCGTTGTCCGCGGAGTTGACCACCTCTCCACCGTCGAAGGCCCCCGCGGGGCGGACCGCGGGGGCCTTCCAGGTGTCAAGAGGACTACTTGCCCGTCTCCTTCTCGTAAGCCTTGATGACCTCGTCGGTGGGGCCGTCCATCAGCAGTTCGCCGCGTTCCAGCCACAGCACGCGGTCGCAGGTGTCGCGGATGGACTTGTTGTT
>NZ_JBVKBL010000026.1:0-84573 GCF_055657085.1 Streptomyces sp. NPDC107765 | reverse complement strand
CGCTTCCCTTCGGTCTTGCGTTTCCGACTCTATCAGATCCTTGCGGCTCCGATTTTCGCCGGTGCGTTTCGGCCTTTCGGCTTCTTCGCGGTTCCAACCTTACCAGATCCGTTTCCGTCTCCGGCGCCCTGTTGGAGCGGGCTCGGCCGTTCGGCTTTCGCTTTTCGGCCTTTCCGACTCTATCAGATCTTGTTCGTTCCGTTTACCGGTCCGAATTCGTTTCCGATTCCCCGTCGGAGGGGGCGCCTTTTGGCTTTTCCGACTTTATCAGAAGCGTTTCGGGCGAAATGAATCGGCCGGGGCTTCCGGTAAGTGGTCGGTTGCGCTTCGTCGAATTCAGGATTCTGGGCGAAGCGGAGAAGAGACTAACCGTCGCTGATGAACTTGTCCAGTTCGTTGCAACCGTTCGAATCTACCTCCCCCGACTGCTCGTGTCAACGGTCGCCGGGGCGAAGAGGAGATTAGCAGGTCAGCGGGGCTGCGCGCACATCAGGCGGCGGTGGGGAGCGTGGCGTCGCGGTCGGCGGGGTCGATGTCCCCGGTGGCGCCGGCGCGTACCGCGCGGCCGCCCAGCACCTGCACGTAGAGCAGGAACGCCAGCTCCGTGGCGGTACCGATGCCGATGCGTGCCCAAGTGGGCAGGCCGGAGGGAGTGACGAAGGCTTCGAGTGCGCCGGAGACGAAGAGAACAGCGGCGAGTCCTATGGCCACGCCGAGGGCCGAGCGGCCTTCCTCGGCGAGCGCCGTGCGGCGGGTGCGGGGGCCCGGGTCGATAAGGGTCCAGCCGAGGCGGAGGCCGATGCCGGCGGCGATGAAGACGGCGGTCAGCTCCAGGAGGCCGTGCGGAAGGATCAGGCCCAGGAAGGTGTCGAGGCGGCCCGCCGAGGACATCAGGCCGATGCCGACACCGAGGTTGAGCATGTTCTGGAAGAGGATCCAGAGGACCGGGAGGCCTAGAAAGGCACCGAGTACCAGGCACATGGCGACGGCCTGGGCGTTGTTCGTCCATACCTGTGCGGCGAAGGAGGCTGCGGGGTGGCTGGAGTAGTAGGTCTCGTACTCACCACCGGGGCGGGTCATGGCGCGGAGGTCGTCGGGGGCGCCGATGGCCGCCTGGACCTCGGGATGGGCGGCTATCCACCAGCCCAGGAGGGCGGCCACCACGGTGGAGAGGACCGCGGTGGGGATCCACCAGTGGCGCAGGCGGTAGACCGCGGCCGGAAAGGCGGTGGTGAAGAAGCGCGCGGTGTCCCGCCAGGAGGCTTTGCGGGCGCCGGTGACCGTACTGCGGGCGCGGGCCACCAAGGAGGTCAGGCGGGTGGTCAGCGCGGGATCGGGGGCGCTGGAGAGGAGGAGGGAGAGGTGGGTGGTGGTGCGCTGGTAGAGGGCGACCAGTTCGTCGGCCTCGGCACCGGTGAGGCGGCGCTTGCGGTGCAGGAGTGCGTCGAGGCGGTCCCATTCGGCGCGGTGTGCCGCGACGAAGACATCGAGGTCCATACGGGGTCGCTCCTCGTAGCGCCGTGGTGGGTGAGTGCGGAGTCAGCTTGGCAGACTGGCCGGGCCCGGCGCGGTGCGGGCGGGGTTTCGGGGAGCGAGAGGGAGTGGGCGCGGCGTGAGTGAACTCGTCACGGGTGAAGCGGTGGTGCTGGGGCTGCGGCCGGCAAGGTTGCCGACCCGGGGGCTGGCGATCGCGGTCGATGTGGCCGTCGCCTGGAGTGTCTACATCGCGGTGACGATGCTGCTGGTCAGCGCGACGTCGTCGATGGACAGTGCGGCGGTGGCTGCCGTGTCGGTGGCGACGTTCCTGTTGGTGCAGGTCGGGATTCCGATCGTGATCGAGACGCTGAGCCACGGGCGGTCGCTGGGCAAGGTGATCTGCGGGCTGCGGGTCGTACGGGAGGACGGCGGGCCGATCCGGTTCCGGCATGCGCTGGTGCGGGGTGCCATGGGGGCCATCGAGATCGTGCTGACCATGGGGGTGGTGGCGGCGATCGCCTCCCTGGTGTCCGCGCGGGGGCGCCGGGTGGGGGACGTGTTCGCCGGGACGCTGGTCATACGGGAGCGGATGCCGGCGGCCGAGGTGGGGACGGCGCTGCTACCGCCTCCTGCGTGGCTGGTGGCGGAGCTCGGGGCCCTGGATCTGTCGCGGGTGCCGAACGCGTGGTGGCTGACCGTCCGGCAGTACCTGGCGCGGATGGGGCAGCTGGACGCGCAGGTCGGGGCGGCGATGGCGGGGCGGCTGGCGGAGGATCTCCGAGGGTTCACCGGGGTACCGGTGCCGGACGGGGCGCATCCGGCGGCGTACCTGGCGGCGGTGGTCGGGGAGCGGCAGGGGCGGGAGTCGCGGCGGGCGTTCGGAACGGCGGCAGCGAGTCATGGGCCGGTCGGTACGGCCGGTGAGGGCGCGGCGGCTTACGGGGCCGGGCCGGGGGCCTCGGTGTCGTATGCCTCGCCGTATGCCTCGGCCCAGGGGCCGTCGTACGCCTCGCCGTATGCGCCGTCGGGGGCTCCGGCTGGGGCTTCGCCGGGGGCTTCTTGGTCGTCGCCGTCCTCGCCCTCGTCTCCCGTTCCCCCTTCGGCTCCCTCGTCCCCTCCTTCCTCCCCTTCTTCCGCTCCTTCTTCGCCGGCGCCTTCCGGGTCGGCTCCTTCGGCGGCTGCGGGGCCGGCTTCCTCGGCGGAGTCACGGCCGCCGCGTAGGGGCTTCGCGCCGCCGATGTGAGGGGCGGGGGCGGCGGCCCGCTCAGGCGAAGGTGGACGGCGGGGAGTCGAGGGATTCGAGTTCGATGCCGGGGGCGGAGAGGACCACGTCGCCGGTGAGATGGACGGAGTGCTGTTCGCCGGTCTCCAGGTCGTTGACCTGGTACTCGTCCGCGATGAGGGGGGCGTTGTCAGTGGCGTGTGGTGTGCTGTTGAGCAGGGCCCAGGACTGATCGAGGGTGCGGGGGGCGAGGACGGGGGGTGTGAAGGCGACGAGGCGGGCGCGGACGGCGCCGGCGCCGAGGGCCGGGCGCAGCAGCCGGGCGGTCGCGACGAGGAAGGCGGGGGACGCGCCGGTGAAGGCGTGGGCGCGGACGTTGCCTTCGGTGGCGTGGGTGCCGGTCGGGTCGGTGCGTACCCAGGTGACGCCGTCCAGGGCGGCGCCGCGGACCTGCCAGGCGGAGGCGTGGAGTTCGAGTCGGATGGGGCGGCCGAGGTCGTCGAGGGTGAGGTCGACGGAGCCGATGTGGTCGCCGGAGGGGTTGGTGATCTGGGAGACGTAGCGCCAGCCGGAGGGGCCGGTGGCGCAGTGGAAGTGTTCTTCGCCGAGGGGGGTGTGATCGTGCGGGTCGTGGAGCGAGTAGTGGCCGCGGGGCATGAGGGGTGCAGTCCTTCGAGCGGCGACGGTTGGGTGCGTCGGGGGCGGTGCGGTAGGGGGCCGGTACGGGCCAGGCCCCCGCCGTGAGTGGCGAGGGCCTGGATCAACCGGCTGCTGGAGCGTGGTGCTCGGTATCAGTAGCGGTAGTGGTCGGACTTGTACGGGCCCTCGACGGGGACGCCGATGTAGGCGGCCTGCTCCGGACGGAGCTCGGTGAGCTTGACGCCCAGCGCGTCGAGGTGGAGACGGGCGACCTTCTCGTCCAGGTGCTTGGGGAGGACGTAGACGTCGGTCGGGTACTGCTCCGGCTTGGTGAACAGCTCGATCTGGGCCAGCGTCTGGTCCGCGAAGGAGTTGGACATCACGAAGGACGGGTGACCGGTGGCGTTGCCCAGGTTCAGCAGGCGGCCCTCGGACAGCACGATCAGGACCTTGCCGTCGGGGTGGGTCCAGGTGTGGACCTGCGGCTTGACCTCGTCCTTGACGATGCCGGGGAGCTCCGCCAGGCCGGCCATGTCGATCTCGTTGTCGAAGTGGCCGATGTTGCCGACGATCGCCTGGTGCTTCATCCGCGCCATGTCGGACGCCAGGATGATGTCCTTGTTGCCGGTCGTGGTGATGAAGATGTCGGCGGTCTCGACGACCTCGTCGAGGGTGGTGACCTGGTAGCCGTCCATGGCGGCCTGCAGGGCGCAGATCGGGTCGATCTCGGTGATGATGACGCGGGCGCCCTGGCCGCGCAGGGACTCGGCGCAGCCCTTGCCGACGTCGCCGTAGCCGCAGACGACGGCGGTCTTGCCGCCGATCAGGACGTCGGTGGCGCGGTTGATGCCGTCGATGAGGGAGTGCCGGCAGCCGTACTTGTTGTCGAACTTCGACTTGGTGACGGCGTCGTTCACGTTGATCGCGGGGAAGAGGAGCTCGCCGTCGCGCTGCATCTCGTAGAGACGGTGCACGCCGGTGGTGGTCTCCTCGGTGACACCGCGGATCTCCGAGGCCAGCTTGGTCCACTTCTGCGGGTTCTCGGCGAGGGTGCGGGTGAGCAGCTCCAGGATGGCGCGGTGCTCGTCGCTCTCGGCGGTCTCGACCGCGGGGACCTTCCCGGCCTTCTCGTACTCGACGCCCTTGTGGACGAGGAGGGTGGCGTCGCCGCCGTCGTCCAGGATCATGTTCGGACCGCCGGTGGGCGAGTTCGGCCAGGTCAGCGCCTGCTCCGTGCACCACCAGTACTCCTCGAGGGTCTCGCCCTTCCAGGCGAAGACCGGGACGCCCTGGGGGTTGTCCGGGGTGCCGTCCGGGCCGACCGCGATGGCGGCCGCGGCGTGGTCCTGGGTGGAGAAGATGTTGCAGGACGCCCAGCGGACCTCGGCGCCGAGGGCGACCAGGGTCTCGATCAGGACGGCGGTCTGCACGGTCATGTGCAGCGAGCCGGTGACACGGGCGCCGGCCAGCGGCTGCGCGGCGGCGTACTCCTTGCGGATCGCCATCAGACCGGGCATCTCGTGCTCGGCGAGGGTGATTTCCTTACGGCCGAAGGCGGCGAGGGACAGGTCGGCGACCTTGAAGTCCTGGCCGGTGGCTGCTGTCGTCATGCGGGCTGCTCCTAGAAGCGTCGCGTGGTTTCGGGCTGGGCAGTCTGCGGCGCGGGCTGGGGTTCGTCAGCCGTAGCTGACAGGCGGTAGCTGACAGAAGGAGCGTACGCAGAGGTCGAGTCGCCTCTCCGGACACACCTGTCCCCTGGCCGCAGCGCAGTCCGTCGGAGGCCCTCTCTCCCTCGGCCGGTCCGCGGGGCGGGCCGACCGACCGCCATCAGCAGCGACGTCTGGCACTGGTCACGAATCTACACCGATCGGCCCAGTGAACCCCAGCCCGGAGGGAGCCGGGAGGGCTGGTTCCGTGCGGTCCCGGCCAGGACGGGGGTGGGTGACTGGGGGGTGGTGCGCGTGGTGCGGGTGGGCGGCGGGGGCGGTAGCGGGGGACGCATGGTGGCGGGGCCGTGCGGGGTGGGCCGGTGGCGGTTTGGCGGGGCAGGGTCGGGTGCAGCAAGGCTCGTAGGGGTGTGGAACGGGGTGTGGAACGGGCTGCGGGAGGGGGCGTGAGGGGGGACGGAAGGTGGGGCCGGAGGGGTTTGCGGCGGCGGGGTCGTCATGCAGGATGCCTGGAGCGCGGGAACCAGAACGTCTGCACGACCGCGCATGTTCGTGAGGAGAACCACGTGACCACGAGTCCAGCTGATCCCCCCAAGGGTGCGGGGACGGACGGGCAGGGGCTGAAGCTGCTCGCAGTGACGGCCTGCCCGACCGGGATCGCCCACACGTATATGGCCGCCGAGAAACTGACCCAGGCGGCCCGGTCGCTCGGCCATCAGATCAAGGTGGAGACCCAAGGTTCCATCGGGGCTGAGAACGTACTGTCTGACAACGATGTCAGAGATGCGGACGGGATCATCATCGCGGCGGACAAGGACGTCGACCGCAGCCGGTTCGCCGGCAAGAGGGTGCTGGCGGTCGGGGTCGCCGAGGGGATCCATCACCCCGAGCGGCTGATCGAGCGGGTGCGGAGCGCGCCGGTGTACGGGGGCGGGGACGGCGATGCCGCCGGTGCCGGTGACCGTGCGGCGGCCGGTTCGGCGACGGCGTCCGGGAGCGGCGGCAAGGAGCGCAGCGTCGCGTACAAGGCGCTGATGAACGGGGTCAGCTACATGATCCCGTTCGTGGTGGTCGGCGGGTTGCTGATCGCGATATCGCTGGCGCTGGGCGGGCATCCGCAGGCGGACGGCGGTCTGGTGATTCCGGACGGCTCGTTCTGGAAGCACGTCAATGACGTCGGAGTCATCGGCTTCACGCTGATGGTGCCGATCCTGTCCGGCTACATCGCCTACGCGATCGGCGACCGGCCGGCGCTGGTGCCGGGCATGATCGGCGGCTGGATCGCCAATACGGGCGCGCTGTACGACTCCAAGGCGGGCGCGGGTTTCATCGGCGCGATCGTCACCGGTTTCCTGGCCGGCTATCTGGTGCAGTGGATCAAAAAGGTCAGGGTCCCGAGGTTCGTCCAGCCGATCATGCCGATCATCGTGATCCCGATCGTGGCAACCACGGCGCTCGGGCTGTTCTTCATCTACGTGATCGGCAAGCCGGTCGCCTGGGTGTTCACGCACCTCACGGGGTGGCTCGGCGGGATGACCGGGTCGAGCGCGATCCTGCTCGGCGCGATCCTCGGGCTGATGATCGCGTTCGACATGGGCGGTCCGGTCAACAAGACCGCGTTCCTGTTCGGCGCGGGACTGATCGCGTCCGGCAACCAGACGGTGATGGGCATGTGTGCCGCGGCGATTCCGGTCATGCCGTTGGGGCAGGGGCTGGCCACGCTGGTCCGCCGTCGGCTGTACTCCGAGCAGGAGCGTGAGACCGGCATGGCGGCGCTGTTCATGGGGCTCTTCGGGATCTCGGAGGGTGCGATTCCGTTCGCCGCGGCCCGGCCCGCCCAGGTCATTCCGGCGAACATGCTCGGTGGCGCGGTGGCCGGTGCGGTCGCGGGGATGACCGGGGTGACGGACGCGGTGCCGCACGGTGGGCCGATCGTGGCGGTGCTGGGGGCGGTCGGCGGGGTGCCGGCGTTCTTCCTCGCCGTGGTGATCGGGGCGGTGGTCACGGCTCTGACGACGGTGACGCTGGTCGATCTTTCGGAACGGCGGAAGGGCGGGGAGGCCGTCGCGGCGAGCCCCGCTTCAGCGGCTGGGGACGGGTCGGCCGGAGTGGACGAGTCGGGTGTGGTGGATGAGGTGGCTGTGGTGGGCGAGCTGGTCGCGACCGGCGGGGCCGGAGTGACTGGGGTGGCTGGGGTGGCTGGCGGGACCGGTGGCGCGTCTGCTGGAGCTGCTGTTGCGGGTGCCGTTGCAGGGTCGTCGGAGGCTGCGGGTCCGGAGGGTCCAGCGGGTCCGGAGGTGCTTTCGGGGTATCTCACCGAAGAGACCGTCAAGACGGAGCTCGCCGCCGACAGCAAGGAAGCGGCGATCCGCGAGATGGCGGAACTGGTGGCGGGCACCGGCCGAGTGACGGACGTGGCCGAGCTGGTGCGGGTGGCGCTGGCCCGGGAGGCGCAGGGCACCACCGGGCTCGGTGAGGAGATCGCCATTCCGCACGCCAAGACGGACGCGGTGAGTGCGCCGGTCGTCGGATTCGCGCGCTCCGCGGAGGGGATCGACTGGGGTTCGCTGGACGGCACGCCGGCCCGGCTGGTTTTCCTGATCGCGGTACCGGAGGCGGCGGCCGGGGACGAGCACCTGCGGATCCTGGCGCTGCTGGCGCGGAAGTTGATGGACGCGGACTTCCGGACGCGGCTGCAGGAGGCGGCGGACACGGAGGCGCTGCTGGGCGTTCTCGGGGAGATCCAGTAGGGGATTTGAGGGCGGAGGTCGGGGAGGTCCCGTAGGGCGGGGTCGAACAGATCCCGTAAGGGGTGCGCGGGCCCCCTCGGGGCCGCCAACGCGGCGGCGACGGGGCGGTATTCCCGGTGTCCGCTGGGGAGTTACCCCCGTCTCTGCCGGGAGGTCATTCCTGGTCTCCGCTGGGCAGTTGTTCCCGCCCCCGCCGGGGAGCTGTTCCCCTCCCCGCCGGGGAGCTGTTCCACCCGCCACGGAGCTGCTCCCGGTCTCCGAGTAAGCCGGCGTCGGGGTCTCGAGGGCAAGCCGGCGTCGGGACCCCGGTATGCGGGTCTCGTTCCCTGGAGTAAGCCGCCGTCGGGGACCCAGCAGGACGTGGGCGAACAGATCCCGTAGGGCGGGGTCGAACAGAACCCGTAAGGGGTGCGTGGGCCCCCTCGGGGCCGTCAACGCAGTGGGGGCGGGGCAGTATTCCCATGGGTGGGCCCCCGCGCTCCGGGCGAGTGGAGTGTGGGGGCCCGTTCGTTGTCACGTTGCAGGCAGCGCCTGGGGGTCAGTGGCCGCCCGGGGTCTTCGTCGGGTCGGGGCCCTTGGCGGCGGTGGCCTCGTGGTAGATGTCCGGTTCGAGGTAGATGACGCGGGCGATCGGGACGGCCTCGCGGATGCGGGCCTCGGCGGCGTTGATGGCGTCGGCGATCTGGACGGCGGTGTCGTCGTGCTGGACCGCGATCTTGGCGGCGACCAGCAGTTCCTCCGGGCCGAGGTGGAGCGTGCGCATGTGGATCACGCGGGTGACGACGTCACCGTCGACCACCGCGGCGCGGATCGCGGCGACCTGCTCGGGACCGGCCGCCTCGCCGAGCAGCAGCGACTTGGTCTCGGCGGCCAGGACGAGCGCGATCAGCACCAGCAGCGTGCCGATGCACATGGTGCCGATGCCGTCCCAGATGCCGTTGCCGGTGAGGAGGGTGAGGCCGACGCCGCCCAGGGCGAGGACCAGGCCGACCAGGGCGCCGAAGTCCTCCAGCAGCACGACGGGCAGCTCGGGGGCCTTGGCGCGACGTACGAACTGGGGCCAGGTCTGCTTGCCGCGCAGCTCGTTGGACTCCTTTATGGCCGTGCGGAAGGAGAAGCCCTCGGCGACCACGGCGAAGACCAGGACGCCGATCGGCCAGTACCAGGCCTCCAGCGGGTGCGGGTCGTGGATCTTCTCGTAGCCCTCGTAGAGGGCGAAGACGCCGCCGATGGTGAACAGGACGATGGAGACCAGGAAGCCGTAGATGTAGCGCTCCCGGCCGTAGCCGAAGGGGTGTTCCTCGGTGGCCGCGCGCTTCGCCTTCTTGCCGCCGAGCAGCAGCAGGCCCTGGTTGCCGGAGTCCGCGATGGAGTGCACGCCTTCGGCCAGCATCGAGGACGAGCCGCTGAAGGCGAAGGCCACGAACTTCGCTGCGGCGATCGCCAGGTTGGCGCCCAGCGCCGCAACGATCGCCTTTGTCCCGCCTGATGCGCTCATAAGTGCCGCATGTCCCTTCCGTCGACGGGGCTCGCCGCTTTACCGCCCCTTTAATGCTGTGCGGCGGTCATTGTTGCAGCCCGGCGTCCGGCGGACGCGAGGAGGCCACCTGGCGGACGGACTCCGCGTGCGGTTCCGGACGGACTCCCATGTGGTTCCGGGAGGTAGTCCGTGCGACCCCCGGGCGAACTCACCGTACGGCCCCCGTCGCGCTGTGCCACCACGGGGTCCCGGGTCCACCAATCCCGCACCCCCTACGGGCGCGCGATCGGCCCCGCCCGCCCTATGCCACCACCGTCGCCCGGAAGAGCGTGCCCTCGCCGGTGAGGGTGAGGGGCTCGGCGGCCGGTACGAAGGCGGATTGGCCGGGGGCCAGGGTCAGTTCGGCCGGTGCGTCGGCCGGTCCGTCGGCCGGTTGTCCGGTCGGGTCGGTGCGGAGGTGGACGGTGCCCGCGGTGCACAGCAGGATCTGCGGGGTGGCGGAGGCGAGCGGGTGCGGGGCGGCGCCGGGGGCGAGGACGAAGCGGGAGAGCCGGAACTCGTCGACGGGGGTGTCGTAGACCTCTTCGCCGCCGATGTCCTCGGGGCGGAGGACGCCGGCGTCACCGGCTTCGAAGCGGACCACCCGCAGGAGTTCGGGGACGTCGACGTGCTTGGGGGTCAGCCCGCAGCGCAGCACGTTGTCGGAGTTGGCCATCAGCTCGACGCCGAGGCCGCTGATGTAGGCGTGCGGGATGCCGGCGCCGAGGAGGAGGGCCTCGCCGGGCTGGAGCCGGACGTGGTTGAGGAGCATGGCGGCGAGCACGCCGGGATCGCCGGGGTAGTGGTGGGCGAGGCCGGCGTAGGCGGCGTAGGCGTCGGCGTGTGGTCCGCCCTTGGCGGCGAGTTGGCCGGCGGCGACGGCGGTGCGTTCGACGGTGCCGGCGATGGCGTGGTGTTCGGCGCTCAGGACGGCGGTGAGGACCTCGCGCAGCGCGTCCGCCTCGGGGCTCGCGCGGAGGATGTCGACGTACGGCGTGAGGTCGTCGACGCCGAGGTCTTCGAGGAGGTCGGCGGTCTGTGCGGGGTGCCGGAAGCCGCACAGGCCCTCGAAGGGGGTGAGGGCGCAGATCAGCTCGGGCTTGTGGTTGGCGTCCTTGTAGTTGCGGTGGGGGGCGTCGATCGGTACGCCGCGCCGTTCCTCTTCGGCGAAGCCCTCGCGGGCCTGGGTCAGGTCGGGGTGGACCTGGAGGGAGAGCGGTGAGCCGGCGGCGAGCAGCTTGAGCAGGAAGGGCAGCCGGGGGCCGAAGGCGCGGACGGCGGCGGGGCCGAGTTCGGCCTCGGGGTCGGCCTCGATGATCTCGGCGAGGGAGCGGGGGCCGGTGCCGCGGTCGAGGCGGGAGGGGGCGCCGGGGTGGGCGCCCATCCACATCTCGGCCTGGGGTTCGCCGGTGGGTGCGGTGCCGAGGAGCTCCGGGATGGCGGTGGTGGAGCCCCAGGCGTAGGGGCGCACGGTATTGGCGAGGCGGTCCATGGGGTGCTTCCTGAGGTCGTCCGGGGCGGCGGGCGGGCTCGCGGGGTGCGGCGCGCGGGCCCGCGGGTGCGGGCCAGCCGGTCCGTGTGGGCGGACCGGCCGTCAATGATCACTCGGTGCCGGCGAGCGCCAGGTAAACGGCGCCGAAATCTGCGATGGCGAGTAGTTCCGCGGCCACCTCCAGGTCGCTGCCGGGCCCGGGCTGGAGTTCGGTGAGGGCGATGTCGCGTTCCTCGGCGAGGGTCTGGGCGGCGCGGGTGGCGGACAGCGTGCCGGGTTCCTGGTCCCGCAGCAGCACGACGCGGGCGTGCAGGGTGGTCGCCGTGGGCTGTTCGACGCGATCGCGGAAGAAGTCGTCCGGGTCGGTGCCGGGGGCGAGGGCGCCGGCGAGCAGGGTGCGGTGGGTGGTGAGCGCCTCGGGGAGTTCGGCGGCGAGGGCGGGGCGGCCGGCGAGGCCGGCGAGTTCGGTGGCGAAGTGCCGGCCGACGGCGTGCGCGAGGGTGCCCTCGGTCCAGATGAGCGGGAGCGCGTCGGCGAGGTGGGCGGCGAGGGCCTTGCCGGGGTTGGAGTAGGTGGGGATGGCCGGGCCGCAGCGTTCGGCGAGGTGGTCGAGGCGGTCGGCGAGTTTGCCGAGGGCGTCCTGCGGGGCGCTGATCAGGCCGGTCCGGTCGGCGAGCGAGAGCAGCGGGATGAGGACGGACCAGAGGGTGCCGGGGGCGGCCGGCGGGGCGCCCTCGACGTCGAACTCGGCGTCGTAGGAGGTGGTGGCGAGCGGTACGGCGAGGCCGCGGGCCTGGATGACGGCGTCGGCGAGCGGGCCGCCGGCGGGGGTGACGGCGACGACGGCGCAGCCGCGGCGGTAGGCCTGTTCGACGAGTTCGGCGAGGCCGGGGTCGGCGGCGTCCGGGCCGGCGAGGAGCAGCAGGTCGAGCGGGCTGGCCCAGCCGGGCAGTGTCCAGCGCAGCGCTCCGGGCAGCGGGGCGACGCCGGTGGGCTGGATGAGGCTGACCGGGCAGCTGCCGCCGCTGAGGGCGCGCAGCAGGTCGGCGACGCCGGCCGCGGCGGGGCCGGGGCCGGCGACGAGGACGGCGCGCGGCCGGCCGTCGGGGGTCAGTTCGGGGATGCCGGATTCGGCGGCGCTGCGGGCTGCGGTGCGGGCCCGGGCGCCGGCTTCGGCGACGCCGCGCAGCAGGCCGAAGCGGTCGGCCCCGGCCAGCGCGTCAGGGGTGTCGAGGAGGGACTCGTCGAGCATGGTGGGCGCGGCCTCCGATCGCCGGTGCGGGCGGGTTGTGCCGGGCGGTGCCGGGCCCGCGGACCCGGCGGGCCCGGGTCAGGCGGGGCGGCGTGCTTCGTCGACGAGGAGTACGGGGATGCCGTCCCGGACGGGGTACGCGAGGCCGCAGTCGCCGGAGGTGCAGATCAGCTCGGCCGGGTCGGTGGCCGTGCGGTCCTCCAGGGGGGCGTGGCACGCCGGGCAGGCGAGGATCTGGATCAAGCTGGCGTCGACCGGCATGGGCGCTGCTCCTTCGGGTGGTTGCGGCGTGGCCAGCGTACCGCCGGTGGGGCGGCGGCGGCCTGCTCGGCGGGGTGTGGCGGCCACGGGCGGGGTGGGTGCCCCGCCCGTGGGAGGGCGTCAGCCGCGGATGATCGCCAGGGCCTCGTCGCGGACCCGGGCGACGGTGTCGGCGTCGCGGGCCTCGGCGTTCAGGCGCAGCAGCGGCTCGGTGTTGGAGGGCCGGACGTTGAACCACCAGTCGTCGGCGGTGACGGTCAGGCCGTCCAGTTCGTCGAGGGTGATGCCCTCGCGGCCCTCGTAGGCGGCCTTGATCGCGGCGAGCCGGCCGGCCTGGTCGTCGACGGTGCTGTTGATCTCGCCGGAGGCGGCGTAGCGGTCGTACTCGGCGACCAGCTGCGACAGCGGGCGGTCCTGGCCGCCGAGGGCGGCGAGGACGTGCAGGGCGGCGAGCATGCCGGTGTCGGCGTTCCAGAAGTCGCGGAAGTAGTAGTGCGCGGAGTGCTCACCGCCGAAGACGGCGCCGGTCTTGGCCATCTCCTCCTTGATGAACGAGTGCCCGACGCGGGTGCGTACCGGGGCGCCGCCGTTCTCCCTGACGACCTCGGGGACGGACCAGGAGGTGATGCAGTTGTGGATGACGGTGGAGCCGGGGTGCTTGGCCAGCTCGCGGGCGGCGACCAGGGCGGTGATCGCGGACGGGGAGACCGGGTCGCCGTTCTCGTCGACGACGAAGCAGCGGTCGGCGTCGCCGTCGAAGGCGATGCCGAGGTCGGCGCCGGTCTCGCGGACCCGGGCCTGGAGGTCGACGATGTTCTTCGGGTCGAGCGGGTTGGCCTCGTGGTTGGGGAAGGAGCCGTCCAACTCGAAGTACAGGGCGTCGAGTTCGAGCGGCAGGCCGGCGAAGACGGTGGGGACGGTGTGGCCGCCCATGCCGTTGCCGGCGTCCACGACGACCTTCAGGGGGCGGATCGCGGTGAGGTCGACCAGGCTGCGCAGGTGGGTTCCGTAGTCGGCGAGCACGTCGCGTTCGCCGATGGTGCCGGGGGTGGCGGCCGGCTCGGGGGCGCCCTCGTCGGACCAGCGCTCGACCAGGGCGCGGATGTCGGCGAGGCCGGTGTCCTGGCCGACGGGGGCGGCGCCGGCCCGGCACATCTTGATGCCGTTGTACTGGGCCGGGTTGTGCGAGGCGGTGAACATGGCGCCGGGCAGGCCGAGGGAGCCGCTGGCGAAGTACAGCTCGTCGGTGGAGCACAGGCCGATCAGGGTGACGTCCGCGCCGCGGGCCGCGGCCCCGCGCGCGAAGGCCCCGGCCAGGCCCGGCGAGGAGGGCCGCATGTCGTGTCCGATCACGATCGCGTCCGCGCCGGTGACCTCGACGAAGGCCGCGCCGAACAGCTCGGAGAGCGGTTCGTCCCACTGGGTGGGAACGACACCGCGTACGTCGTATGCCTTGACGATGTGCGACAGGTCGGTCACGAGTGGTCCTCCTGGGGTGTTCGGGGCACCCCAACCTACCGGGGGCCGCTGTGCGGCGCCTCCGCACGTACCCGTCTCTCCCGCCGTCGGGGTTTCTCGCCGTTGCGCTTTGCGGCGCCCCGTACGTGGCTGTCTGCGGCGCCGCGGGTCGTCTCGCCGTTGCGCCTGCGGCGGGCGGGGTTGTTGTCGGGTGCGGTGACGGGCCTCCGGGGCCGGTTGTGTGGACTGCTGACGCTTTACGTCCACACAACCGGCCCCTCCGGCCCGTCCCCTCCCGTTGGGGAGGAAGTTGAGGCCGGTGGGGATGCAGGTGATGCCTACGCGCGTGCAGACAACGGATCAGGCGCGCCCCCAACCAGCCAACTCCCCCACTCACGGGAGGGGCTGGACCGGAGGACGAAGTCTGGAGGGCCGGCACCGCACCCGAAAACACCACGCCCGCCGCCAGGCGCTACGGCGAGCAACAACCGCGGCGGGACAGACGGGTACGTGGGAGGAAAGCCAAGCGCAGCGGAATTCAGGAGTCCGGGGACCGGAGCACGCGGAGGTGGCCGCGGCGGGCCACTTCCATGGGGGCGCGGTTGCCCGCAGGAGCGTCCGCGCCCGCGGCGCGTTCGCGTTCCTGGGGGCGGGCGGCCTCGCGGACCGCGTTCGCCAGGGCTTCGAGGTCGTCGCCGCTGGGGCGGGCCGGGCCGGAGTCGATGGCGAGGCGGACGACCTCCCAGCCGCGGGGGGCGGTCAGGCGCTCGGAGTGCTCGGCGCACAGGTCGTAGCAGTGCGGTTCGGCGTAGGTGGCGAGCGGTCCGAGCACGGCGGTCGAGTCCGCATAGACGTACGTCAGCGTTGCGACGGCGGGGCGGCCGCACGCAGTGCGCGAACAGCGACGTACAGGGCTCACGACGTTGGACGGTACCGCACTCTTGAGCGGGCCGCGACGACTCTCCCCCGGCTCACCCAACCGTGTCGTCCCGCTTCGTCCGATGCGTCTGACCTGCACCCGCTCGGCCCGTCCTGGGGCGGGCGGGGCGGGACGGTCGGTGTGCGGGAGGGAATACCCTCATGAGTTAGTGCATTTCCGGCCATTCGGCGGGAGTTCCGCGATCTGATGTGGGGAGGGAAACGAAACCGATCCGGACCGGTCCGGTCAGCCTGCGACATGCCGCATCTTGTGGCGGTCTGCGGTTTCCGGCGGTCCGTGACGGCTACGCTCGATGCTGATGGACAGGCCCGTACCTCCCCGACCGGCGGAGCCGCGGCTCCGCCGCCGCGACCGTCACGGCCGCGGCATGCGCGGTCCGATCGCGCCGCCCCAGGTGCCGCTGTCGGTGACCCGCGCGGACGCCTTCGTGGATCTCGTCTACGACTCGCGGGACCGGCTGGAGCGGCGCTGGCCGCAGCTGGCCCAGGTCGACTTCCTGGTGGTCGAGGTGCCCGGGTTCGGACCGGACGGCGCGGAGGGGCCGGTCGACGAGGAGAGCGTGCCGCTGGGGCGGGTACTGCCGGCGGCGGGCGGACATCGCGACCGGATCGTGATCTACCGGCGGCCGGTGGAGATCCGTACGAAGAGCCGGGACGAGCGGGCGCTGCTGGTGCACGAGGTGGTCGTCGAGCAGGTCGCCGATCTGCTGGGGCTGGCCCCGGAGTCGGTGGACCCGCGCTACGGGCAGGAGTAGGCCCGTAGCGCGGGTCCGGTGTCCTCAGTCGGTGAGCAGGGACAGGTCCTGGCCGGCGGTGGGGACGACGACCGAGCCGCGGTCGTCGGGCAGCGGCTGGACGGTGAAGGCGGGGACGCCGCCCTGGGGGCGGGCGAGTGTCCGGGCCGCGTAGACGGGGCCGCTGCCCGGCTCGGGCTCCACGGTGAGGGCGTAGCCGCCCTTGAGGCCCTGCGGGCGGGGCGGGTCGATGTCGAGGGTGGTGCCGCCCTTGACCGTGTACGTCTTGGTGACCGGGGTGCCGCCGCCGCTGCCCGCGGAGGCGGTGACCTTCACCTTGGCGTCCTTGCCCTTCTCGGGGGCGGCCAGGGACAGGGTGCTGCCCTTGGCGCCGTTGTCGGCGGCGGTGGCGCGCTTCTCCACCGGGCGGGTGGCGGGGATGAAGGCCATCTCCTGGTTGCCGCCCTTGCCCCGGGTGACCCGCAGTGCCGCCGAGACGGGGGCCTTGGCGCCGGGGTCGGTGGGGGTGAGCACCAGGGAGCCGGCCTCGCCCTTGGTGACGTCCTTGAGGTCCACCGCGGTGGTCATGCCGCTCTTGAGGTGCAGCGTCTCCAGGCCGGCCGGGGTGATCAGGCCGGTGGGGGTGGCGAGTTGCACCTTCAGGTCGGCGTCGGTGTCGCCGGGGGCGAGGGCGACCAGCCGGACGGAGATGGCGTCCTTGGGGATGCCGGGGAGGACCACGCTCGGGGCGGGGTCGGCGGCGGCCGGCAGCCAGTCGCTGCCCAGCTTGCTGTCGGTGGCCTGGACGGCGGCGCCGACCCGGCCCTCGCGGGCGAGGACGTGCAGGGTGGCGTTGGTGGCGGGGCGGGTGGTGAGGGTGGAGAGCAGGACGGGGACGGTGGTGTGCGGGGGGACGGTGATGTCCTCGCCGGCCGAGCCGCCCAACGAGCCGTCCTTGCCGTGCAGTTCGAGGTCGACGACGGCGGGGGTGGTGTCGGGGTTGGTGAGGTGCACGTAGTCCTGGCGTTCGGTGGCGGTGCTGACGCCGGGGAACCAGAACGTGGTGTCGGGGGTGGGGCAGCTCAGCCCGAGCAGGCCGCGGCCGGCGCCGGCCGCGACGGTGGTGGTCTGCTGGACGGTCCAGCCGGGCGCGAGGGTGCCGTCGGCCGCGCCCACGAGGGCGGGGGCGTCGGCCCGGTCGGTGGTGGTGGTGACCGGCTTGCCGGCCTGCCGGAGGGGGACGACGGGCGTGGTGTCGGCGGGCGGGACGGTGGTGCGGCCGGTGTCCGCGGACGTGGACCTGCCGCCCTTCTTCTTGCCGTTGCCGGCGCCGGCGTCCTTGACGGTCCCGGCGGGCAGCAGCTTCGCGGTGCCCTTCTTGGTGTCGGCGCCGGCTGCGGCGCCCTGGGGGACGAAGGCGGTGTAGGTGGTCTCGCCGACGTCGGAGGAGGTGGGCGGGGGGCAGAGCAGCGCGGAGCGCTGGACGGGCAGCCGGGCGGCGCCGCCGGGGGTTTTCGGGGTGCCGCCGGGGGCCGCGACGGCGGCGATGCCGGTGACGGCGGCCAGCGCGGCGACCGCGCCGATCAGGGACGTCATGGTGCGCTTCACTGCTGGTCGCTCCCGTCACGGCGCGGCTCGGGATAGGAGCCGGGGGGCCCGGAGTACCCCGGGTACGCGGTGCCGTCGTCGTAGGGCTGTTGCTGGGGCTGCGGCGTGCCGTCCGGGTACGGCTGCTGGGCGTAGCCGTACGGGTCGTAGGCGCCGGCCTGGTAGGGGTCGCCGGTGTAGGTGCCGGTCGGCTGGTAGGGGTCCGCCTGCGGGTACTGGCCGCCGTACTGCGTGCCCTGGTACGGGTCGTAGGGCTGCTGCTCGGCGACGTGCTGGCCGGGGGCGGCCGGCCAGTCCTCGTAGGAGGGCTGCTGCGGTACGGCGGCGTACGGGTCGCCGGCCGCGGCGGGTTCCTGGGGGGCCGCCGGGTCGGCGGGCGGGGCGGGCGGCTCCTCGCCGGTGCGGGCGGCCGGGATGCCGGCGTCGGCCGCTTCGGAGGTGCCGGCGGCCTCGGCCTGGGCGCGCAGCCGGCGGGCCCGGCGGCCGTCGCCGGTGGCCGCGGCGGCCTGTGCGGCGACGTCGTCCTCGGGCAGGTCGTCGTCGATCTCGCGGCGGCGGCCGGGCAGGGCGAGGACGACCAGGACGACGGCGAGCAGGCCCTGGGCCCACAGCCACAGGGTGTGGCCGAGCGGGTTCTCGTGGGTGAGGTCGAGCCGGCCGCCGTTGGAGGGCAGGGTGAAGCCCTGGGCCCAGCCGTCGACGGTGACGGGCTTGAGCGGGGTGCCGTCGAGGGTGGCCTGCCAGCCCTCGTCGGCGGCGTCGGCGAGGCGCAGCACCCGGCCGGCGGGCCCGGCGGGCAGCTTGGTGTGCGCCTCGACGGGTCCGGCGGCCACGGCCGTGGGCGCGGCGGCCTCGCCGGCGGTGGTGCCGTCCTGGGCCTGGGGCGGGACGATCGAGACCCGGGAGACCCGGCGGTCGACGCGCCACAGGGCGCTGCCGTCCTCCTGGCTGAGGCGGGTCAGGCCCGGGGTGGCGTCCAGGACGCGGCCCATCTCGCGCGGGGCGCCGTTCCTGACCAGGACGTAGCGGACCGCGTAGCCGCCGAGCTGGTTGGTCTGGTCGGCGCCGGAGCCGGCGACGAGGTTGGCGACGATGCTGCCGAAGCGCTTGTCCTCACCGGCCTCGGCGGCCAGGTCGGCGTCGCCGAGGCGGGCGCCGGAGCCGCGGACGAGGGTGTAGGAGACGTGGCCGGGGGTGCCGTCGAGGACGAGGGTGCGGGGCTGGTCGGCGCTGCCGGACTCCTCGGCGACGAACGCCGGGACCTGTTCGGGGCCGCGCCGTTCCAGCGGGCCGGCCGCGCCGGTGATCATCCAGCTGACCGCGGCGTAGAGCGGGGCGAGCACGGACGCCAGCGCGATCAGCACGGCGACCGGTTGCTTCCAGCCGAAGCCGAGGCTGGCCATGCGGGTGCGGATGCCCTCGGCGCCGAGGGCGGCGGCGCAGAGCAGGGCCAGGCCGTAGACGAGGACGGCGGGGCCGGTCCAGCCGGAGCCGTTGCCGAGCGCGGCGAAGAGCAGGCCGGTGAGGGCGACGGCCCAGGCGGTGCGGATGGCGAGCTGGCGGGCGTCGCGCAGGGTCGCGGCGAGTGCGGCGAGGACGATGCCGAGGAGCAGCAGTCCGCCGGTGGCCTTGGGGCCGCCGGGGCTGAGGCCGATGAGGTCGAGGACGGAGGCGGAGCCGGTGCCGTAGGCGAGGCCGGCCTCCTGGAAGAAGCGGGACGGGTGGGTCAGCAGGGACAGCGACCAGGGGGCGAGCACGACGAGCGGGGCGAGGACCACGGCCAGGAACCGCAGCCCGTAGCCGACGATCTGGTCGCGGCTGCCATCGACAAGCCGCAGCACCAGCAGTCCGATGCCGAGCAGGACGGCCATCGGCCAGACCACCGGGGTGAAGGCCGTGGTGAAGGTGATCAGCAGGGCGTACGCCCAGGTGGCGCGCCAGCTGGGGCGGGTGCCGGCGGGGAGCCGGAGGCCGCTCGCGGCGATCGCGGCGCGCGCCATGAGGGGCAGCAGGATCGCGAGGACGGCGGTGCCCAGCCGGCCGCCGGCCAGTGCGCCGGCCGCGGCGGGCAGGAAGGCGTAGGCGATGCTGCCCCAGGCCCGCAGCAGCCGGGAGGTGACCAGCGGGCGGGAGGCGAAGTAGGCGGTGAGGCCGGCCAGCGGGACGGAGCAGACCAGCAGCAGGGTCAGCGTGAAGCCGGTGGAGCCGAGGAAGACGCTGGAGACCAGGGCGACGACGGCCAGATAGGGCGGTGCGGCGGCGCTGTCGCCGGTGCCGACCGCGTGCCAGCTGTCGAGGTAGGCCGACCAGAGGTCAAAGACGCTGCCGGGGGCGGGCAGCAGTGCGCCGCCGGTGAGGGCACCGGAGCCGAGCAGCCCGCGACAGGCGACCAGGGAGACGACCAGCAGGACGAGGAAGAGCACCGGGGCCGGTTTGCGGGCGATCCGCTTGAGCCGGGCGAACTGCTCGATCTCCAGGAAGTCGGCGTCGTCGCCGCCGGGTCCGGATTCGACGGCGCCGTGCCGGCCGGCCGAGGCCACGTCGGGGGCGGCCCGGCCGGCGAGGTTGCCGGCGATCTGCTCGACGGTGGCCCGGACGGTCGCGCCGGGCGGCGGGAAGAGCGGCCGCAGCTCGCTCGGGTCCACCGCGGGGCGGCCTCTGCGTTTGCGGGCGGCGAGGATCTTGCCGGGCCGCAGCAGGGTGCCGAAGAGGCCGGCGAGTTCGTCGATGGCCTGGCCGGGGACCTTGCCGACGAGGTAGGCGAGGACCCGCAGGAGGGTGCCGAGCAGCAGCCGCAGCAGGACGTACGGCAGGATCCGGCCGCGGGTGTTGGTGAGCAGGGTGTAGACGGCGCCGGCCTTGTCGACGCGGTGCGGGTTGGCCACGCTGCGGCCGACGCAGTCGATGGGGCGGCGTTCGCGGGCGGCGGCCTCGGCGTGCCGGAGAACGGCGTCCGGGGCGACGAGGACCTGGTGGCCGGCGGCCTGGGCGCGCCAGCACAGGTCGACGTCGTCGCGCATCAGGGGCAGCCGGCGGTCGAAGCCGCCCAACTCCTCGTAGACGTCGCGGCGGATGAGCATGCCGGCGGTGGAGACCGACAGCACCGGGCGGACCTGGTCGTGCTGGCCCTGGTCCTGTTCGCGGCGGTCCAGGCCGGTCCAACGGCGGCCGCTGCGGGCGATGCTGACACCGGTTTCGAGGAGCTGGCGGCGGTCGTACCAGCTGCGCAGCTTGGGGCCGACGATGACGGCCGAGGGGCTGGCGTCGGCGACCCGCAGCAGTTCGGCGAGGGCGTCGGGCTCGGGGGCGCAGTCGTCGTGCAGCAGCCACAGCCACTGGACCGGTTCGCCGTGCGGCAGTTCCGGCATGTCGTAGGCCTCGTCGCGCCAGGTGCGGCTGACCGGGTCCCAGCCGCTGGGGCGGCGCAGGTACGGCAGGTCGTCCGGGCCGAGCAGGGGGGCGGTGCGGACCGCCTCGTCGACGGCGGTGCCGAATCCGGAGCGGCGGGCGAGGTGCAGGACGCGTTCGTCGCCGAGGGATTCGGTGAGCAGCTGGGCGGAGTGGTCCGCGCTGCCGGTGTCGGCGCCGATGGCGTTCTGCACCGGGCGTTCCTGGCCGAGCAGGCCGGTGAGCGCGTCGGGCAGCCAGCGGGCGCCGTCGTGGGAGACGATCACGGCGGTGACGACGTGCCGCGGGAACTCTGGCGTGGCGGCTGCATATGAGGCGGCCTGCGCCGCCGACTGGCTGTGCACGGACATCGAGGTACGGGCCCTCCGGACCCGGGAGTTCGAAGGCCCGCGGCGAAGTCGCTTTCAGGCCCCGCCCCCGGAAGACACTGCGACGGACTACGAGGCGACGCGCGCGCCCCGGTGGGCGGCGGCGCATCTCGGACGGGGCCCCACACTAATGGTTCGCGCCGGTGCCCCGACCGGGCCCGTACACAGCAGTCCGCCTCCGGCGCCCGGTGCGCTGGAGGCGGAGTGGTCGCTATAGGGGGATATGGGGAGTTGGGGCGGTGCGGCGGCGGGGTCCGAGAGACCGCGCGCCCTGGGCGGGGGTGGCTGACTCGTCACGGTCAGACGGCGGCCTTCTTGAGCCGGCGCCGCTCGCGCTCCGACAGACCGCCCCAAATACCGAAGCGCTCGTCGTTGGCGAGGGCGTATTCGAGGCATTCGGACCGGACTTCACAGGCGAGACAGACCTTCTTCGCCTCGCGGGTGGAGCCACCCTTCTCCGGGAAGAAGGACTCGGGGTCGGTCTGGGCGCACAGTGCGCGCTCCTGCCAGCCGAGCTCCTCGTCCGCCTCCTCGACCAGCAATTCCTGGAACAGCTCGGTCATGTGCGCCCCTCGTCTGTCTTTACGTCCCCGTGATCAAGCCGTGATCGATTTCGGCTGAACGACACGAGTGAAATTACAAGTGTGGTGATCCGGGCCAGTCAAGCCGAGATCTGCTATTGAGCCTCTTATTCACTCGGCGGAACCAAGCGGATGCGGAAAGTGTTCAAATCAGTAAAAACCAGGACACTTCCCCGGGCGTGCCCCCCGGCACGTCCGCGTCATCGATGAAGACGTGCTCAGGCGGCGTTCGCGTTGCACCCCGCGGGCCGAAGCGGGGAAGATCACAGACGGATCACGGGACCGCAACGGCGTTTGGAGCAGCGGTTGCCGGTCGATGTCTCCGCGTCCGGGGCTGCACAAACCTTTCTCCGGCCGGAGTAACCGGATGCGGTGAAAGATTCGCGGCAAACCAGACGTCCGGTTGACATTGCGCCGGGAACCCGGTCTCCTTGACCCCATGCCAGTGACTGCCGCGCCCCGACTGACCCGTGCCTACGGGTCGCTCTGCGCTGCGCAGGCTCGCTGTCGCTGTTCCAGCTGTTGATGCCACCGAGCTCCGGCTTCTCCGCTCGCACCACCCCGCAGCGCCCCGCATTTCCCGCCCGCGCCGCGCACCCCACAGGGACCGCCCGCGCCGGCCACCCCCCTCCCCCGGCCACGGCGGGGAGGTCCCCCCAGCTCTTCCGCCGAGGAACCCGAAACCGATGAACAGCGACGTCCAGATCGCCGGCGACCCGCTCGCCGTCCCCCACCTCCTGCCGCCCGTCCCCGCGCACCCGGACACCGTCGCCGGCTTCGCCGGGCTCGCCCGCACCATCGCCGCGGACCGCGCCGCATGGGCCCCACTGGTCCGCTACGACGCCACCACCCGCTGGTACCACCGGCTGCGCACCGGGCCCGGTTACGAGGTGTGGCTGCTGAGCTGGCTCCCCGGCCAGGGCAGCGGACGGCACGACCACGGGCCGTCCTCCGGCGTACTGACCGTCCTGCAGGGCGAGTTGACCGAACACGGCACCACCGGACCGCGCCCCCTGACCGCCGGCACCCAGAAGGTCTTCGCCCCCGGCTACGTCCACGAGGTCGTCAACGACTCCCTGACGCCCGCGGTCAGCCTGCACGTCTACTTCCCCGGTCTGACCGAAATGCCCATGCACGACACGGCCCACTGCGCCACGGCGGCACGGCAGACCACCGGGGCCTGACGCCCCGGGCCGTGGGCCTCCTCCGGCTGACACACTGTCTTTATGCGAATCGTGGTTCTGGCCGGCGGTATCGGCGGCGCCCGCTTTCTGCGGGGACTGAAGGCAGCGGCTCCGGACGCGGACATCACCGTCATCGGCAACACCGGTGACGACATCCACCTGTTCGGCCTGAAGGTGTGTCCCGACCTCGACACCGTGATGTACACGCTCGGCGGCGGCATCAACGAGGAGCAGGGCTGGGGCCGCGCCGACGAGACCTTCCGGGTCAAGGAGGAACTGGCCGCCTACGGCGTCGGCCCCGAGTGGTTCGGGCTCGGCGACCGGGACTTCGCCACGCACATCGTGCGCACCCAGATGCTGGCCGCCGGCTACCCGCTCAGCGCCGTCACCGAGGCGCTCTGCGCGCGCTGGCAGCCCGGCGTGCGGCTGCTGCCGATGTCCGACGACCGGGTCGAGACCCACGTCGCGATCGAGGAGGACGGCGAACAGCGGGCCGTGCACTTCCAGGAGTACTGGGTGCGGCTGCGCGCCTCGGTGGACGCACAGGCCGTCGTACCCGTCGGCGCCGAGCAGGCCAAGCCCGCCCCCGGCGTCCTGGAGGCCCTCGGCGAGGCCGACGTCATCCTCTTCCCGCCGTCCAACCCCGTCGTCAGCGTCGGCACCATCCTCGCCGTGCCCGGGATCCGCGAGGCGATCGCGGACGCCGGGGTGCCGGTGATCGGGCTCTCGCCGATCGTCGGGGACGCGCCGGTGCGCGGTATGGCGGACAAGGTGCTGGCGGCGGTCGGCGTGGAGTCCACCGCGTCGGCGGTCGCCCGGCACTACGGTTCGGGGCTGCTCGACGGCTGGCTGGTCGACTCCGTCGACGCCGGCGCGGTGGCCGAGGTCGAGGCGGCCGGGATCCGCTGCCGCGCCGTACCGCTGATGATGACCGACCTGGACGCCACGGCCGCGATGGCGCGCGAGGCGCTCGCGCTGGCCGAGGAGGTCCGGGCGTGACCGGCGACGCCGACGTACCGGCGTACCGGGTCCGGGCGCTGCCCGGGATCCCCGAGGTGCGGCCCGGCGACGACCTGGTGAAGCTGATCGCGGCCGCGGCGACCGCCGACGGCGGGCTCCAACTCGCCGACGGCGACGTGCTGTTGGTGACGTCGAAGATCGTCAGCAAGGCCGAGGGGCGGATCGTCGAGGCCACCGACCGGGAGGCGGCGATCGACCGGGAGACCGTGCGGCTGGTCGCCCGCCGCGGCCCGCTGCGGATCGTCGAGAACCGGCAGGGCCTGGTGATGGCCGCGGCCGGCGTCGACGCCTCCAACACCCCGGCCGGAACGGTCCTGTTGCTGCCCGAGGACCCGGACCGCTCGGCGCGGGCCCTGCGGGACGGACTGCGCACCGAACTCGGCGTGGACGTCGGCGTCGTCATCACCGACACCTTCGGGCGCCCCTGGCGCAGCGGTCTGGCCGACGTCGCCATCGGGGCGGCCGGCGTGCGGGTGCTGGACGACCTGCGCGGCGGCACGGACGCGTACGGCAATCCGCTCAGCGCGACCGTGGTGGCCACCGCGGACGAACTGGCCGCGGCGGGCGACCTGGTGAAGGGCAAGGCGGCCGGGCTGCCGGTCGCCGTGGTGCGCGGACTGGGGCACGTCGTCGAGGAGACCGGTGACGGGGCGCGGGCGATGGTGCGCGGCGCCGCGGACGACATGTTCCGGCTGGGCACCTCCGAGGCCGTACGGGAGGCGGTGACGCTGCGGCGTACGGTGCGGGCCTTCACCGACGACCCGGTCGACCCGGGCGCGGTGCGGCGCGCGGTGGCCGCGGCGGTCACCGCCCCGGCGCCGCACCACACCACGCCGTGGCGGTTCGTGCTGCTGGAGTCCGCCGGGGCGCGGGAGCGGCTGCTGGACGCGATGCGGGACGCCTGGATCGCGGATCTGCGCGGCGACGGCAGGTCGGAGGAGGCCATCGACCGACGGGTGCGGCGCGGCGATGTGCTGCGCAACGCGCCGTATCTGGCGGTGCCGTGCATGGTGCTGGACGGTGCGCACAGCTATCCGGACGCGCGGCGCAACGCGGCGGAGCGGGAGATGTTCGTCGTCGCCCACGGGGCGGGGATCCAGAACTTCCTGGTGGCGCTGGCGGGCGAGCGGCTGGGGTCCGCCTGGATCTCCTCGACGATGTTCTGCCGGGACGTCGTACGGGAGGTCCTGGGCCTGCCCGGCGACTGGGAGCCGATGGGGGCGGTGGCCATCGGCCGGCCGGCCGGGGCGCCGCGCCCGCGGGCGGCGCGGAGCGCGGACGACTTCGTGGTGGTGCGCTGAGGCGAGGAGGCCCGCGGGGCGGTCCCGCCGGCCTCAGAGGCGGGCGATGTCGCCGACCGGGAACCGGGGGGCGCGCCGCGGCGGGGTGATCCCGGAGAGCAGGATCAGCCGGGCGGCGCGGTGCCGCTGCCCGGCGTACGGCGCGAGGAGTTCGAGCATCTCCGCGTCGGTCGTGCCGCGGCGGCCGGTGAGGGCGTAGCCGATGATCTTCGGGAGGTGCAGATCGCCGACCGTGACCGCGTCCGGGGCGCCCAGGGCGCGCTGGAGCGTCTCCGCGGCGGTCCACGGGCCGATGCCGGGTATCGCCGTCAGCCGGCGGGTGGCGTCGGCCAGCTCCATCGCCGCGGCCTCCTCCATCCGGCGGGCCACCCGAACGGCGCGCAGGATCGCGGACGAGCGCTTGGCGTCCACGCCGGCCCGGTGCCACTCCCACGAGGGGATCAGCGCCCAGCCGCGCGGATCGGGCATCACCCGCAGCCGCTCCCAGGGGCCGGGCGCGGGCTCGCCGTGCCGCTGGAGCAGCAGGCGCCAGGCGCGGTACGCCTCGTCGCTGGTGACCTTCTGCTCCAGGATCGAGGGGATCAGCGATTCCAGGACCAGGCCGGTGCGGGCGAGCCGGACGCCGGGGTGGCGGCGGCGCGCCTCATGGACGATGCGGTGCCGGGCGGTCAGCTGCGCCGGGTCGTCGTCCTCCCCCAGCAGTCGGGGCAGCCGGTCCAGCAGCCACTCGGCGCCGGGCCCCCAGGCTTCGGCCGCCACCTCGCCGACGGCCGGGCGGGCCGTGACGCACAGCGTGCCGGGGCCCTGGGGCGTACGGCAGGCGCGCCAGATCTCACCGCCGCGCACCGCGAACGCCGGGTCGCCGGGGCCGCGCTGCAGCACCCCCAGGGTGCGGTGCAGGTCGTACGGGCCGGGCGGGACCCAGGTGCGGGCGGGCATGCGGCCAGATTAGGCGATGCGACCGACAGCGGGCCGGCAGCGGGGTGCGGGGCCCTGGTGGGGGCTACTGGTCGGACGAGAACCGTACCGACCCGGCCGGGATCTGTGCGTCGCACCAGATGCGGATGCCGTCGCGGAGTTCGTTGTCGGCGCCGATGCGGGCGCCGTCGCCGATGACCGCGCCGTCGAGCACCGTACGGGCGCCGATGCGGGCGCCCGCGCCGATCAGGGAGTCGCGGATCACGGCGCCGGGTTCGACGACCGCGCCCTCCAGGACGGCGCTGCCGTCGAGCTCGGCGCCGGCGCCGATGACGGTGCGCGGGCCGACGACCGTACCGCCGGTGAGCTTGGCGTCCGGGGCGACCTCGGCCGTCGCAAGGACCAGGCGGTCGCCGCGGCGGCCGGGCACCGCCGGGGACGGGGCGCGGCCCAGGACCAGGTCGGCGGAGCCGCGTACGAAGGCCTGCGGGGTGCCGAGGTCCAGCCAGTACGTGGAGTCGACCATGCCCTGGAGGTGTGCGCCGTCGGCGAGCAGCCCGGGGAAGGTCTCGCGTTCGACGGAGACCGGGCGGCCGGCCGGGATGGTGTCGATGACCGACCGGTTGAAGACGTAGGCGCCGGCGTTGATCTGGTCGGTGACGATCTCCTCGGGCGTCTGCGGCTTCTCCAGGAAGGCGGTGACCCGTCCGGTGGCGTCGGTGGGGACGAGACCGAAGGCGCGCGGGTCCTCGACCCGGGTGAGGTGCAGGGAGACGTCGGCGCCGGAGGTACGGTGGGTGTCGACCAGGGCCTTGATGTCCAGGCCGGTGAGGATGTCGCCGTTGAAGATGAGGACCGGGTCGCCGGGGGCGGAGTGCAGCCGTTCGGCGACGTTGCGGATGGCGCCGCCGGTGCCCAGCGGCTCCCGCTCGGTGACGTACTCCAGGTGCAGCCCGAGGGCCGAACCGTCGCCGAAATATGGCTCGAAAACCTCGGCGAGGTAGGAGGTGGCCAGGACGATGTGCTCGACGCCGGCGGCCCGGGCGCGGGCCAGCTGGTGGGTGAGGAACGGCACACCGGCCGCCGGGACCATGGGCTTGGGCGTGTGCACCGTCAGCGGGCGCAGCCGGGTGCCCTTGCCGCCGACCAGGAGGATCGCTTCTGTCACCTGTCGTCTCTGCTTCCTGCTGGGGTCGGCCGGTCGGCGGACCAGTGTAGGCAGACGGGCCCCCGGCCGGCCCCGGCGGAGGGCCGGGCCGGCCGGGGCGGACGCCGTGGTCCACGTCGTGGTCCCACGTCCTGGGGCCCATCGTGGTGCCAAGTCGTGGTCGCTAAGACGTGCCTGGTGCAGGAACGGTTCAGTGGTGCCCGGTTCCCCGGTCAGCGCCCCTGGAGTTGTGCGGCGGCGAGCCGGGTGGCGGCGAGTTTGTTGTAGAGGTGGTTGCCGGGGCAGTCGGTGGTGAAGCCGTCGCGGTGGCCGGAGATGACGTGCAGCGGGACCTTGGTTCCCTTGGGATAGCGGTTGCCGCCGGTGGAGACCATCTGTGTGGTGGCGCGCGGATCGGCGTGGGACAGGCCGAGCTTCCAGGCCGTCAGGCGGGCGACCGCGTCGAGGGCGGGCTTGGGCGGTTCGGTGTCGGTGTAGGTGCCGAGGACGGCGATGCCGGTGGAGGCGTTGTTGAAGCCGAGGGTGTGGGCGCCCATGACGGGCTTGGCGACGCCGCCGGCGCGGCCCTCGTAGACCGTTCCGCACTTGTCGATGAGGAAGTTGTAGCCGATGTCCCGCCAGTGGTTGCTCCTGACGTGGAAGCGGTACATGGCGCGGATCAGCTTGGGGGCCTCGGCGCAGGTGTAGTTGTTGCCGGAGCCGCTGTGGTGGACGAAGGCGGCGCGCACCGCGTGGGTGTAGAGGAAGGACTTCTCGCGCAGTTTCTCGTTGGCGCCCCAGCCGGCCCGGGTGACGATGCGGGGGCGCGGTCCGACGTAGGTCGGGCCGGCGGGCCGGCCGCCCGCGGCGGCGATGTCGGCCTGGGACGCGGCACGGTCGAGGGCGGGGATCTCGGTGGCGCCGACCGGGGCGAGGGCGGCGTTGGCGGCGGAGGCCGCGGTGGCGTCGGGGCCGAGCGGGGTCGGCGGGCCCTGGATGCCGCGGCGGGCGGGCGGTGCGCTGCCGGGGTCGACGAGTTCGAGGCGCAGACCGCGCGGGACGGCGACCGGGGCGCGGTTGCGGGTCTGCGGGGTGATGCGCAGCTGGACGGCGTCGGAGTCGCCGACCCACAGGGGCGCGGTGCTGCCGCGGACGTCGCTGTCGTGGCGTTCGGCGGCGTCGAGGTCGGGCGCGTCGTCGTTGTGGGTCAAGACGTCCTGCCAGCCGGTCCAGGCGCCGGTGCGGGCGGCGCGGGTGCGGACCTGGACCCGGCCGTGGAGTGCGGCGCCGGCGTCGTCCCAGACGACGCCGAGCAGGGAGAACGGCCGGACGCTGCGGGCCGGCAGGCCGAGGGTGCGGGGGGCCGGCGCGGTGGCGGTGTCGCGGTCGGTGGGGCGGGGCGCGCCGGGGCCGAGGGCCGCGACCGGCAGGGACTGGGTGCTGCCCGGGAGGTCGGCGGTGCGCGCCGCGGCGGGGCCGGGTGGCCGGCCGGCGGCACCGGCGTCCGGCGCGAAGGGCAGGGCGAGGGCGGCGGTGCACGCCGCGCCGAGACAGCTCGCGAGGAAGGGGCGCATGGACAGCATCGTGAACACGGGCACCGGCAACGCGCCAACGGTGACCTGACGGGGCATCGGCCGATCCGGTGGCCCGGGCCGGCCGGGCCCGACCCGCCGTCAGCGGCCGCCGCGCGTACCCTGGCCGCGATGAACGCCATCGATCGCACCCCCGCCGACCTGCTGGGTTCCGCGCTCGCCGCGGACCCGGCCCGCCCGCTGGTGACCTTCTACGACGACGCCACCGGCGAGCGCGTGGAACTGTCCGTCGCGACCTTCGCCAATTGGGTGGCCAAGACCGCCAACTATCTGCAGGGCGATCTGGCCGCCGAGCCCGGTGACCGGCTCGCGCTGCTGCTGCCCGCCCACTGGCAGACCGCCGTCTGGCTGCTGGCCTGTTCGGCGGTGGGCGTGGTGGCGGAGGTCGGCGGGGATCCGGCGGCCGCCGACCTGGTGGTGGCCGGGCCGGACCGGCTGGCACAGGCGCGGGCCTGTTCCGGGGAGCGGGTGGCGCTGGCGCTGCGTCCGCTGGGCGGACGTTTCCCGCAGCCGCCGGAGGGGTTCGCCGACTACGCCGTGGAGGTGCCGGGGCAGGGCGACCGGTTCGTGCCGTTCGTCCCGGTGGCGGCGGATGCGGTGGCGCTGGTGGTGGCCGGCGAGGAGCTGACCGGTGCCCAGGTCGTGGACCGGGCGCGGGCCGATGCGGCCGCGGCCGGGCTGCCCGCGGCGCCCCGGGTGCTGTCGGGGCTGCCGTACGACACCTGGGAGGGCCTGTCGTACGGGCTGTACGGGCCGCTGGCGGCCGGCGGCTCGGTGGTGCTCTGCCGGCACCTGGGCCGGCTGGCCGCGGAGGCCGAGGAGGCCCGGGAGACCAGCGAGAAGATCACGTTCCGGGCGCCGCGGGCGGCCGGGTAGGGGTGGCGCGGGGGCCGGCCCGGGGTGCCTGCGGGGCCGCTCCCCCGTCCGGCGGACCGTGGGGGCCCAGCGCAGGCCCGGGCGCCGGTTTCCGTTCATGCTCGTGAGATACGTGCGGCCCGGCGCGGGTTCCGTCCGTCCGTCGTGACGCGGGGCCCGCGCGCGGGCGCTACGCCGACTCCGTGAGGATGGACGCAGAGGTGACCGAGACCCCTGAGCCGCCCAGGTTCACCGGCTGGGCCGAGCGCCCGGGCAGGGGGCCGGGGCCGCGGCGCACCCCGCCGGACGGGCGCTGGCGGCGCCGGCTCGCGCTCGGTGCGGCCGGGGTGCTGCTGGCCGGGGCAGGGGCCGGCGGGGTGGTGTACGCCAAGCTCAACGGCAACATCCACACCGACGGCGACGTCGAGGCCGAGCTGCGCAAGTGGGAGTCGGAGCGGCCGCCGGCGGGCCCGCCGAACGCGCAGAACCTGCTGATGATCGGTTCCGACAGCCGGACCGGCGGCAACAGCGCGTACGGCCGGAGCAGCGGCCAGCGGTCGGACACCACGATGCTGCTGCATCTGGCGGCGGACCGGAAGAGCGCCACCGCGGTGAGCATCCCGCGGGACCTGGTGGTGCAGGTGCCGCACTGCAAGGGCACCGACGGCCGGGAGACCGGTCCGCAGACGACCCAGTTCAACTCGGCGTTCGCGTACGGCGGGGCGGCCTGCACGATCCGGACGGTGGAGAAGCTGACCCGGATCCGGATCGACCACTACATGATCATCGATTTCGTGGGTTTCAAGCGGATGGTGGACGCGGTGGGCGGGGTCGAGGTCTGTCTGCCGCGGCCGGTCCGGGACGACGAGGCGCACCTCAGGCTGCCCGCGGGCCGGCAGACGCTGCAGGGCGAGGCCGCGCTCGGGTACGTGCGGGCCCGGAAGAGCCTGGGTGACGGCAGTGACACCGAGCGCATGGAGCGCCAACAGCGATTTCTTGGTGCTCTCGTGAAGAAAGTGCAGAGCAATGGTGTCCTGCTGAATCCGACCCGGCTGTATCCGGTTCTGGATGCCGCGACGAGTTCGCTGACCACGGACGGCGGGCTGGCTTCGCTGCGGGGGCTGTACGAATTGGTGCGCAGCACTCGTGGCATTCCGACCGGCCGGGTGCAGTTCCTGACCGTGCCGCGCCGGGAGTACCGCTTCGATCCCAACCGCGACGAGCTGGTGGAACCGGATGCCGACCGGCTCTTCGCGCGGCTGGGCAGGGATCTTCCGGTGACCGTGCGGCCGGCGCCGGACGGTGCGGAGCGACCGGCCCGGTCCGGGGGCGGTTCGCCGGACGGCGGGACACCGGACGACAAGCCGGGCCCCGGACCCTCGCCTTCGGCGGGTTCAGGGCCTACCTTTCCCGGTACGACGGCGGAACGCGGGACCTGCGAATAAAGATGCCGCAAAGTACGCTCGGCGACTCGAATGGATTGGGCGGATTGCCCAGTTGTAGGGAAGTGGAATTTGTCACGCGCGTCGCGTGGCGCTGAACTGGGCGGATAGTGTGAGCGATCCGGTCCGCACATTGCCGGACCGATGACCATGCACCTTTGACCATGCACTGCACGATCGACCTACCCGAGCGCCTTGAGGGGATGGCGCCGCGTGGCACCGACGGAGGATTCAAGGCACCGTGGACGCGCAAGGCCGTGGGCAGGCGGGCGACAACAACGTGGACCCCGCCGATCAGTGGGTGTTCGATCCGGACACCGGCAATTACGAGCTGCGGCTTGACCCGGCCGGTCAAGCCCCCGCCCGGCCCTCCGACCCCAAGGCCCCCAGGTCGAGACGCGCCGCGCGGCGGCCGGGTGGCGGGGACGACACCGACACCCGGCCGCTGCCGACCCAGCGCGGGCGCCGTGGTGAGCGGGCCGAGGACGGTGCGGACGGGCGTCCGGCCGGCGGCCGGGCGGCGGCGCGGCGGGCGGCCGGACGTACCGCGACCGGCTCGCCCTCGGTGGCGGGTCCGGCGAGCCGCCGCAAGCGGAAGCCGAAGGCGTCCGGGAAGAAGAAGGCGCTGTACTGGACGGCCGGCGTGGTCGGCTTCGTCCTCGTCGCCGGCTGCGGCGGCGCGTACTACCTGTACCAGCAGCTGGACGGGAACATCTCCAAGGTCGACGTCGGCGTGGAGAACCCGGCGGTGTCCGACGGCCCGGTCAACGTGCTGATCATCGGGACGGACGCCCGCTCCGGCAAGGGCAACTCCGGCTACGGCGACGCCGGGAGCGTCGGACACGCCGACACCACGCTGTTGATGCACATCTCCAAGGACCGGTCGAACGCCACCGCGCTGAGCATCCCGCGCGACCTGATCACCGACATCCCGAACTGCACGACCAAGGGGAAGAACGGCTCGGAGAAGCGCATCCCCGGCGAGCACGGGGTGCGCTTCAACACCAGCCTGGGCCAGGAGGACCGGGACCCCGGCTGCACCTGGCGCACCGTCGAGAAGCTCACCGGCCTGAAGATCGACCACTTCATGATGGCCGACTTCAACGCGGTCAAGGAGCTGTCCGAGGCGGTGGACGGTGTCGAGGTCTGCGCCGGCAAGGACATCGACGACCCCAAGTCCCACCTGCACCTGAAGGCGGGCCGGCACGTCGTCAAGGGTGAGCAGGCGCTGGCGTTCGTCCGCACCCGGCACGCCGTGGGGACCGGCAGCGACCTCAGCCGCATCCAGTTGCAGCAGCAGTTCCTCAGTTCACTGATCCGCAAGCTGAAGTCGAGCGCCTTCTCCAGCCCCGGCAAGCTCTACGACGTCAGCCAGGCGGCGACCCGGGCACTCACCGTCGACACGGGCATCGGCACGGTCAGCAAGATGCTGGACTTCGGCAACGACCTGAAGCGGGTCAACATCGACAAGATCACCTTCGCCACGGTGCCGGTGCTGGACAACCCCAACGACCCGGCGACCGTCATCCTGGACAAGGCGAAGGCGGACCCGCTGTTCGCGATGGTCCGGGCCGACCACCAGCTGGCCAAGAAGCACAAGGCCAAGAAGAGTTCCGGGTCCGTCAAGAAGGCCCCGCCGGGACTGGTGCGGGTCGATGTGACCAACGGCGGCGGGCCGATCGGCTCGGCCCAGGAGACCGTGGACTGGCTGCAGAACTCCAAGGGCGCCCGGCTGTCCACCAACGCCGGCAACGCCCCGCAGAAGCTGGCCGCCACGCGTCTGGAGTACGCGCCCAACCAGGCCGACCAGGCTGCCGCACTGGCCGACTGGATGGGCCTGCCCAAGAGCGCGCTGAAGAAGTCCGGGCAGGACGCCGGTGACCGGGTGCCGATGAAGCTGGTCCTCGGCAAGGACTTCACGGCACCGGGCACACCGATCGCGGCGCCGACCGAGATTCCGGACAACGTGCAGAACGTCAACGCGGACGACAAGAACGTCTGCGCCAAGTAACGAGCGGGACCCGGCCGCCCTGTACGGCGGCCGGGGCGCACCACCGGACTGACAACGGGGAGAGGGCCCAATGCGGCAGAGCAGTGCGCGTGGTGAACGATCACGCCGGCGACGACAGCCGGACGCACAGGAGTTGGGCTGGGACGACAGCCTCTACGACAACAAGGGGCTGCCCCCGGACGCGCCCGGCTGGACGCCGCCGGAGGGCGGTGAGGTGCCGCCCGGCGACGAGGACGGGACCGAGGCGGGCGGCGGCCACCGCAAGGGCGGCCGGCCGCGCCGCAAGCAGGGCGGCAAGGGCCGCAAGGCACTCCGCTGGACCGCGATATCCCTCGCCGTCCTGATAGTGGGCACCGCGGGCGCCGGCTACTGGTACTACGAGCACCTCAACGCCAACCTCCGCAAGGCCCCGCGGTCCCTGGGCGACAGCGCCCTGAAGAAGCCGGACCCCAACGCGTTCGGGCAGACCCCGCTGAACATCCTGCTGCTCGGCTCCGACGGCCGGAACAGCAAGAAGAACATCGAGCTCGGCGGCGCCCGGCAGGACGCGGACCGCAAGCCGCTGGCCGACGTCCAGATGCTGGTGCACGTCTCCGCCGACCGCAGCAACATGTCGGTGATCTCCATCCCGCGGGACACCCGGGTGACGATCCCGAAGTGCACCGACCCGAAGACCCACGAGAAATATCCGCAGACCACCGCGCCGATCAACGAGTCGCTCCAGCACGGCGGCCCGGGCTGCACCCTCGCCACCTGGCAGGAGCTCACCGGCATCTACATCGACCACTTCATGATGGTCGACTTCTCCGGTGTGGTGGACATGGCGGACGCCATCGGCGGCGTCCCGGTCTGCGTCCGGGCCAACGTCTACTCGCACGACAGCAAGGGCCACGGCAGCGGCCTGAAACTCACCAAGGGCACCCACAACGTCAAGGGTGTCCAGGCGTTGCAGTGGCTGCGCACCCGCTACGGCTTCGAGGACAACACCGACATCGGCCGGGCCAAGGCCCAGCACATGTACATGAACTCGATGATCCGCCAGCTGAAGCAGGGCACCAAGCTCTCCGACCCGGGCCAGCTGCGGGACCTGGCGGAGGCCGCCACCAAGGCGCTGACCGTCGACGACGGGCTGGACACCGTCAAGAAGCTCTACGACCTGGGCGGTGACCTCAGCCGGGTGCCGACCAAGCGCATCACGATGATCACCATGCCCTGGCAGTACGGCCCCGGTGAGCGCTACGTCCTGCCCAAGCCCGGCGACGCGGACGCGACGTTCGCGATGCTGCGCAACGACACCGCGCTCGACGGCAAGGACGCCAAGAAGAAGCCGGCGCCCGACCCGAAGCCGTCAACTCCCAAGGACCAGCTGAAGGTCGTCGTGCAGAACGGCACCAACAGCACGGTGACCGGTCCGGCCTCCGGCCGCGCCTCCGACATCCAGCAGCAGCTGGCCGGGCTCGGCTGGACCGCGGCCGGCACCACCACGGTGCTCACCAGCCAGGCCGACACCACCCTGACGTACCACGGCACGGACCGGCGCGGCGATGCGCTGGCCGTCGCCAAGGCGCTCGGGCTGCCCAAGAGCGCGGTGCGGGAGTCGAGTTCGGTGACCGGGCTGCAGCTGGTGGTCGGCAACGACTGGCGGTCGGGCACGACGTACCCGAAGACGGCCGGCCACGACAAGCCCGCCGACAAGGCTCCCGCCAGCGCGGACGCCCAGAACGGCGAGGACAAGGGCTGCATGCAGGTGAACCCGGACTACACGTTCTAGGGCTTCGGAGCCCTTCGACATGCGAGCGGCCGCCGCTCCACCGGCTGGATCCGGTGGGGCGGCGGCCGTTGCCGTTGTTCCGTCGGCCGGGGTCAGTCCGTGCTCGTCGCCGCCGGGGCGACGACCGCCGGGCGGCGGCTGGCGATGACCTTCCTGGCCAGCGAGCGGGGGCTGGTCAGGAAGCCGAAGCCCCAGGACATGTGCATGGTGGCCAGCGCCACGGGGATCTGGGCGCGGGCCTTCAGGGAGAGCCCCTTGCCGGCGGGCAGCGAGCCCGCGGTGATGGCCGCCAGATAGCCGGCCGGGACGACGAAGCCCCACGGGGTGACGGCGGCGCCGACCACCAGGCCGGCGGCGATCGCGCAGACCGCGGTCGGCGGGGCGAGGTAGCGCAGGTTGATCGAGCCGGCGTGGTAGCGGGCCACGACGTGGCGCCACTTGCCGTAGTCCTTGTACTGCTTCGCCAGCGCCTTGATGCTCGGCCGGGGGCGGTACTGGACCTTCAGCTCGGGCGAGAACCAGATCTGGCCGCCGGCCTCGCGGATGCGGAAGTTCAGCTCCCAGTCCTGGGCGCGGATGAACTCCTCGTTGTACCCGCCCTGCTGTTCCAGGGCTTCGCGGCGGAAGACACCGAGGTAGACGGTTTCGGCGGGGCCCGCCTCGCCGCCCGTGTGGAAGGCGGCGTTGCCGACGCCGATCCGGGAGGTCATCGCGGCGGCCACCGCGTCCTCCCAGGCGTTCTCGCCCTCGGCGTGCATGATCCCGCCGACGTTCGCGGCGCCGGTCTCCTCCAGGAGGCGGACGGCGGTGGCGATGTAGTTGCGGGAGAGCATGCCGTGACCGTCGACCCGGACCACGATCGGGTGCCGGGACGCCTTGATCGCGGCGTTCAGGGCGGCGGGGGTGCGGCCGGTCGGGTTGGGCACGGTGTGCACCCGGGGGTCCTCGGCCACCAGCTCGGCGGCGATCTCGTCGGTGCGGTCCGTGGAGGGGCCCAGGGCGATCACCACCTCCATCTCGCCGGCGTACTCCTGCTCCAGGATGTGCCGGACCGAATTGCGCAGGTGACGTTCCTCATTGAGCACCGGCATGATCACGGAGACGGCCGGGGGCGGCTGCTGCGGCATGGTTCCTCGGGGGTACGGCCCGTGGCGGAGCCGCCGGGGACGGCAGCGCCCGCCGGGAGACTGCAGAATCGCGCCTCACGTTACCGCGAATGGAGGACCGCCCCGGACGCAGCCGGGTGGCCGGCCGGCCGATGCCCGGCGTGTGGTGCTTTGCAGCAGATCGTATGGACCTACGGTGTTCTCGCCGGTTCCGTCCGTACCGCGGAGGTGTCCCCCGTGACCGCGCCGTTCCGCTCCGCCCGCCGGGCCGACCGCTCCGGCGCGCACCGCCGCCCGGCGGGCCCGCGCTGGGGGCTGCGGATCGGCGCGGCCACGTCCCTGCTGCTGCTGTCGGCCAGCGGCGTCGGGCACGCCATGGTCACCGGCGTCGAGACCGGCATCGGCCGGGTGGACGCCTTCCAGGGGATGAGCAACCGGCCCGGGGGCGGCGACGGGCTGAACTTCCTGGTCGTCGGCACGGACGGGCGCGACAAGCTCACCCAGGAGGAGAAGGAGAAGTACCACCTGGGTGGTCAGCCCTGCCACTGCACGGACACCCTGATGCTGGTGCACCTGTCGGCCGACCGGGACCGCGCCAGCATCGTCAGCCTGCCCCGGGACTCCTACGCCGAGGTGCCCGCCCATACGGACGCGGCCACCGGCCGGGCCCGCGCCGCACATCCGATCAAGCTGAACGCGGCCTACGCCGAAGGCGGCCCCAACCTGACCGTGCGGACCGTCGAGCACATGACGGGCGTGCACATCGACCACTACCTGGAGGTCGACTTCACCAGCTTCATGCGGACCGTGGACGCGGTCGGCGGGGTGGAGATCTGCACCGTACGGCCGCTGCGCGACAGCTACACCGGGCTGAACCTGCCGGTGGGCAAGGCGCAGCTCAACGGCGGGCAGGCGCTGCAGTACGTGCGCTCGCGCCATATCGACGGCTCCGCGGACCTCGGCCGGATGCAGCGCCAGCAGCGCTTCCTGGCCGCCCTGATCCACAAGATCACCTCCTCCGGGGTGCTGATGAACCCGATCCGCTTCAAGGACGTCGCCGACACGATGCTGGCGTCCGTCCGCGCGGACCCGGGATTCGAGGCGAACGACCTGGTCGACCTCGGGCAGGCGATGCGCGGCTTCACCCCCTCGTCGTCGGAGTTCACCTCCGTCCCGCTGGGCAATGTGGCGCAGCCGGTGCCGGGCGTCGGCTCGACCGTGCGGTGGGACCCGGTGCGGGCGCCGAAGCTCTTCGAGGCGATCCGCGAGGACCGGCCGCTCGCGGAGCACCGGGACCGGCACCGGCCGCGCGCCGCGGTGGTGGACGTGCCGCCGGGCCGGGTGCAGGTGCAGGTCGACAACGGCGGCGACCGGGCGGGGCCGGCCACGGCGGTGGCCCGGGAGCTGCACGCGACCGGGTTCACGACGGTCGGCACCCCGGGCGACTCCACGCTCGGCCGGCCGGCCCGTACGGTCATCGCCTACGACCCGCGCTGGGACCGCTCGGCCCGCTCGCTGGCCGCCGCGCTGCCGGGCGCCGTGCTGCGGCCGGTGACCGGGCAGGGGCCGGTGATGCGGGTGACGGTCGGGCAGGGCCACCAGGCGGTGCGCCGGGTGCGGGCCGAGGAGCCGGCGCCGCCGGCGGGCGCGGTGGCGGCGGTCACCGGCGACCAGGCGGTGTGCCCATGAGCGAGCGAAGCGAGGCCCCGGCATGAGTGTCCCCGCACCCCGCCGCACCCCGGCCGCACCGCCGGCGCACCGCCCGGATGCCCGCCGCCGGGTCCGCCGCGCGTTCGTCGCGGCGGCCGCGCTGTGCCTGGTCGCGGCGACCGCCGCCGCGGCACCGCCGGCGCCCGCCGCCCCGACCGGCTGCGGGGACCTGGTCCGCGGCCAGCTGTGCCTGCGCGGCCCGGTGGGCTCCGACGGGACGTACACCGCCACCTACCGGCGGCACGGCGCGGCCGGCCTCGGGGAGATCTCGGTACGGCTGGGCTACCAGCGCAAGAACACCCGGATCACGGCGTTCCCCGGCTGGTTCGGCACCCGGCGGACCCGGCACGGCGCGGTCACGCTGAGCGGCCGGGTGGAGATGCTCGCGGACGAGTGCATCCGCGGCGTCATGGAGCACGCGGAAACGGTCTACGTCACCAAGTGGAGCTGCAGCTGACGCCCGCCGGGCGCCACGGACCTCCTCGGAAAAGGGGCACCTCGTGTGGCAGGTTGTGCTGGGCATCACCCCCACCACGGTGGCGCTGTTCCTGATCGCGGCGCTGGCGCTGGCGGCGGGGTTCGCCCTGTGGACCGCGCGGGCCCCGGCCGGCCCGGCACCGCGCACCACCGCCCGGGTGCTGCTGGCCGGCTGGCTGCTGCTGCTCCTGGTGGCGACGCTGGCACCGGCCCAGCCGATCGGCTCGGGGGACGCGACGGTGTGGTGGCGGCCCGGTGAGGGGCTGTTCGAGCTGGGCGCCCGGATGGAGCCCGGGGAGCTGGCGATGCTGGTACGGCGGCAGACCGCCAACGCGGCGCTGTTCGTCCCGGTGCCGCTGCTGCTGCGGTTCGCCGTGCCGCGGGTCCCGGCCTCGCTGGCGTTCCTGCTGGGGGTCGGGCTGTCCCTGGTGATCGAGACGGCGCAGCTGCTCATGCGGGCCGGGCGGATCGCCGACATCGACGACGTGCTGTGCGCGGCGGTCGGCACCGTGATCGGGGCGGGGCTGGCGCTGCTGGGGCAGCTGGCGGTGGCCGCTATGCGTCGTCGAGGCCTTCCGCGGCGCGCCGTTCGCGCAGCTCCTTGATGGCACGGCGCCGGGCGAGCCGGTGCGTACGGCGGATCTGCGCCTCCTGGTAGCGGCGCTTGTCCCGCTCGGTCTCGGGGAGCACCGGCGGCACCGGGCGCGGCTTGCCGTGTTCGTCGACGGCGGCGAAGACGAGGTAGGCGGAGCCGACCTGCTGGGCCGGACTGGACTCGTTCCAGCGCTCGGCCAGGACCCGTACGCCGACCTCCATGGACGAGCGGCCGGTCCAGTTGACCTGGGCGCGGACGTGGACCAGGTCACCGATCCGGACCGGCTCCAGGAAGGCCATCTCGTCCATCGAGGCGGTCACCGCCGGCCCACCGGAGTGCCGGCCGGCCACCGCGCCCGCGGCGTCGTCGACCAGCTTCATGATCACGCCACCGTGCACCGTCCCGAGGAGGTTCGTGTCGCCGGCCGTCATGATGTGGCTGAGCGTGATGCGCGACACGGAGGTGGGCTTGCCCACCGGTTCACGGTCGGTGACGAGTTCATTCATGCTCCCCAGCGTAAACGGGGGCTTCCCACGTACTCGGCCGTCCCGCCGTCGGGGTTGCTCGCCGTTGCGCTTTGCGGCGCGCCGCACGTGGCTGTCTGTCCCGCCGCGGGTGTTTCTCGCCGTTGCGCTTTGCGGCGCCCCGCACGTACTCGTCTTTCCCGCCGCGGGGCTGGGTCGCCGTTGCGCCTGCGGCGGGCTGGGTGGGTGTCGGGTGCGGTGACGGGCCTGCGGGGCCGGTTGTGTGGACTGCTGACGCTTTACGTCCACACAACCGGCCCCTCCGGCCCGTCCCCTCCCGTTGGGGAAGAAGGAATGCGGTGCGTGGGGGCGGGCGTTGAGGCATGCAAGGGGACCTGGGGACCCCTACGGGACGGTCGAACAGAACCCGTAAGGGTTACGAGGGCCCCCTGCGGGGCCACAACCAACCGGGCCGGGCAAGGCATTCCCAAAACCCCACGCCACCAGGTGCTCACTCAACGACGCGCGCCCCCACAAACCCGCACACTCCCCCAACGGGAGGGGACGGGCCGGAGGGGCCTTGTTCGTGGACGTAAAGCGCCAGCAGTCCACGAACAAGGCCCCGCAGGCCCGTCACCGCACCCGACACCCACCCAGCCCGCCGCAGGCGCAACGGCGAGCAACCCCGACGGCGGGACGGCCAGGTACGTGCGGCGCGCCGCAAAGCGCAACGGCGAGACGACCCGCGGCGGGACAGCCAGGTACGTGGGCGGCACCGCAAAGCGCAGCGGAACGGCGGGACAGCCAGGTACGTGGGAGGAAAGCCAAGCGCAGCGGAACGTGGGCAATGCCACAAACCCCCACGGCGGGAAAGTCGGGTACGTGGGGAGCATCCGGAATCGTAGATTCCGTTCTCGCAGGTCGGAATGGTCATGGGCCCTTGCGATATGCGGCGGAACGCCGCCGTCGCTTTGCATCAGGTCTGCAACAGGGCTGGCCCGATCCGGCACCTGCCCTATGGGACGGGGCCCTGCGCCGTGCACACTGCCGGGTATGAATGAGTGGCCCAACGGATGGTCCGGCGACCGGAGCGGCAACGGATACGGGCGCGGCAGCGGTGCCGACCCGGAGGGTGCGCGTGCCATGCCCCAGGTGCGGCGTGACGCGGCCCCCGGCTATCAGCGGCAGGAGCCCCCGCTGCCGCCGTCGATGTCCCCGCGCAGGGGCGCGACCGTGCCGCCGCAGCAGTCCCAGGGCTACGACGACGCGTACGACGGTTACAACACCGGCCAGGTCTACGGAGGCGGTGGCGGCGGTGGCGGCCGCCACGACGACGGGTACGGCGGCGGGCGGCCGCGGCCGCGCTGGGGGCGGCGCATCAAGTGGACGATCATCACCGTGGTCGTCGTCCTGGCGGTCGCCTCGGTCGCCACGTACTTCTGGGCCGACGGCAAGCTCCGCCGCCAGGTCGACCTCAGCAAGGTCATCGACCGGCCGGAGACCGGCGACGGCACGAACTACCTGATCGTCGGCTCGGACAGCCGCGAGGGCATGTCCGCCGAGCAGAAGAAGAAGCTGCACACCGGCTCCGCCGAGGGCAAGCGCACCGACTCGATGATGATCCTGCACGACGGCAGCAACGGCCCCACGCTGATCTCGCTGCCGCGTGACTCGGACGTCGAGATACCAAGCTACGTCGGCAACGAGTCCGGCAAGAAGTACCCGGGCACCGGGCGGCACACCAAGCTGAACGCGGCCTACGCCGAGGACGGCCCGACGCTCCTGGTCCGCACCGTCGAGGCCAACACCCACCTGCACATCGACCACTACGTCGAGATCGGCTTCGCCGGCTTCGCCAACATCGTGGACGCCATCGGCGGTGTGGAGATGGACATCCCCAAGGCGTTCAAGGACAAGTGGTCCGGCGCCGACTTCCCGGCCGGCAAGCAGACCCTCAACGGCCAGCAGGCGCTCGCCTTCGTCCGCACCCGGCACGCCTTCGCCGGCAGTGACCTGGACCGGACGAAGAACCAGCAGAAGTTCCTGTCGTCGCTGGCCAGCCAGACGGCCACGCCGGGCACCGTGCTCAACCCGTTCAAGCTCTACCCGGTGATGGGTGCCGGCCTGGACACGCTGATCGTCGACAAGGACATGAGCCTGTGGGACCTGGGCGAGATGTTCTTCGCGATGAAGGGCGTGACCAGCGGTGACGGCAAGTCGATGAACATGCCGGTCTCCGGCTCCACCGGCGGCAACCTGGTGTGGGACAAGGCCAAGCTGCAGCAGCTGGTCCAGCAGCTGAACAACGACGAGAAGGTCACCGTCAGCAGCAACTGACGCAGGGGGCCGGACACGGGAAGGGGCCCGGACCGCAGTCGCGGTCCGGGCCCCTTCCCGTGTGCCGTGGGGCCTACTGGGGCAGGTTGCGCGCCATCACGATGCGCTGGACCTGGTTGGTGCCCTCGTAGATCTGGGTGATCTTGGCGTCCCGCATCATCCGCTCCAGCGGGTAGTCGCGGGTGTAGCCGTAGCCGCCGAGCAGCTGGACCGCGTCCGTGGTGATCTCCATGGCGGCGTCCGAGGCGTAGCACTTGGCCGCGGCGCCAAAGAAGGTCAGGTCCTCGCCCTTGCCGCCGGCCGATATCCGCTCGGAGCGGGCCGCCGCGGCGTAGGTGAGCTGGCGGGCCGCCTCCAGCTTCATCGCCATGTCGGCGAGCATGAACTGGACGCCCTGGAAGTCGCCGATCGGCTTGCCGAACTGCTTGCGCTCCTGGACGTAGCCCTTGGCGTAGTCCAGCGCGCCCTGGGCGATGCCGAGCGCCTGGGCCGCGATGGTGATGCGGGTGTGGTCCAGGGTCTTCATGGCCGTGGCGAAGCCGGTGCCCTCCTCGCCGATCATGCGGTCGGCGGGGATGCGGACGTTGTCGAGGTAGACCTCGCGGGTCGGGGAGCCCTTGATGCCGAGCTTCTTCTCCGGGGCGCCGAAGGAGACGCCCTCGTCGCCCTTCTCGACGACGAAGGCGGAGATGCCCTTGGAGCGCTTCTCCGGGTCGGTGACGGCCATCACCGTGTAGTACTCGCTGACGCCGGCGTTGGTGATCCAGCGCTTGACGCCGTTGAGGACGTAGTGGTCGCCGTCCCGGACGGCCTTGGTCTTCATGCCGGCCGCGTCGGAACCGGCGTCCGGCTCGCTCAGGCAGTACGAGAACATCGCGTCGCCGCCGGCGAGCGGGCCCAGGTACTTCTTCTTCAGCTCCTCGGAGCCGGAGAGGATCACTGGCAGCGAACCGAGCTTGTTGACGGCCGGTATGAGCGAGGACGAGGCGCAGACCCGGGCGACCTCCTCGATGACGATGACGGTCGCCAGCGCGTCGGCGCCGGCACCGCCGTAGTTCTCCGGTACGTGGACGGCGTGCAGGTCGTTGGCGACCAGCGCGTCGAGCGCCTCCTGCGGGAAGCGGGCCTCCTCGTCCACCGCGGCGGCGAACGGCGCGATCTTCGCCTCGGCGAGCGAGCGCACCGACTCGCGGAGCATGTCGTGCTCCTCGGACGGCCGGTACAGATCGAAATCAGCGGTTCCCGCCACTAACTCTCACTCCCCTGAGCTCCGGCAGTGCTAACTACCGTTAAGTAACCCTTTACCTCTCCGGATTCTAGGCTCCGGGCCCGGCCTGCGGATACGTGAGGTTGCCGACAGTTACGGTCCTGCCCGCCGCGCGACTGGAGTAGGCCATTCCCCTCGCGACTATGCTCGGTCCGGCCGTCTTCGTCAGCATGCGTCTGGAGCACCCATGGCCCTCAAGATCACCGTGATCGGCACCGGCTACCTCGGCGCCACCCACGCCGCAGCCATGGCCGAGCTCGGCTTCGAGGTGCTGGGGCTCGACGTGGTCCCCGAGAAGATCGAGATGCTGCAGCGCGGCGAGGTCCCGATGTACGAGCCGGGCCTTGCGGAGCTGCTGCGCCGCCACGTCGCCGGCATCGAGGGCTCCACCGGGCGGCTGCGCTTCACCACCTCCTACGAGGAGGCCGGCGCGTTCGGCGACGTCCACTTCGTCTGCGTGAACACCCCGCAGAAGCACGGCGAGTACGCCTGCGACATGAGTTACGTGGACAGCGCCTTCGACGCGCTCGCGCCGCATCTGACCCGGCCCACGCTGGTGGTCGGCAAGTCGACGGTGCCGGTGGGCAGCGCGGCCCGGCTCGCCGAGCGGCTGGCGGCCGCCGCCCCGGCCGGCCCGGCGGCCGAGCTGGCCTGGAACCCGGAGTTCCTGCGCGAGGGCTTCGCCGTCCAGGACACCCTGCACCCGGACCGGATCGTCGCCGGTGTGGCCGGCGAGAAGGCCGAGGAGCTGCTGCGCGAGATCTACGCCAAGCCGATCGCCGAGGGCTCGCCGTTCATCGTCATGGACTACCCGACGGCCGAGCTGGTCAAGACCTCCGCCAACTCCTTCCTGGCGACGAAGATCTCGTTCATCAACGCGATGGCCGAGGTCTGCGAGGCGGCCGACGGCGACGTGCTGAAGCTCGCCGAGGCGATCGGGCACGACGAGCGGATCGGCAAGAAGTTCCTGCGGGCCGGCATCGGCTTCGGCGGCGGCTGCCTGCCGAAGGACCTGCGGGCGTTCATGGCGCGCGCCGGTGAGCTGGGCGCCGACCAGGCACTGACCTTCCTGCGCGAGATCGACTCGATCAACATGCGGCGCCGCGGCCACATGGTCGAGCTGGCCCGCGACGCGGTCGGCGGCGGCTTCCTCGGCAAGCGGGTCGCGGTCCTCGGCGCGACCTTCAAGCCGGACTCGGACGACGTCCGGGACTCCCCCGCCCTCAACGTCGCCGGCCAGATCCACCTCCAGGGCGGCCAGGTCACCGTCTACGACCCCAAGGGCATGGAGAACGCCCGCCGGCTCTTCCCGACGCTGGCCTACGCCGACACCGCACTGGAGGCGGTACGCGGCGCGGACGTGGTCCTGCACCTGACCGAATGGCGCGAGTTCCGCGAGCTGGACCCGGCGGCCCTGGCCGAGGTCACCGCCGAGCGCCGCATCCTGGACGGCCGCAACGCGCTCGACCCCCAACTCTGGCGCAAGGCAGGCTGGACCTACCGAGCGCTGGGGCGCCCTCGCGCCTGATTCCCACGTACCCGTCCGTCCCGCCGCGGGGCTTTCTCGCCGTTGCGCTTTGCGGCGCCGCGTACGTAGCTGTCTGTCTCGTCGCGGGGCGTCTCGCCGTTGCGCCTGGCGGCGGGCGTGGTGTTGTCGGGTGCGGTGACAGCCCTACAGACTTCGTCCTCCGGTCTGTCCCCTCCCGTTGGTGGGGGGTGGAAGGCCGGTGGGGGTGGGCGTCGTCGTTCCGGGTGTACCTCGCGTTGGGGGCGTGGGGGGTGTGCGGAATGCCGCCCCAGCTCGTTGCGTTGAGGCCCTGCGAGGGGCGCTCGTAACCCTTACGGGTTCTGTTCGACCAGCCCGTAGGGGTTCCCAAGCCCCCTTGCATGCCTCAACGCCCGCCCCCACCACCGCATTCCTTCTCCCCCAAACGGGAGGGGACGGGCCGGAGGGGCCGGTTGTGTGGACGTAAAGCGACAGCAGTCCACACAACCGGCCCCGGAGGCCCGTCACCGCACCCACCACAAACCCAGCCCGCCGCAGGCGCAACGGCGAGACGACCCGCGGCGCCGCAGACAGCCACGTACGCGGCGCCGCAAAGCGCAACGGCGAGCAACCCCGACGGCGGGACGGCCAAGTACGTGGGCGGCACCCCTAAGCGCGCTTTGCGCGATACGTGCGCATCTTCGCCCGGCTTCCGCATACCGCCATGTCGCACCAGCGGCTGCGGGCGGCGGGGCTGCGGTCGTAGAAGGCCCAGTGGCAGTCGTGGGCCTCGCAGGCCTTGAGCCGGGTCCAGGTGCCGTCGGCGACCGCGGTCGCCATCGCGGCGGCGATGTGGGCGGTGAGGTGGGCGGCGCCCTGGAGGCCGTCGGCGGGGCGGAGCGCGGGGCGGCCGTCCGCTCCCACGGCCAGCACCAGGGGTGCTTCGGCCAGCAGCCGGTTCAGGGTGCGGGCCGCCGGGGCGGGGAGCGGGGTGCCGGTGGTGTGGGTCAGGCAGGCTGCGCGCAGTGCCTCTCGTAGCTGCTGGAGGTTGGCCAACCCGTCGTTTTCCAGGGTGAGTTCAGGGAATCCGTGGTCACGCAGGAAGGCGCGGGAGCCGCCGTCGGCGCACAGCGTGTCCGCGCCGGTCTCGATGTCGAGGGTGTTGACCAGGTCCTGTACGAGGAGCAGGGAGTCCGGGGCCGTTCGGGATGCCACCTTGCAATGTTACCGATAGCTGCCATCATGCAGTAATGAAGTTACCGGTTGGACGCGTATGGAGGTAACGCCATGATCTCGTTGGGTGTCACCGTGCTGGACTGTCCCGACCACGCCGCGCTCGCGGAGTTCTACGCGCAGATGCTCGGCTGGCAGGTGACGCGGGGCGACGAGGACGACTGGATCGAGGTCGCCGGGCCCCACGGCCGGGCCCTGGCCTTCCAGCGCGTGGAGAGCGGCTACCGGCCGCCGCAGTGGCCGGGCCAGGACGTGCCGCAGCAGCTGCACCTGGACTTCGACGTGGCCCGGGCGGACATCGACGAGGCCGAGCGCAAGGTCGTCGGGCTGGGCGCGAAGCTCGTGCAGCACGACGAAGGGGTGCGCGACTTCCGGGTCTATCTCGACCCCGCCGGGCACCCCTTCTGCCTCTGCCTCAAGTAACGGCCGCGGTCAGCCGTCCAGTTGCTCGATCGTCGCGTGGGACGGGCCGCGCCGCTGCCGCTCGGCGCGCGCCACGTCCTCCGCCGCGCGCAGCGTGCGGACCGCGTTCTGCCAGGTCAGCTTGGCCAGGTCGGCCTCGGACCAGTTGCGGTCCAGCAGTTCGGCGATCAGGTTCGGGTAGCCCGCGACGTCCGCCAGGTCGTCGGGGGTGAAGGCGGTGCCGTCGAAGTCGCCGCCGAGGCCGATGTGGTCGACGCCGGCGACCTCGCGCATGTGGTCGAGGTGGTCGGCGACGGTCGCCGCGGTGGCCCTCGGCCGCGGTTCGGCGGCCTCGAAGGCCCGGTGGACGGCCATGCCCTCCTCCGTGGTGTCGAGGTGGTGCAGGCCGTGGGCGCGCATGTTCTCGTCGGCCCGCCGGGTCCATTCCACCGCCTCGGGCAGCACGAACTTCGGCACGAAGGTGGCCATCGCGATGCCGCCGTTGGCGGGCAGCTGGGCCAGCACGTCGTCGGGGACGTTGCGCGGGTGGTCGCAGACGGCCCGCGCGGAGGAGTGCGAGAAGATCACCGGCGCGGTGCTGACCCGCAGGGCGTCGCGCATGGTGTCCGCGGAGACGTGCGAGAGGTCGACCAGCATCCCGCAGCGGTTCATCTCCCGGACGACCTCCTCGCCGAACGCGGACAGGCCGTCGTGGCGCGACTCGTTGGTCGCCGAGTCCGCCCAGTCGATGGTGTCGTTGTGGGTGAGGGTCATGTAGCGCACGCCCAGCTGGTGCAGGGTGCGCAGGGTGGCGAGCGAGTTGTTGATGGAGTGGCCGCCCTCGGCGCCCATGAGGGAGGCGATCCGGCCCTCGGCGCGGGCCGCCTCCATGTCGTCGGCGGTGTGCGCCAGGCGCAGCGCGTCGGGGTAGCGGGCGACCAACTGCCGTACCGCGTCGATCTGTTCGAGGGTGGCGCTGACCGCGGTGTCGCCCGCGTAGTCGGCGCGTACGTAGACCGACCAGAACTGCGCGCCGACGCCGCCGGCCCGCAACCGCGGCAGGTCGGTGTGGAGGGTGGCGGACTGGTCGGTGGCGATGTCGCGCCGGTCGAGGTCGTAGCGGACCTGCTCGCGCAGCGCCCAGGGCAGGTCGTTGTGGCCGTCGACGACGGGCCAGCGGGTGAGCAGGTCCCGGGCGGCGTCCCGGGAGGTGCTCACTTGGCGCCGCCGAAGCCGAAGCCGCCCGGGGTGGCGACCTTGTTGCGCAGCCGGCGGCCCTTCTCGGTGGCCTGTTCGTTGAGTTCCTGCTGGAACTCCCGCATCCGGGCCAGGAGTTCGGGGTCGTGCGCGGCGAGCATCCGGGCGGCGAGCAGTCCGGCGTTGCGGGCGCCGCCGACGGAGACGGTGGCGACCGGCACACCGGCGGGCATCTGCACGATGGAGAGGAGGGAGTCCATCCCGTCCAGGTACTTGAGGGGGACCGGGACGCCGATGACCGGCAGGGGGGTGACCGAGGCGAGCATCCCGGGGAGGTGGGCCGCGCCGCCCGCGCCGGCGATGATCACCTTCAGGCCGCGGTCGGCCGCGTCCTCGCCGTACGCGATCATCTCGCGGGGCATCCGGTGGGCCGAGACGACGTCGACCTCGTGGGGCACCTCGAACTCGGCGAGGGCCTGGGCGGCGGCCTCCATGACGGGCCAGTCGGAGTCGGAGCCCATGACGATGCCGACCAGAGGGCTAGCAGCGGAAGTCATTCGGTGATCGTTCCTCGCAGGTAGCCGGCGGCGTGCGCGGCGCGCTCGCGCACATCCGCCAGGTCGTCGCCGTAGGTGTTCACGTGTCCGACCTTACGGCCGGGCTTCACGTCCTTGCCGTACATATGGATCTTCAGCTGCGGGTCCCGCGCCATGCAATGCAGGTACGCGTAGTACATGTCGGGGTAGTCGCCGCCGAGGACGTTGGCCATCACCGTCCAGCGGGCCCGCGGGCGCGGGTCGCCGAGCGGGAGGTCGAGCACGGCACGGACGTGGTTGGCGAACTGCGAGGTGATCGCGCCGTCCTGGGTCCAGTGGCCGGAGTTGTGCGGGCGCATGGCGAGCTCGTTGACGAGGATCCGGCCGTCGGCGGTCTCGAAGAGCTCGACGGCCAGGTGGCCGACGACGCCCAGTTCCTTGCCGATCCGCAGCGCGAGTTCCTGTGCCTGGCCGGCGAGTTCGGGGTCGAGGCCGGGCGCCGGGGCGATCACCGTGTCGCAGACGCCGTCGACCTGGATGGACTCCACGACCGGGTAGGCGACGGCCTGGCCGTGCGGGGAGCGGACGATGTTGGCCGCGAGTTCGCGGGCGAAATCGACCTTTTCCTCCGCAAGGACGGGCACCCCGGCACGGAACGGCTCGGCGGCCTCCTTGGAGGATCGTACGACCCAGACGCCCTTGCCGTCGTAGCCCCCGCGGACGGTCTTGAGGACCACGGGAAAGCCGCCCGACCCGTCGCCCGGCCACCGCCCCTCACCGAGGCGCTGCGCGCCGCCCCCGCTGATTTCCTCCGCGAACCGCACCACGTCCTCGGGGTCCGAGACGATGCGGTGGCGCGGGCAGGGCGCGCCGATCGCGTCCAGCTTCGCCCGCATCACGCCCTTGTCCTGGGCGTGTACCAGCGCGTCGGGACCGGGGCGGACGGGGATGCCGTCGGCCTCCAGGGCCCGCAAGTGCTCGGTGGGAACGTGCTCGTGGTCGAAGGTGATCACGTCGCAGCCGCGGGCGAAGGCGCGCAGGGTGTCGAGATCGCGGTAGTCGCCGATGACGACTTCGCTGACCACCTGGGCCGCCGAATCCTGCGGGGTGTCACTGAGGAGCTTGAACTTGATGCCGAGGGGGATACCCGCCTCGTGGGTCATACGGGCGAGCTGACCGCCGCCGACCATGCCGACTACCGGGAACGTCACGCCCCCAGGGTATCCGTAAGCCGTCGTTCCGCCTGACCCGGCTTGGATGATCCTCCGAGTTCGCACGTTCGAAGATCGCCGGTGGAAGATCACCGCGGTCGTCGGTCCCGGGCCGGGGCAGCCGGTACGGGGGGATGCCCGGTGCCCGTCCCGGGCCCGGCGAAGGGGAGACCGGATGGAGAACAGCGACATATCCAGGGGCGCCAGGACGCTGGTGATCGTCATCGCGATCGCCGCGCTGCTGATCGCCCTGCACTCCGTCGTCAGCCAGCTGTCCGCGCCGAAGGTCTACGGCCCGGACGACACCGAGATCGCGGTGTCCGCCGGCGACCGTTTCAGCGTGCAGGTCGCCGGCGAACCCGCCGGCGGCTTCCGCTGGATCGTCGCCGCGCCCCGGCCCGACCCGGCCGTCCTGCGGCCGGCCGGCGCCCACGAGGCCCGCGGCAGCACCGGCCCGGCCCGCTACCTCGACTTCGAGGCGCTCCGGCCGGGGCGTACGGACCTCCGTCTGGTGCGCTGTCGGCGCTGCTCGGCGGGGGCGGCCGACGAGCCGGGGGCCCGCACCCTCAACTTCCGCGTCACGGTCGGCTGAGCGGTCGACCGAGCGGTCGACGGGAGCGCTTGGGGCGGGCGTGGTTAGCATGAGGGTGCGGACCAAGGTTGACGGCCGCGCACACCGCCCACGACGGGGAGCTGAACGAGCACCATGAGTGAACGGAGCGCACTGCGGTCGAGGCTGGAGGCGCTCACCCGCGAAGTGGTGAAGTTCGGTGCCGTCGGGGGCGCGGGCGTCGTGGTCAACTTCGTGGTCTTCAACCTCGTACGGCATCTGACCGAGGTGCCCGTGGTGCGGGCGAGCATCATCGCCACGGTCGTGGCGACCGGCACCAACTACATCGGCTACCGGTACTTCACCTACCGCGACCGCGACAAGCAGGGCCGCACGAAGGAGCTGACGCTCTTCCTGCTGTTCAGCGCGGTCGGCCTGGTGATCGAGAACGGTCTGCTCTACATCGCGACGTACGGCTTCCACTGGGACACCCCGCTGCAGAACAACGTCTTCAAGTTCCTCGGCATCGGGCTCGCCACGCTCTTCCGCTTCTGGTCGTACCGCACCTGGGTCTTCCGCACGCTGCCGGCCCGCGAGGCGATAGAGACGGCCGAGTCCTTCCTCGCCGACGGCGCGGAGGCGCCGCACCGTGCCCCGCACGCGCGGCGGCCCGCCTCCCGCAAGTAGCCCCAAGTAGCCCGCCGGCGGCGCCCGCAGCGCCGGCCGGCGTCACTCCTCGACGGGTTCGGCCTCCCGGGCCAGGAACAGCGCGAAGACCGGCGGATGCTGCTGCAGCAGTTCCAGCCGCCCGCCGTCCGCCTCCGCCAGGTCCCGGGCGACGGCCAGCCCCAGCCCCGTCGAATTGCGGCCGGAGACGGTCCGTTCGAAGACCCGCGAGCCGAGGTCCGCCGGCACTCCGGGGCCGGCGTCGGTGACCTCGACGACGGCCTGGTTGCCGGTGACGCGGGTACGCAGCGCGACCGTGCCGTCGCCGTGCATCAGCGAGTTCTCGATCAGGGTGGCCAGCACCTGCGCGACCGCGCCCGGTGTGCCGACGGCCCGCAGGCCCTTCTTCCCGGAGCGGACGATGGCCCGCCCGGCGCTGCGGTAGGCCGGCCGCCATTCCTCGATCTGCTGCTTGACGACCTCGTCCAGGTCGAAGGCGACCGCGGAGCCGCTGCGCGGGTCGCGGGAGTTGGTCAGCAGCCGCTGTACGACGTCGGTCAGCCGCTCCACCTGGGCCAGCGCGATGGTGGCCTCTTCCTTCACGGTGTCCGGGTCGTCGGTGAGGGTGATCTCCTCCAGCCGCATCGACAGCGCGGTCAGCGGCGTCCGCAGCTGGTGCGAGGCGTCCGCGGCCAGCCGCCGCTCGGCGGTCAGCATCCGCGCGATCCGCTCGGCGCTGGCGTCGAGCACGTCGGCGACCCGGTCCAGCTCCTGCACGCCGTAACGGCGGTGGCGCGGGCGGGGGTCGCCGGAGCCGAGCCGCTCGGCGGTCTCGGCGAGGTCGGTCAGCGGTGCGGTCAGCCGGCGGGCCTGGCGGACGGCCAGCACGACGGCCGCGAGGATCGCCAGCAGCGCGACGGCCAGGATGACCAGCAGCGTCCGGCCGATCTCCGAACTGACCGTGGACCGGGACTCCTGGACCGTGACGGATTCGCCGCGGTCGCCGCGCACGGTCGACTGGATGACGCCGCCGGCGGGGCGCTGCCCGATCTCGATCGGCGGTTTGCCGGGCACCTTGATCTCGGCGTGCCGCTTGGCGGTGATCTGCTCGGAGAGCACGTCGGGGGTGATCTTCTCCCCGCCGCCGAGCCGGCTCTCCACTATCCCGACCAGCCGGACCGCCTCGGACGCCACGCTCTCCTGCGCGCCGGCCTGGATCGTCCGGGTCTCGACGATGACGAGGGAGACGCCGAAGACGGCGATCACGACGAGGACCACGGCGAGCGTGGAATTGATCAGGCGGCGGCGCACGGGCCCCTAGCTCTTTTCGAAGCGGAAGCCGACACCGCGGACGGTGGCGATGTAGCGGGGGTTGGCGGCATCGTCCCCGAGCTTCTTGCGGAGCCAGGAGATGTGCATGTCCAGCGTCTTCGTGGACGACCACCACGTGGTGTCCCAGACCTCGCGCATGAGCTGGTCGCGGGTGACGACCCGGCCGGCGTCCCGCACCAGGACCCGCAGCAGGTCGAACTCCTTCGCCGTGAGCTGGAGTTCCTCCTCGCCCATCCAGGCGCGGTGCGATTCGACGTCGATGCGGACGCCGTGGGTGGCCGGCGGCTGCTGGGGCTCGGCGGTGGAGCCGCGGCGGAGCAGGGCCCGTACCCGGGCGAGGAGTTCGGCGAGCCGGAACGGCTTGGTGACGTAGTCATCGGCGCCGGCGTCCAGGCCGACGACGGTGTCCACCTCGTCGGCGCGGGCCGTCAGGACCAGGATGGGGAAGGAATGGCCTTCGTTGCGCAGCCGGCGGGCGACCTCCAGGCCGTCCATGCCGGGCAGTCCCAGGTCCAGGACGACGAGGTCGATGTTGCCCTGGATACCGGCGTCCAGCGCCGTCGGTCCGTCCTCGCGCACCTCGACTTCGTAACCCTCGCGGCGCAGGGCGCGGGCGAGCGGCTCCGAGATGGACGCGTCATCCTCGGCGAGCAGTACACGGGTCATGGGCCGATGGTAGTCCGATGTATCCGGCCCGAGGGGCGGACCAGCACGGATGGCCGACGGCGGACCGTTCCTGCAGCGTGACCTGCGGCGCGCCCGCGCGGGGCGGCGCGCGCGGTCGCCCGGAGGGGCGCGCATGGTTCCCCACTTCAGTGTGAGCGTTGTCTCACGAGCCCCATCGGGGGCGGATCGAGTCGTATGGTGAATACAACGTCCAACGCACAACCACCGGGACCGTGACGCTCAACTGACGTCACCGGTCCCTGTTGTGTGCGGGGCTGGTACGACCAGCCCCGGTACACAGTGATCGACCTGTCGACCGGGTCCACCGCGCGAGCAGCACGGGGGGCGTGGATCCCGGTGTGGACCGTCCTGCCGGTGCTGCCTCGATGACCGCGTGCGCACCGAACCCCCCGGGCGTGGGGGGCGGAGGGGCCCACACCGGTGCCGGTCATCCCCCACCGGGCGCGTCACGGCCTTCGCCAGCGTCCCGAGCAGCAAGGAACCATCATGGCGTCCAGCCTGACGAAGGGCGCTGCCCAGCAGGGAACCCCTGTGAACGGCGGCAAGACCTTCTTCGGCCACCCGCGCGGACTGGCCACGCTCTTCATGACCGAGATGTGGGAGCGCTTCAGCTTCTACGGCATGAAGGCCCTACTCCCGCTGTACCTGATCGCCCCCGGCGGCATGCACATGCAGGCCACGACGGCCACGGCGATCTACTCCGTGTACATGGCGATGGTCTACCTGCTCGCCATGCCGGGCGGCTGGATGGCCGACCGTTTCTGGGGGCCGCGCAAGACGGTCGCCATCGGCGCCGTCGTCGTCATCGCGGGTCACATCACGCTCGCCCTGCCCACCGCGGCGACGTTCTTCGCCGGCCTCATCCTGGTGGCGCTCGGCTCCGGCCTGCTGAAGGCGAACATCTCCACGATGGTCGGCCACCTCTACGACGGTCCGCAGGACCCGCGCCGTGACGGTGGCTTCACGCTCTTCTACATCGGCATCAACCTCGGCGCCTTCCTGGCCCCGCTGTCGATCGGCACCGTCGGCGAGAGCGTCAACTGGCACTTCGGCTTCACGCTCGCCGCGGTCGGCATGGCCCTCGGCCTCGCGCAGTTCCTGCTCGGCACCCGCCACCTGAGCGCCGAGAGCGATGTCGTCTCGCAGCCGGCGACGGCCCAGGAGAAGACGTCGGTGCTGCGCAAGGGCCTGATCTGGCTGGTCGTCGCGGGCGTGTTCTACACCCTGCTCGGCGTGACCGGTAACTTCGCCAACTGGGCGCTGCTGCCGATCACCATCGCCGGTCTGATCATCCCGGTCGCCGTGCTGTTCCGCATGAAGCGCGACAAGGAGCTCTCGGAGCTGGAGCAGTCCAAGCTCTCCGGCTACATCTGGTTCTTCGTGGTCGCCGCCGTCTTCTGGATGATCTACGACCAGAACGGCTCGACCCTGTCGATCTTCGGTGAGAACTCGACCACCAACGACCTGCTGGGCTTCCACTTCCCGACGTCGTGGTACCAGTCGCTGAACCCGGTCTTCATCATGGCGCTCGCCCCGGTGGTCGCCTCCGGGTGGCTGTGGCTGAACAAGCGCGGCAAGGAGCCGAGCACCGCCGTCAAGTTCGCGTCCAGCCTCGCGCTGATCGGCATCTCGTTCGCCGTCTTCCTCTTCCCGCTGCTGGACACCGCGGCCAACGGCGGCAAGGTCAGCCCGATGTGGCTGGTGGCGATCTACTTCATCCAGACCATCGGTGAGCTCTGCCTCTCCCCGGTCGGCCTGTCGGTCACCACGAAGATGGCACCCGCCAAGTACAGCTCCCAGATGATGGGTGTCTGGTTCCTCGCGGTCACCGCCGGTGACTCCGTGGCGGGCCTGCTGACCTCGCCGCAGCTGAACGTCGACCTGAACACCTCGGGTTCGGTCGCCGTCGAGGCCGCCCTCGCGGTCGTCGCCGGCATCGGCATCTGGACGTCCCGCAAGCGGGTCAAGGAGCTGATGGGCGGCGTCAACTGACGCCTGCCGGCCCCGGACGGTGAAAAAGGGGGCGTCGCACCGACGGTGCGGCGCCCCCTTCGTCGTGCGGTGGACCCGCCGGATCAGCGCAGCCGTGCCCGGCGCCGCGGCAGGACCGTGAACACCGCGCCGCCCAGCAGGACGGCGGTGCCGGCCAGCAGGCCGAGCGCGGTCAGTGCGCCCCGTCCGCCCTCGCCGGTGTGGGCCAGCTCGCCGCCGCTGCCACTGCTGCCCGGGCCGCCGGCCGATCCGGTCGCGCTACCGCCGGACGCCGTGCCACCGCCGGACGCCGTGGTCCCGCCCGTGGCCCCGCCCGACGAGCCGCCGGAGGTGCCGCCCGGCTGCGCCGCGGTGTCGAGGGTGAGCGAGGCGCCGGGATCCTTCTCCGGGGTGCAGGTCGTCGTCGTGCCCAGGGCGTTGACCGTGAGCACGCCCGGGCTCAGCGTGGCCTTGCCGGTGGCGCCCGGCGTGTAGGTGCCCTTCAGATCGGGGATCGCGATCGGGTCGCCCGACTTGATGGGCGCGGGGTTGGCCGGGCCCGTCACCTTGACCGTTCCCTTGTCGGCGCCGCCCACCTTGACGTCCATCGACGGCTTGACGGAGTCCTTGGGGATGTCCGCCGGGCTGTTCATCACGGACTTCTTGAACTGCACCGTCAGGTCGTAACCGCCGCCCTTCTTCACGGCGCTGATCTGCACCGGCGAGGTCGCCTTCTTGTCGCCGATGGGCGTCTTGCAGGCGTAGGGGACCTGAATCTCCTGGCCCTTGTACGCGGTGCCGTCGGGGTCACCGCCGGAGCCGCCGGTCGAACCGCCGGTGATCGAACCCCCGGTGGTGCCGCCGCCGGTGGAGCCGCCGGTGCTGCCGCCCGCGGTGCTCCCGCCGGTGCTGCCCCCGCTGGTGCCCGCGGTGGTCCCGCCCGTCGTGCCGCCCGTCGTGCCGCCCGTGCTGCCGCCCGTCGTGCCGCCCGTGCTGCCGCCCGTCGTGCCGCTCGTGCTGCCGCCGGTCGTTCCGCCGGTGGAGCCCCCGCCGTCGGTGACCTTGATCGTCACCGCGGGCTTCACCTGCTCCTTGGGCGAGCACTTGGTGTCCGTGGAGATCGGCCGGTTGACGTTGATGTTGTAGAAACCGGGGGTCAGCGTGACCTCACCGGGCCGGGTCAGCTTGAGCTTGCCCGTCATGTCGGACAGCTTCATCGGGGCGCCCTTGGGGATCGGCGGGTTCTGCCGCGGCCCCTGCATCGCCAGGTCCCCGGTCTGCGCCCCGGCCACCTTGATCGTGCCGGTCGGCTGCACGGTGTCCTTGCCCAGATCGAGGATGTCGGGGTTCTTGGACGCGCCCTCGACGGTCTTCCAGACCACCGCGATCTCGTCCCCGACCTTGGCCGTGGCGGGCGCGCTGACATCCACCTTCGTGGTGCCCTCGATCGGCGGCAGCCCCGATATCGGCGGCGGCAGACACTCCGTCTTGTACGAGACCTCCGCCGCCTCGGCGGCACCGGCCGCGGCCAGCATGCCCGCTCCCGCGAGCGCCAGCGCGGCCACCGAGGCCACCGCGGCTCTCCTCCGTTGCCTCATCACGTAGAACCTTTCGACGTCGGTCGTTTCGTGGATGTGGTGGTGGACGGTGCGGTGTCCGGGGTGAACCACGGCAGCGCGGCACGGTCGCCGGCCGGCGTGGTACGACGGGTGCGGATGCGGGGGCGGGCGTGACCCGCCGGGCGGCGCGGGCGTAGCCGGTCCACGAGCGCCATGCCGAGACGGAACACGGCGGTCGGGACCACGACGCACAGCAGCACCCAGAAGAGCGTCACGCCCCAGGGCCGGCCGACGCCCCACGGCTGCTCGGCCAGCACCTTGCCGCCGTACCGGAGGGAGACCAGATAGTCCCCGTGGGCGCCGGCCGCCAGCTCGACCGGCAGCTTGACCTGGACCTTCCTGCCGGGCGGTACGGTCCCCCGCCACTGCTGCTCCTCCCACCGGGGGGCGAAGACGCCGTGCGAGGTGCCGACCTCGAAGACCGGGTTCCGGGCCGGCGCGGAGCCGAGATTGCCGACCGTGACGGTCAGTTCACGCTGCGGCGGGGCACCGAACCAGGTGAGCAGTCCGCTGCTGCCGGCCAGCCGCGGCGGGGACAGCACCGCCAGCCGGCCGCCGGTGCGCTCCCTCGGCAGCGGCGCCACCGGATGGCCCGCCACCTTGAACGCGGCGTCCGCGGCGGCCGCCGCCCCGGTCACCGTCGCCACGTGCACCACGCAGGGGCAGGGCTTGGGCGGTTCGGCGACCGGCAGGCGCCTGCGGAAGGCGCCGTGCGCGTCGGTGGTGACCGCCCGGCCGTCCCCGTTGGCGCAGGAGTTGGTCCCGGCGATCATGTTCTGTCCGCAGATCAGCAGGGTGAGCAGGGCCTTGGGCCGCCAGCCGCGCCCGGTCACGGTCACGGTGCCGCCCTTGCCGGCCTCCTTCGTGGAGAGCTGGACGGTCCGGTGGCCACCGGGGGCCTCGGCCGGCGACGCGGCCCGCGCGGTACCGGCCGCCGGCGGGACCAGGACGAGGGCGGCGGCGAGGGCAGCGACCAGGGCGGTGGCGACGGCCGCGGGAAGGACAGCCGTCGTCGCGGGCCGCCCGTTGCTGCCACCCCTGCCCCCTCCCCCGTCCCGCCGCTCGTCCCGCTCGTCCCCGCGCCGGCGCCGGCGTCGCCGCCGTACGGCCACCAGGCCGGCCGCGCCCGCCACCGGGACCAGTGCCGCCCCGGCCGCGACGCCCCAGGGGAGGGCGGTGTACGAGGCCGTGACGGCGTCCTGCGCACCGCCGGCCGCGGTCACCGTGAGCCGGAGGCGCACCGCGTCCAGGGCCGGCGGATCGGGCCAGTCCTCCGTCAGACGGGCCCGCCGGCCGGGCTCCAGCGTGAGCGGCAGGGTGCGTGCGGCGCGCCGCAGCACCGGCCCGAGGACGCCGTCGGCGCGCACCGCCAGCCGTGGGGTGAGCACCGTGTTCCCGCGGTTGACCAGCGTGTACCTGATGACCGCCGCACTCCCCCGCCGGTGCACCGACACGTCCTCGGCGGTCAGCGCGGAGAGCGTCGGGCCGGCCACCCGTAGGTGGACCGGTACGGTGCGCCGAACCGCGGACCCGCCGTGCCGCGCCGGTCCGCCGGTCGCCGTGATCGTGGCGGGGTGGTCGCCCGGGGCGGCGTCCCGCGGCAGCGTCACCGTGAACGGCACGCTCGCCCGGGTGCGCGGCGGGACCGTGACCCGCCCCGCGGCGAACCGGAGCCAGGAACCGGTGCCGCCGGCCGTCCCGCCGCCGGTGCCGCGCAGCCGTACGGTGACGGCCCGGCGGGTGGGGTTGCCGAGGGACAGCCGGTCCGCCAGCACGGTGCCCGGCGCCCCCTCCAGGTAGAAGTACGGGCGGTCCTGCGCGCTCGGTTCGGCGCCGCGACCGGGGGCGGGCGCGGCGGACCAGCCCGGCCCGGCCGGCGCGGCGGGGCGGGCCTGGGCCGCGGCGGGGCACAGCAGTACCGCTGCGGCCGCGAGGAGCGCACCGCTGACCGCGGGGCGAGGACGGAACGGCATCGGCGGCTCCTGGTACTCGTGGTGCACAGGCTGCACGTGGTGCGCAGGCGGCGGTCCGGATGCGGTCAGGCGCGCTGGTGACGGCGGGTCAGCCAGAGCACCCCGGCCGCGCCGGCCAGCAGCACCGTGCCGCCCAGGGTGCCCAGTGCCACCGCGGAGTCCGCCGGTCCGGTCTGCGGCAGTCGTCCGCCGGAGGAGCCGCCCGTACCGCCGCCGGACGCGCTGCCGCCGCTGCTGCCACCGGAGCCCTTCACGTCGAGCGTGAGCGAGGGCTTGGGGTGGTTGCTGGGGGTGCAGGTGGTCGTGGTGCCGAGCGCCTTGATGGTGAGGGTGGAAGCGGTGAAGGTGACCTTGCCGCTCGCCTTGGGGGTGTACGTCCCGCTCAAGTCACTGATCTTGATGGGGGTGTTGGCCGGAATCGCCCGGTCGTTGGGCGGCCCGGCGACCGGGACCGTACCGCTCTCCGCGCCGCCCAGCTTGATCAGCGCGCTCGGCTTCATGGCGCCCTTGCCCAGCTCGACGGGGCTGGAGGAGACCCCCTTCCGGAAGGACATCACCAGCTTGTACGCGCCGCCGCTGGGGGTGCCCTTGATGTCGATCGGCGAGACCGCGCCCTTGTTCCCGATCGGCGTTCTGCACTGGTAGTTGACGTCGACGACGTCGGCGTGGGCGGCCGGTGCGGTGAGCCACACCGCGGACCCGGCCGTCATCGCCACGGCGGCGGCGAGGCCGGCCGCCCGGCGCGGTCGCCGGCCGTGCTGTGCGTAGAAGCGGGCCACTGTCCGTTCCCCTTCTCCCGGTGGGCGCACCGCCGACTGTTCCTGACGGCACATCAGATTGGCGGCTCAAGGTACGCCGGGGACCTTGCCGAGGGAAGGCACAGCACAGCCCCGATCGGTGCGGGGCCGCAGCGGCGGGCACATCCGGCCGCCCGGCGGTGGCGAGCACGCGCCCGGGAACGGCGAAGCGCGGGTCCGCGGACCCGCGCTGCTCTTCTCCCGCCGCCCTGGTCAGGCCGGTGCGGCGAGCTCCGCCCAGACGGTCTTGCCGGTGCCGTCGGGGTTGCGCACCACGCCCCAGTCCAGGCAGAGCCGCTGCACGATGAACATGCCGTGGCCGCCGGGGCGGCCGGGGCGGTGCGGGCTGCGCGGCGCCGGCGAGCCCGCGCCGAGGTCGGTGACCTCCAGCCGCAGCATCTTGGAGGTGCACCGCAGCCGCAGCTCCTCGGGCCCCTCGGCGTGCAGACAGGCGTTGGTGACCAGCTCCGACACGACGAGCAGCACGTCCTCGGCCGCGGCCCGCTGGTCGGCGTTGGCGGCCGGCAGCCAGCCCCAGTCGTGCAGGGCCTGCCGGGCGAAATCACGGCCACGTGCCACGGCGCCCCGGGTGCCCGCCAGGCGCAGCCGGCGGATCTGGCCCGCCGGCATGGCAGCGGACGGAACGGCGGCGGAAGCACCGGCGCCGCCCGGCTCCGGGCCGAGATCGCCCGGCGGGTACGGCCGGGTGGTGCTCATCAGCGCTTCACCTCACCGATTCGCCTATTCACGGAGAACAGATAGCGGACTGCTTGCAACGGATTCAGATGTCTCCTGCCCGACCGGACCGTGAGAACACCCACTTCTTGGGTACGGAAGTTGTGACACGGACTACGCGCCCGGAACAGATCGTTCCGGACACCGTCGTCAGGTCACTCGGCCAGGGCCGCATCGACGGAATCGTGCACCGTGAAGACTGCCTCAGCGCCGGTGATCTCGAATACCCGGGCAACCACCGGTTGCATCCCGGCCAGGTGGACCCCGCCCCCCTCGGCCTCCGCCTTCAGGCGCGCGCCGAGCAGTACGTTGAGGCCGGTGGAGTCCATGAATTCGAGCTGTGAGCAGTCGACCACCAGGCGTGCATACCCGTCGTCCACACAGCCTTCGAGTGATTCCCGCAACAGATCCGCGGTGTGGTGATCGAGCTCACCTGTGACCGTCACAACGGCACTCGCGCCGTGATGGCGGATCTCGACGTGAAGCCGGCCCCGGCTTGCACTGCCGACCGTCCCGCGGTCCATGCGATGCGCACCCCTTTTGCTGTCTAGATGCCTGGATTGCTTGCGACTGCGCTCGTCGAACCCTACGCCTTCCTGACGCGCGCCGGTAGCCGAACAATCCGCATATTGCCCAATATACGGACAACGCTTACTTGCCATCTTCCGGCAAAGACAGGTAGGCGTAGAACAACACATTCGCAACGGCCGGCTTTGGAGGCGCCGCACACCGAAGGCTTCACGGAGAGGCATCGGCAGCCATATGCCGAGAACGATGGAGGAGACCATGTCACCCCGGCTCGACGAACTGCGTACCGACGACCCCCGGCAGTCCGCATCGTCGACACCCCTGTCCGACCCGACCGGGCACATCCCTTCCCAGCCGATCGCTGTCGAATCCGATCCGGCGGTTTTTGCCGAGATCGACGATCTGCCCGAGATCCCGCCGTTCGACGAGGTGGGTCCGGTGGACGCGAGGGCGCTGTCCAAGACCCTCTTCGAGCGGCTCGAATCGCTTGAGGAAGGCACCCACGAATTCGCTTACGTCCGCAACACCCTGGTCGAGCTCAACCTCGCCCTGGTGAAGTTCGCGGCCTCCCGCTTCCGCTCCCGCAGCGAGCCGATGGAGGACATCGTCCAGGTCGGCACGATCGGCCTGATCAAGGCGATTGACCGCTTCGAGCTGTGCCGCGGGGTGGAGTTCCCGACGTTCGCGATGCCGACCATCGTCGGCGAGATCAAGCGCTTCTTCCGTGACACCAGCTGGTCGGTGCGCGTACCGAGGCGTCTGCAGGAACTGCGTCTGGACCTCGCGAAGGCGGGCGACGAACTCGCCCAGAAGCTGGACCGCGCCCCCACGGTGCAGGAACTCGCCGAACGCCTCGGCATCACCCGGGACGAGGTCGTCGAGGGGATGGCCGCGAGCAACGCGTACACCGCGAGCTCGCTGGACGCCCAGCCCGAGGAGGACGACAGCGAAGGCGCCCTGGCGGACCGGATCGGCTACGAGGACCACGGGCTCGAAGGCATCGAGTACGTCGAGTCGTTGAAGCCGCTGATCGCCGAACTCCCGTCGCGCGACCGGAAGATCCTGTCCCTGCGCTTCGTGGCGAACATGACGCAGTCCGAGATCGGCGAGGAGCTGGGCATCTCCCAGATGCACGTCTCCCGTCTGCTCTCCCGCACGCTCGGCCGGCTCCGCAAGGGGCTGATGGTCGAGGAGTGAGGCCGCGGTCGCTCCCGCCGGCCCCCGCGGCCGGCACCGCCCGCGCGGAGGAGGGCCCGCCCCGGATCACCGGGACGGGCCCTCCTCCGCGTCCGACGGCCTTCGGCGGCCGTGCGGGGTCAGACCAGAACGCCCTTGTGCCACACGGCCGAGACGAGCGGGACGCCCGGGCGGTAGGCGAGGTGGACATGGCTGGGGGCGTCCAGGAGGGCCAGGTCGGCGCGGGCGCCGGGGGTGATGCGGCCGACGTCGGTGCGGCGCAGCGCGCGGGCGCCGCCCGCGGTGGCCGACCAGACCGCCTCGTCGGGGGTCATGCCCATGTCCCGGACGGCCAGGGCGATGCAGAACGGCATGGAACTGGTGAAGGACGAGCCGGGGTTGCAGTCGGTGGACAGCGCGACGGTGGCACCGGCATCGAGCAGCGGCCGGGCGTCGGGCCACCGGGCGCGGGTGGAGAACTCGGCGCCGGGCAGCAGCGTGGCAACGGTGTCGGACTGGGCGAGGGCGTCGATGTCCGCGGGGCCGAGGTGGGTGCAGTGGTCGGCGGAGGCGGCGCCGAGCTCGACCGCGATCTGCACGCCGGGGCCGTGCCCGAGCTGGTTGGCGTGCACCCGCGGTACCAGGCCCCTGGCCTTGCCGGCGGTGAGGATCGCGCGGGCCTGGTCGCCGTCGAAGGCGCCCTTCTCGCAGAAGACGTCGATCCAGCGGGCGTGCGGGGCGCAGGCGTCCAGCATCGGGCCGGTGACCAGGTCGACGTAGCCGGCCGGGTCGTCGGCGTAGTCGGGGGAGACGATGTGGGCGCCGAGGAAGGTGACCTCGTCGGTGTGCGCGGCGGCGATGCGCAGCGCCCGGGCCTCGTCCTCGACGGTCAGGCCGTAGCCGGACTTCGTCTCGAACGTCGTCGTGCCCTGGCGGAGGGCCTCGGCGAGGTGGCGGGTGAGGTTGGCCTCCAGTTCCCCGTCGGTGGCGGCGCGGGTGGCGGCGACGGTGGTGCGGATGCCGCCGGCGGAGTAAGGGCGCCCGGACATCCGGGCGTTGAACTCCTCGGTGCGGTCGCCGGCGAAGACGAGGTGGGAGTGGGAGTCGACGAAGCCGGGGATGCCGGCCCGGCCGGCGGCGTCGACGGCGTTGTCGGTGGCGGGTGCTTTGCTGGAGGGACCGACCCAGGCGATGCGGTCGCCGTCGATGACGACCGCGGCGTCCTGGATCAGACCGAGGGGGCCTTCACCGAGGGAGGGGTCGTTGGTGACGAGCTGGGCGATGTGGGTGATGGCGGTGGTCGGCGCGGAGGTCGTCGTCATCGCGGGGGTGTTCTCCTTCAGCCGCGTACGGCGGCGATGGACTCGGCGAGGGCTGCGGGCACGTCGGGGACAAGAGTGTGCACACCGTCCCGGACGATCTGCCGCCCGCCGACGATGGTGTGTCGCACGTCCGCCGCGGAGGCGGCGAATACTGCCGTTTCGGCGGCCAGCCGGGGCAGTGGTCCGGCGGTGCGTACGGAGTCCAGTGCGATCGTGGTGAGGTCGGCGAGCGCGCCGGTCTCCAGGGTGCCGGCGTCGTGCCAGCCGAGGGCGGCATGGCCGTCGGCGGTGGCGGCGCGCAGCAGGGCGGCCGCGGTCCAGTGCCCGCGGGTGCGGGTGCGCAGCCGCTCGTCGAGCTCCATGGCGCGGGCCTCTTCGAGCAGGTCGATGACGGCGTGGCTGTCGCTGCCGAGGGACAGCGGGCTGCCGGCGCCCTGGACCCGGGCGGCCGGGCCGATGCCGTCGGCGAGGTCGCGCTCGGTGGTGGGGCACATGCACACGCCGGTGGTGGTGCCGCCGAGCAGGGCGATGTCCTGGTCGGTGAGGTGCGTGGCGTGCACGGCGGTGGTGCGCCGGCCCAGCGCCCCGTGGTCGGCGAGCAGTTGGGTGGGGGTGCGGCCGTGGGCGTCGCGGCAGGCGTCGTTCTCGGCGGTCTGCTCGGAGAGGTGGACGTGCAGCGGGGCCTGCCGTGCGCGGGCCCAGTCCGCGACGGTGCCGAGCTGGCCGGCGGGCACGGCGCGTACGGAGTGGATGGCGGCGCCGATGCGGACGTGCTCGCGGTCCTCCTTGAGCGCGTCGGCGCGCTGCGCCCAGCGGTCCGCGGTGCCGTCGGAGAAGCGCAGCTGGTGCCGGTCGGGCGGGGCGCCGAAGCCGGACGAGAGGTAGGCGGTGTCGAGCAGGGTGATGCGGATGCCGGCGTCCGCGGCGGCGGCGATCAGCGCCTCGCCCATCGCGTTGGGGTCGTCGTAGCGGGTGCCGCCGGGCGCGTGGTGGAGGTAGTGGAATTCGCCGACGCAGGTGATGCCGGCCAGCGCCATCTCGGCGTAGACGGCGCGGGCGAGGGCGAAGTAGCTGTCCGGGGTGAGCCGGTCGGCGACGGAGTACATGATCTCGCGCCAGGTCCAGAAGGTGCCGCTGCCGACCTGGACGGTGCCGCGCAGCGCGCGGTGGAAGGCGTGGCTGTGGGCGTTGGCCAGGCCGGGCAGCGTCAGGCCGCGCAGGACGGTGGCGCCGGGCGGCGGGGTGGCGTCCCCGGTGCGGACGGCCGCGATCCGCCCGTCCGCGGTCTCCAGGGTCACGCCCGGCTCGACGTGGCTGCCGAGCCAGGCGTGTTCGAGCCAGTACGTCGTCGGTGTTGCCTGCGTGGTCAGCGGCACGCCAGCCCCTCCAGTACGTCGGCGAGTGCGAGGACCCCGGCGGTGCAGTCGTCCTCCTCCGCCGCTTCGGCGGGTGAGTGGGACACACCGGTCGGGTTGCGCACGAACAGCATGGCGGTGGGGACGGTTCCGGACAAAATACCGGCGTCATGGCCCGCGCCGGTGCCGAGGACGGGCACCGGGCGCTCCGCCGTCTTGCCCAGGAGGGTGCTCAGTTCGTCCCGCAGGGCGTGCCCGAACTCCACGACCGGGGTGAAGGATTCGCGGACGACGGTCAGGTCGACCCCGTCGCGTGCGGCGCGTTCGGCGGCGGCCTGCTCGATGCCGTGGACCACGGTGTCCAGGGTGTCCTGGTCGGGGGCGCGGGAGTCCAGCCAGCCGCGGACGAGCGAGGGGATGGCGTTGACGCCGTTCGGCTCCACGCTGATCTTCCCGAAGGTGGCCAGGGCGCCGGCCAGCCGGGCCTGTTCCCGGGCGGCGAGGACGGTCGCGGCGTAGCTGAGCATCGGGTCGCGCCGGTCTTCCAGGCGCGTGGTGCCGGCGTGGTTGGCCTCGCCGTGGAAGTCGAACCGCCAGCGGCCGTGCGGCCAGATGGCGGAGGCGACGCCGACCGGGTCGCCGGAGAGGTCCAGGGCGCGGCCCTGCTCGACGTGGAGTTCGACGAACGCGCCGATCGCGGCGAGCCGTTCGGGGTCCGGGCCGATGGCGTCGGGGTCGTATCCGGCGCGCTCCATGGCCTGCGGCAGCGAGATGCCGTCGGCGTCGCGGAGTTCGCGCGCGGCCTCGGGGGTCAGGGCGCCGGCGGTGAGCCGGGAGCCGACGCAGGCCAGACCGAAGCGGGCGCCTTCCTCGTCGCCGAAGTTGACGATCGCCAGCGGCTTCGCGGGGTCGGCTCCCCTGCGGCGGAGTTCGTCGAGTGCGGCGAAGGACGAGACGACGCCGAGGGGGCCGTCGAAGGCGCCGCCGTCCGGCACGGAGTCCAGGTGGGAGCCGGTGACGACGGCCTCGCCGGGGGCCACGTCCTGGTGGCCGGTGGCGCCGAGCCAGGCCCACTGGTTGCCGTTGCGGTCGAGTTCGTAGGCGAGTCCGCGGGCCTCGGCCTGCGCCCGGAACCACGCGCGGCAGTCGGCGTCCGCGCCGGTCCAGGCGTAGCGGCGGTATCCGCCGGTGGCGGAGTTGCGGCCGAGCGGCCGCAACTCCTGCCACATCTCGTGGAACGAGGCGGTCACGCGCCCTCGCCCTCGCGCATCGGGATGCGGACGCCGCGCTCGGCGGCCACCTCGTCGGCGCGCTCGTAGCCGGCGTCGACGTGGCGGATGACGCCCATGCCGGGGTCGTTGGTGAGGACCCGGCGGATCTTCTCGCCGGCCAGCGGGGTGCCGTCGGCGACGGTGACCTGCCCGGCGTGGATCGAGCGGCCCATGCCGACGCCGCCGCCGTGGTGGAGCGAGACCCAGGAGGCGCCGGAGGCGACGTTGACCATGGCGTTGAGCAGCGGCCAGTCGGCGATCGCGTCCGAGCCGTCCTTCATGGCCTCGGTCTCGCGGTAGGGGGAGGCGACGGAGCCGCAGTCGAGGTGGTCGCGGCCGATGGCCAGCGGGGCGCGCAGGGTGCCGTCGGCGACCATCTCGTTGAACCGCTCGCCGGCCTTGTCGCGTTCGCCGTAGCCGAGCCAGCAGATCCGGGCGGGCAGGCCCTGGAAGTGGACCCGCTCGCCGGCCATCTTGATCCACCGGGCGAGCGACTCGTTCTCCGGGAAGAGGTCGAGGATCGCCTTGTCGGTGGCGGCGATGTCCTGGGCGTCGCCGGACAGCGCGGCCCAGCGGAACGGCCCCTTGCCCTCGGCGAACAGCGGCCGGATGTAGGCGGGGACGAAGCCGGGGAAGGCGAAGGCCCGTCCGTAGCCGGCGAGTTGGGCCTCGCCGCGGATGGAGTTGCCGTAGTCGAAGACCTCGGCGCCGGCGTCCATGAAGCCGACCATGGCCTCGACGTGCTTGGCCATCGACTCGCGGGCGCGGGTGGTGAAGCCGGCCGGGTCCTTGGCGGCGGCGTCGGCCATGTCCTCGAAGGCCATGCCGACCGGCAGGTACGCCAGCGGGTCGTGGGCGCTGGTCTGGTCGGTGACGATGTCGATCGGCGCGCCTTCGGCGAGCATCTGCGGCAGCAGTTCGGCGGCGTTGCCGAGGAGGCCGATGGAGAGCGGTTTGCGCTGGTCGCGGGCCTCGACGGCGAGCTGGAGGGCGTGCTGGAGGCTGTCCGCCCGCACGTCCAGGTAGCGGTGCTCGATCCGGCGCTCGATGGCGCGCGGGTCGCAGTCGATGCAGAGGGCGACGCCGTCGTTCATGGTGACGGCGAGCGGCTGGGCGCCGCCCATGCCGCCGAGGCCGGCGGTGAGGGTGATCGTCCCGGCGAGGGTGCCGCCGAACTTCTTCGCCGCGACGGCGGCGAACGTCTCGTAGGTGCCCTGGAGGATGCCCTGGGTGCCGATGTAGATCCACGAACCGGCGGTCATCTGGCCGTACATGGTCAGGCCGAGGGCCTCCAGGCGGCGGAACTCCTCCCAGTTGGCCCAGTCGCCGACGAGGTTGGAGTTGGCGATGAGCACCCGCGGCGCCCACTCGTGCGTCTGCATCACGCCGACCGGCCGGCCGGACTGGACGAGCATCGTCTCGTCCTGCTTGAGCGTGGTGAGGGTGCGCACCATCGCGTCGAAGGAGCGCCAGTCGCGGGCGGCCTTGCCGGTGCCGCCGTAGACGACGAGCTGGTCCGGGTGTTCGGCCACCTCCGGATCGAGGTTGTTCTGCAGCATGCGCAGCGCGGCTTCCTGCTGCCATCCCCGAGCACTCAGCTCCGTACCGCGCGGTGCCCGCACGGGTCGCGGTCCCGACATGGGCCGTGCCTCCCTGAACATCGAATGGATTGAGCTATTCACATCTTGGGGTCGATGAATAGCGCTAGTCAACAGGATGCGGTGAAGGTTTTCCACAGCCCGCCCGTTCGACTTGCCCGGCAGGAAAGCCGGTGTTAGCTTTCCCAGTAGGAAAGTTGAGGCGGGGTGCCGGCACGGACCCCGCCCGTCTGAAACGCCAACGGGGAGGCGAAGGACATGACCACACCGGTGGACGCCGAGCGGGCCTGGCAGGATCTCCAGCGCATCCGGGTGCCCCAGGAGCGGGTGTACGACGAGGTCGAGCGCTGCGCACAGGACGACCGGCGGGGCACATACGTCACGGGGGCCCTCATGTGGCTCTTCGTCGCCAGCTGGGGACTCGACCTCCCGGAATGGGGCGCCTTCGTGCTCCTCGGCGCCTATGTCGCCGTCCTGGTCACGCTGGCCGTCGTCTACAGCCGCCGCAGCCGGATGCGACTGCACCGGTCGCGGTACGGCTGGCGCAGCGTCATCACCCTCTTCGCGGGCATGGTCCTCGGCGGCGGCACGATCATCCTCACCGGGCGCCTGACCGACTGGCTGACGCTGCCCTACGGCAGCCTGATCCAGGCCACGCTCTCCGCCGGTGCCTTCGTGCTCTTCGTCGGCCCGGCCAACCGCTGGGCGGTCAGCCCGCTGCGCGGCCGGGCCCTGAGCGACCCCGACGAGAGAACCGCCCCCGAGGAGGCGCGCCGATGAGCACTCCATCGGGCTTCGACGAACTGATCCACCCCTCCACCCGGCTGTCGGTCGTCGCCCTGCTCGCCGCGACGGAATGGGCCGACTTCTCCTTCATCCGGGACAGCCTCTCGCTCAGCGACTCAGCGCTGTCCAAGCAGCTGCACACCCTGGAGGAGGCCGGATACCTGGAGATCCACAAGGAGGGCGGCGGACGCAAACGCCGCACCAAGGTACGGCTGACGAGCCGGGGCCGCACCGCCTTCGAGGGGCATGTGGCCGCGCTCCGGGCGATCGTCGAGGGCGCCGGCCCCACCGCCGCCCCCGCGGCCCCTCCCCCCGATGCGGGACAGACCTCGGACCAGACCACTCAGCAACAGCACGCGGAGGCACACCGATGACGATCACCGAGGGCGCACCCGTGCCCCCGACCGCCGACGCCGCACCGCCGGTCATCCACGTGAGCGGCCTGCGGATGTCCTACGGCAGCACCGATGTGCTGCACGGCGTCGACCTGGAGGTCCGGCGAGGCGAGGTCTTCGCGCTGCTCGGTCCCAACGGCGCCGGCAAGAGCACCACCGTCGAGATCCTGGAGGGCTTCCGGCAGCGTTCCGCCGGGACGGTCCGGGTGCTGGGCACGGACCCGGCGCGCGGCGGCGACGCCTGGCGCGGCCGGATCGGCCTGGTGCTGCAGTCCTGGCGGGACCACCGCCGCTGGCGGGTGGCCGAGTTGCTGACGCACTTCGCCACGTACCACGAAGCACCGCGCGACCCCGCTGAGCTGCTGGCCCTGGTCGGCCTCACCGGACAGTCCGGCAAGCAGGTGGACCAGCTCTCCGGCGGGCAGCGCCGCCGCCTGGACGTGGCGCTCGCCCTGGTGGGCCGCCCCGAGCTGGTCTTCCTGGACGAACCGACCACCGGCTTCGACCCGGAAGCCCGCCGCGACTTCCACGAGCTGATCGAGCGGCTGGCCCGCGACGAGGGCGTCACGGTCCTGCTCACCACGCACGACCTGGTGGAGGCCGAGCGGCTGGCCGACCGGATAGCGATGCTGGTCAACGGCCGGATCCGGGCCCACGGCACCCCGGCGGAACTGGCCCGCAGTGCCGCCGCCCAGGCCGAGGTCCGCTGGACGGCGCCGGACGGCACGGCCCGGCGGGAGCGCACCGCGGACCCCTCCCGGCTGGTCTGGGAGCTCCACCGCGAGATCGCCGGCCCGGTCACCGACCTGGAGGTGCGCCGCCCGACGCTGGAGGACACCTACCTGCAGATGGTGCACCAGGAAGAGGTGCCACAGTCCGCGGCCGGACCGGTGACGGACGCCCTCGACAGTGGCGCCGGCAAGCAGAACCGCGCCGCCTGAGGGCCCGGCGGACAGCAGCACAGACCACAAGGGGGACGGACATGACAGCGGTCACCACGGTGACGGAAGCGACGGACGCGGACGGGGCGAACGGCATGGCGGGCAAGGGAGTTGGCGAGGACGGTCGGATCCCGGGCGGAGGCGGGTCCGGTTCCCGCCGGCGCTACTGGCGGGCCGGCTGCCTGCGCGGCGGGATCGAGGTACGGCACCTGTTCCGCAACCGCAAGGAGCTGGGCAGCCATCTGATCAACATCGTGGTCGCGCTGGTGGTCGTGAGCAATCTGCACGACGACGTACCGGGGACGCATGTCCCGATGACGCACCTGGCGCTCTGCGGTTTCGCCGCCTATCTGCTGTTCCAGATAGGGCTGGTGAACCTCCCGCAGATCCTGGTGACCGAGCGGGAGGAGGGCACACTGCTGCGCCTGCGGACCACCCCCGGCGGCATACCGGCGTACCTCATCGCCAAGTCGGTGCTGGTCGTCGTCATGGCACTGGCCACCCTGGTCGTCCTGCTGAGCGCCGGCGCGCTGGTGGCGAACGGACCGCTGCCGCACAGCGTCGACGGCTGGCTGACACTGCTGTGGGTCAGTGCGCTCGGGCTGCTGGCCGTGGTGCCGCTCGGTGCGGCCATCGGCGCCGTCCTGCCCAATCCGCGCGAGGCGCTGGCGCTGATCATGCTGCCGGCCATGGGCCTGCTGGTGACGTCCGGGGCCATGTTCCCGCTCACCTCGCTGCCCGTGATCGTCCAGAAGATCGCCTCCGTCTTCCCGCTGAAGTGGATGGCCCAGGGCGTGCGCTCGGCGCTGCTCCCGGACGCCGCCCGGGCCGCGGAGCCGGCCGGCTCCTGGGAGCTGCCGACGGTCGCCATGGTCCTGGCCGCCTGGGCCGTGGTCGGCTTCCTGCTCGCCGTACCCCTGCTGCGCCGTGCCGCCCGCCGCGAGTCCGGCTCCCGCCTCGGCGAACGCCACCGCAAGGCCAACCTCGGAACGGCCCCCGCAGCCTGACCGGGCGCGCCCGGCCGGCCCCGGCCCGGCCGGTGCCCGTCCACCCCCGGGACGGCGCCGGCCGGGCCCCTTCCGCCCACCACGGCCGCCCCACCCGGTAAGCGATGGCGCCGGACCCCCGGGCGATGATGGAGTGGCCCCATGACGAACACGGACCGAGACCGTGCCGTACAGGCAGCCGTTGCGCAGGGGCTGGTGGGGCCCGAGGAGCCGGTGGCGGGGCTGCTGGACATCTCAGGCGTCCGACGATCCGCGGCCGAACTCCACGCCGCCTTCGAGGAGTTCGCCACCCCCGGCACACCGGTGCTGCACGCCTTCGCCGTCAAGGCGGCCTCACTGGTGCCGGTGCTGAGGCTGCTGGCGCAGGAGGGGCTCGGCTGCGAGGTGGCCAGCCCCGGCGAACTGGCACTGGCCCGGGCCGCCGGGGTACCGGCCGATCGCACGGTCCTGGACTCGCCGGCCAAGACGCCCGCCGAGCTGCGGGAGGCGCTGGCCCTCGGGATCGCCGTCAACGCCGACAACCGCGAGGAACTCGCCCGGCTCGACCGCCTGAGGGAGTCCGTGCCGAGCACCGCGCCCGTCGGCCTACGGGTCAATCCACAGATCGGCGGCGGCCGCATCGGGGCGATGAGCACCGCCACCGACACCTCGAAGTTCGGTATCGCGCTGCGCGACGAGGGTGCCCGCGACTGGGTGGTCCGGGCCTGTCTCGACCGCCCGTGGCTGACCCGGCTGCACGCCCACGTCGGTTCTCAGGGCATGCCGCTGGAGCTGATGGGCGCCGGGGTGCGCACCCTGTTCGACCTCGCCGAGGAGATCAACGAACGGGCCGGCCGGCAGCAGATCGACACCCTGGACATCGGCGGCGGCCTCCCCGTCAACTTCTCCTCCGACGCCACCACCCCCACCTACCGCGAGTACGCCGCCCTGCTCCGCTCGGCCGTCCCCGGGCTGCTCGCCGGGCGGTACGACCTGATCACCGAGTTCGGCCGCTCCCTGCTGGCCAAGCACGGCACGCTCCTCGCCCGCGTCGAGTACGCGAAGTCGGCCGGCGGCCGCCCGATCGCGGTCACCCATGCCGGCGCCCAGGTCGCCACCCGTACGGTCTTCGTCCCCGAGGCCTGGCCGCTCCGGGTCGCGGCCTACGACGCCGACGGGCACCCCAAGACGGGCACACCGGTCGCCCAGGACATCGCCGGCCCGTGCTGCTTCGCCGGCGACCTGATCGCCGAGAACCGCCCGCTCCCCCTCCTGCAGTCCGGCGACCACGCCGCCCTGCTCGACACCGGCGCGTACTACTTCTCCACGCACTTCGCCTACAACTCCCTCCCCCGCCCCGGCGTCTACGGCTACGCCGCCTCCCCCGACGACGTCCGCTTCGCGGTCATCCGCACGCCGCAGAGCCTGTCGGAACTCACGACGGAGAGCGGAGGCGCCCATGTGCGGGCACTGGACGCGCTTTAGCTTGTAGGCCCACGTACTCGGCTGTCCCGCCGCGGTTGTTGCTCGCCGTTGCGCTTTGCGGCGCCCCGCACGTAGCTGGCTGTCCCGCCGCGGGGCTTGGTCGCCGTTGCGCTTTGCGGCGCCGCGTACGTACTTGGCTGTCCCGCCGTGGTTGCTTCTCGCCGTTGCGCCTGGCGGCGGGCGGGTGTTTGTCGGGTGCGGTGCCGGCCCTCCAGACTTCGTCCTCCGGTCCAGCCCCTCCCGTGAGTGGGGGTTGGGAGGCCGGTGGGGGCGGGCGTCGTCGTTCCGGGTGCACCTCGCGTCGTGGGAAGGGGTGGGGTGGGTGTCGGGAATACCTCCCCGGGCCGTTGGGTTGAGGCCCTGCAAGGGGCGCTCGTAACCCTTACGGGTTCTGTTCGACCATCCCGTAGGGGTAGCCAGGTCCCCTTGCATGCCTCAACGCCCGCCCCCACGCACCGCATTCCTTCTCCCACAACGGGAGGGGACGGGCCGGAGGGGCCGGTTGTGTGGACGTAAAGCGTCAGCAGTCCACACAACCGGCCCCGGAGGCCCGTCACCGCACCCGACACCCACCCAGCCCGCCGCAGGCGCAACGGCGAGAAACAACCGCGGCGGGACGGCCAAGTACGTACGCGGCGCCGCAAAGCGCACAACGGCGAGCCCCGCGGCGGGACAGACAGCCACGTGCGGCGCGCCGCCAAGCGCAGCGGACCGGCGGGACAGACAGCTACGTGGGGCTATTCCACGAAGAGGCCCCGCGCCGCGGCCCGCGCGTCGAATTCTTCGAGGCGCGCCTGCGCTTCCGGTAGCGCGTCGCACATCGCCTCCAGGAGGACGCGGCCCAGGAGCATCGGGGCGCAGGCGGTGTCGAAGGCCAGGCCGGTGCCGACCGCGGCGGGCAGCAGCAGGTCGGTGTGGCGGGCGACCGGCGCGAAGGCACTGTCGGCGACGGTCACCACGGTCAGCCCGGCGTCCTGGGCGTAGGCGAGGGCCTCGACGACCTCGCGGGGATGCCGGGGCAGCGCGAAGCACAGCAAGGTGGTGGCGCCGGCCCGCACCGCGGCGTCGATCCGGTCGGGGAGCATCGTGCCGCCCTCGTCCAGCAGCCGGACGTCGGGGTGGACCTTGCGGGCGAAGTACGTGAACCCGGCGGCCTGGGCGGTGGCGGCGCGCAGGCCGAGGACGGGCAGCGGCCGGGAGGCGGCGAAGAGGCGGCCGGCCTCGATCACCGGCGAGGGGTCGGCCAGCGCGGCGGCCAGGTGCCGGAGGTTGTCGATCTCCGCCTGGACCGCCTGCTGGTACTCGTTGGCGGTGCCGTCGTCGCCGGTCTTCTCGGCGGGCGCGACCTCGCGCAGGTGGCGGCGGAGCGCCGGGTAGCCGTCGAAGCCGAGTGCCACCGCGAAGCGGGTGACGGACGGCTGGCTGACGCCGGCCAGTTCGGCCAGTTCGACGCTGGAGAGGAAGGGCGCGTCGGCGGCCCGGCGCACCATGCAGTGCGCGATCCGGCGCTGGGTGGGCGTCAGCCGGTGGCCCTCGAAGAGCTTCTGGAGGCGGGCGGCGGTGCCGGTGTCCGCGTCCGTGACCCGGCCGGCCGTCGCGTCCCGTGCCTCCTCGGCCCGGACCTCCGCGGCCTGCTCCCCCGGCGCGCCGCCGGTACCGCGGCCGTTGTCCCCGTCCCCGCTCATCGCCTCTTCTTCCCGGCCCGGTGCGGGCCTTGTCCTGTGTCGACCGACTGTACGGAATTCCTGGCTCGGGACGGCGCCCGGTACGCCTGACGGCCCGCCCGTACGGGAGCGGTCCGGTCGCCGTCCGCCGGGGCTCGGGCCCCCGCACGCCAAGGCCGACCCACCACCCGGCCGACCACACGCCCGGCCACACATCCGCCCCACGGCACACCGTCCACCCGGGCCGTCCGTACGAGGTACGCCCGACGAACCGCCCGTACGGGATCGCGCCGGCCACCGCCCGCCGGAACGCAAGCCCCCGCGCCCCCACAAGGCCGGCCCATCCCCCACTCAGCCACACGCCCGCCCCGGGGCCCGGTCCGCCGCCCGCCCGGGTGCACGGCCGCGCGGTGGGATGCCGGTCCGCCGGCGCGTCCGGTTTCGGCTGCGTTCGCGGCTGGGGTCATGACTGCTGCGTTCGCGGCTGGGGTCATGACGGCGTTCGTGGCTGGGGCCATGGCTCCGTTCATGGCTGGGTTCATGGCTGGGGTCATGGCTGGGGTCATAGCCAGGTCCAGGACTGGGTTCATGGCTGCGTTCATGACGGGGTTCATGCCGCTCACACCTCCGCCAGTTCGTCGAGCAGGTCGGCCGCCACCGCCACGTCGTCCGTCAGGGGGCGGTCCTCCATGCGGGGGTCGAGCGCCTCGGCGGCCCGGGCGTAGGCGGTGGTGAGGGGCAGGCCGGGTTCCGGTTCGAGCGAGCGCATGCGCAACGCCCGTACGGCGGCGACGAGTTCGCAGGCGAGGACCTGGCGGTAGTACGTGGCGGCGCGCAGCGTCTGGCGGGCCCCGAGGGAGGCGAAGCTGGCCTGTTCCTCGACGCCGCGGGAGAGGACGGCGTGGCCGAGGGAGGCCGGGTGGGAGACGGCGCGCATCTCGCCGAGGGCCGCGCCGGCCGCGTATTCGAGGATCATGACGCCGGAGCTGGCGGGGGCGGCGTCGCCCAGGAAGGGGCGGAGCCGGGTGAGGTCCGGTTCGGAGAGGGCGGCCAGGCGGGCGGTGGAGAGCCGGGCGGTCTGCAGGACGGCCAGCCGGAAGGCGTCCAGGGCGAGGGCGACATGGGCGGCGTAGAAGTTGCCGTGGTGGTAGGCGGCCTGGTCCTCGATGCTGATCAGCGGGTTCTCGCCGGCGGCGTTGAGCTCGACGGTCAGCACGGATTCCAGGGTGTCGGCGGCGTCCAGCGCCGGGCCGTGGATCTGGGGGAGGCAGCGGAAGCTGTACGGGTCCTGGATGCGGCCCAGCGGCGGGCTGGGCCGCGGCGGCACGCCGGAGAGGGCGCGCAGCCGGGCGGCGGCGGCCGCGGAGCCGGGGTGCGGGCGGGCGCGCATGACCGGTTCGGCGAACGGTTCGTAGGAGCCGCCGACCGCGAGCAGGGAGAGCGCGGCGACCGGCAGCGACGCGGCCAGCAGCCGGCGCAGTGCGTCCAGGGCGAGCGCGGACTGGCCGAGGGTGAGGGCGTTGCTGCTGATCAGGGCGAGCGCGTCGTTGTTGTCGAGGGCGACGGGGGCCGGGGCGCGGCCGCCGGGGGTGCCGTGCCAGGGGTGTTCGCCGGCCAGTGCCAGGCCGGTCTGGGCGAGCGCGGCGAGGTCGCCGGTGCCGACCGCGCCGTGTTCGTTGACGACCGGGTGGGCGCCGGCGTCCAGGGCGGTGACCAGGGCCGTGATGACCGCGGGGTTGAGGCCGGCCCCGCCGGCGAGCAGCTGGTTGGCGCGGACCGCGAGCATCGCCCGGACCTCGCGGCCGGGCAGCGGGTCGCCGATCGCACCGGCGTGGCTGCGCAGCAGGCGCAGGCCGTGGGCGGCGTCGGCGGCCTCGACGTCCTCGGTGCGGTTGGCGCCGACGCCGGTGCTGCGGCCGTAGACGCGTCCGGTGGCGGCGAGCCGGCGGGCGGTGTCCCAGGATTCCGCGGCGCGGGCGAGGGCTTTGGGGTCGGGTGCCGCGGGGCGGGCGGTGCGGTCCGCGAGGGCGGCGACATCGGCGGTGCGCAGCGCGGTGCCGTCGAGGGTGACGCGCCTGCCGGACCCGCGGGCGGTGTCCAGCATGTGGGAAATCAAGGGGCTCAACTCCCTCTTATAACGCACTTTGTGGGCCGAATTCCGATACCTGGTTCCGTACGGTGGCCGAGCGGAGAGCTGGAAGAACTCTCGGGTAACCCGCGTTGTCACACAGGGTTTACTCCCACCCATTGACTTCTATTCACACGCCTAAGACTCTGCATGACACTATGCAGGCCGGGCAAGGGGCAGCGGATGATCAAATTCGACGCAGTCAGCAAGCGGTACCCGAACGGCACCACCGCGGTGGACGATCTCTCCCTCGATCTCCCCGAGGGCGGCGTCACCGTCCTCGTCGGATCGTCCGGATGCGGCAAGACGACGACCCTGCGGATGGTCAACCGCATGGTCGAGCCGACCTCCGGCACCATCAGCGTCGGCGGCCGCAACGTCCTGGAGGCGGACGCCGCCGAGCTGCGCCGCGGCATCGGCTACGTCATCCAGCAGTCCGGCCTCTTCCCGCACCGTACGGTCCTCGACAACATCGCGACCGTCCCGCTGCTGCTCGGCTGGGGCCGCCGCAAGGCCCGGGCCCGCGCCGCGGAGCTGCTGGAGCTGGTCGGCCTGCCCGCGGACACCGGCAAGCGCTATCCGCACCAGCTCTCCGGCGGCCAGCAGCAGCGCGTCGGGGTGGCCCGGGCGCTCGCCGCCGACCCCCCGGTGCTGCTGATGGACGAGCCGTTCGGCGCGGTCGACCCGGTCGTCCGCAGCCAGCTCCAGAACGAGCTGCTGCGGCTCCAGGAGGAGCTGCGCAAGACCGTCGTCTTCGTCACCCACGACATCGACGAGGCGGTCCGCCTGGGCGACCGGATCGCGGTGTTCCGCACCGGCGGCCGGCTGGTCCAGTGCGCCGAGCCCGCCGAACTCCTGGCCCGTCCCGCCGATGACTTCGTCGCCGACTTCCTCGGCGCCGAGCGCGGTCTGAAGCTGCTCTCGCTCACCACCCTCGCCGACGTGCCGCACGCGCCCGGCCGGGCGATACGCGCCGACGAACCGGTCGGCGCGATAGGCCGCGACGGCGGACGCTGGCGCCTGGTGACCTCCCCGCGCGGCGAACCGCTGGGCTGGCTGGACACCGACGCGCTGCCGGCCGGCGGTACGGCCGGCGAGGCGGAGCTGGCCGCGGTGCGGCCGCTGCGGGACACCGATTCGCTGCTCTCGGCCCTCAACGAGGCGGTCTCCTCACCGGCCGGGGCGGTCGCCCGGGTCACCGCCGACGGCGTCCTGACCGGCGTCACCTCCCGCGACGCCATCCACGACCGGGCCGGCCGCAGCCACGCCGACGCCACCCGCGCGGCCGCTCCGGCGGCACCGGGCCGGACCACCACCGAGAGGAACGAGAAGACCGAGAAGACCGAAAAGACGCGGTCCACCGCCGAGAAGCCCCACGGGCCCGCCGGCGAGGGCCTCACCCCCGACGCCCCCGCGCCCGACGGCCTCGCGCCGGACGACCCCGCACCGGACGACCCCGGGCCGGACGACCCCGGACCCGAGGCCGCCGCCCCCGCGGAGCGCCCCGCATGACCGTCGAATGGGGCTGGTTCCCCGATCACGTCGGCGAACTGACCCGCCTCACCGCGGACCACCTCGCCACCGCCGTCCCCGCCGTCCTGTTCGGCCTGCTGATCGCGCTGCCGCTGGCGGTCCTCGCGCACCGCGTCCGCCCGCTGCGCGGCTTCGTCCTCGGTGCGTCCAACATCCTCTACACCATCCCCTCGCTCGCCTTCTTCGTCCTGCTGCTGCCGGTCACCGGGCTGACCCGCACCACCGCGATCACCGGCCTGACCGCGTACACCCTGGTCGTCCTGGTGCGGAACACCGTCGAGGGCCTGGACGCGGTCCCGGAACGGGTGCGCGAGGCGTCGAAGGCGATGGGGACCCGGCCGCTGCGCACCCTGCTCACCGTCGAGCTGCCGCTCGCCCTCCCGGTGATCATGGCGGGCGTACGGGTCGCCACGGTGATGTCCATCTCCCTTGTCAGCGTGGCGAGTTACATCGGATACGGCGGGCTCGGCCAGCTCTTCACCGACGGCTTCCAGCGCAACTTCCCCACCCCGGTCATCGCCGGCGTGGCCCTGACCCTGCTGCTCGCGCTGGCCGCCGACGCCCTGCTGGTGACCGTCCAGCGGCTGTGCACCCCCTGGCGGCGCGGCACGCCCCGGTCCACCCCCAGCGGCACGCCCCGGTCCGCCCCCAAGCTGTGGAAGCGAGCGTGACGGCCCAATGCTCGAACTCCTGAAGAACCTCGCGGCCTGGCTGACCGGCCCGGCACAGTGGGCGGGCCCGGACGGCATCGCCACCCGCGTCCTGGAGCACCTGGAGTACTCGGTGCTCGCCACCCTCGCCGCGGCCCTGATCGCGCTGCCCGTCGGGCTGCTCATCGGGCACACCGGCCGCGGCGCCTTCCTCGCCGTCAACCTCTCCTCCTTCGGCCGGGCGCTGCCCACCGTCGGCCTGGTCACCCTGGTCTTCCTCGCCGGCGGGCTCAGCGTGTGGCCGGTGTACGTCTCGCTGGTCGCGCTCGCCGTGCCCGTGATCATCACCAACACGTACGCCGGGATGGCGGCCGTCGACCCGGAGGTCAAGGACGCCGCCAAGGGCGTCGGGCTGCGCGGCCGCCAGATCCTCTGGCAGGTCGAGGTGCCGCTGGCGCTGCCGCTGATCATGACCGGCATCCGGCTCGCGACCGTCCAGGTCGTGGCCACCGCCACCATCGCCGCCTACGTCAGCTTCGGCGGGCTGGGCCGCTACGTCTTCGACGGCCTGGCCCAGCGCGACCTGGTGCAGGTGCTCGGCGGTGCGGTGCTGGTCGCCGTGCTCGCCGTCGTCGCCGATCTGGCCCTGGGCGGGCTGACCCGGCTGCTGTTCCGCGGCCGCCCGGCCGCCGCCCGCTGAACCGCCACGCCCCGCGCCCCGTACGCCGCCCCTCCCCAGGAGCCAGCCATGAACCGCCGCACCGTCCTGACCACCCTGCTCGCCGGCGCCTCGGCCCCGCTGCTGGCCGCCTGTTCCTCCGGCATCACCTCCCTCAAGGGGGACGGCGCCGGCGGCGACAGCGGCAACAGCAGCGGTGGCCTGGTCATCGGCACCGCCAACTTCACCGAGAACCAGATCCTCGGTTACCTCTACGCGGGCGTCCTGTCCACGGCCGGCGTCAAGGCCACCGTCCGGCCCAACCTCGGCTCCCGCGAGATCGTGGTTCCGGCGCTGCGCTCCGGCGACATCGACCTGCTCCCCGAATACCAGGGCAGCCTGCTGCTCTACCTCGACAAGAAGGCCACCGAGACCGAGGCCGGCGCGATGCAGAACGCGCTGGCCACGGTGGTACCGGACGGCCTGGAGGTCCTCCCGTACGCGGCCGCCGAGGACCGCGACAGCTTCGCCGTGACCCGCGAGACCGCCGACCGCTACGGCCTCACGTCGCTCGACGACCTGCGCAAGGTCAGCGGAAAGCTGGTGTTCGGCGCGGCCGCGGAGATGAAGAAGCGGGTGGTCGGGCTGGTCGGCCTCAAGGACCGGTACCGCGTGGAATTCAAGGAGTTCAAGGCACTGGACTCGTCCGGCCCGCTGGTCAAGGGCGCCCTGAAGAAGGGCGACATCGACGTCGCCAACGTCTTCACCACCGACGTCGACATCAAGGAGAACGGCTGGGTGCTGCTGGCCGACCCCCGCCACCTGGTCCCCGCCCAGCACATCGTCCCGCTGATCGCCGCCCGCAAGGCCGACACGAAGGTGCGCCGGGCGCTGGCGACCCTCGGCAACGCCCTGACCACCGCCGACCTCACCGAACTCAACCGCAAGGTCGACAAGGACAAGCAGGACCCGGACCGGGTGGCGGCAGCCTGGCTGGCCAAGCGCAAGCTGTGACTTCCCACGTACCCGTCTGTCCCGCCGTTCCGCTGCGCTTGGCGGCGCGCCGCACGTAGCTGTCTGTCCCGCCGCGGGTCTTGTTCGCCGTTGCGCTTTGCGGCGCCCCGCACGTACCCGTCTTTCCCGCCGCGGGGCTCGTTCTCCGTTGCGCCTGCGGCGGGCTGGGTGGGTGTTGGGTGCGGTGACGGGCCTGCGGGGCCGGTTGTGTGGACTGCTGACGCTTTACGCTCCGCTGCGCTCCGCCTTCGCTCTTTATCGAGTCCTCGGAAGCGAAGCCCACACAACCGGCCCCTCCGGCCCGTCCCCTCCCGTTGGGGGAGGGGAATGCGGTGTGTGGGGGCGGGCGTTGAGGCATGCAAGGGGCCCTGGGAACCCCTACGGGACGGTCGAACAGAACCCGTAAGGGTCGCGAGGGCCCCCTGCAGGGCCTCAACGCAACGGGCTGGAGCGGTATTCCTCAAACCCCCCAACGCAAGGTGCACCCGGAACGACGACGCCCACCCCCACCGGCCTCCCAACCCCCACCAACGGGAGGGGACAGACCGGAGGACGAAGTCTGTAGGGCTGTCACCGCACCCGACACACAAACGCCCGCCGCCAGGCGCAACGGCGAGAAGCAACCACGGCGGGACAGCCGACAACGTACGCGGCGCCGCAAAGCGCAACGGCGAGAAGCAACCACGGCGGGACAGACAGCTACGTGGGAGGCGGCGCAAAGCGCAACGGCCAGCTACGTGGGCCGAGTCGCCGAACCCCGTTCGGCAAGGCGCGGGGCGCACAGGATGCGCTTGCGGCGGACGCGGCGGCCCTCTATCGCCGCGACCGCCAGGCGGGCGGCTTCCTTGGCGATCTCGCCGAGGCCCCAGTCGACGGTGGTCAGCGGTGGGGTGAGGACGCGGGAGACCGGGTGGTCGTCGAAGCCGACGACGGACAGGTCCCGGCCGACGGTCAGTCCGGCCTCGGCGGCGGCCGCGTAGACGCCGTAGGCGATGGAGTCGGAGAAGCAGAAGACCGCGGCGGGCGGCGGGAGCGCGCCGGCCGGGCGGCGGCCGTCGGGGGTGTCGGTGAGCACCCGCCGGGCCACCGCGGTCGCCTCGCCCAGTTCCTGGGGGCAGGGCAGGACCTGGACGTCGATGCCGAGGCGGTCGGCGGCCTCGCGGACGTAGACGTCGGCGGGGCGGTCGGGGGTGGAGGGGCCGGTGGGGGTGAGGACGGTGACCTGGCGGTGGCCCAGGCCGCGGAGGTAGTCCAGGACCGCGTCGATGCCGGCGCGGTTGTCGAAGAGCACCTCGCCCGCCGTACGGGCCCGGCTCAGCGCGTCGCCGATGGAGACCACCGGCACCCCCTCGGCGATCGCCGCCCAGCCCTCGGCCGAGGGGTCGACCGGGGAGACCAGCAGACCGTCCACCCGCTGGTCGCGCAGTTGCTTGGCGAGGACCAGTTCCCGCTCGGGGTCGCCGCCGGCGTCGAGGATCAGCGCATAGCGGTCGCCGGCCAGCAGTTCGCGCCCTATGGCGGCCATCAGCTGCTGCTGCCAGAGGTCCTGGAGGTCGCCGGCGAGCACCCCGACGGTGCTCGTGCGGCCGCTGGCGAGGGCACGGGCGATCGGGTCGGCCTCGTAACCGAGTTCGGCGGCGGCCTTGCGCACCCGCTCCTCGGTCTCCTTGGAGACGTGCTTGCCGCGCAGTGCGTAGGAGACGGCTGCGGTGGAGAGTCCGGTGGCCTCGGCCACCTCGCGGAGGGTGGTGCGTTTGTTGGGCCTGGCCATGCCGGAAGCCTACCCAAGGCGGCCGGGTCGGCCGGGCCTTGCGCCCCACGCCCGGATCGGCCCCGCCGGTCCCACGTCCTAACGGGCCCCGCCGCCCCACGCCCGGATGCGCCCCGCCGGTCCCACGCCCTGCCGGCCCCCGCCAACCCCACGCCCTGACGGTGCCCGCGGCCGCCGCGTGGCGCGGTCGCGTGGGCGCGGTCGCGTGGGCGCGTGGGCGCGGTCGCGTAGGGGCGGTGGGGCCCCGCAGCGTCCGGGCTCCAGGGCGAGGGCCTTGACACCCCGGCTGGTTAAGCGTTTCACTTAAGCGCATCAGTTAACCGGTTAAGTGAAGCGGTTGAGGAGGCTCCCGCCGCCGTGCCCACCGATGTCCACCAGCACCTCTGGCCGCCCGCGTTCGTGGCGCTGCTGCGGGAACGCGGTGCGCCGCCGCGGCTGGACGGCTGGACGCTGGAGCTGCCCGGTGAGCCGCCGTATCCCGTCGATCCGGCCGACCACGACGTCGCGGCCCGGGTCCGGCTCGCCCGGGCGGACGGGCTGGACCGGGCGCTGGTCTCGCTCTCCAGTCCGCTCGGCATCGAATACCTGCCGCCAGGCGAGGCCGCACCGCTGCTCGCCGCGTTCCACGACGGGGCGCTGGCGCTGCCCGCCCCCTTCGGCGTCTGGGCCTCGGTCCGCCTCACCGTGCCCGAACCGGACACCGGGGCGCTCCGCCGCGAGCTGCGGCGCGGCTGTGTGGGCCTCCAACTGCCCGCCACCGCCCTGCTCGATGCCGCCGGCTGGGCCCGCTGCGCGCCCCTGCTGGACGTCCTCACCGCGCTGGACAAGCCGCTGTTCGTACACCCCGGCGCGGCCCCGCCCGCCGGGGGCACGGCGCCCGCCTGGTGGCCCGCGCTGGTCCCGTACGTCCAGCAGATGCACGCCTCCTGGTTCGCGTTCCGGGCCTTCGGCCGGCCGCGCCACCCGGGCCTGCGGGTCTGCTTCGCGGCGCTGGCGGGTCTGGCGCCGTTGCACGGGGAGCGGCTGGTGGCGCGGGGCGGGGGCGAGGAGCGGGGCCGGGTGGACCCCGACGCGTTCTACGAGACGTCCTCGTACGGGAGCCGGGCGGTGGACGCGCTGGTACGGGCGGTCGGCATCGACGTCGTCGTCAACGGCAGCGACCGCCCGTACGCCCGCCCCCTCGTCCGCCACCGTCCTCCGCGGGAGGCGCTGCGCGCCGCACCCCTGGATCCGGTGATCCCCGGCCTCGGTGGCGAGGCCGCCGTGCACTCTCTGTGCACCGCCAATCCGGCCCGTCTGCTGGGCCCGTCGAAAGGAGTCCGACCATGACGCACGCCGCCTCCCGGACCGAGGCCGCCGCCGTCGCTGCCGCCGGTCCGGCCGTGGACGCCGGGCAGCCGTTCGCCGCGTTGCCCGAGCGCGTTCTCGGCAAGCGTGAACTGCGGGAGCTGGTCGACGGGTTGGCGGGCCGTCCGGACCTGTGGCGCGGGCAGGTCGCGTTCTCCGACACCGAGCGGCACTACGCGTCGCTGTACCGCGACGAGTTCGTCGACGTCTGGCTGCTGTGCTGGACCCGGCGGAACGACACCGGCTGGCACGACCACGACCTCTCCTCCGGCGCCGTCCGGGTCGTGCAGGGGGTGCTGACCGAGTCCAATCCGCGGATCGGCGGGGAGCATGTGGTCACCGCCGTCGGCGCCGGCTCGTCGTTCTGCTTCGGCCCGGACCACATCCACCGGCTCACCGGGGCGACCGACGACGCGGTGTCGGTGCACGCCTATTCGCCGCCGTTGTGGCGGCTGGGTCAGTACGACATCACGGAGGACGGGCTGATGCGCCGGGTCTCGGTGTCGTACGCGGACGAGCTGCGGCCGATGGGCGACCCGGCGTCGCCGGCCGACCCGGGGTCGCCGGCCGTGTGAGCCGTCGGCCGGCCGTCGGCCGGCCGACCGTTCCCACCGGTTCCGTCACCGCGAATTCAGCGCTTTCCCGCTCCCACCTATTGACCTGCCATTCATCGACCCGGATCCTGCATGAATCCATACAGGCAACGAACCGGGGCGGATGCATGGCAGGTGTGGTGGAACGGCGCTCGATCGATGTGGTCCCCGACGACGAACGGCACGGCAGCCCGGTCAGTCAGTTCACGCTCTGGCTGGGCGCGAACCTCCAGATCACCGCCGTGGTCACCGGCGCGCTGGCGGTCGTCTTCGGGGCGAACGCCTTCTGGGCGGTGATCGGGCTGCTGCTCGGCAACCTCCTCGGCGGGGCGGTGATGGCGCTGCACTCCGCCCAGGGCCCGCGGCTGGGCCTGCCGCAGATGATCACCTCGCGGGCCCAGTTCGGGGTGCGCGGGGCGGTGGTCCCGCTGGCGCTGGTCATCGTGATGTACATCGGGTTCTTCGCCAGCGGCAGCGTGCTGGCCGGGCAGGCGGTCGGTGAGCTGACGCACCTGGGCGAGACGCCGGGGATCGTGCTGTTCGCGGCGGTCACCGCGCTCGCCGCGGCCGTCGGCTACCGCCTCATCCACACCCTGGGGCGGATCGCCGGCCTGGTGTGCGCGCTGGCCTTCGTCTACCTGGGCGTCCGGCTCCTGCAGCGCGCCGACCTGGGCACGCTGCTGCACGACCACCGCTTCGGGCTGCCGGTCTTCCTGCTCGCCGTCTCGCTCTCGGCCTCCTGGCAGCTGGCGTTCGGCCCGTACGTCGCCGACTACTCGCGCTATCTGCCCCGGCACACCTCGGCCCGCGCCACGTTCTGGTGGACGCTGTCCGGCTCGGTGCTCGGCGCGCAGTGGTCGATGACCTTCGGCGCGCTGGCCGCCGCCGCGGCGCCGGACGCGTTCGTCGGGCACGAGGTGGGTTACGTCGTCGGGCTGGGCGGCGCCGGGCTGATCGCCTCGTTCCTGTACTTCGTCATCGCGCTCGGCAAGCTGACCATCAACGTCCTCAACACCTACGGCGGCTTCATGTCGCTGGTCACCAGCGTCAGCGGGTTCCGGGGGCAGCGGGTGCTGTCGCCGCGCGGCCGGGCCGGGTACATCGCCGGGATCATGCTGGCCGGGACGGCCGTCGCCCTGCTGGGCAAGGACTCGTTCCTGACGTCCTTCAAGGACTTCCTGCTGTTCCTGCTGACCTTCTTCACGCCCTGGTCGGCGATCAACCTCACCGACTACTACCTGATCTCCAAGGAGCGCTACGACATCGCCGCGCTCAGCGACCCGGCCGGCCGTTACGGCGCCTGGAACACCCGGGCGCTGACCGTCTACGTCCTCGGCGTGCTCGCCCAACTCCCCTTCCTGGCCACGCACTTCTACACGGGCCCGCTGGTGGCTCCGCTCGGTGGCGCCGACGTCTCCTGGCTCGTCGGCCTCGCCGTACCGGCCGTGCTGTACGGGCTCGCCGCCCGCCGCGGCGCCGCGGCCGTCCCGCACCCCGAAGCGGCCCGGGACGGGCAGGGGCAGCAGAGCCCGGCCGGATCGGGGGGTTAGCCCTACCGTGCCGCGTGCGGGCGGTCCGTACGCTCGCACCATGGCGACACACGACCCCGATCTGCGCAAGGAACTCGACGCGACGCTCCAGACGCGCAAGGAGCTCGGGCCCGAGTACGAGGCGGAGCTGGTGGAGTCCTTCCTGGAGAAGCTGGACCACACCGTCGACCGCAGGGTGCGGCGGCAGCTCGCCGAGCAGCAGGTCCAGGTGGCGCGCGGCGGCCGCCCGCCGCGCCCGCAGGGCGGCAAAGGCGGCTTCTGGGAGCGGTTCGGGGTCGCCGCCCTGTCCCTGGTGCTGGCCGTCCCGCTGACCGCGATCGGCGTGGTCAACGCCGGGATCCCGGGGCTGCTGGTGTGCTGGGCCGGCATCGTCGGCGTCAACGCCGTGCACAGCGTCGGCGTGCGGAAGCTGCTTCCGGGCGGACGCGGGGAGCAGCGTGACGGGGAGTGGGACTGAAAGCCCGGGAAGGGAGTTGTGGCGGGGACCGCCGCACCCCGGACGGGCCGGGGGCGGGACGACGGCGGTCCCCGCCAGGGACGCGAGCCGGGTCAGGGCCGACCGTCGCGTCCGGGTGACGATCCGAGAGGTCCGGGAGCCGCTCCGGAGGTCCGTATCGCCGTGCACATCAATGTGCCGGACGAGTGTTAAGCCCGTGCTGCCAGCACGTGACGCATACGTACACCTTGCGCCGACGGACCGTTTCCTGACGGCGACCTGACGCCGCGACGGGTACGGCGTGCCGCGGCGGCCGCCCCCGGGGGCGGCCGCCGCCAGACGAGGTGATCTTCCGGTCTCCGGGGAAAGGAAGAACGCCTGCTCTCACTGCTCCCCCCCCCCTCCTGATTTTCCCCTGCC
>NZ_JBVKBL010000025.1:0-94465 GCF_055657085.1 Streptomyces sp. NPDC107765 | reverse complement strand
GTTTTTTGGGTGGGGTGATGGTCTTGTGGTTTTTTTTTTTTGGCTTGTGCATTTTTCCCCCCCAAAAAAAACCCCCCCCAGGCCCGTCCCCTCCCGTTGGGGGGATGGGAATGCGGTGCGTGGGGGTGGACGTTGGGGCATGCAAGGGGGCTTGGGTACCCCTAGGGGATGGTCGAACAGATCCCGTAAGGGTTGCGAGGGCCCCCTGCGGGGCCACAACTCGACGGCTGGGCGAGGCATTCCCAAGACCACATGACACCAGGTGCGCGGGCAACGACGCGCGCCCCCACTCACCTGCACACTCCCCCCCCACGGGAGGGGACGGGCCGGAGGGGCCGGTTGTGTGGACGTAAAGCGTCAGCAGTCCACACAACCGGCCCCGGAGGCCCGTCACCGCACCCACCACAAACCCAGCCCGCCGCAGGCGCAACGGCGAGAAACAACCGCGGCGCCGCAGACAGCCACGTGCGGCGCGCCGCAAAGCGCAACGGCGAGCAAGCCCCGCGGCGGGACGGCCAGGTACGTGGGAGAACCTAGCCCCGTCGCACCGTGAGCGTCGTCCAAGCCCCCACGTGCACCCGGTCGCCCTCGTGGAGCGGCACCGGTACGTACGGCTGGATCGGGTCCTCGGCGAGGTTGATCGTGGTGCCGTTGGTGGAGTTCTGGTCCACCACCGCCCAGCTGCCGTCCTGCTGCTGCACCAGCAGCGCGTGCTGGTGCGAGACGCCCGGGTCCTCCGGCGAGCTGCCCAGGTCGATGTCCGGGGACTCGCCGGTGCTGTTGCGGCGGCGGCCCACCGCGAGCTGGCCGTTGGCGAGCGGCAGCACCTGCTCCGGGGAGTACGAGGGCAGGTTGAGCCCCGCCGCCTCCGGGCCGCTGCGGCCCATCATCGCCATGAAGTACTCGCGGTCCGGGGCGATCGCCACCACCCAGCCCTCACCGACGACCGGCGGCGGGCCCTGCGGCGGCGCGGCGGGACCCTGTCCGGGACCGCCGTTCCACTGCTGGTCCGGCCCGGGCCCCTGCTGCGGCGGCATCTGCTGCTCGAACGGGGGCGGCGGCTGCTGGTCGTACGGACCGGGCTGCTGGTCGTAGGGGCGGCCGGGCTGCTGGTCGTACGGGCCGGGCTGCTGCGGCGGGAACGGTGCGGGCGGCTGCTGCTCGAACGGCGGCTGCTGCTCGAACGGTGCCTGCGGGCCGGGGCCCGGAGGCGGGGGCGCCATCGGCGGCGCGCCGTGGGCGGCGGGCGGGGTCAGGGGCCAGTCGTCGACCTGCTGCGGCGGGGGCGGGCCGGGCTGGCCGGGGCCGGGCATGCCGGGCGGCGGGCCGGGCTGGCCGGGGAAGCCACCGGGGCCGGGCTGGCCGGGACCGGGCGGCATGCCCTGCGGCTGCTGGGGCTGCGGCGGCGGGAAGCCGTAGCCGCCCTGGCCGTCCTGGCCACCGGGGGCACCGGGACCGGGCATCGGCTGACCGGGACCGGGGCCGGGGCCACCAGGACCCGGACCGAAGCCGCCGGGGCCGGGTGCGGGCGGCGGGAAACCGTAGCCGCCCGGGCCGCCGCCCTGGGTGCCGGGACCGCCGGGGCCGGGCATGCCGGGCGGCGGGCCGGGCTGCTGGCCCGTGGGCTGCCCGGGCGGGGCGTAGGACATCGGGGAGTTGGTGAGGAAGTTGTAGCGGCACTCGGCGCAGAACGGTGCCATCCCGTCCCGCGGCGTACGGCACTGCGGGCACGGCTCGCCCGGTGCGCCGGGACCGGACTGGTCGGGTCCGGGGCCGGGCATCGGCTGACCGAGGCCGGGGCCACCGGGGCCGGGTGCGGGCGGCGGGAAGCCGTAACCGCCCTGGCCACCCTGGGTGCCGGGACCGCCGGGACCAGGGCCACCGGGACCAGGGCCACCGGGACCAGGACCGCCGGGCCCGGGTGCGGGCGGCGGGAAGCCGTAGCCTCCGGGGGCGCCCTGCGGATCAGGGGCGCCCGGGCCGGGGCCGGGGGCGCCGGGCGGCGGGCCCGGCTGGCCCTGCGGCGGGCCGGGCTGGCCGGTCGGCTGACCGGGCGGTGGTGTGTTCAGGAAGCCGGCAGGCAGGGAGGGCGGCGGGGGGACAGCACCCGGCATCCGCTGGCCGCACACCTCGCACCAGTCTTCGGCCACCGACTGGTGGCCGTTCGGGCAGGTCGGCATGTCGGTTCTTCCCCCTCCGTACCGTTTCGTCTTGCTGGTACTGCTCGGTACTGATCGTGGTTCTCTGTCGCTTGTTCGTCGCGCGAACGGTGCGCGCGGCGCGTGCGGCGGGAGTCGTCCCGCCCGCCCCGGCAGCCTTCGCCTTCGTCGCACAGTACCGGGCGCCGCATTGGCGACGCCCACCACCTTCGCAAGGAGTTTCGCACTCTCCTCCTTCCGTGCGACGCCGGACGGCCGGTCAACACCGCCCGAAGTCCCCGTTCCGCGGCCGGAATCGGGCCGAACCTCCGGTACGCCGTCATCCCTCCCCTGATGACCGGCTTGTGGTGGTTCAGTCCGTCCGGCCGGGGGCCGGCGCCGGGAACGGCACCACCGCCACGGTGACGTTGTCGTGCCCGCCGCCGGCGAGCGCGTGGGCGACCAGCGCCCGGGCCGCCGGCAGCGGCCGGGCCGGCGCGTCGTACGGCAGCACCGCGGCCATCTGCTCCGCGGTGTCGGCGTAGTTCCACAGCCCGTCCGTGCACACCACCACGACGCCCGGGCCGTCCGGCTTGAACGACGCGGTGTGCGGCTCGACCTCGTAGGCGTCGGCGCCCAGCCAGCCGGTGATGGCGTGCGCCCGCTGGTCGGCGTTGGCCTCTTCCTCGGACATCAGGTTGTTGGCGACCATCTGCGCGGCCCAGGAGTCGTCCTCGGTGAGCCGGACGGGCGGCGCCGTACGGTCGTTGGGGATCCAGTACGCGCGGCTGTCGCCGACCCAGCCGACGGTCAGCAGCTCCCCGCCGACCAGTACGCCGACGATGGTGCAGGCCGGGGCGTTCTGCTGGCGGTGCTCGTCGTGCACGACCGAGGGGTCGGCGGCGAGTGCGTCCACCGCCGCGGAGGCGGTCAGGACGGCCTCGTGCATGGCCTGCTGGGGGTGGGTGCCGCGCGGCAGCGCCGCCGCCAGCGCCTCGCCGGCCACCTCGGACGCCGCCCGGGACGCGTCGTCCGGGCGGGTCGCCGAGGAGACACCGTCACAGACCACGGCCACCACGGCGGGTGCGCCGTCCGGCAGTGCGGCGGCCCGCAGCGCGAAGAAGTCCTCGTTGCGGTGGTGGCGGTGGCCCCGGTCGCTGACCGCCGCGATGCCCGCCAGTTCCCGCTCCATGTGGTCCCGTTCCGGTGCCGTCGTGGCGGGCTCCGGGGCGGGCGGTGCCGGCGCCGGCGGGGGATCGAACGGCGACCCGCCCGACGGCGGGTCGAACGGCGACCGTTCCGACGGGGGAGCGAAGGGCGTCTCCTCCGGGGCGGCCGCCCCGGCCGCGGCGTCAGCGACCGCCTCGTACCCGGCGACCCGCGGATCGGCCGGCGGACCCGCCAGGGGGCCGGCCGGAGGGCCCGCGTCCGCCCCTGGAAGACGGGTGCCGGGGGCGGGCGGCGGCGGCCCGGCCGGGGATCCGCCGGCGGGCGGTACCGGCGGCACCGGGGGCCGCGGCGGCACCGGAGGCTCGGGCGGCGCCAGTTCGTACGCCGAGGGCTCCGACGGCTCCGACGGCTCCGGCGCATCCGGCGCCCCCGCAGTCTCCGACGGCTCCGAAGCCTCCGGCACGTCCGGCGACCCCAAGGTCTCCGAAGGCTTCGAAGACCCCTCGGCCGTCGGCGCCGTCGGCGCCATCTGCGCCGCGGCCGCCGCCGGCAGGGCGGTGCCGCACCGCCCGCAGAACCTGTCCGCCGCCTCGTACGGCTCGTTGCAGCCCGCACACCGGAACGGCCCAGTCACACCCATGTCACACCCATGTCCTGGGGCGGAAGCGGTTGGCCCGTTCCACCAGTTCGATCCTTCTCTCACCACGCTCCGCCAGCCGCGCCAGCAGGCGGTACGACCGTTCCAGGCCGAACCGCAGCCCGCGCTCGTCCAGCGGACTGCCGAGCAGCACCGGCGGTCCGGCGCCGGCCGCCGTACCGTCCGGTCGGGCACCGTGGCTCCCGGAGAGTACCCAGTCCAGGGCCGCGCCGAGTACCTCCGTGGCGAGTTGTTCCCGCCGTCCGGCGTCCAGGCCGAAGTCCGCGAGCGCCTCGACCTGTTGGGCGGCCGCCCGCAGGTCCGGCAACAGCGGATCGTCCGGCGGGCGCTGCCGCAGCCGCGCGCGGACCGCCGCGATGCGCGCCGCGGTGTAGTGGATGGACGACGCGGGGACGGACTCCAGGGCCTCGACCGCGCCCGCCCGGTCGCCCGCCGCCAGCCGCACCCGCGCCAGCCCGAACGCCGCACTGACGTAACTGCGGTCGGTCGCCCACACCAGGCGGTAGTACTCCATCGCGTTGTCCCACTGCTCCAGCAGCTCGGCGCACAGGCCCAGCGCCAGCTTGGGCGCCGGCTCGCCCGGGAACGCGTCGTAGACCGCGTCGAAGGCCAGCGCCGCGGTCTCCCGGTCGCCGGTCGCCAGCGCCAGCAGGCCCCGGTGCCACACCACCCGCCAGTCGGTGCCCCGGTCACCCGGCCCGTCACCGGACGCGTCCGCGGACCGTACGGCGGTGTCCCACGGCCCGGCGGGCGGGTCCGCCACCTCGTCGAGTACGGCCCGCGCGGCCGCGCCGTCGCCGTTCTCCAGATGGGTGCGCAGCTCCCGCAGCCGTATCTCCAGGGAGGCGACGGGCGCGGCGCGCAGCGCGGCGAGGAGTTCGGCCGGAGCGGCGGCCGGCAGCCCGGCCAGCAGTCCCGCCCCGGGGTCGTCCGGGTCCACCCGCGGCACCGGCAGCGCGAGCGCCGCCCCGGCCACCTCCAGCGGCCGCAGCACCGGCCCGCCGGCCGCCGCAGCCTCCGCGGCCCGGCCCGGGTCCGTGCCGCGCGCCCCCAGCAGCGAACTGTCGCCCTCCTGGGGCGCCAGCAGCTCGGTGTCCGCCGCCCGCAGCTCCGGGCCGAACAGCTGCGACAGCGCCGGCCGTGGCTCGCCCGACCGGACCGCCACCACCTCCCGCAGCACGCCCGTCAGCTGCTCGGCCATCTCCTGCGCCGAACCGAACCGGCGGTCGCGGTCCGGGTCCGTGGCGCGCACCAGCAGCCGGTAGAACGACTCGTGGGCGCGGAACACCTCGATGTGGTCCGGATCGGGCAGCGAATCGGCGAAGACGTTGGTGTAGCCCTGGAAGTCGAAGGTGAGGACGGCGAGGGTGCGCGCGACGGTGTAGAGGTCGGAGGCGACCGACGGGCCCAGCGCGGCCATCTCCGGTGCCTGGTAGCCGATCGTCCCGTAGATCGGGCTCTCGTGGTCGTCCATCCGGCGTACCGCGCCCATGTCGATCAGCTTGAGCTGGTCGTGCTGCTGGAGGGCGTTGTCGACCTTGAAGTCGCAGTACAGGTAGCCGCGGCTGTGCAGATGGCCGAGCGCCTCCAGCGCTTCGATGCCGTACGCGCAGGCCTGCGCGACCGGCAGCGGATCGCGCCTCCCCTCGGGCGTCCGCCGGTCGTTGGCGATGTCCTTGAGCGACTTGCCGCCGACGTACTCCATGACGATGTAGCCGTCGAGACTGCCCGTCTCCCGGTCGAGGTGCTGTACGAAGTTGTAGATCCGCACGATGTTGGCGTGCTCGATCTCCGCCAGGAACCGCCGCTCGGACATCGCGACCGCCAGCGCCTCCTCGTCGCCGGTGTCCAGCAGCCCCTTGAGCACCACCCAGCGGTCCGACACCGCCCGGTCGATCGCCAGATAGATCCAGCCCAGCCCGCCGTGCGCCAGACAGCCCACGACCTCGTACTGACCGTGCACCCTCTCCCCGGGCCGCAACTTCGGGACGAAGCTGTACGGATGACCGCACTTGCCGCAGAACCCCTCCGAGCGGCCCGGCCGGCCCTCGCGCGAACGCCCCACCGGCGCACCGCAGTCCGCCCGGCTGCAGAACCGCTTGCGCTCGGGCACCTCCGGATGCGCCAGCACCGCCGTCCGCGGATCGGGCCGCGGCACCTGCTCCACCGTCACCAGGCCCGCACCCAGCCGCCCCCGCGCCGACCCGGACGACGCCCCGCCGCCGGACCCGCGCACCGACACCGCCGCCACCCCGCGCGCCGCCCCGCCGGAGCCCTCGCGCGGCAGCCGCCCGGACACCGAACGCCGCGACGCCGGCCGCCGGGACCCGGGGACCCGCCCGGACGACCCCGCTCCGGAAGCCGGCCCGGGGGAGGGGACGGTCAGCAGCGCCCCGGCCGCCTCCCGCTCCTGCGGACCGGCCACGAAGGCCCGCCCGGTGATGCCCGTCGGCGGCGCCGCCAGCAGCCCGTCCGGCGACACCACCGGCGGCAGCCCGCACACGTCGCAGTACCGCTCACCGCCGCCGACGTCCTCGTAGCCGCCCGCGCAGTCCCGCCGCTGGCAGCGCTCACCGGCCCGCTCCGTCACGAATCCCCCCTGCCCTCCGGCGCCTGCGGAACCAGCGCCTCCGCCGCCACCTGCTGATAGCGCCACACCGCCTGCTCCGCCGCCCGCAGATCGCACGGCGCGCTCCACAGCATCCGCCGCGCGATGTCGTACCGCTCCACCAGCAGCGGATCCTCCGCCAGGCCGTGCCGCGCCATCCGCGCCCGGCACGCGTCCAGCCGGCCGCGCAGCTCCGCCCGCACGGCCAGCGGCGCGGTCACCGCCGTCAACGACTCGCGGGCCCGCTGCAGTTCGTCCTCCGCCCGCTCCTCCAGGCTGTCCAGCAGCGGCGACAGCCGGTGCCACTGCGCCCGCCGGCGGTACTCCGCGGCCGCCGCCAGCTGCTCGTGCAGCGCCGTCGACGGGCCGCTGACCGCCGGCACCTCCGACGCGGCGATCTTCGCCAGCACCTCGCCGCGCGCCTGCCGCGCCTCGGTCAGCGTCCGGTCCGCCCGCGACAGCACGTCCCGCAGCTGCATCAGCCGCTGCTCGGCGTCCTGCCGGACGTCCAGCACCGCCGCCACCTCCCGCCGGATGTCCTCCAGCGCCCGCGCCGCACGGTCGTAGCGCGCGGTGTCCGGACGGCCGCCGCCCGGCGCCGAACTCCCCGTCGACGACGACACCCAGAACGCCAGCGGATCGGCGATCACCTGCGCCCGCAGCCGCGCCAGCTCGCCCGTGATCCGCTCCAGGTCGTCGCCGGCCGGATGCTCACCGGGCCGCACGCCCACCGAATGCGCCAGCGACCGGGTCCGCTGCAACTCGGCCGACAGCAGGTCTATCCGGGCCGGCAGCGCCGACCACACCGCGTCGGCCGCCACGATCACGTCCAGCGAGCGCGCGTACAGCCCGGTCATCCGCGCCACGAGCTCCTCCAGGCAGTACCGCTCACCCGGCCCGCTCACCCCCGGCACCGTCACCCCCGCGCCGTGCAGCAGCTCCGTCAGCGCCGCCAGGTCCTCCGGGGACGGCCAGCGCCGCCGCCCCCGCAGCTCACGCGCCGCCGCCAACGCCCCCGTATACGCGTCGAACAGCGCCCACAGCACCGTGATGGACCGCTCCGTGGCGGCCCAGCGCTCCTTCGTGGTGCCCGACAGATCCGCGCCCTCCAGCAGCCGGCGCCCCGCATGGTCCTGCAGTGCCAGCAGTGAGGTCTCGATCGCCTCGTACTCGGCGCCGAGCCGCGCCAGGGCGCGGTCCACCTCCTCCAGGCCCAGCACCGGGGCATCGGAACTCCCCGCGGAACCGGGGACAGGTCCAGGGACCCCCATCGATCACCTCTCCAATACGCGTACGCTGCACGGCGATTGCTGCGACCGAGTCCGCGCGGCTGCTGCGGTCCGGCTCCCTCCGCCTCCTGTTCTGTCCGCTTTCCATAGTGACGGCATCGGGCACTTCGTGGGGCGATCGGCCGGGTGACACCGCTCCCGGGGGGCCTCTTGACTTTCGCCGGGCCGTTGGTGACGTTCCGGGGCGCCCGGGAGACCTCGGGCTGTTGTGGACGCCCCGGGCCGGCTTCGGCGTTTCGGTCCGGCATCGGCGCTTCCGGTCGGCTTTGGCGCTTCGGAGGGGCGGGCAGGGGCGTCAGTCGCTGTACTCCGGTGACGGCGGCCCCGATATGTCCGGCAGGTCGGCCTTCAGCCACTTGCGGTACGCCCGCATCCACGGACCGTCGGGCGCCCCGCCGGCCCGGTAGTCGTCCAGGACCTTGTTGACCCGGCGCACCAGATCCGTGTCGGCCTCGTTCATCGCCACCCCGTACGGCTCGTCCGTGAACGGCCGGCCCTTCAGCTCCACCGCCGGATCCTGCGCCGCCTGCGCCGCGGCCAGCGCGTTGTCGGTGACCACCGCGTCCGCCTGGCCCAACTGGAGCCGCACCAGGCAGTCGAGCTGGTTCGGCACCGTCAGCACCTTCGCGCCGTGCGGCTGCGCCGCCAGCTCCGCCTCACCCGTCGAACCGGCCGCCGTACACACCCGCTTGCCGCGCAGCGAATCGTCGAACGCCTTCACGGCCGACGACTTCGGCGCCAGCACCTGCTGACCGCCCTGGAAGTACGACGTCGAGAACGCCACCAGCTTCTTGCGCGCGCAGTTGATCGTCATCGTCCGCACCACCATGTCGACCCGGCGCTTCCGCAGCGCCGGAATCCGCTGGTCGGTCGGTACCGCCTTGAACACCACCTTGGCGTCCGGCCCCAATATGTCCGTGGCGATCGCCCGCGCCAGATCGATGTCGAAGCCCGCCAGTTTGCCGGTCGCCGGATCGCGGTAGCCCCACCGGTAGGTGTTCTGGTCGACCCCGACGACCAGCTGGCCCCGCTCCTTGATCCGCGCCACCGCCGGCCCGTCGTCCGACGACGGCCGCAGGCTCTCCGCGGCGTTCCGCGGCGTGCACCCCGCCGCGGGGGTCGTGGCCGACGCCGGCCCCGGCCCGTACGCCGGGTGCGTCACCACGGGCGACGAGGCCCGGCCCGTACCGCCGCCCACGGCACCGGTCCCGGCCCCGCCGACCAGCGTCGGCACCAGCACCGCCGCCGCGGCCGCCATCACCCCCATGCCCGCCCCGACCGGCGCCAGGACGGCCCGCAGATTGCCCAGCACCCGCCGGCGCACGCTCATGCCCCCCTCACCACGCCTTCTCCCCGCCGCCCCGCCGCCCACCGGCACTTCACCACCGACCGGTACTTCACTGTCCACCGGCATTTCATCGTCCACCGGTACGCCGTCGCCCACCGGTACTTCTCTGTCCACCGGTCGTTCGCCGCCAGCCGGTCGTTCGCCACTCACCGGTACTCTGCCGCCGGCCGGTCGTTCGCCGTTCATCGGTACTCCGCCAGCCTGCGCCCGATGCCCAGCACCGCGCCCAGCGCCCCCACCAGTGCCAACGCCCCCGCCCCCACCGGCAGCCCGCCCAACGCCCCCCGCCCGGCGTCCGCCGCCGTACGGAACTCCGCCTGTTCGTGCACCAGCGCCCGGGAAAGCCCCGCCGCCACCCGGTCGAAGGACTCACCCGTCGAACCCGCCCCGCCGACCACCTTCGCCAGCGCCCGCTCGTAATCCCCCTTCTCGTCCGCCGCCCGCGCCTCGGCATGCCGCACCTGCCACTGGCGTACGGACGCCAGCGCGGCGCGCACCGGCGCCCGCCCCGCCTCGTCGTCCGCCAGCGCCAGCGCCGCCCCCAACCGGCTCCGGGCCGCCGTCGGACCCCGCTCACCCGCCCCCGCGAGATCCGTCATCCCGGTACGGAAGCCGGCCTCGTAGAAGTCCTGCTGATCATCCGTGAGCACCGCCCCGCGCGCCACCAGCGTCAGATTCTCGTCCCCGCGCGCCTGCAACGCATCGATCCGCGCCTCATTGAGCACCCGCAACGACCGGGCGCCGTGCTCGTACGACTCCGTCAGCCCCGCGCGCGCCACCGCATGCCCCACCACCAGCCACAACAACACCGCCACGGAAGCGGCCGTGGCGGCCAGCAGCCCGCGGTTGAACACGCGGTTCGTCCGCCGGTAATGCCGCCGCTGCGCCCATCCCAGCGCGGCCACCGCCAGCACCCCCGCCACCAGCGCCGCCCACGGCCGGGCCTTGGCATCGGCGTAGTCCGCCGCCAGCCGGTCGGATTCCGCCTCGTACAACGCCCGGGCGGCCGGGAGGAGTTCCGTCCGCATCCGCTCGTTCGCATACCGCAGATACGCCCCGCCCAGCGGCAGCCCCTGCCGGTTGTTCGCCCGCGCCGTCTCCACCAGCCCCGTGTACTGCGGCAACTGGCGGTTGAGCCGGGCGATCTGCTCGCCCGCCCCGTCCGGACTCCGGGCGCTCTGCGCCGCCTTCGTGAGCAGCTCCGCCGCGGTGGCGATGTCCTTGCCGTACCGCTGCCGGGTCGCCGCATCGTCCTTCCCGCCGGCCAGGAACCCGCCGGCGGCCGTGGTGTCGGCGTCCGCCAGCGACCGGTAGATGCTCGCCGCGTCCGCCGTCAGCGGCTGACTGTGCTCCACCACGTCGTCCGCGGCCGCCGCCCGGTCCGCGACCTGCCACGCCGCGGCCGCCCCGAAGACCAGCACCAGCAGCGCCAGCACCGCCCCGATCACCCGCAGCCGCCCCGGCTCGGTCGTCGCCGCGGCACGCAGCTCGTCCAGCCCCTCGGCCCAGGCCGGACGGCGCGCCGGAGCGGGCGGCGCCGCGCTGCTGGTCGGCACGGACGACACAGATCCTCCCCCTGGGTCGCTGACACGTCACCGGCCCGCCCGTACGCGGCGCCCGAACGCGCTCACGACAAGGACCGGTGCATGGGCAGCAGTATGTCCGCCACCACCGACACGCACACCGCGATTGGCGCGATCCTGCCCCGATCGCCCTCGCCACCGGCGCACAGCGGGCCCACGAGCCGGCGGCACAGGTGGACCGGCGCACCACCCCGGTCCGCTGTACCGGCGCACGGCCCGGGTCCGCCGCCACCGCACTAAAGTGACGGCCGGAGCCCGCAGTGACGGCCGGAGCCCGCGCAGCCCCGTGACCGGTACGGATGCCGGACAGTTCCGTCGTCTCCGTCGTCGCCACCGCCTACCCGGGGCAAGAGCCCACGGGTAGTGGCCCACGGGCCGATGGCCCACCACCGGGGGCGATCGCCCACCGCACCGGGCCGACCGCCCGCCACCCGAAGGGAAGTGATCTCATGCAGCCCGTCCGCAAGGGCAGGGTGTCGCTCGTGGAGACCGCGACCGACGAGATCCGCTCCCAGATCGTGAACGGCACCTGGCCGGTGGGCACCCGCATCCCGCCCGAGAACGCCCTGTCCGAATCCCTCGGTGTCAGCCGCGCCTCGGTCCGCGAGGCCGTCCGCTCGCTGGTCCACTCCGGCCTCCTCGAACCCCGGCAGGGCGACGGCACCTTCGTGATCTCCGACGACGACAGCGCGGTCGCCCTCCGCAGACGCCTCGAACGCGCCGAGCTCAGCCACGTCACCCAGGTCCGCCAGGGCCTCGACGTGGTCGCCGCCCGCCAGGCCGCCAAACACCGCACGGACGCCCAACTCGCCGGCATCGAGGCCGCACTGGTCCGCCGGAACGCCGCGCTCGCCGCCCAGGACGCCGAGGCCTTCACCGCGGCCGACGCGGAGTTCCACGTCCTGGTCGCGGAGGCCAGCGACAACCCGGTGCTCGCCGACATCTACCGCTCCCTCAGCGCCGCCCTGCGCGAGGAACTCCGCCGCGCCGCCTGCCTGGACACCGCCACCGCGGCCCCCACCGACCCGCACTCCCGGCTGACCGACGCCATCCGCGCCCAGGACCCCCAGGCCGCCGTCGACGCCGCCGTCCTCCTCCTCGCCGGCCACGTACGCGACCTGGCCCTCCCGCTCGACGACTGACACTCGACGACTCAGCCCCTCTCGACGACTGACACTCGGCGCCTGGCACTCGACGACTGAGCCCCCTCGACGGGGCGAGTCGTCACCCCAGGGAGGCGCGTACGTACCACCCCCACGCCCCCTCCTCGCCCCGCGCGCCGCTACCGCCCCCACCCTCCTTCGACTACTCTCAGTGACGAACACAAGAGCAGTCGAGCGCGGGATGAGTCGACCTGACCACCGCGCCCCAAGAACCGGAGGTCATCGTGAACCGCATGCGCACACTCCTCGCCCCATTCGCCCACCGCCCCCGCGCCGACGCGTCGCCTTCCCTAACCGGCCCGTTGGCCAGCGGTTTCCTGACCATCGGCACCACGACGTACATCGACCCGCACGGCACCTACCCCCTCGATCACCGCTCGGACGGCACCCCGACCGTCGTCATCAACAACACCACCCACCCCATCACCATCCTCACGGAGAGCAACCACGCCCACCCCGCCACCGCACCCCCGAACGACCTGCCACCACCTCTTGTCCTGGCCCCCGGCGAACGCACGGAGACCCGCCGGGGGGAGGCGGTCCGGGTGGGCTGAGCCGAAGGCGCGAAGGCGCGAAGGCGCGGAGGCACGGACGTCCGGAGGTCCGTAGGCCCGTGATCCGGAGGCCCGGTGATCCGGCAATTCGGAGCTCCGGATCGCCCCCGCGCGGCCACGCAGTGACGAACCCACCGCAGTGACGAGCCCACCGGAGCTACGAGCCCACCGGAGCTACGAGCCCACCGCCCCCCGTACCGCCCCAGCGAACGCCCCCACCCACGCCCGACCACGCCGAGCGGCCCATCACCCCCCACCCGCGGATCAGCGTCCCTCACGCCCACCCCGCCAAGCGCCCCCTACCCCACCCAGCCGCTCACCGCCAACCCAGGCCCCGTTCACTCATACGCCGCCCGCAGGCGTGCGTAAGCGTTCGGGCTGGCCTCTGCCCGGTCCAGGGTGGTGAGGGCGGCGCCGAGGACGGGTGGGGTGGTGAGGACGTGGGGGACGGCCTTGGGGGCGCGTTCGGAGAGGAGGTGGGTGAGGTGGTCGTGGAGGAGGGGGTGGCAGGCGGCCAGGACGCTGCCGCCCAGGATGACGGGGGTGGGGTCGGCGAGGAGGTCCAGGCGGTGCAGGGCGACGGTAGCCATGACGGCGACCTCCTCGGCCTGGCGGGCGACGAGGGTGCGGGCGATCGGGTCGCCGTCGGCCGCCACGGTGAACAGCAGCGGAGTGAGTTCGTGGCGGCGGCGCAGGGGGATGCGGCCCAGGTGGAGGGCCTCGATCAGCTCGGCCATCGTGGGCAGGCCGAAGTGGGCGGGCAGGGCGAGGGCGAGTTCGGTGCGGGCGCCGCGGCCGTCCTCGGCGCGGGCCGCCGCCCACAGTGCCTCGTCGGCGAGGTGCGCACCGCCGCCCCAGTCGCCGGAGATCCGCCCGACGGAGGGGAAGCGGGCGGTGGCCCCGCCGCGGCCCAGGCCCGCGCAGTTGATGCCGGCCCCGCACACCACCGCCACCCCCACCGGCTCCCCGTCGTCCGGCAGTCCGGCCCGCAGCAGCGCGAAGGTGTCGTTGTGGACGGACACGGTACGGGCCCAGCCGCGGGCGGTGATCTCCGCGGCCAGTGCCTCCTCCTCCGCCGGGAAGTCGGCGTTGGCGAGGAAGGCGGAGAGATGGCCGACGGGTCCGGACCGTCCCGCTTCCGCGAGGGCGGCCGCCACCAGGGGCGCGAGGGTGTCGACCGCGCGGGCGGTGCCGACCACCGGTGGCTGGAAACCGCCGCCGCGCGCCGAGCCGAGCAGGTGGCCGTCGGTGGACACCAGCGCCACGTCGGTCTTGCTGTTGCCCGCGTCGATGGCGAGCGCCGTGCCGGTCAGGCCCACGTGAGGTGCTCCCGGTTGTGCGCGATCAGCAGGTCGGTGAGCCGGTCGGCGCGGTCGAGCTGGCCGATGAGGGGATGGGAGAGCAGCGCGGCGAAGACCCGGTCGCGGCCGCCGTGCAGCGCGGCGTCCAGGGCCAGTTGCTCGTAGGCGGTGACATGGGCGATCAGGCCGGCGTAGAGGGGCTCCAGGGGGCGTACGGGGAGGGGGGTGGCGCCGGTCGCGTCCACGGTGGCGGGGACCTCGATGACCGCGTCATCGGGGAGGAAGGGCAGGGTGCCGTTGTTGAGGGCGTTGACGACCTGGGTGTCGCCGGTGTCCGCCAGCAGGGACGAGGTCAGCGCCACCGCCGCCTCGGAGTAGTAGGCGCCGCCGCGCCGGGACAGCAGTTCCGGTTTCTCGTCGAGCGTGGGGTCGGCGTACTGGGCGAGCAGCTGCTGCTCGATGGCGGCGACCTCGGCGGCCCGGGACGGCTTGCCGCGCAACTCCTCGACGACGGTGTCGTGTTGGTAGTAGTAGCGCAGATAGTAGGAGGGGACGGTGCCGAGGCGGTCCAGGACGTGCCGGGGGAGGCGCAGATCGGCGGCGAGGGCGTCGGCGTGCTCGGTGAGGAGCGTGGGGAGGACGTCCTCGCCGGCGACGCGGACCGATCGCTCCCAGGTGAGGTGGTTGAGCCCGACGTGCTCCAGGACGACCTGGTCGGGGGCGACGCCCAGCAGTGCGGCGAACTTCCGCTGGAAGCCGATCGCCACGTTGCACAGGCCGACGGCCTGGTGGCCGGCCTGCAGCAGTGCGCGGGTGACGATGCCGACCGGGTTGGTGAAGTCGACGATCCAGGCGTCCGGGTTGGTGCGGCGGACCCGTTCGGCGATGTCGAGGACGACGGGCACGGTCCGCAGCGCCTTGGCGAGGCCGCCGGCGCCGGTGGTCTCCTGGCCGACGCAGCCGCACTCCAGCGGCCAGGTCTCGTCCTGGTTGCGGGCGGCCTGCCCGCCGATGCGCAGCTGGAGCAGGACGGCGTCGGCGCCGTCGATACCGGCCTCCAGGTCGTCGGTCCAGGTGATCCGTCCCGGGTGGCCCTGTCGGGCGAAGATCCGCCGGGCCAGGCCGCCCACCCTTTCCAGCCGGTCCCGTGCCGGGTCGACGAGGACGAGTTCCGCCAGCGGCAGCACGTCCCGCAGCCGGGCGAAGCCGTCGATGAGTTCGGGGGTGTAGGTCGAGCCGCCGCCGACCACTGCGAGCTTCATATCCGTTCTCAGCCCTTTACTCCGGTGAGGGTGACGCCTTCGACGAAGGCCTTCTGCGCGAAGAAGAAAACGAGGATCACGGGTGCCATGACCAGCAGCGTCGCGGCCATGGTGAGGTTCCAGTTGACGCTGTGGGCGCTCTTGAAGGACTCCAGTCCGTAGGAGAGCGTCCAGGCGGCGGGGTTCTGCGCGGCGTAGATCTGCGGGCCGAAGTAGTCGTTCCAGCAGAAGAAGAACTGGAAGAGGGCGATGGCGGCGATGCCCGGTCTGGCCATCGGTACGACGATCTTCAGCAGGGTGCGCAGTTCCCCGCAGCCGTCGACCTTCGCCGATTCCAGGTACTCCTGCGGGACGGTCAGCAGGAACTGCCGCAGCAGGAAGATGGAGTACGCGTCGCCGAACGCCATCGGGATGATCAGCGGCCACAGCGAGCCGGCCAGGTGGAACTGCTGGGCCCACACCAGGTACATCGGGATCACGACGACCTGCGGCGGCAGCATCATGGTGGCGAGGACGAGGACGAGTGCGATGCGGCGGCCGCGGAAGCGGAACTTGGCGAGGGCGTAGGCGACGGGGACGGCCGAGCAGACCGTGAAGAGGGTGCCCAGGCCCGCGTACAGCAGGGAGTTCTTCCACCAGTCCAGGAATCCGGGGGTCCTAAAGACCGTCAGGTAGTTGGACCAGTGCCAGCCGTCCGGCCACAGCTCGCCGCTCATGGCCTGGCCGTCGCTCATCACGGACGTCAGGAAGATGAAGACGAAGGGGAGCACGAAGAAGAGGGCGGCGGCGACGGCGACGGTGTGCACCGCGATCCAGTGCAGCAGCCGGGTGCGGCGGGCGCGGGTGCGGGCGGTGCCGCCGCCGGTGTGGCCGGTGCGGACCGGGGCGGGGCGGGCGCTGAGGGTGGTGGTCATCGGTCAGTCCTCCGCCGGGAGCAGGCCGGCGCGCTTGCGCATCAGCAGGGTGGTGACGGCCATGGCGATGACGAAGAGCACCAGGGAGAGCACGCACGCCGCGCCGGTGTTGAAGTTCTGGAAGCCGAGGGAGTAGACGAGCTGGGGGACGGTGAGGGTGGCGTGGTCGGGGTAGCCGGGCTGGATGACGGTGCCGGGCCCGATGGAGACACCGGAGGCGAGCTTTCCGGCCACCAGCGCCTGGGTGTAGTACTGCATGGTCTGGACGACGCCGGTGACCACCGCGAACAGCACGATCGGGGTGATCGACGGCCAGGTGACGTACCGGAACTTCCCCCAGGCGCCCGCGCCGTCCAGTTCGGCGGCCTCGTACTGCTCCTTCGGCACGTCCAGCAGCGCCGCCATGAAGATCACCATGAGGTCGCCGATGCCCCACAGCGACAGCATCACCAGCGAGGGTTTGGCCCAGTCGGGGTCGTTGAACCAGGACGGTGCGGGAATGCCGAGCGTGCCGAGGATCTCGTTGACGGGTCCGGTGCCGGGGTTGAGGAGGAAGACGAAGGCGACGGTGGCGGCCACCGGCGGCGCCAGATAGGGCAGGTAGAAGGCGGTGCGGAAGAATCCGACGCCGGTGTTGAGCTTGGTGACGAGCAGGCCGATGCCCAGGCCGAACACCACCCGCAGGGCGACCATCACGACGACCAGCCACAGCGTGTTCCACAGTGCCGGGCCGAGCAGCGGCATCTGCGTGAGGACGTAGGTCCAGTTCCGCAGGCCCACGAATGCGGGCGGTTGGATCTGGTTGTAGTGCATGACGGAGAAATAGCCGGTGGCGAGCAGCGGATAGCCGAAGAACACCGAGAATCCGACCAGCCACGGGGAGAGGAAGCCGAGGATGCGCAGCCGTTCGCGGGCGCGTTTGCGCCGGAGGGCGGGCGCCGGTGCGGGGGCGGTGGTCGTGGTTGCCATGGCGGTTCTCCGTCGGTTCCCGGCCGTCGATTGCCCGGACGGCCGTCAGTTCTCGGACTGGAGGGTGTCGGCGTCGATCTGGGCGTCGAGTGCGCGCAGGCCCTTGGCGAGATCGGGGACCTTTCCGGCCTCGACGTCGTAACTGAAGTCCTGCAGGGCGGTGACGTACTGCCCGCCGTTGGTGGACGGCGGAAGGGCGACGCTGTGCGGGTTCTGCGCGATGCGGAGGAAGGTGCGGAACGTCGGGTCGGCGTCCAGCTCCGGGGATTTCAGGGCCGCTTTCGTGGACGGCACGTTGTGGATGGCGTTGGCGAACCGGACCACCTGATCGGTGTCCGTGGTCAGGAATTTCACCAGTTCCCAGGCGGCGTTCTGGTGGGTGCTGCTGTGGGCGATACCGACCACGGTGCCGGTCAGATATCCCTTGCCGTAGGTGTCGGCCCGGTCGTCGGGCACCGGCATCGGCGCGGTGTCCCAGCCGAACGGGACCTTGGCCTGCCGCAGCATCAGTCCGCGCCATTCCCCGTCCATGTGCATGGCCACCTTCTGTGTGTGGAAGGCGTTCTGCGAGGACATCTCGTCGCCGAAGGTGGTGCGGAATTTCTCCAGCGGTCCGTAGCCGCCCTGGGCCTCGATCAGTTCCCGCTGAAAGGTGAGGAACTGCCGGGTGGCCGGTTCCTTCGCCAGCCGGGACTTTCCGTGGGCGTCGAAATAGCGGGGGTCCCACTGGGCGAACAGCCGGTCCGGACTGTTCTGGTAGAGGCGGAAGTCGGGCATGAATCCCACCCGCCGGTAGGAGCCGTCCTTGGTGCGCCGGGTGAGTGCGACGGCGTCCCGTTTCAGTTCGGACATGGTCCGCGGGGGCCGGGTGATGCCCGCTTCCTTGAAGGCGTCCTTGTTGTAGTAGAGCCCGAAGGAATCGGCGAGCAGCGGAAGCGCGCACTGCTCTCCCCGGTAACGCGTGTAATCCAGCAGGGTTTTCGGGAAGACCTTCTCCTTCACCACTCCCGTTCTCTTCAGGAACGGGTCGAGGTCCGCCCACATCCCCGACGAGCAGTACTGCCCGACGTTGTTGGTGGTGAAGGACGAGACCACGTCCGGTGCGTCGTCCCCGCCGGCCCGGAGGGCCTGGTTCATCGTTTCGTCGGTGACGTTCGGGACGACCTTCACCGTGATGTTGCGGTGCCTTTTCTCGAACCGGGCGACCGAATCGTTGATGGCCTTCATTTCGCCCGGCGTCGACCAGCCGTGCCAGAAGGTGAGGGTGACCGGCTCGGTCGGGTCGTCGCGGTCACTGCCGATGCTCGGGTGGGCGCAGCCGGAGAGGAGCAGCCCGGCACCGGCGAGCGCCACGGAAAGCCGGTTGCGCAGACGGGAAAGCGGCATGGCGGACTTCCTTCACGGGGGGCGGAATTCCTCGGTGAGGCCGGCCGGGCGGGTCAGCCCGTCGTGTCGAACACCGCATCGCGGGCTTCCGCGAGGGCCGTGCGCAGCGCGCCGATGAGAATCGGATTGCCGTCGATGTCGCTGAGCCGCAATTCCGGGCGGGGCAGCGCGAGTCCGGTGAATTCCTCCTCGACCAGGGCGCGCAGCGCCTCCCCGCCGGCCTGCGGGACCGCCCCGGAGAGCACCACCAGCCGCGGGTCGACCACCGCCACCACGGCCGCCAGGCCGGTGGCCAGCCGCCGCGCGACCTCCTGCCGTACGTCGTCCCGGGCCAGCGCCTCGTCGACGGTGCGGACGTCGGGTGCCCCGTACGCACGGGCCAGCTCGATGACGCTCGGGGAGCCGACCAGCCGCTGGAAGCCGCCGCCGGCGTCCGGTCGTGCGGCGCTGCGGTCGCCGCCCCGGGACAGCGGCGCGCCCGGCAGCGGCATGTAGCCGATCTCACCCGCGCCTCCGGTGGCCCCCCGCAGCAGCCGGCCGCCGAGCACGATGGCGGCGCCCACGCCCTCGTCGGCCCACACCAGCACGAAGTCGTCGAAGTCCTGGGCCACGCCGTCGTGTTGCTCGGCGACCGCGGCCAGGTTCACATCGTTCTCGATGGTGATCGGCGTGCCCAGCACCTCGGCGAGCTCTTCCTTCAGCGCCCGCGAGTGCCAGTCCGGCAGGTGCGGGGCGTAGCGCAGCCGGCCGGTCTGCGGGTCCAGGGCGCCGGGCGTGCCGATCACCGTCCCGTGCAGCTGCTCGCGGCCCAGTCCGGCCTTGGCCAGCGCCCCGTCGACGGCCTTGGCGACGAGCAGTGCCGTGCGGTGGGGTACGTCCGCGCCGACGGCGTCGGTGCCGACCCGCTCCTCGCCGAGCACCTGCCCGGTGATGTCGGCGACCGCGGCGGTGATCCCCAGCTGGTCCACGGCCAGCGCGGCCACCTGCGCGGCCGCCGGATCGACCTCGTACAGCTGGGCGCTGGGCCCTGGCCGGCCGGTCACATTGCCGGTCGTGCGCACCAGTCCGGCCGCCTCCAGCCGGGCCAGCAGCTGTGAGGCGGTGGGCTTCGACAGCCCGGTCAGCTCGCCGATCTGCGTACGGGTCAGCGGGCCCTGCGACACCAGCAGGTCGAGCGCCGCCCGGTCGTTCATGGCGCGCAACACCCGTGGCGTTCCGGGCGTTCCCTGCGTCTGCTGCCCACCGGCCAAGACCCTCACCCCGTTCACCGGTGGCCGGCCCGGCCACCACGTCTGTTAGGAAACCTTCCAATCGATGAACAGGAAGGTAGGCGGCACGCCGGGCGGCGTCAATGGGTGCGGCGGGGTGAGTTGGCCGAACGCCGCCGGCGCAGAGGTCGTTACGCGGAGGGCGCGCGCAGCGGACGGCGTGCGCGGAAAGGAAGCCGGCGTACACAGAAGGGAGGGGCGCACCGCGCAACGGCGGCACGCCCCTCCCTTCCCGGTACTGCGCGAGGCGGCCTACTTCACCGACTTCGGCGCCGCCGCCAGCGGCTCCACGGCCTGGGCCTGGGGCGACGTGGGGTTGCTCAGCGCCGAGGGCGCGGCGATGGCGGCGGCGGGGTCGGCGGCGGGGAGCTCTTCCTCCTCGTCGGGGACCGGGCGCGGGGCGAGGTGGACGCCGGCCTCGTCCAGGGCCCGCTTGATGCGCCAGCGCAGTTCCCGCTCCACGCCCGCGGCCTTGCCCGGCATGGTCTTGGCGGCGACCGAGAGGGTGACCGTGTCGAGGTGCACCTCGCTGAGGCCGAGGACCTCCACCGGCTCCCACAGCTGCTCGTTCCACGGCTCGGACTTCGACATCTCCGTACCGGCCGCAGTGATCGTGTCGCGGGCCCGCTGGAGGTCCTGGTCGGCGGCGAGCACGACGTCCACGGCGGCCGTGGACCAGCCCTGGCTGAGGTTGCCGATCCGCTTCACCTCGCCGTTGCGGATGTACCAGATCGCGCCGTTCGGGCCGCGCAGCTTGGTGACCCGCAGGCCGACCTCGATGACCGTACCGGTGGCCACCCCCGCGTCGATCTCGTCGCCGACGCCGTACTGGTCCTCCAGGATCATGAAGACGCCGGAGAGGAAGTCCGTGACGAGGTTGCGGGCACCAAAACCGATCGCGACGCCCGCCACGCCCGCGCTCGCGAGCAGCGGCGCCAGGTTGATCTTCAGGACCGACAGGACCGTCAGCGCGGCCGTGCCCATGATCACGAAGGAGGCGACGCTGCGCAGGACCGAGCCGATCGCCTCGGACCGCTGCCGGCGGCGCTCGGCGTTGACCAGCAGCCCGCCCAGCGCGGTGCCCACGGCGGCGGCCGCGGTGCGGTTCATCCGCTCGATGAGCTTGGTGATCGTGCGGCGTATCACATGCCGCAGCACGACCGCGATCACGAGGATGAGCAGGATCTGCAGGCCGGACGTGAGCCACGTCCCCCAGTTCTCCTGCACCCAGCCGGCGGCGTTGGTGGCCTTCTCCGTGGCGTCGTCGAGCGAGGACGAGCCGGTGGAGCCGGCGGGGGCGGCGCGCAGGTGCGCGGCGGCAACCGTCGAAGCGGACCAGAACACAGTCGAACCTTCCGTGTGGGACAGCAGACCCGGGCCGGTGTGGGTGCCGGCGACCGGGCTGACCAACCACACTAACGGGGCAACCTGGGTGGCCCGCGCCCGTGTTCGACCGGTCACATCCGCGGAAGGCCGTAATGAGCCGTATCCGACGGGACCGGCGGGGGTGTGGTGGAAAACACCTCGGGCCCGTTACCCGGTCATGGTGGCGCTCCGACCAGGCACCGGGGGACACTGTGGAGAGATCGTCCCGGCGCGAGCCACGCGCCGCCGGCGTACAAGGAGGCACCCGTGCCGCATGTCCTGGTCCTCAACGCGTCGTACGAGCCGCTCGGCGTCGTACCGCTCCGCCGCGCGCTCATCCTCGTCCTCAATGAGAAGGCTGTCAGCCTCGAGGAGTCCGGCGCCCTGATGCACAGCGCGACCCGTGTTGTTCCGGCCCCCAGTGTGGTCCGCCTGAAGCGGTTCGTGCGGGTGCCCTTTCGTGGCCCCGTGCCACTGACCCGCCGGGCGCTCTTCGCGCGTGACGGCGGTCGCTGTATGTACTGCGGTGGCGTCGCAACCAGCGTCGACCACGTCATCCCGCGCAGCCGCGGAGGTCAGCACACCTGGGAGAATGTCGTCGCCGCCTGCCGGCGCTGCAACCACGTCAAGGCGGACCGCCACGTCGCCGAGATCGGCTGGCGGCTGCGCCATCAGCCCGCCCCGCCGTCAGGACTGGCGTGGCGGATCATCGGCACGGGGCATCGTGATCCGCGCTGGCTGCCGTATTTGCAGCCGTACGGCGCGGACGACGCCTTGGCCCGGATCGATGCCGTGTCGGCATAGGCCGGGCCTTTGTCTTGGCCGGGCGGGTGGGCGGAACATCGCTCCGCCCACCCGCCCGGCCAGGACGAGCAGCTACCCGCGGTCCTCGACCGCGTAAGCCTCCACCGACCACAGCGAGTACCCGAACCTGGTCGCCCGCTTGTCGCCCTGGATGCGGACGAAGCGGGCGTCCTTCGCGTCCATCCTGATCGACTCCCGGCCGCCCTTGCCGTCCCGCACGGTCGCGGCCGTACGCCAGCTGCGGCCGTCCGGTGAGACCTGGATGCGGTAGCGGGCGGCGTAGGCGTCCTGCCAGTGGAGGACGAGCCGGCCCAGGCGGGTCGGGTGGGCCAGCGCGAACTGCAGCCAGGCACCGTCCTCGGCGGGGGAGGACCAGCGGGTCCCGGGATTGCCGTCGGTGGCCGCGGACGCCGGGAAGTCGGGGGTCTCGTCGCCGGAGGACGTGGCGACCGTGCCGCGCGCCAGGTCCTTGCCGCCGGTGCGCGGATAGGCCCGTACGGTCAGGGTCTGCTCGGCGCCGTCGAACTCCACCGTGATGCGGTACGTGCCGGAGGGCGTGCCCTCGGGGACGTCGACGGTGAGCGGGACCGTCGCGGTGCCGCCGCGCGGCGCGGTGACCTCCTCGGGCGCGTGCACGGTGAAGCCCTTGGGGGCCTTGACCGTCAGCTTGCCGCGGACGTCCTCGGGGCGCCGGGAGAAGATCCGGGCGTCCACCCGGGCACTGCCGCCGGTCTGCGCGTCCGTCTCCGTGCGGGAGAGTTCCAGACCGGCCGCCGGAGTGTCGGCGAACCACGGGGTCAGGGCGTGTACGGACGGTGGCTCGGCGCCGTTCGCCCAAGTCAGCCTGACTCCGTCGGCCCGCAGCCGGGGCGTGGCGGACTCCGTCCAGCCGGTCGCGGAGAGCCGGCCGAGGCGGCGCCAGCCCTCGCCGGGGACGTGCGCCTCCAGGGAGACGGCGCCCGCGGACGGGCCGGGGTCGGTCAGCGCGGTGACCGCGGCCAGCGGGCGGACCCGGCCGAACGGCACGGTCAGCGCGGTCGGGTCGGCGCCCTCGTGGGGGCGCGGGGTGTCGCGCCGGGCGCCGGTCCAGGCGTCGGCCTCGGTCATCGCCCGGTCCAGGAACGGGGCGAGCACCCCCTTGCCGACGGTCGCCGGGCTGTGCGCGATCTCCTCGCGCAGCCGCTGCACCTCCCGCTGTGCCGACCAGGCGGCGTCCCCGTCGTCCCGGGCCTGTGCCAGGAGCGTGTCCACGGCCTGCTCGCCGGCCCGGCCGTAGCGGGCCAACTGCGCGGCCCACGGACGGACTTCGGCGGCCAGGTCGGAACGGAGGTCGTCGGGCGCGGTGCTCATGGTGTGGAAGGCGGCCCGCAGCGCCTTGGCGGCCTTGGCGTAGTCCGCGTCCGCGCCCGGCCGGCCGGTGTCGACCGCGGCCTCGCGGGTCTCCCAGAAGCGGTCGATCAGCGGCCGCAGATAGCCGGACTCGCTCGTGTTCAGCAGCGAGGACGCGGCGTTCCCGGCCAGCGCGCGCAGCGCCGCCCGGCCCCGCGGGGCGCCGCCCGCCAGGTCGTCGATGGCCGCGTCCCAGGATTCCGCCGGCCGGTAGGCGCGCGGGTTCCAGGCGTAGTCGGCGGCGGTGAACAGCGGGATGCGGGACGCCAGCGGCTGCTCCATCGCGTTGGCGAGCAGCGCCGCCGACCCGGTGGCCACGGCCGGTTCGCGGCCCCGGTACGGGCCGAGGAAGATCCGGTCCTGGGCGTAGTCGTTGACCGGGTAGTTGTCCATGGTCACCAGGGGGTGGCCGAACGCCTGGCGGGCCGTTACCAGCTCGCCGCCGGTGATGGTCCGCGGGACCACGCCGACGCCGGTCCAGGCCACCTCGACCCGGCCGCCGAGCGCCTCGGCGAGCGCGTCGCGGTACGCCGTCGACCCGTTCTGGTAGTACTCCGTCGGCATCAGCGACAGCGGCGCGGCGTCCGGGTGCCGTTCGTGGAGGTGGTCGGCGAGCGCGTTCGCGATCTTGGCCTGGGCCCGGGCGGCGGCCCCCGGCCCGGTGCCGAAGGCGTCCTCGTCGGCGCCGCAGTGCCATTCGTCGTAGGCGACGTCCTGGAACTGGAGCTGGAAGGAGCGCACGCCCAGCGCCCACATCGCGTCCACCTTGCGGCGCAGCGCCCGCAGGTCCTCCGGTGAGGAGAAGCACAGTGCCTGGCCGGGGGCGAGGGCCCAGCCGAGCGTGACGTGGTTGGCGCGGGCCCGCTCTGCCAGCGTCCGGAACGCGGCGCGCTCCTCCGCCGGGTACGGGTCGCGCCAGCGCGCCTGGCGGTACGGGTCGTCGCCGGGCGCGTACAGATAGCGGTTCTGCTTGGTGCGGCCCATGAAGTCCAGCTGGGCCAGGCGCTGCGCCTGGCTCCACGGCTGTCCGTAGAAGCCCTCGGTGGTGCCGCGCACTGCCGTGCCGGGCCAGTCCCGCACGACCACGGACGCCAGCTGCCGGTGGCCGTCCGGGCCGTCCGTGACCAGCTGCCGGAGGGTCTGCGCGGCGTGGAAGAGGCCGTCCGGGGCGACGCCGTCCAGCGCCACCGTGTCGCGGCCGTCGACCTGTCCCACGGCGAGGCGGTACCCGCCGGCGGGGAGGTCGCCGCGGGCCGGTGCGCGCAGGGCCCGCAGGGCGTCCTGGGCCGGGGCGCCGCCGATACGGATCACCGGCCCGGCCGCGGGCAGCCGCTCGCCGGGCGCCACCTGGTGCACCGTGCGCACCCCGGCGTCCCGCAGCAGCCCGCGCACCACGTCCAGTGCGTACGGGTCGGTGCCGGGGGCGGCGACCACGACGGCCGTGTCGCCGAGCGGGACCGCGTCGCCGAGCTCGCGCAGCGACTGCGGCCGCGGCCAGACGGCGGGCGCCTGCCCCGCCCCGGCCGGCCGGTCCGGCTGGTCGGGACTGCCGACTGCCGGGTCGGCCGGTGCCGCCTGGGCGCTGGGCACCCCGCCGAGCAGCCCCCCGATGACCGCGGCGGCCAGTGCGGTGGTCCCCGCCACCCGTGCCCGGGTGCCCGCGCCGCTCCCCCTGCCGTTCCTACCGATTCTTCCGACGCCCCACACGCCCCGGCCTCGCACGGCTGCTCCTCGTCCGCGTCCGCTGCTCGCCGGCTCGCGCCGGCCCCCCGTATTACCCCTGAACAATCCGCTGGTCTCCCCGCCGAGGTCCGTTCGGACAGACCTTCGGCCGTGAGCCCACCATTGTGGCGGTGAGGGTGTCAACCGGGTGATGGCGGGGTCCCGGACGGGGCGGCTCCGCGCCGGTCACCGCGGCTGCCGCGGGACGGATCCGCCGGGTCCGCCGGTCCGCAGAACTTCCTGTGCCGGGCCCGCTCGCACCGCGTTCTTCGCGCCCCGCGGCGGCGCGGGCGGGGAAATCGCCTGCGTACGGCATACTGTGACGTGAGTCACGTTTCGTGGGCGATTGCGTCTGCGATCGTGCCGACTGGGTAGGGCCCACGTGTCCCACTACCGATGAACGGGAGGCCCTCGTGGCCGCATCCGCTCAGCTGCTCCTCGACGCCCTGTCCTCCAAACCGGGAGGTGCGACCGTGGAGCGCGATCTGTTCGCCGGGGTCTCCGACCCCGATTCCGGCCTGGACGGCTCCGGCTCCTACAGCTTCGCCGAGCCGCCCCTCACCAGCGAGCCGCCGCTCGCCGACGCCGCGCCCCTGACCAGCGAGGTCCCGATCGCCGCCGAGCTGCCGCTGACCAGCGAGCCGACAGCCGCCGGCCTGGGGACGGAGTCCATGGAGGTCTGAGGACCCATGGGCCGCGCGCGGCTCGCCCGGTTGCACGGCGTCGCCACGTCGTACGAACCGGCACCGGGCAGAAGCGTCCAGATCGCCGACGACACCGTCGTCGCCGTGCTCGCCGCACTGGGGGTCGACGCCTCGACCCCGCACGCCGTACGCGCCGCACTCGCCGCGTACGAGGACGCCGCGGGCCGCGCCCTGCTCCCCCCTTCCGTCGTCGCCCGCCCGGGCCGGCCGCCCGACCTCACCGGCCTCCCCGAAGGGACCGCCCTGCGGGTGGAGGCCGAGGACGGGCAGTTCCACGCCGTACCGCGGCAGCCCCCCGACGGGCCGGACGAGGGCGCCGGACCGGCGCTCGCCCGGCTGCCGCTGGGCCTGCACACGCTGCACGCCGAGGCGCCCGACGGCCGTACCGCCCGCGCCCGGCTGATCGTCGCTCCTGATCGGGTGCCCGCACCCCCCGCCCGTAGTCACGGTTTCCTGGTGCAGCTCTACTCCCTGCTGTCCCGGCACTCCTGGGGCATGGGCGACCTCGGCGACCTCGCCGATCTCGCCGCCTGGTCCGGGCGCGCCCTGGGCAGCGGGTTCGTCCAGCTCAACCCGCTGCACGCGGCCGTCCCCGGCCCGCCCACCGACCCCTCGCCCTACCGCCCCTCCTCGCGCCGCTTCCCCGACCCGGTCCACCTGCGGATCGAGCAGATCCCGGAGTACGCCCAGCTGACCGGCGCCGCCCGGTTACGCGCCGACGAACTGGCGGCCCGGGCCCACGCGCTGCGGGACGGCGTACTGGAACGGGGCGCGCTGATCGACCGGGACGCGGTCTGGGAGCTCAAGCGCGAGGCCCTGGAGCTGCTCTGCGCGGTCCCGCTCTCACCGGGCCGGCGGGCCGCGTACTGCGACTTCCTCGCCGAGCAGGGGCGGGCGCTGGAGGACCACGCCACCTGGTACGCGCTCGCCGAGCGGCACGGGCCCGACTGGCGGACCTGGCCGGCCGGGCTGCGCGACCCGCGGTCCGCCGACACCGCCCGGCTGCGGCCGCGGCTGATGGACCGGATCGACTTCCACTGCCGGCTCGCCTGGTTCACCGACACCCAGCTCGCCGCCGCCCAACGGGCCGCCGAGGAGGCCGGGATGCCCGTCGGGCTGGTGCACGACCTCGCCGTCGGCGTGCACCCCTCCGGCGCCGACACCTGGGCCCAGCAGGACGCGTTCGCCGCCGGCATGTCCATCGGGGCGCCGCCGGACGCCTTCAACGCCCGCGGCCAGGACTGGGGCCTGCCGCCCTGGCGCCCGGACGCGCTGGCCGCCACCGGCTACGCCCCCTACCGCGAGCTGCTGCGCGGACTGCTGCGGCACGCCGGGGCCCTGCGCATCGACCACGTCATGGGACTGTTCCGGCTGTGGTGGGTCCCCGAGGGCCGGCCGCCGACCGAGGGCGCCTACGTGCGCTACGACGGGGAGGCGATGCTCTCGGTGCTGGCCCTGGAGGCGCACCGGGCCGGCGCCGCGGTGATCGGCGAGGACCTGGGCACCGTCGAACCGGGCGTGCGCGAGGCGCTCGCCGAGCGGGGCGTCCTCGGCACCTCGGTGCTGTGGTTCGAGCGGGACTACGCCGGTGTGGACCCGGCGGCCGGCGGCGAGGCCCGCATCCTGGCCCCCGACGAGTGGCGCGGCGACTGCCTCGCCACCGTCACCACCCACGACCTGCCCAGCACCGCGGCCCGGCTGACCGGCGACGACCTCGCCCTGCGTGAGCGGCTCGGGCTGCTCGCCGGTCCCCCGGAGCGCGAACGGTCCCGTGCGAAGGGCGAACTCGCCGCCTGGTTCGGGGAGCTCACCCGCCGCGGCCTGCTGCCCGAGGGCACCGGCGACGAGGAGGCGGTCGTCAAGGCCGTGCACCGCTTCCTGCTGCGCACCCCGGCGCAGCTGGTCGGGGTCTGGCTGCCGGACGCGGTGGGGGACCGGCGTCCGCAGAACCTCCCGGGAACCTGGGACGAATACCCGAACTGGCGGCTGCCGGTGGCCGGTCCGGACGGGCGGCCGCAGACCCTGGAGGAGCTGGCCGCCTCGCCGCGGCTGCACGCCTTGATGCGCGAACTGGCCGACGGCCGGCGGTAGCCGGATTTCCGCCGGGCCGCCCTGCCGCCCGCCCGGGACGGCCGGCGGGACGAGCGGTTCACCGTGCGGGCGCGCACCGGTCACCCCGCACCGCGGCCGGGCCCGGTGGAGCCGGTGCGTGCCGATGCCCACCCCGGGCGCGCGGGGCCGCGGGGCGTCCGATACGTTGATGTTCGTGAGCAACAAGGTCAAGAAGAATGCCCTGCGCGCCGGAACCGTCACTGCCGGCACCGCGCTGATGCTGCTGATGTCGTCCCCCGCGTTTGCGCTCACCCGCGACGATGGTGACGACCCGGGTCCCGGTCTGAACGTCGCCCAGACGCTCGGCCTTTATGTCGCCGCCCCCATCGTGATCTTCCTCATCATCGCCGGGCTGGTCATGCTGACCGACAAGTCCCGCAAGACGAACTCCCAGGGCTGAGCCCCGGCCGTATTCCGGGCCCGTACGGGCCCCGGCGACCTTCCAGGGCGCCGCTCGGTGACAACAACCGAGCGGCGCCCTTTGTCGTACCCGGCTATTTCCGCAGGTGAAAAACGGGTTGCGAGGCGGCTATCGCGCGATTTTCGGCCGATTTGCGCGAACGGATCACTTAACCGGAGCACACCTACGATGACGTAACCTACGCAGCCGTAGGTTCAACCTACGGTCCCGTAGCTCATCGTCCCCAGGAGTTCCCCCTTGACCATTGCCCCCGCCCACAACGGAGAGCTCGGCCAGGCCGCGTGGAGCGACGCCAAGCTGCTCTACGCACTCGAAGAGGTCGTCGAGAAGGAGCTCAACCGGCACCTGAAGGTCGCCAAGGAGTGGATGCCCCACCAGTACGTCCCCTGGAGCGACGGCCGGAACTTCCCCGGTGTGCTGGAGGGCGGCGAGGAATGGGCGCCCGAGCAGTCCAAGGTCAGCGACATCGGCCGGACCGCCCTGGTGGTCAACCTCCTCACCGAGGACAACCTCCCCAGCTACCACCACGAGATCGCCACCCTCTTCGGGCGCGACGGCGCCTGGGGCACCTGGGTGCACCGCTGGACCGCCGAGGAGGGCCGGCACGGCATCGTGATGCGCGACTACCTGCTCACCAGCCGGGCCGTCGACCCGGACGAGCTGGAGCGGTTCCGCATGGCCCACATGTCGGAGGGGTTCGAGGCCGACAACTCGCACAGCATGCTGCACTCGGTGGCCTACGTCGCCTTCCAGGAGCTGGCCACCCGGATCTCGCACCGCAACACCGGCCACCACTCCGGTGACCCGGTCTGCGACCGGATGCTGGCCCGGATCGCGGCCGACGAGAACCTGCACATGCTCTTCTACCGCAACCTGCTCGGGGCGGCCTTCGAGCTGGCCGCCGACCAGACCATGATCGCGGTGCGGGACGTGGTCACCGGCTTCCGGATGCCCGGGCACGGCATCCCCGGCTTCGAGCGGGCCGCCGCCCGGATGGCCCTCGGCGGGATCTACAACCTCCGGATCCACCACGACGACGTGCTGCAGCCCGTCCTGCGCTTCCTGAAGGTGCTGGAGATCGGCGGCCTGGGACCGGCCGGTCTGGCGGCCCAGGAGGAGCTGGGGCTCTTCATGAACGGCCTCGACGACCAGGCCCGCAAGTTCGACGAGCGGCAGGCGGCCATCCGCGCCCGCCGCGAGGCCCGCCGCTGAGGCGAGCCGGTCGAGGGCCGGACCAAGAGGCTGGACGACCGGACGACCTTTCACCTTCTCTACAAGGAATGGTGGAAAGTATTCGATGGACCTGATGGTTCTGGGGCTGTCACGGTGGAGCTCCACCACCCCCGAGGAGAAGAAACCGTGGCAGTCCTGGAGCGGGTCCGCGACCGTCGTACGCCGCTGTCCGCGCAGGGAGCCGGGCTGGCGCTCGCCCTGACGGCGACCGTCGTCTGGTCCGGCAACTTCGTCATCGCCCGCGCCCTGCACGACACCGTGCCGCCCGTCCAGACCGCCTTCTGGCGGTGGGCCGTCGCGCTGCTCGCGGTCGCGCCGTTCGCCGCCGGGCGGGTCCGCCGCGAGTGGCCGGTCATCCGCCGCCACCTCGGCTTCCTCACGCTGGCCGCGCTGCTCGGCGTCACCCTCTTCAACACCCTCATCTACCAAGCGGGACGTTCCACCTCGGCCACCAACATGGCCATGATCGCGGCCGCCTCGCCGGTGCTGATCGCCCTGTTCGCGCGCGGTGGGGAACGGCTCGGCGGGCGGCGGACCGCCGGGACGGCCCTCGCGCTGGCCGGCGTGGTGACGCTGGTCGGCAAGGGCTCGCCGGCCGCCGTCCTCGGTCTCCACCTCGCCGGCGGCGACCTGTGGATGCTCGCCGCGACGGCCACCTTCGCCGGCTACAGCGTCCTGCTGCGCCGCCGCCCCGAGGGGATCGGCGGGGTGTCGTTCCTCTTCATGACGTTCGCGCTCGGCGCGGCGATGCTGCTGCCCGCGTACGGCGTCAGCCTCGCGGCGGAGGGCGGCTTCGCGCCCACGGCGCAGACGGTCGGACCGCTCCTCTACATAGGCGTCTTCTCGTCCGCCGTCGCCTACTTCACCTGGAACAAGGCCATCGCCCTGATAGGCGCCGCGCGGGCCGGGGTCGTCTACTACCTCCAGCCGGTCTGCGTCGCGCTGCTGTCGTTCGCCGTCCTGGACGAGGCCGTGACGCCCGTGCAACTGCTCTGCATGGTCCTGATCGTCGCGGGCGTCGCGCTCGCCGCCGGCGGCCGCCGCTGACTGCGTACGCTGCCGGCATGGCCGACTGGGACATCAAGAAGCTGCGGATCCTGCGCACCCTCCAGGAGCAGGGCACGGTCACCGCGACCGCCGAGGCGCTGCACATGACGCCCTCGGCGGTCTCCCAGCAGCTGACCGGGCTGGCCAAGGCGCTCGGGGTGACGCTCCTGGAGGCGCACGGCCGGCGGGTGCGGCTGACCGGCGCCGCCCAGCTGGTGCTGCGGCACGCCGAGGCGGTCTTCGCCCAACTGGAGCGCGCCGACGCGGAGTTGCTCGGCTACCTCCAGGGCGACGCCGGCCAGGTGCGGGTCGGGGCCTTCTCCACCGCCATCCCCGCGCTGGTGGTCCCCGCCGTCCAGGAGCTGCGCCGTACGCATCCGGGACTGTCGGTCGTCGTACGGGAGGCGGAGGCGGAGGCCGCGTACGAGCTGCTGGCGGAGGGCAGCGTCGATCTGGCGCTCTCGCTGGCGGCGCACGCGCCCACCCCGCGCGATCCCAAGTTCAGCCGGGTCGCGCTGCTCGCCGACCCGCTGGACGTGGCGCTGCCGGCCGGGCATCCGCTGGCCGGCGAGCCCGGGCTGCGCCTCGCCGACCTGGCGGGCGAGCCGTGGATCTTCGGCAGCAGCGGGCCCTGGTCCCAGATCACCACCACCGCCTGCGAGAACGCCGGGTTCGTGCCCGAGCGGGCGCATGCCGCGGCCGACTGGAACGCGATCTGGGCGATGGTCGCGGCCGGGATGGGGGTCGCGCTGGTGCCCCGGATGGCGATGGCGGGCGGTATCGGCGCCCTGGAACGGGGTGGCCCCGGGGAACGGGAGGGGGGCGGGTCCGGCTCCGGGGTCGCGCTGCGGGTGCTCTCCGGCGACCGGCCGCGCCGCCATGTCGTCGCCGCCGTCCGGCGCGGCTCCGAAGGGGCGCCGGGACTGGCCCGGGTGCTGGCCGCGCTGCGCCAGGCGGCGCTCGACCAGGCGCCGGGGGAGGCGGGTGGCCACGGTCCCGGCCGACACCACCAGACCATTCAGTCGAGCTGAATATGTTCCTCAAAAACTTTCGATGGACCTGTGGGGTGGTCGCTGCGACCGTGGAGCGGTCCGCACCTTACGACCCCGAAGGGCAACGATGACCACCACCCCGGCCGCCCACTCCACTGATCCGCACGCCAACGACGCCCAGCCGTACGCCGGTGGCGACCCCTACGCCGACTACCGCGGCGGGGACTTCGCGTTCACCTCGCTCGTCGACCTCGCCGACCGCCGCTTCGGTGCCGGCGTGATCGCCGCGAACGACGAGTTCTTCGCCGAGCGCGAGAACCTGCTGAAGCCCACCCCGGCGGTCTTCGACCCCGAGCACTTCGGCCACAAGGGCAAGATCATGGACGGCTGGGAGACCCGGCGCCGGCGCGGTGCCGACGGCGACCACCCCTTCCCGACCGACGACGAGCACGACTGGGCGCTGATCCGCCTCGCCGCCCCCGGCGTGATCCGCGGCATCATCGTCGACACCGCCCACTTCCGCGGCAACTACCCCCAGCAGGTCACCGTCGAGGCCACCTCGCTCCCCGGCAGCCCGGGCCCCGACGACCTGCTCGCCCCCGACGTGAAGTGGGAGGAGCTCGTCCCGCGCACCCCCGTCCGCGGGCACGCCGCCAACGGCTTCGAGGTCACTGCCGAACGCCGCTTCACCCACCTCCGCCTCAAGCAGCACCCCGACGGCGGCATAGCCCGCCTCCGGGTCCACGGCGAGGTCGTACCGGACCCGGAGTGGCTGGACGTGCTGGGCACCCTCGACCTGGCCTCGGTGATGCACGGCGGCACCGTCGAGGACGCCTCGGACCGCTTCTACTCCTCGCCCACCCAGATCATCCAGCCCGACCTGTCCCGCAAGATGGACGACGGGTGGGAGAACCGCCGCCGCCGGGTCAAGGGCACCCACGACTGGGTGCGCTTCCGCCTCGCCGCACAGGGCGAGATACGCGCGGTGGAGATCGACACCGCCTACCTCAAGGGCAACTCCGCGGGCTGGGCCGCCCTGTCGGGCTGCGACGGCGACCCGGCCGACGAGTCCTCCTGGTTCGAGATCCTGCCGAAGACCAAGCTCCAGCCGGACACCCCGCACCGCTTCACGCTGCCGCAGACGGTGACGGCCACCCATATCCGCCTGGACGTCTTCCCCGACGGCGGCCTCGCCCGGATGCGCGTGCACGGCAGCCTCACCGAGGCCGGCCGCGCCGAGCTCGGCCGCCGCTTCGACGCGCTCAACGGCTGAGCCGCACCCTCGTCGCCCACCGGCGCCACCGGCAGGACGCCACCCACTCCGGCCGCACCGGCCGGAGTGGGTGACGTCGACCGGTCACGCCGCGCCGGCCGCCGCGTCCGCCGCCTGGGCCTTCAGCGCCCGCTCGATCCCGGCCCGGGACTCGGTGACCAGCCGGCGCAGCGCCGGGCTCGGGTCGGCCGCGTCCAGCCAGGCGTCCGTGGCGTCCAGCGTCTCCTGCGAGACGTGCAGCGACGGGTAGAGACCGACCACGATCTGCTGGGCCATCTCGTGGCTGCGGGCCTCCCAGATCTCCTTCACCGCGGCGAAGTACTTCACGGTGTACGGCGCCAGCAGCTCCCGCTGGTCGGTCTGCACGAAGCCGCCGATGACGGCCTCCTGCACGGCGTTGGGCAGCTTGTCCGACTCCACGACCGACGCCCAGGCCTCGGCCTTCGCCTCCGCCGTCGGACGCGCCGCGCGCGCCGTCGCGGCGTGCCGCTCGCCCGCCGACGTCCGGTCCCGCTCCAGCTCTGCCGCGATGGCCGCCTCGTCCGCCCGGCCGGTCGCCGCCAGCCGGTGCAGCAGCGACCAGCGCAGCTCGGTGTCCACGGCCAGCCCGGGGATCTCCTCGGTACCGTCCAGCAGACCCTGCAGCAGGGCGAGCTGCTCGTCCGTGCGCGCCGCCGCGGCGAACGCCCGGGCCCACGCCAGCTGGTGGTCGCTGCCCGGCTCGGCCGCCCGCAGGTGATCGAGCGCCGCCCCGGTCCAGGCCGCCAGACCCGTCTCGCGCCACTCCGGCGCCGCGTACAGGTCCAGCGCCAGCTTCACCTGGCGGTGCAGCGACTGGACCACGCCGATGTCGGACTCCTTGCCGATGCCCGACAGGACCAGCGACAGGTAGTCACGGGTGGCCAGTTCGCCGTCCCGCGTCATGTCCCACGCCGACGCCCACGACAGCGCCCGCGGCAGCGACTCGGTGAAGTCCCCGAGGTGCTCGGTGACCACCTTCAGCGACTCCTCGTCGAGCCGCACCTTCGCGTACGACAGGTCGTCGTCGTTGAGCAGGACCACGGCCGGGCGCCGCTTGCCCACCAGCTGCGGCACGGCGGTCAGTTCGCCGTCCACGTCCAGCTCGATCCGCTCGGTGCGGACCAGCTTGCCGGAGCCGTCCAGCTCGTACGCGCCGATCGCGATCCGGTGCGGCCGGAGCACCGGCTCGCCCTTCGCGCCGGTCGGCAGCGCCGGGGCCTCCTGCCGGACCGCGAACGAGGTGATCACGCCGTCCGCGTCCACCTCGATCTCCGGCCGCAGGATGTTGATCCCCGCGGTCTGCAGCCACTTCTTCGACCAGGTCGCAAGGTCCCGGCCGGAGGTCTCCTCCAGCGCGCCCAGCAGATCGCTCAGCCGGGTGTTGCCGTAGGCGTGCCGCTTGAAGTAGGCCTGCACGCCCTTGAAGAACTCCTCCATCCCGACGTACGCGACCAGCTGCTTCAGGACCGAGGCGCCCTTCGCGTACGTGATCCCGTCGAAGTTCACCAGCACGTCGTCCAGATCACGGATCTCGGCCATGATCGGGTGGGTGGACGGCAGCTGGTCCTGCCGGTACGCCCAGGTCTTCATGGAGTTGGCGAACGTGGTCCACGAGTGCGGCCACTTCGAGCCCGGCGCGTACGCCTGGCAGGCGATCGACGTGTAGGTGGCGAACGACTCGTTCAGCCACAGGTCGTTCCACCACTCCATGGTGACCAGGTCGCCGAACCACATGTGCGCCAGCTCGTGCAGAATCGTCTCGGCGCGCACCTCGTAGGCCGCGTCGGTCACCTTCGAGCGGAAGACGTACTGGTCGCGGATGGTCACCGCGCCCGCGTTCTCCATCGCACCGGCGTTGAACTCCGGCACGAAGAGCTGGTCGTACTTCGCGAACGGGTACGCGTAGTCGAACTTCTCCTGGAACCAGTCGAAGCCCTGCCGGGTGACCTCGAAGATCGCTTCCGCGTCGAGGTGCTCGGCCAGCGACGGACGGCAGTAGATGCCCAGCGGCACGGTCCGCCCGTCCTTCTCGTACGTGCTGTGCACGCTGTGGTACGGGCCCACGACCAGGGCGGTGACGTACGTCGAGATCCGCGGCGTCGGCTCGAACCGCCAGATGGTGCCGGCCGGTTCCGGCGTCGGCGAGTTCGAGATCACCGTCCAGCCCTCCGGGGCCTTCACGGTGAACTGGAACGTGGCCTTCAGATCCGGCTGCTCGAACGACGCGAAGACCCGCCGGGCGTCCGGCACCTCGAACTGCGTGTACAGGTACGCCTGCTGGTCCACCGGGTCGACGAACCGGTGCAGGCCCTCGCCCGTGTTGGTGTAGGCGCAGTCCGCGACGACGGTCAGCTCGTTGCGGCCGGCCCGCAGCCCCGGCAGCACGATCCGCGAGTCCTCGAACACCGAGGCCGGGTCCAGCAGCTCGCCGTTGAGCGCCACCTTGTGCACGGCCGGCGCCACCAGGTCGATGAACGAGTCCGCGCCCGCCCGGGCGACGTCGAACCGCACCGTGGTCGTGGACCGGTACGTACCACCCTCCTGCGCGCCGGAGAGATCGAGCTCGATCTCGTACCCGTCCACACTCAGCAGCTGCGCCCGCTGCTGCGCCTCTTCGCGGGTCAGATTCGTGCCAGGCACCAGGTCATCTCCTCGTAAGCGTCCTCGTATGCGGCGTATCCCGCCATCCTTCCACGGCAGGGGCACCACCCGATCGTGGACATTGGCGAACATGTCGTCCCGCTCGTCCGGCGCGTCTCGCCGGGGAGGACGACGAGGAGCAGTGCCGGGCCTCGGGGACGCCGTCCGATTCCCGCCAGCACCTGGCGGGGCCGCGGGGGACCGTGGACGCATGACGACCTACACCCCGCTGCCCATCCCGCCCGCCGCGCTGAAGGAACTCCGTGTGACCGATGACGCCGGGCGGCCCGTCGAGCCGTACACCGCCCGGGAGGACGGCGTCCCCGTGGACTGTGTCGGCAGTCCGCTGCGGTGCTGCCTGCGGGCGATCCGGGCCGGGGAGCGGGTGGCGCTGGTGTCGTACGCGCCGTTGCGGCGGTGGGCCGCGGAGACCGGGGCCCGGCCCGGGGCGTACGACGAGCAGGGGCCGGTGTTCCTCCACGCGGAGGAGTGCCAGGGCCCGGACGCCGGCGCGGACCGGTACCCCTTCGACCGGCCCGGCGCCCTGCGCACCCTGCGGCGCTACGACAAGGCCGGGCGGATCGTCGGCGGGCGGCTCTTCGAGATCCCCGAGGACGCCACGGCGGGCTTCGACGCCGCCCTGGACGAGGCGTTCGCCGACCCGGAGGTGGCGCTGGTGCACGTCCGGGCCGTGGAGTACGGATGCTTCCAGTTCGAGGTGCGGCGGGGCTGAGCGCCGGTACGCACCGCACGGAAACGGCCCGGGGCCCGTACGGAGGGTGAGAACTCCGTACGGGCCCCGGCCGTCGGCAGACGGGTCAGCCGCGCAGCTCCGCGGCGACCAGCTCCGCGATCTGCACGGCGTTCAGCGCCGCGCCCTTGCGGAGGTTGTCGTTGGAGACGAACAGCGCCAGGCCGTTCTCGGCGGTCTCGTCGGCGCGGATCCGGCCCACGAAGGACGCGTCCTGGCCGGCGGCCTGGAGCGGGGTGGGGACCTCGGAGAGGGTCACGCCGGGGGCGCCGGCCAGCAGCTCCTGCGCCCGGGCCGGGCTGATCGGCCGCGCGAAACGGGCGTTGATCTGCAGCGAGTGGCCGGTGAAGACCGGGACGCGGACGCAGGTGCCGGACACCTTCAGGTCCGGGATCTCCAGGATCTTGCGGCTCTCGTTGCGGAGCTTCTGCTCCTCGTCGGTCTCGCCCAGACCGTCGTCGACGATCGAGCCGGCCATCGGCAGCACGTTGAAGGCGATCGGGCGGACGTACTTGTCCGGCTCGGGGAACTCCACCGCCGAGCCGTCGTGGGTCAGCTTGGTGGCGTCCTGGTCGATGACCTTGCGGACCTGCCCGTCCAGCTCCTCCACGCCCGCCAGGCCGCTGCCGGACACCGCCTGGTACGTCGCGACGACCAGCGAGACCAGGCCGGCCTCGTCGTGCAGCGGGCGCAGCACGGGCATCGCGGCCATCGTCGTGCAGTTCGGGTTGGCGATGATGCCCTTGGGGCGGTCGGTGATCGCCTGCGGGTTGACCTCGGAGACGACCAGCGGGACCTCGGGGTCACGACGCCAGGCCGAGGAGTTGTCGATCACGACCGGACCGGCGGAGGCGACCTTCTCCGCCAGCGCCTTGGACGTCGCACCGCCGGCCGAGAAGAGGACGATGTCCAGCCCCGAGTAGTCGGCGGTCGCCGCGTCCTCGATGGTGATCTCGGTGTCCTGCCACGGCAGCGTCCGTCCGGCGGACCGGGCCGAAGCGAACAGCCGCAGCTGCTCGACCGGGAAGTTCCGCTCGGCGAGAATGCCCCGCATCACGCCGCCGACCTGTCCGGTGGCTCCGACGATTCCGACCCTCATGGGACTCCTTCTTTCTGACCTGGCTCAGGTGTCTGTTCGGCACACCTGCTCAGTAGTGCCTCCATCATGTGTGTGACACCCGTCGCCTTGTCCAATCCATTCCATTCTGTGGCGGTCGAGGGGCGTCGAGCGTGACGGAACGCATACCCACCGCGCGGTGCGTCGCGGTCACGCAGCGTAGGACACCCGGGCCGGGCCCGGCGTGCAGCGTGTGGCACCCCGTGCCGGACCCGGCACTCACGGACGGTGATGCCTGCTCGCTCTGCGTGGCGGCGCCGGGCGGTGGTACCCCGCGCGGTGAACGCGCGGTGGCCGGCGGTCGCACCCCGGGACAGGGCGCCGTGGCGGTCCCGTGACCGGCAGATCCCTGTGCGGTGATGGGTTCCCGGCGTTGCGGTGGCGTTCACGTCCAGGTCATTCCCGCTGCCAACCATCCCTGGTGACAGGGCAGTTGTGCCGCCGGAGGCCCGCGGGGAGTCCCACCCCCGCCGGCCACCGGTCCCGGCCGCCTTCGCGTTCGCACCCGGGGAGCCCGCGCATGTCCCGCATCCGGTCCGCCACCGCCAGCATCGACCGCCGCACGTTCCTCGCCGCCACCGGAGCCGCCGGCGCCGCCACCGGGCTCGGCCTCACCCTCGGCATCGGCCCCGACCGGGCCGCCCAGGCCGCCACCACCGTCACCCCGGGCCCGGCCCCCGCCGCACCGATCGCCGTCGAGGCCCCGGCCGTCCCCCATGTCCCGTACACCAAGGGCACCACCCTCGGCGGCGTGGCCACCCCGCGCGGGAGCGGGGGCTACCGGCGGCTGGCCGACGGGCCCGGCTGGCGCCGGGTGGTCCGCACCGAGCTGGCCGGCGCCCACGGCGGACGCGAGCGGCGCCGGACCGCCCTGGCGTCGTTCGTGCAGCTCACCGACCTCCACCTGGTCGACGTGCAGAACCCGCTGCGCTACGAGTACCTGCGCGCCCAGACGGCCAGCGCCTGGCGCCCGCAGGAGGCGCTGTCCGTGGCCGGGGTCGTCTCGCTGATCGAGCGGGTCAACGCCCTGCCGGGCGGGCCGGCCACCGGCGCGCCGCTGGCGTTCGTGATGACCACCGGCGACAACACCGACAACAACTCCAAGCTGGAGCTGGAGTGGTTCCTCACCGCGATGAGCGGCGGCCGGATCACCCCCAACTCCGGTGACCCGCGCCGCTACGAAGGCGTCCAGGACAGCGGGCTCCCCCTCTATTGGCAGCCGGACAGCCCGCTGCGCGACGCCGACAAGAAGCTGGGCTTCCCGCGTCTGCACGGCTTCCTCGACGCGGCGATCCGCACCGTGCACAGCCCCGGGCTGCGGCTGCCGTGGTACTCCACGGTCGGCAACCACGACTCGCTGCCCGGCGGCTGCTACGCCCCCGGCGACCCGTTCTGGACGGAGATCGCCACCGGGCACCGCAAGCTGGAGACGCTGCCCGCCGCCGAGGCCGCCAAGGTCTGGAAGGCCGTCAAGGACGGCCTCGACCCCAAGGGCGCGGACTTCAAGCGACTGCTGAAGGCGCACGCGAAGCAGGCCAGGACGGTCACCCCCGACGAGCGGCGCGCCCCCTTCACCCGTGCCGAGTACCTCCGCGCCCACCTCGACCCGGCGCACACCGGCCACGGCCCGCACGGCCACGGCTACACCGCCGCGGCCCTGGAGGAGAACCGCCTGTACTACACCTTCCGGGTCTCCGACGACGTACTGGGCATCAGCCTGGACACCACCGATCCGGGCGGCCACTACACCGGCTCGATCGGCGAGACCCAACTGCGCTGGCTGGAGCGGACCCTGAAGGCGAACGAACGGGGCGACAAGGCGCACGTGCTGGTCTTCAGCCATCACACCGCCAAGACCATGACCAACACCCGGCCCGACCCGGCCCGCCCGCACGAGAAGCGGCACGGCGGCGCCGAACTGGTCGAGCTGCTGGCCGCGCACCCCCGGGTCGTCGGCTGGATCAACGGACACAGCCACAAGAACGAGATCGTCCCGCACGGCACCTTCTGGGAGGTCTCCACCGCCTCGCACATCGACTTCCCGCAGCTGGCCCGGGTCATCGAGCTGGTCGACAACCACGACGGCACGCTGTCGCTGATCGCCACCCTCGTCGAGTCGGCCGCCCCGCACCGCACGGACTTCACCGACCTCTCCCAGACCGGCCTGGCCGCCCTCTACCGCGAACTGTCCTTCAACGCCCCGGAGGCCCGCACGGACCTGGCAGGCACGTCCCGCGACCGCAATGTCGAGCTGCTGCTGAAGCGGAGGTGAGGGGCGGCGGCGGAGGCGCGGCGGGGGTGGTGGCCGACTGGTGCCTGGGGACGGCGGGCGCTGAGGGGCGGCGGGGCGGACGCTGAGGGGCGGTGCGGACGCTGAGGGGTGGTGCGGACCCTGAGGGGCGGCGCGGGCCTTGAGGGGGCGGGGCCTGGGGGCGATACCCCTAGGGGCTGATCGAACGGATCCCGTAGGGGTCGCGAGTCCCCCTACGGGGCCACAACGAGGCGGGGCGGAGCGGTATTCCGGGGCTGGGGGACGTCAACGAGCAGGGGCAGGGCGCGGCGGGCATTCCGAGGGACGGATGGCCGGCACGGCCGGTACGCCCCCTCAGCGCGGCAGGGCGACCACGTACACGACCGGTTCGCGGTCCGGGGCGGCCATGAGGGCCGTGCGGACGACGGCGGCCTGCTGGGCGGGGGCCTCGCGGAGGGTGCGGGGGAGGCAGCGGACGACGGTGATGCCGAGGCGCTCCAGGTGTTCGCGCTTGTGGTCGAAGGCCGAGTGCAGCGGGTCCTCCTCGGGGCGCGGCGCGCGGGTGTCGATCTCCAGGGCCACCCCGTACTCGGGCCAGAAGGCGTCCACCCCGCCCAGGAGCGGTCCGCCCGGCAGTCGCAGGTCGACGTTCCACAGCGGGTCCGGCAGGTCGTGTTCGTGCACCATCGCGTACAGCCGCTGCTCGGCCTGCGCCCGGCCCTCGGCGAGCAGGGTGTCGACCGCGTCCACCACGTGCGGCCGGGTCAGCAGCCGGGCCCGGCTCAGCTCGCGCACCACCACCGGCGCCTCGCAGTGCCCGTCGCGCACCGCCTCGGTCAGCAGTCGGCGCACCGCCGAGGCGTCGGTGAGCCCGGCGACCGCGTCGGCCAGGGCGCGCGCGACCGGTGCGGTCGGCACGCCGGTGACCTGCTGCGGCACCGGCAGCTCCGCGGACCGGACGATCTGCGCGAAGCCGGTCGAGCGCAGCCGCCGGGTGCGGGGGACCAGCACCTCGATGCGGTCCAGGGCGAGCAGCGGCGGCGTCTCCGCGAAGCCGTGCAGGGCGAGCGCCGCCAGGCCGGTGATCATCGCCTCGGCGGGGGCGTCGGCCGAGCCCTGCCGGGGCACCGTCGGCCCCCGGTGGCTGGCGTACAGCAGCACCGCGTGCAGCCGTTCCTCGCTGGTGGGCGGTCCGGCATGGAGCAGATAGATACCGGGGAGCACCTGTTGCCAGCAGCCGCCGGGGCGGCAGCGGTCGGTCGTCTCGGCCGCCGACACACCGTGCTGCCGGAGCTGACGGGTGGTCAGTACCTTGCGGCGGACATCGGAGAGGTGGCGGAGGGGAAGGGGGGAGAGCGGGGTGTCGTGGTTCATGCCGTGGCGATTCCCGCGCCCGCTCCGCCCCCTAACCGCTGTTACACGCCCGTGCCAGGAACCGGACAATCCTGGGCTAAAGTACGGGCGTTCGACTGCCGAAAAGGGCTGGTCGGCCAGGAGGTTACGGCCTCGCCCCGGCCGCCTCGTCACAAGCCTGTGCGCGCAGCGCCCGGGCCAGGTCGTCCCGCTCCTCCAGCACGATCCGGCGCAGCGCGGGCGCGGCCCCGGGGTGCCCGTCCAGCCAGCCGTCCGCCGCCTCCAGGGTGGCGTGCTCCACCAGCCAGGCCGGGAACAGCCCGCGCACCACGTCCATCGCGATCTCGATGGACCGCTCGCGCCACACCCGCTCGATCGCGGCGAAGTAGCGCGGGGCGAACGGCGCCAGCAGCTCCCGTTGGTCCGGCTGTGCGAACCCGGCGATGGTCGCCTCCACCAGGGCGTTGGACAGCGCGTCGGACTCCACCACGTCCGCCCACGCCTGCTCCTTGACCTCCGCCGACGGCCGGGCCGCCAGGCACCGGACCTGGTGGCGCTTGCCCGATGCGGTGTCGTCGCGGGCCAGCTCCGCGGCGATCACCGCCTCGTCCGCCACCCCGTGCGCGGCCAGCGGCGCCAGGAGGGCCCAGCGCAGCTCCTGGTCCACCTCCAGCCCGTCCAGGGTCTCGGTGCCGTCGAGCAGCCCCTGGAGCAGCGCGAGGTCCGCGGGCGCGGCGGCCACCGCGGCGAAGTGCCGCACCCAGGACAGCTGGTGGCCGCTGCCCGGCTCGGCCCGCCGCAGCTCCACCAGTGCGCCCTCGGCCAGCTCGCGCGCGGCGGCCTCCTTGTGGTCCGGCGCGGTGTACTGCTCCAGCGCCGCCTGGGCCTGCCCGTGCAGCGACTGCAGTACGCCGATGTCGGTCTCCCGGCCGGCGAACCGCCGCACCAGGCCGAGGTAGTCCCGGGCCGGCAGCAGCCCGTCGCGGGTCAGCCCCCACAGCGCGGCCCAGCACAGCGCCCGCGCCATCGGGTCGGTCAGCTCGCCGAGCCCGCCCCGCAGCGTCGCCAGCGACTCCGCGTCGAAGCGGACCTTGCAGTACGTCAGGTCGTCGTCGTTGACCAGGATCAGCTCGGGCCGCTCGGCGCCGGCCAGTTCCGGGACGGCCGTCCGCGGCCCGGCGACGTCCACCTCGGCCCGGGCGTAGCGCACCAGCGCCGGGTGGCCGCTGCCGGACGAGGCGTCCTGCCGGCGGTAGAGGCCCACCGCGACCCGGTGCGGCCGCAGGTCGGGCTGCTCGGGCGCCGCCTCCTGGCGGACGGCCAGCTCCGCGATCCGCCCCTCGGCGTCGTAACTCACCTCCGGGGTAAGGGAGTTGACGCCCGCGGTCTCCAGCCAGGCCCGCGACCAGGCCGCCATGTCGCGGCCCGAGGTCTCCTCCAGTACGGCCAGGAGGTCCGCGAGCCGGGTGTTGCCGTACGCATGGCGCTTGAAGTAGCGCCGGGCGCCCTCCAGGAACGCCTCCTGCCCCACGTACGCCACCAGCTGCTTGAGCACCGCGGCGCCCTTGGCGTACGTGATGCCGTCGAAGTTGAGCTTGGCGTCCTCCAGGTCACGGATGTCGGCGGTGACCGGGTGGGTGGACGGCAGCTGGTCGGCGCGGTACGCCCAGGCCTTGCGGCGGTTGGCGAAGGTGATCCAGCCGTTCGTGAACCGGGTGGCCTCCACCAGCGCGAAGGCGCCCATGAAGTCCGCGTAGGACTCCTTGAGCCACAGGTCGTCCCACCACTGCATGGTCACCAGGTCGCCGAACCACATGTGCGCCATCTCGTGCAGGATGACGTTGGCGCGCCGCTCGTAGGACGCCTCGGTGACCTTGCCGCGGAAGATGAACTCCTCGCGGAAGGTGACGCAGCCCGGGTTCTCCATCGCGCCGAGGTTGTACTCGGGCACGAACGCGGTGTCGTACTTCCCGAAGGGGTACGGGTAGTCGAAGTGGTCGTGGAAGAAGTCCAGGCCCTGCTTGGTGACGGTGAAGACGTCGTCCGCGTCGAAGTGCTTGGCCAGGCCCTTGCGGCACAGCGCACCCAGCGGGATCGCCAGCTCGGTGCCGTCGTCGAAGGTGCGGTGGTAGCTGTCGGAGACGTAGTGGTACGGCCCGGCGACCACGGCCGTGATGTAGGTGGAGATCGGCCGGGTCGTGGCGAACCGGTGCGTCCCTCCCTCGGCCTCGCCCACCTGCGCGCCGTTGCTCAGGACCACCCATCCCTCGGGGGCGGTCACCTCGAAGGTGAACGGCGCCTTCAGGTCCGGCTGTTCGAAATTGGCGAAGACCCGGCGGGCGTCGGCCGGTTCGTACTGGGTGTAGAGGTAGACCTCGCCGTCCTCGGGGTCCACGAAGCGGTGCAGGCCCTCGCCGGTCCGGCTGTAGGCGCACCGCGCGTCGACGACGAGGGTGTTCTCGGCGGCCAGGCCGTCCAGGGCGATCCGGGTGCCGTCGAAGACCTCGGCGGGGTCGAGCTCCCGGCCGTTGAGGGTGACCGAGGTGACCTCCGGCGCCAGCAGGTCGGCGAAGGTGGCGGCGCCCGGCTCGGCGCAGCGGAAGCGGATCGTCGTGCGCGACCGGAACGTGGCCGCGGCGTCGCCCTCGGCGACCGCTGAGCGGACGTCCAGCGCCACGTCGTAGGCGTCGACGCTCAGCAGCCGGCCCCGCTGACGTGCCTCGTCCCGGGACAGATTCTCACCTGGCACGACGTGACTCCCTCGTCCTCGTCTCGAATATCGAACACGGGGAATCATGGCACGCCCACCCGCGGTTGAACCGTTCGCGGCAGAACACCACAGATACCCACCGCTCTCATGAGGAGACGACGACGTGTCCGACACCCCGAAGACCCCGGCAGACTTCTGGTTCGACCCGCTGTGCCCCTGGGCCTGGATGACCTCGCGCTGGATGCTGGAGGTGGAGAAGGTCCGTCCGGTGGAGGTGCGCTGGCACGTGATGAGCCTGGCGGTCCTCAACGAGGACAAGCTCGACACGCTGCCCGAGGAGTACGCCGAGAACATGCGCCCCGGCGGCAAGGCGTGGGGCCCGGTCCGCGTGGTGATCGCCGCGCAGCAGCTGCACGGCGACGAGGCCGTCGGCCGGCTCTACACCGCGCTCGGCACCCGCTTCCACAACGAGGGCCTCGGGGTGACCTCCGAGAGCATCGCCGCCGCCCTCGACGACGCGGGCCTGCCCGCCGAGCTGATCGAGTACGCCGACAAGGACACCTACGACAAGGAGCTGCGCGCCTCCCACAAGGCGGGCATCGACCTGGTCGGCCAGGAGGTCGGCACCCCGGTCATCGCCGTGCCCGGCTCCGACGGCGAGCAGATCGCCTTCTTCGGCCCGGTCGTCACCCCCGCCCCCAAGGGCGAGGACGCCGCGAAGCTCTGGGACGGCACGCTGATGGTGGCGTCCATCCCCGGCTTCTACGAGATCAAGCGGACCCGCACGCAGGGGCCGGTCTTCGACTGAGCGCGTGCCCCCGCACCCATGGGAGCGCCCCCGCACGTATCGGACGTGCGGGGGCGCTCCGTTCTTCCGCCTGCCAGGTGAAGGGTGAGAAGACGATCACGAGGCAGGACGCTCGGGCGGCGTCGTTACGGCGCCAGCAGCAGGTTGTGGGCGCGCTCCTTGGCCGACGCGTACCGCTTGGCCACGTCCTGCCAGTTCACGACCCGCCACATGGCCTCGATGAAGTCCACCTTCTGGTTCTTGTACTGCAGGTAGAACGCGTGCTCCCAGGCGTCGAAGACCAGGATCGGCACCGAGCCCTGGCCGACGTTGCCCTGGTGGTCGTAGACCTGCTCGACGATCAGCCGGCCGGTGACCGGCTCGTAGGCCAGCACGCCCCAGCCGGAGCCCTGGGTGGTCGCCGCGGCCTTCGACAGCTGCGTCTTGAACTTGGCGAACGAGCCGAAGGACTCGGCGATCGCGTCGGCCAGCTCGCCCACACCGTCCTTCTCCAGCGGCTCACCGCCGCCGTCACCGGTCATGTTGTGCCAGTAGATGCTGTGCAGGATGTGGCCGGAGAGGTGGAACGCGAGGTTCTTCTCCAGGCCGTTGATGCTGCCCCACTGGTCCTTGTCGCGGGCCTCGGCGAGCTGCTCCAGGGTGTCGTTCGCGCCCTTGACGTAGGCCGCGTGGTGCTTGTCGTGGTGCAGCTCGATGATCTCGGGGCTGATGACCGGTGCCAGCGCCGCGTAGTCGTACGGAAGTTCAGGAAGTGTGTAGGTGGCCATGCCGATCCCGCCTCCAAGCTGCGTCAATGCAGTAGTTGCAATCAATGTGCAAGAGCACGCTACCAGCAGGAGCGATCTTCGGCCGGGCACGGGCGCCGACCTGGTACCGAAGACGTAAGGCGGGGCGGGACCTCGGATGGAGGTCCCGCCCCGCCTTATGGAGTGCCAGGACGGCGCCGGTGCCCGGCCCTCGGGCCGGCCGCCGCCGGCTAGTGGTCGGCCGGCTCGCTCTGCCTGCTGCCGAGCGACTGCTGCCGCAGCAGCCCGACCAGGGTCAGCACGACCCCGAAGCCACCGGTGAACAGCAGCTGGAGGCGCTGGTTGTCGTCCCGCAGCATCAGCAGCAGCACCGCCACGACGCCCGCCAGCGCCACCCACGTCAGCACCGGGAAGGCCCACATCTTCACCACGAGCTTCTCCGGCGCCTCACGCTCCAGCTGGCGGCGCATCCGCAGCTGGGCAACGGCGATGAAGCCCCACACCACCAGGACGGCGGCACCGACCATGTTCAGCAGCCACTGGAAGACCGTGGTCGGCCACAGGAAGCTGAACAGCACCGCGAGGAAGCCGAACGCCGAGCACAGCAGCACCGCGCGGCGCGGCACCCCGCCGCTGACCTTGCCCAGCACCGCCGGGCCCTGCCCGCGGGAGATCAGCGAGTACGCCATCCGCGAGGAGCCGTAGATGTTGGCGTTCACCGCGGACAGCAGCGCCACCAGGATGACCACGTTCATGATCTGGCCGGCCGCCGGGATCTTCAGGTAGTCCAGGACCGCCACGTACGGGCCGGACTTGGCGATCGACGGGGCGCTCCACGGGATGACGGTGACGATGACGGCCATCGAGCCGACGTAGAACAGGGCGATCCGCCACATCGCGGTGCGCACCGCGCGAGCCACCCCGCGCACCGGGTCCTTGGACTCGGCCGCCGCGATGGTCACCGTCTCCAGACCGCCGTACGCGAACACCGACGCCAGCAGACCGACCATCAGGCCGTCCACGCCCTTGGGCAGGAAGCCGCCGTGACCGGTGAGGTGCGAGGCGCCGGGCGCCTGGGTGCCGGGCAGCACGCCGAGGATCGCCAGTATGCCCAGGACCAGGAAGATGCCGATCGCGGCGACCTTCAGGGCGGCGAACCAGAACTCGAACTCACCGAAGTTGGAGACCGCGGCCAGGTTCGTCCCGGTGAACACCACCATGAACACCAGGACCCACATCCACGGCTCGGTGGACGGGAACCACTGGTGCATCACGTCCGCGGCGCCCAGCGCCTCGGCCGCCACCGCCACGCACAGCAGCGCGGTGAACATCCAGCCCACCGTGAAGCCGGCCCAGGAGCCGATCGACCGCTCGGCGTGCACGGAGAAGGAGCCGGAGGCCGGGTTGGCCGCGGCCATCTCGCCGAGCATCCGCATGACCAGCATGACCAGGGCGCCGGAGACGGCGTAGGCCAGCACGATCGAGGGGCCGGCCGCCGCGATGCCCTCGCGGGAGCCGACGAAGAGGCCGGCGCCGATGACGCCGCCCAGGGCGATCATCGAGAGGTGGCGCTGCTTGAGGCCGTTGGACAGCGAGGGGCCGCCGTCGGCGCCCGCCGCCAGGTCGGTCTGCTCGCGCGCGGGTGCGGCGGACGAGGGTGTCCGATTCATGTCGTACCTGTCCCAGTAGGTGAGAGCGGAGCAAGAGCGTTACTGCGTTCTCCCGGTGCCGCGACCGGCGCGACGGGCTGCCGGGCCCCGGGCGGGCCCCTGCCGGGGCAGGCGGTCGCGCAGGGGCCGCCGACGGCTCAACTCCGGGGTCCTCGGCAAAGCTGGCTCAGTTTGGGCGCCGGTGTCCGCTCAGGGCAACAGTCGTGCAGCGAATGTTCGGTATTCAGACGTGATCGTCACCGTGCGTGCCTGAATCAGCGTCGATTGCGACGGCCGGTGAAAGCGGACCGCCGGCTTCACGGGTTGGCCGGCGCCGCTCCCGCAGCTCCCGACCGCCGGCCACCAGCAGCACCGCCGCGGTCGCCCCGGCCGACCACAGCAGCTGCGGCCGGGCCGTGTCGTCGGTCAGCATCAGCACCACGATCCCGCCCATGGCCAGCAGCGCCACCCACGTCAGGTACGGGAACGCCCACATCCGCAGGGCCAGCTTCTGCGGCGCCTCACGCTCCAGCCGCCGGCGCAGCCGCAGCTGGGAGACGGCGATCAGTCCCCACACGAACAGCAGCACCGCACCGACCGCGTTGAGCATGTACAGGAAGACCGAATCCGGCCACTCCAGATTCAGCAGCACGGAGACGAACCCGAACGCCACCGACGCCAGCACGGCCCGGCGCGGCACCCCTCCGTTCGACACCGCCAGCAGCCGGCGCGGCGCCTCGCCCCGCTCGGCCAGCGAGAACACCATCCGCGACGAGCCGTAGAGGTTGGCGTTCAGCGCCGACAGCAGCGCCACGAACACCACCACGTTCATGATCTGCCCGGCGCCCGGCACCCCGATGTGGTCCAGCGCCGCCACGTACGGGCTCTGCCCCGGCCGCATCGACGACCACGGCAGCAGCGCCACGATCACCAGCATCGAGCCCACGTAGAAGAACAGGATCCGCCACACCGCGCTGCGCACCGCCCGGCCCACCGCCCGCGCCGGGTCGTCCGACTCGGCCGCGGCGATGGTGACGACCTCCAGCCCGCCGAAGGCGAACACCACGGCCAGCACCCCGGAGACCACGCCGGCCCAGCCGTGCGGCAGGAACCCGCCCTGCCCGGTGAGGTTCGCCGTGCCCACCGGGGTGGTACCGGGCAGCACCCCGAAGACCGCCAGCAGGCTCAGGGCCAGGAACAGCACGATCGCGAAGACCTTCAGGGCGGCGAACCAGAACTCGAACTCGCCGAAGTTCTTCACCGCGGCGAGGTTGGCACCGGTGAAGACGATCATGAAGAGCAGCACCCAGCCCCACTGCGGCACCGCCGGCGCCCAGCCGTGCGCGATCTGCGCCGCACCGGTCGCCTCCACGGCGAGCACCACCACCAGCAGGAACCAGTACAGCCAGCCCACGCTGAAGCCGGCCCAGCGCCCCAGCGCCCGCTCGGCGTGCACCGAGAACGCCCCCGACGCCGGCATCGCCGCCGACATCTCGCCGAGCATCCGCATGACCAGCATCGCCAGCGCGCCCGCGATCAGGTACGACAGCACGATCCCCGGCCCGGCCACCGCGATCCCCGCACCGGACCCCACGAACAGGCCCGCGCCGATCACCCCGCCCAGCCCCAGCATCGTCAGATGGCGCTGCTTGAGCCCGGCGGACAGGGGCTCCGGCTCGCCGGCGCCCGGGCTGGGCGCGGCCGGCCCGGCGGTGTTCGGTGTCTGGTGCATGGGTGCGTAACTCTCACAGGGGCGAAGGCGGCCGGGCACACGCTCCGGGCCGCCGGCGGGTTTGGGGGAACTCCACAGGTCACCGCGGGGCGGAACCAGTGTCGCCGCACCCCGCGCGCTACCACAAAACCGGCGGCCGGAAGCCGCCCGATCCGTGACGAGCATCACGTGACCTGCAAAGACACCGCGGGCACCAACAGGGCCGGGCATTCTGGCGGTTGTTCGGAAGTCTCCAAGCGGGCCACCGCGGCTTTGTCGCCGCCACACGATGATCAGCGGCCGCCCGCTGGACTAACGTCACACCGTCCCGACCCGTCCCGATCCCTCACACACCCGCGGAGTCCTGATGAGCACCGCCGCCCTCACCCGTACCGGTACCGTCCTGGCCGACCTGCTGCCGGCCACCACCGCCTCCCGCGCCCGCGTCCGCGACGCCGCGCTGGTCGCCGGCGGCGCCGTGCTCACCGGCCTCGCGGCGCAGATCGCCGTGCCGATCCCGGGCTCCCCGGTCCCGGTCACCGGCCAGACCTTCGCCGCCCTCCTGGTCGGCACCGCGCTCGGCGCCCGCCGCGGTCTGCTCTCCCTGGCCCTGTACGCCCTGGCGGGCATGGCCGGCATGCCCTGGTTCGCCGGCGGCGCCTCCGGCTTCGGCAGCCCCACCTTCGGCTACATCGTCGGCATGCTGCTCGCCTCCGGCCTGGTCGGTGCGCTGGCCCGGCGCGGCGGGGACCGCGGGGCGCTGCGCACCGCCGCCACGATGGCCGCCGGCACCGCCGTGATCTACGCCCTCGGCGTGCCCTACCTCGCGCTGAGCACCGGCATGTCGCTCGGCCAGGCCGTCGCCCTCGGCCTCGTCCCCTTCCTGGTCGGCGACGCCCTCAAGGCCGCGCTGGCGATGGGCGCGCTGCCGGCCGCGTGGAAGCTCGCCGGCCGCCGCGACTGACCGCCGGCCGGACGACGACGAAGGGCGGGGCCCGCACCGATCCCGGTGCGGGCCCCGCCCTTTCGTCCTCCCGCCGTCAGGCGCGGTCGGCGGCCTCGACGGCCTCGGCGGGCTCCACCGCCTGCTTCTCCCGCCCCCGCCGCCGCTCCAGCACCAGCCCGACCGCCAGCACCACCACGGCCGCGACCACCGACAGCACCATCTGCTCCCGGCCGTCCGGGTCGTAGAACATGTAGCCCACGACGAACACGATCAGCGCGATCGTCGCGTACGTCAGCCACGGGTACAGCCACATCCGCACGGTCAGCCGCTCCGGCGCCTCGCGTTCCAGCGTCCGGCGCATCCGCAGCTGCGAGAAGCAGATGACCAGCCACACGAACAGCGCCACCGCGCCCGACGAGTTCAACAGGAACTGGAAGACCGTGTCCTTCGACGTGTAGCTGAAGATCGTCGCGACGAAGCCGAAGGCGACCGACGCCCAGATCGCCACCGCCGGCACCCCGCCCTTGTTGACCCTCGCGAACGACTTCGGCGCGTCGCCGCGCTGGCCGAGCGAGAACGCCATCCGCGAGGCGGTGTACAGCCCGGAGTTCAGACAGGACAGCACCGCGGTCAGCACCACGACGTCCATCACGGTGCCCGCGTACGGGATGTCCAGCGACGTCAGCACCGCCACGTACGGGCTCTTGGCCACCGCCGGGTCGTTCCACGGCAGCAGCGTCACGATCACCGCGATCGAGCCCAGGTAGAACAGCGCGATCCGCCAGATGACGCTGTTGACGGCCTTGCGCACGGCCTGCACCGGGTTGGGCGACTCGCCCGCCGCCAGCGTGACGATCTCGCTGCCCATGAAGGAGAAGACCACCAGCAGCATGCCGGAGAGGATTGCGCCCGGGCCGTGCGGCAGGAACCCGCCGTGCCCGGTCAGGTTCGTCATCCCCACCGCGCCGTCCCCCGGCGGCAGCCCGAAGATCGCCAGCGCGCCGACCACGATGAACACCACGATCGCCACGACCTTGATCCCGGCGAACCAGAACTCGAACTCGCCGAACGAGCCCACCGATATCAGATTGGTGCCGGTCAGCACGATCATCACCAGCAGCGCCCAGGCCCACTGCGGGACGGCCGGGACCCACCCGGTGAGGATCGCGCCGGCCGCGGTCGCCTCGACGGCCAGCACCACCGACCAGAAGAACCAGTACAGCCAGCCGATGGTGAACCCCGCCCAGCGGCCCAGCGCCCGGTCCGCGTACGCCGAGAACGACCCGGAGGTCGGCGACGCCGCGGCCATCTCGCCCAGCATCCGCATCACCAGCACGACCAGCAGCCCGGTCAGCGCGTAGGAGAGCAGGATGCCCGGCCCGGCGGCCGCGATACCGGCACCGGAGCCGACGAACAGCCCGGCGCCGATCACCCCGCCGATCGCGATCATCGACAAATGGCGGTTCTTCAGACCTGCCTGCAGCCCGTCCGGCGGGTGCGCACCCATGTGCACCGTCCTTTGTGGTTCGGGGAGGGAAGTCCCCATTAGATCTTCGGTAGCCCAATGATTGGAAGGTCCAATCCAGGTTTGTTACCTGAATCGCTGGACAGTGGCGTCTCTCACATGCGGACGGAAGGCGCGTGCGAATATGTGGGCGAATCCGGAGCCCCAGCCACCGACCGACCCGGCGACGCCTGCCCCGGGCGGCGCGTGTCACACTCTCCGCATGCGCGTGTACCTCGGCTCCGACCATGCCGGCTTCGAACTCAAGAACCACCTCGTCGAGTGGCTCAAGGCCCACGGCCACGAGCCCGTCGACTGCGGTCCCCACATCTACGACGCCCAGGACGACTACCCGCCGTTCTGCCTCCGCGCCGCGGAGCGGACCGCCGCCGACCCGGACAGCCTCGGCATCGTGATCGGCGGCTCCGGCAACGGCGAGCAGATCGCCGCCAACAAGGTCAAGGGCGTACGGGCCGCGCTGGCCTGGAGCGAGGAGACCGCCAAGCTCGGTCGCGAGCACAACAACGCCAACGTCATCTCCGTCGGCGGCCGGATGCACACCCAGGACGAGGCGACCAGGTTCATCGAGGTCTTCCTGGCCACCCCCTACTCCGGCGAGGAGCGGCACACCCGCCGCATCGAGATGCTCTCCGCGTACGAGACCACCGGCGAGCTCCCGGCCATCCCCGCACACCACCCGCAGGGCTGACCCCCGCCCGTTCGTCGCCGCCGCCCGCCCGCCCCACAGCCCCGGGGCGGGCGGGCGCGCCCACCGGAGGACCCCCCGTGCCCGAGGGCCACACCATCCACCGCCTCGCCGCGGACTACGCCGAGCGCTTCCAGGGGCGGAAGGTCCGGGCGACCAGCCCCCAGGGCAAGTTCTCCGACGGCGCGGCCCTCGTCGACCACCAGGTGCTCGAAGCCACCGAGGCGCACGGCAAACACCTCTTCCTCGGCTTCGGCCCCGAGCGTTGGATCCACATCCACCTCGGCCTCTTCGGCAAGCTCGGTTTCGGCACCGCCCCTGCCCCGCCGCCCACCGACACCGTCCGGCTGCGCCTGGCGAACCCCGACGCCTACGCCGACCTGCGCGGCCCCACCACCTGCGCACTGATCACCGACGCCGAGAAGCACGCCATACACGACCGGCTCGGCCCCGACCCGCTGCGCCCCGAGGACGACGGCGGCCGCGCCTGGCAGCGGATCTCCCGCAGCCGGACGACCATCGCCGCGCTGCTCCTCGACCAGAAGATCATCGCCGGGGTCGGCAACGTCTACCGCGCGGAGGTCCTCTTCCGCCACGGCATCGACCCGTACCGCGCCGGCCGCGATCTCACCCGCGCACAGTGGGACGCCATCTGGTCCGACCTGGTCGCCCTCATGCGCGAAGGCGTCCGCCACAACCGCATCGACACCGTCCGCCCCGAGCACACCCCCGAGGCCATGGGCCGCCCGCCCCGCGTCGACGACCACGGCGGCGAGGTCTACGTCTACCGCCGCGCCCTGCAGGACTGCCACATCTGCGGCACCGAGATCCGCACCGCCGGCCTCGCCGCCCGCAACCTCTTCTGGTGCCCGGGCTGCCAACCGGCCGGCGGCGCCGCGTAATACCCGCGTTTCCGCCGCCCCACACCACCTCCCACCACGGCTCATCGGACGTTCCCCGGCCGCGCGACCGCATTTCGAACAGGGTTTCCGCGCAATTGGCCGGGGCGACGTGCGGCGAATCGACGCGCCGCCGAACGGGTGGATAAGGTCCCAGAGCGATGACGAGTGGCCCGGGAACCGAAACCCTGACGGCCCGGGTGCACAAAGGCCTGCACCGGGCCCGCGTCGGCGTGCGCAAGGCCGGGGTCGACTACTTCCGCGGCGAGGGCTCCGACCACTTCGCGCTGGCCGCCCTGCTGTTCGCCATCCCCGCCATCGCCGCCGGCACCCTCTGGCGCCCCGAATGGATCGCCCCGGCCGCCCTGGTCCTCCCCGTCATCGCCGGCGGCCTGCTCCTCCGCCCCGCCAACCTCCTCGTCCTCTACGGCGCCTCCGCCGCCGCCCTCGTCGTCGAGGCCGCGCTCTTCGGCCCGTACGAGGAAGGCCCCGACCGGATCACCCCGGGCACCGTCCTGGTCGTCGCCGCCGTCGGGCTCTTCGGCCTGCTCATCGCCCAGTTCCGCAGCCGCGTCGGCGTGCCCTGGCGGCGCGGCGGCACCATGCTCTTCGACCTGCGCGAACGCATCCGGGTGCAGAGCAAACTGCCCCGGCTCCCCAAGGGCTGGCACCACGAGATGGCGCTGCGCCCGGCCGGCGGCCAGTCCTTCTCCGGCGACTTCGTCGTGGCCTCCCGCACCCACGGCGGCAACATCCTCGAAGTCGTCCTCACCGACGTCTCCGGCAAGGGCATGGACGCCGCCTCCCGCGCCCTGCTGCTCTCCGGCGCCTTCGGCGGCCTGCTCGGCTCCCTCCCGCCGCACGGCTTCCTCCCGGCGGCCAACGGCTATCTCCTCCGCCAGGACTGGGACGAGGGTTTCGCCACCTCCATCCACCTCGTCCTCGACCTCGAATCCGGCGACTACGAACTCCTCTCCGCGGGCCACCTGCCGGCCCTCCAGCTCAGCGCCGGCAGCGGCCGCTGGGAGGAGAAGCCGGGGGACGGGCCGCTGCTCGGCGTCTACGACGGCGCCCAGTTCGACCCGGTCAAGGGCACTCTGCGGCCCGGTGACGTCCTGATGCTCTTCACCGACGGCCTGGTCGAGGCCGCCGACCGCGACATCGCCGAGGGCATCGACCGCCTCACCGGCGAGGCGGACCGCTACGTCGCCAGCGGCTTCGCCGGCGCCGCCTGGCACCTGATCGAGGCCGTCGCCAAGGACGTCAACGACGACCGCGCCCTGCTCCTGATCTGCCGCGACGCCTGACGCCCCCGAGGGCCGGCCGGGGCTCCCCGGTGGGGATTCCCCCCGCCCGGCCCTGCGGCCCTCCCCATGGCCCGGCAGGTCCCCGGCTCCCTACCGTGAAACCGACGCCACCGGCCGCCATGACGGCCCGGGCCGAGCACCCACCGGACACCACGGAGCGCCCCGCCATGCCCCCGACCGCACCCCCGCCCACCTCCGCACCCGCCGTCGAACTGCGCGGCGTACGGCGCCGGTACGGCCGCGGCCCGGCCGCCGTCCACGCCCTGCGCGGTATCGATCTGACGCTGCCGCGCGGCTCGTTCACCGCCGTCACGGGCCCCTCGGGGTCCGGCAAATCGACCCTCCTGCAGTGCGCGGCCGGCCTGGACCGCCCCACCTCCGGGTCCGTGCGACTCGCCGGCACAGAAATCAGCCGAATGAGTGAGCGCCGCCTCACCGCCCTGCGCCGCAGCCGACTGGGCTTCGTCTTCCAGGGGTACAACCTGCTGCCGGCCCTCACCGTCGAGGACAACGTCCTGCTGCCGATGCGCCTGGCCGGCCGGCGCCCGGACCGCCGCCGGGCGGCCGACGTCCTCGCCCGCGTCGGCCTGGCCGACCACGCCCACCGTCGCCCGGGCCGGCTCTCCGGGGGTCAGCAGCAGCGCGTCGCGCTCGCCCGCGCCCTGGTCACCGCACCCGACGTGCTCTTCGCCGACGAGCCCACCGGCGCCCTGGACACCGCCACCGCCGCCGAGGTGCTCGGCCTGCTCCGGCACGCCGTCGACACCCTCGGCACCACGGTCGTCATGGTCACCCACGACCCGGCGGCCGCCGCCCGCGCCGACCAGATCCTCGTCCTCACGGGGGGCACGCTCACCGACCGCCGGTTCCCCGGGACGCCTCAGGCGGGGGACTGAGGCGGCTGCTGCCGGGGCACCGCGGGCGCCGGCGCGTCGGCCGGTTTGCGGAACGCCCAGTCCATGGTCGGTTCCATCGCGAACCGGAAGACCTTGCGGACCGGCGGCGTGCACAGCGCCGTCACGATGCCACCCGCGAGCAGCGTGACCGCGATCTCGCCGAGCGGCGAGTGCAGCCAGGCGTAGTCGTCGAACCAGCCCCAGAACCGCGAGCCCTTCGCCAGGAAGCCGTGCAGCAGATAGCCGTACAGCGTCCCGGCGCCCAGCACCGTGAACCAGGTCCGCCGCGTCGGCACCCAGGAGAAGAAGCAGGGCACGAGCACCATCGAGCAGCCGAAGAGCGCCAGCGTCATCACGATGCCGGCCCACCAGGTGGTGCCCAGCTCCTGCGCGCTGTCGCGGTGGTAGAACCACGCCGAGGACATCCGCGGCGCCGCCCAGTAGGCCATCACCAGCGCCGCCGCGAAGATCGGCACCGACGCGATCCGGACCGCCCGCCGCTGGACGAGCCGGAAGTGCTCCGGCCGCAGCGACAGCCCCAGCACGAAGAACGGCAGGAACTGCAGCACCCGCTGGAGGTCCAGGTCGTCACCGATGTCCGGCGAGACCGACGCGAGGACGGCGATGACCACCGCGAGCGGAATCGGCCAGCGCACGACCTTCCACAGCGGCGTGGTCAGCCGCCAGATGAACAGGGCGATCAGGAACCAGGTCAGGAACCAGGGGTCGAGCAGGCTGATCGGATGGCCCGGATCGTCGTCCGCCCAGCGCTTGAAGAACGCGTAGGCGGTCTCGAAGAGCACATACGGCACGGCGACGCCCGTGACCAGGCGCTGCAGCCGGTCCCTGCGCATGTCGAAGCTGCGCGAGAAGTAGCCGGAAATGATGATGAAGGCCGGCATGTGGAAGGTGTAGACGGTCATGTAGAGCGCCTCGGCGGCGCGGCTGCCGTCGGTCAGCGGCTCCCAGGCGTGCCCCATCGCCACCAGCACGATGGCCAGGTACTTCGCGTTGTCGAAGAAGGGGTTCCGCCCTCCGCTCTTCGGCGGGGGCGCCGATGCCCCCGCCGGCTGCTCGGCGGGCTCCGTACGGCCGGACCCGTCGGTGCCTCCCGCCTCCCGGGCAGGCGGGAGCACGCGTCGCGGTGTGGGGGCAGCGGGAAACATTCCAGGCACGATAGCGGTGCCCGGCGAATGCGTAAAACCGCCGCCACGCCCTTCGCTATTCCATCCGGCGGCCCCGTCGATATGACCTGGATAAACACCGCGAGGGGCGGGCCGTTGACGGGACACCGCCGCCGCTCCATCGCCCCTTTTGCCGCACTTGATACCCTCAAATCTGGTCATATCCCCTGAGAACGACGCCGAGGGAATGTCCACTTTCATGGCGCTGTGTACCGCCGCCCGTTCCCCCGTAGTGATGCTCTCCGCTACGCCCGTAAAACAGTGGCGGAACTCACGGATAAACAATTTCCGGAGAGCGCGGAGAGTGATCGCGAGTGATCGCGGAATCCCGCGGCGCGGAAATTGCGGGGAAGGGGCACCGGGGGAGGGGGAGGGCGGGAGTCGTCCCGAGACCGGTACGCGGCCCGGCCCGAGCGGCACCGGCGGCCGGAATCGGGCAAAGCGTTGGCCGATGATTCGTCACCGCCCTGCAGTGGGCATGGAGTTGGTGGCACGATGGGTGCCGGGGGGTGTGCGCGGCATGCTCCCGGGCCGGTGAGGCGTTCCGACCAAGGGTGTGATCAGTGTGGCTCTGTCGCTGTCAGTTGTGCTGCTGTTGGGGATCATCCTGATCGTGCTGATCAGAGGAAAGTCGATCAAGGCGGGCCCGGCGCTCGTCGCCATACTGTTCGGCTTCTTCCTCGCCTCCACCGGCATGGCGCCGTCCATCAACAGGTTCCTCAACTCCCTGGCGGACACCATCAACCACATCACCTTCTAGGCGTCCGGACGCCCGAACGCCATCCGGCTCCCCGGCCGGCCGCCCGGACGTCCCTCGCGCCCACAAGGCTCCTCAAGGCCCACAAGGCCCCTCAGGGCTCACGACGTTCAGAGGTCCTGTTCGCCCCCGGTCCGCGCCATCGCCTCGCGTACGGCCTCCTCGCTGCGGCCCACCACCGCCGAACCGTCGTCCGCGGTGATGATCGGCCGCTGGATCAGCCGGGGATGACCCGCCAGCGCCGCGATCCACCGCTCGCGCGCGGCTTCGGTGCGCTCCCACCCCCCGAGCCCCAGCTCCTTCGCCTCGGCCTCCTGGGTGCGGGTGATGTCCCACGGTTCCAGCCCCAGCCGGGCCAGGACCGCGCGGAGTTCCTCCGCGCTCGGCGGATCGTCGAGGTACCGGCGGACCGTGTACCGCGCGCCTTCCCCGTTCAGGATGTCGACCGCGGAGCGGCACTTGGAACATGCGGGATTGAGCCAGATCTCCATCCGGCCACTTTATTGAAGCCGCCGCGCCGGTCGCGTGAAGCCCCGGCCGTTCCGGAATGCGGAAAGCGAAAAGCCCCGGGCCGACCGGTCCGGGGCTTTTCCTCAAGAGCGGGCGACGGGAATCGAACCCGCGTAGCTAGTTTGGAAGACTAGGGCTCTACCATTGAGCTACGCCCGCAGGCGCCACAGGTCGTCGGACCTCGGCACGCAGTGCATCCTAGCGGGTCGCGACGGTGTCCCGCACACCCCTTCCCGCGGACGGCGCCCCGCACCGCGTACGCCGGCGCGGGTGTTCCGCCCGCCGCCCGCCGGGCGTGCCCCCGGCCGCTGCCCGGGCCTCGCAATAACTGGCAGCCGTACCGCGTCCGGCCATGTACCCTACGTGTCGCACCGACGGGGTGTGGCGCAGCTTGGTAGCGCGTCCGCTTTGGGAGCGGAAGGTCGTCGGTTCGAATCCGGCCACCCCGACCAGCAGGACCTCTGTCCGACAGGGCCCGTCCAGTGGAGCCCGGCCCCCTGTGGGGCCCGCCCGGACCGTCGGGAGTTCAAGATCCCGTTGTCGGCGTCATCCTCCTTGCGGTTACTATGCAAACTGCGTGCCCGTGTGTCTGTGTACCGGGCGGATCGGCAGGGCCCGGATCAGCCGGGTGCCGGCGGATCTCAAGCAGAACCCCAGAAGTCAGCCCCAAGGAGACCGAACCGTGAAGAGCGCCGTGGAGACCCTGAACCCGACTCGGGTTCGGCTCACTGTCGAGGTGCCCTTCGAGGAGCTCAAGCCCAGCCTCGACGCGGCGTACAAGAAGATCAACCAGCAGGTCACGGTGAAGGGCTTCCGCCAGGGCAAGATCCCGGCGCGCGTCATCGACCAGCGGTTCGGCCGTGGCGCGGTGCTGGAGGAGGCCGTCAACGACGCGCTCCCGAAGTTCTACACCGAAGCGGTCAACGAGGCCGAGCTGAACGTCCTCGGCCAGCCCGAGGTCGACATCACCGAGCTGAAGGACGGCGAGACGCTGAACTTCACCGCTGAGGTCGACATCCGCCCCACCCTGGAGATCCCGGACTACTCCGGCATCGAGGTCGAGGTCGACGCCGTCGAGGTGTCGGACGAGGACGTCGACAAGTCGGTCGAGCAGCTGCGTGAGCGCTTCGCGACCACCAGCCCGGTCGAGCGCGCCGCCCAGGACGGCGACGTGCTGACCGTCAACCTCGAGGCCAAGGTCGACGGCGAGGTCCTGGAGGACGGCGTCGCCGAGGGCGTCACGTACACCGTCGGCTCCGGCGAGCTGCTCGACGGCATCGACGACGCGGTCAAGGGCCTGGAGGCCGGCGGCAGCGCCACCTTCACCTCCGAGCTCAAGGGCGGCTCCGCCCAGGGCAAGGAGGCCGAGGTCACCGTCGAGGTCACCGAGGTCAAGGCCCGCGAACTCCCCGAGCTGGACGACGACTTCGCGCAGCTGGCCAGCGAGTTCGACACCCTTGAGGACCTCAAGGCGGACAGCCGCAAGCGCCTCGCGCAGATGAAGAAGTACGACCAGGCCACCCAGGCCCAGGAGAAGGTCCTGGACGAGCTGCTGAAGCTCGTCGAGGTGCCGATGCCGGAGAAGCTGCTCGCGGACGAGATCCAGACCCGCAAGCACAACCTGGAGCACCACCAGCTCGGCCAGATGGGTCTCGACCTCGCGAAGTACCTGGAGATCCAGGGCAAGACCGAGGAAGAGTTCGACGCCGAGACCAAGGAGCAGGCGGAGAAGGGCATCAAGACCCAGTTCATCCTGGACGAGCTGGTCAACAAGGAGAAGCTGAACGTCAGCCAGGAGGAGCTCACCGAGCACCTCATGCGCCGCGCCCAGTCCTCCGGCATGTCCCCCGACCAGTTCGCCCAGGCCGTCGTCGAGGGCGGCCAGGTGCCGATGCTCGTCGGTGAGGTCGCCCGCGGCAAGGCCCTCGCGGTCGTCGTCGAGGCCGCCACGGTCAAGGACACCAACGGCGAGGTCGTCGACCTCGACGACGAGGACGAGACGGCCGAGACCGTCGAGGCCGAGGCTGCCGAGGGTGCCGGGACCGAGGCTGCGGACGAGAAGCCCGAGGCGTAGGCCCCGGCCGTCCCGCGACCCGCGCAGAACGACTGATCAACGGGCCCGAACACGCACGTCCGCGTGTTCGGGCCCGTCCGTCGTACCGGCCGGTGAGCCTGCGCTCACAGCGAACAGTTGACAATGCGGGATGGCGTTGTCCGACCTGCGCGTTAGGGTCCGTAGATACGAGGGCAGGGGAGTCCCTGAAACCGCGCCGGGGCGACATACGGCGCCCGAATCCCCGCGCCCCAGAAGACGACGCTGTGACGGCCCCGAGCCGTCCGACAACGAGCAGGTGGACACGTGACGATCCCGATGCCTTCCGCCGCCGCTGAGCCGACCTTCGGTGGCCTCGGCGACCAGGTCTACAACCGGCTGCTCGGCGAGCGGATCATCTTCCTCGGCCAGCCGGTCGACGACGACATCGCCAACAAGATCACCGCGCAGCTGCTTCTCCTCGCCGCGGACCCGGACAAGGACATCTTCCTCTACATCAACTCCCCGGGCGGCTCGATCTCGGCCGGCTTGGCGATCTACGACACCATGCAGTACATCAAGAACGACGTGGTGACGATCGCGATGGGCCTCGCGGCCTCCATGGGCCAGTTCCTGCTGAGCGCCGGCACGCCGGGCAAGCGCTTCGCGCTGCCGAACGCCGAGATCCTCATCCACCAGCCCTCCGCGGGCCTGGCCGGCTCCGCGTCGGACATCAAGATCCACGCCGAGCGGCTGCTGCACACCAAGAAGCGGATGGCGGAGCTGACGGCCTTCCACACCGGTCAGACGGTCGAGCGGATCACCCAGGACTCCGACCGCGACCGCTGGTTCTCCGCCGATGAGGCCAAGGAGTACGGCCTCATCGACGAGGTGATGACCTCCGCCGCCGGCGTTCCGGGCGGGGGCGGCACCGGGGCCTGAGCCCCGTACCACTCGCCCCTCAGCCACCCCAGCCCACTTGATCGCCACCAGGACGGTGAACACCACGATGAACAACTTCCCCGGCAGCGGCCTCCACCAGCGCCCGGAGTCAGAGTTTTCCGGCGCCCGCGCGGAGTCCCGATACATCGTCCCGCGCTTCGTCGAGCGCACGTCCCAGGGTGTGCGCGAGTACGACCCGTACGCGAAGCTGTTCGAGGAGCGAGTGATCTTCCTCGGCGTGCAGATCGACGACGCCTCGGCCAACGACGTCATGGCGCAGCTGCTGTGCCTGGAGTCGATGGACCCGGACCGCGACATCTCGATCTACATCAACAGCCCCGGCGGCTCGTTCACGGCGCTCACGGCCATCTACGACACGATGCAGTTCGTGAAGCCGGACATCCAGACGGTCTGCATGGGCCAGGCGGCCTCCGCCGCGGCCGTGCTGCTCGCGGCCGGTACGCCCGGCAAGCGGATGGCGCTGCCGAACGCCCGGGTGCTGATCCACCAGCCGTACAGCGAGACCGGCCGCGGTCAGGTCTCCGACCTGGAGATCGCCGCCAACGAGATCCTGCGGATGCGCACCCAGCTGGAGGACCTGCTGGCCAAGCACTCCTCGACGCCCATCGAGAAGATCCGCGATGACATCGAGCGTGACAAGATTCTGACCGCCGAGGAGTCCCTGGCGTACGGTCTGGTCGACCAGATCGTCTCGACGCGCAAGTCGTCCGTCTCGATCGGCTAGCGGTTTCGCGCACAACGCGCCGGAGCGTTGCCTCCTTGGACCGGTTCGGGATCGAGTGAACCGAGTCGGTCCAAGGGGGGCCCGTACGGGGGGCCCGGCAAGGTACCGTCGATAGGCAAGCACCCGGGTCCGTTGGAGCAATGCGGATCCCAGGCGAAGGGGAAGCACCTCGTGGCACGCATCGGTGACGGCGGCGACCTGCTCAAGTGCTCATTCTGCGGAAAGAGCCAGAAGCAGGTGAAGAAGCTCATCGCGGGACCTGGTGTGTACATCTGCGACGAGTGCATCGATCTCTGCAACGAGATCATCGAGGAGGAGCTCGCCGAGACCTCCGAGGTGCGGTGGGAAGAGCTTCCCAAGCCCCGGGAGATCTACGAGTTCCTGAACGGCTACGTCGTCGGCCAGGAGCCCGCAAAGAAGGCGCTGTCGGTCGCCGTCTACAACCACTACAAGCGGGTCCAGGCGGGCGAGAACGGCCCCGGCCGCGGCGACGAAGGCATCGAGCTCGCCAAGTCCAACATCCTGCTGCTCGGCCCCACCGGCTCCGGCAAGACCCTGCTCGCGCAGACCCTCGCCCGGATGCTGAACGTCCCCTTCGCGTTCGCCGACGCCACCGCCCTGACGGAGGCCGGATACGTCGGCGAGGACGTCGAGAACATCCTCCTCAAGCTGATCCAGGCCGCGGACTTCGACATCAAGAAGGCCGAGACCGGCATCATCTACATCGACGAGATCGACAAGGTCGCCCGGAAGAGCGAAAACCCGTCGATCACCCGTGACGTCTCCGGTGAGGGCGTCCAGCAGGCCCTCCTGAAGATCCTGGAGGGCACCACCGCCTCCGTCCCGCCCCAGGGCGGCCGTAAGCACCCGCACCAGGAATTCATCCAGATCGACACCACGAACGTCCTCTTCATCGTCGGCGGTGCCTTCGCCGGCCTGGAGAAGATCATCGAGGCCCGGTCCGGCGCCAAGGGCATCGGCTTCGGCGCGACGATCCGCTCCAAGCGGGAGATCGAGTCCAAGGACCAGCTCCAGGACGTCATGCCGGAGGACCTGGTCAAGTTCGGCATGATCCCCGAGTTCATCGGCCGGCTCCCGGTCCTCACCTCGGTCCACAACCTCGACCGCGAGGCGCTCCTGCAGATCCTCGTCGAGCCGCGCAACGCGCTCGTCAAGCAGTACAAGCGCCTCTTCGAACTCGATGGTGTGGAGCTCGACTTCGACCGCCCGGCCCTGGAGGCCATCGCCGACCAGGCGATCCTGCGCGGCACCGGCGCCCGCGGCCTGCGCGCCATCATGGAGGAGGTCCTCCAGGCGGTGATGTACGAAATCCCGTCCCGCAAGGACGTCGCCCGCGTCGTCATCACCGAGGACGTCGTCCACTCCAACGTGAACCCGACCCTCGTCCCCCGCACCCGCGGCGACTCGGGCGAGCCCCAGGAGAAGAGCGCGTAGGCCGCGCCCTTCCACGACGGACATACGAGAGCCGCCCGGCAGCTGCTGCCGGGCGGCTCTCGTGTTCACCGACTTCGGAACAGTCGTTTAGTTCTTGAGCCCTAGCTCGCAGGCCTTCATGGCGTGTTCCGGCTTGACGTGTATCTGCATCAGTATGCTCCGGCAGAGACCGAGGTTCGCGCTTCGTACCAATATGTTGCCGCTCCCCACCAGGCTGCAGGCCTGTTGCACTTTAGGCCCTACCTTGTACCCATCGGCGAGATACGTGGTGCAGTGCTTGGTGTTTGCCTGAGCCGGCGCGCTGGCGATGACCGGTAGCGCACCTGCTGCCAGAACTACTCCGGTCGCTGCGACCAGGCGACGAATTGCGTTGCCCATGACAACCCCCTGTTGTTGATCTTTCAGTCGAGGGGAACGTATCAGCTGTAGTGTCCCGTTTCGCTGACGTGTGTGGGATTTTGGCCAACGTTCCTCAGGCACACAGGTTCGCCGCCGCATCTGGGGCAGAGGTGCTCACTGGAAGCCTGGCCCCGATGCGTAAGGGGCTTGTCAACCGGCTCTTCGAACGGTCTCGAACCGATACTGCAACCGCCCGGCACCGAGCAAGCTGCCGGGCGGCTCTCGTATGCAACGGGCGCGGTTCCGTGCCGCCGTCCCCCACAAACGGCGCACGGGGTGTCGGCTACTTCTCCTTGCGGACCTCGTTGCGGACCTTGGCGACCTTCTCCGAGAGTTCCTCGGCGCCGGGGGTGGTGGCCGAGCCGCCGCCGTTGGGGTTGGGCGCGGCCATCATCTGGACGACGCCGATGGCGCTGCTGTCGCCCCAGATGCAGGTGGAGGCCGTGACGGGCACGGACATACCGGCCTGTGACAGGGTGAACTTCTGGGTCCGGCACTTCATCACCGCGCCGTCGAAGTCGTCCGGCGAGTACTCGGTCGTCGGCGTGACGTCCTCGATCTTGGCGCCCTTGGTGGACTTCTTCTGGTTCTCGTCGACCTTGGCGTACATCTGGCTGACGGTGCCCTCGGGGTCGGCGATGTTGCCGTACACGCCGATCACCTGCATGCGCAGGCCGCCGTCGGCCGTATAGGCGCCCTGGACGCCCTTGCTGTTGGTGATGCCGAGCGCCTTGGCTTCCTTGTCGTTGGTGAGGTCCTCGATGTCCGAGGATGTGCCGGGCGTCGTCTGCTTGTGGAACTGCCCGCTCAACAAGCTGTTCGGCAGCGAGATCGTGTAAGGCTTCACGTCCCCGCCCGAGCCGAAGACGAAGTAAGCGCCGACGCCGATGGCCGCGACGACGGCGACGGCGCCGATGATCAGGCCGATCTTCTTGCCGTTGCCGCCGGACTCCTCGGGGCCCTGGGGGATGACGCCGTAGGGGGTCTGCTGGCCGCCGTACGGGGGCTGCTGGCCGTAGGCGGGCTGGGCGGGCTGCTGGGGGTAGCCGTAGCCGGGCTGAGGGGCCTGCTGGGGGTAGCCGTAGCCCTGCTGCGGAGGCACCGGGCCGCCCTGCTGCGGATAGCCGTAACCGGGCTGGGGGGCCGGCGGCTGCTGCGGCTGGCCGTACGGACCGGGCTGCTGGGGCTGCTGGCCGTACGGGCCGGGAGGCGGCTGGTTGAAGCTCATGGAGCGGTTCCCCTCGTGACAACTGAGAACAGTTGAAGTTCTGCGATGTTTATGCGCTGCCGACATCCTGTACGACGGCTCCGACAGCCGTTGCCCCGGGGGCGAAACCGATTCGAAGCTGGTACATGGGCGCCCGTACACTGTCCGTCGTGACCGAGAACACTCAGCAGAGCAAGCACAGCGCCCCCGAACTGCCGACTCAGTACACGCCGGCCGATGTAGAGGGGCCGCTGTACGAGCGCTGGGTAGAGCGGGGCTACTTCGAGGCGGACGAGAAGAGCGACAAGCCGCCGTACACGATCGTCATCCCCCCGCCGAACGTCACCGGCAGCCTCCACCTGGGCCACGCCTTCGAGCACACGCTGATCGACGCCCTCACCCGCCGCAAGCGGATGCAGGGCTACGAGACGCTGTGGCAGCCGGGCATGGACCACGCCGGTATCGCCACCCAGAACGTCGTCGAGCGCGAGCTCGCCAAGGAGGGCGTCTCGCGGCACGACCTCGGCCGGGAGGCGTTCGTCGAGCGGGTCTGGCAGTGGAAGAACGAGTCCGGTGGGCAGATCAGCGGTCAGATGCGGCGGCTCGGTGACGGTGTCGCCTGGTCGCGTGAGCGGTTCACGATGGACGAGGGTCTGTCCAAGGCCGTCCAGACGATCTTCAAGCGGCTCTACGACGACGAGCTGATCTACCGTGCCGAGCGCATCATCAACTGGTGCCCGCGCTGTCTGACCGCCATCTCGGACATCGAGGTCGAGTACCAGGACGACGACGGCGAGCTGGTCTCCATCCGGTACGGCGAGGGTGACGCGTCGATCGTGGTCGCCACCACCCGCGCCGAGACGATGCTCGGCGACACCGCGGTCGCGGTCCACCCGGAGGACGAGCGGTACGCCCATCTCGTCGGTACCGAGATCGAGTTGCCGCTGACCGGCCGGCGGATCCCGGTCGTCGCGGACGAGCACGTCGACCCGGAGTTCGGCACCGGCGCCGTCAAGGTCACCCCGGCGCACGACCCCAACGACTTCGAGATCGGGCGGCGGCACGGCCTCGCGAACCTGGCCGTCCTCGACGAGCGGGGCGTCATCACGGCGCACGGCCCGTTCCAGGGCCTGGACCGCTTCGAGGCCCGTTCCGCGATCGTCGGGGCGCTGCGCGCCGAGGGCCGGATCGTCGCCGAGAAGCGCCCGTACACCCACTCCGTCGGGCACTGCTCGCGCTGCAAGACGACCATCGAGCCGCGGCTGTCGATGCAGTGGTGGGTCAAGGTCGGCCCGCTGGCGAAGGCGGCCGGGGACGCGGTCCGGGACGGCAAGGTCGCGATCCACCCCAAGGAGATGGAGTCGCGGTACTTCGGCTGGGTGGACAACCTCCACGACTGGTGCATCTCCCGGCAGTTGTGGTGGGGTCACCGCATTCCGGTCTGGTACGGGCCGAACGGCGAGGTCGTCTGCGTCGGACCGGACGAGGAGCCGCCGGGCGGCGAGGGCTGGCACCAGGACACCGACGTCCTGGACACCTGGTTCTCGTCGGGCCTGTGGCCGTTCTCCACGCTCGGCTGGCCCGAACGGACCCCGAGCGTCGAGAAGTTCTACCCGAACTCCGTCCTGGTCACCGGCTACGACATCCTGTTCTTCTGGGTCGCCCGGATGATGATGTTCGGGCTGTACGCGATGGACGGCACCCCGCCGTTCCACACCATCGCGCTGCACGGCATGGTCCGTGACCAGTTCGGCAAGAAGATGTCCAAGTCCTTCGGGAACGCGGTCAATCCGCTGGACTGGATGGACGCCTACGGATCGGACGCCGTCCGGTTCACCCTCGCCCGCGGCGCCAACCCGGGTGTCGACGTGCCGATCGGCGAGGACTGGGTCCAGGGCTCCCGCAACTTCGCCAACAAGATCTGGAACGCCACCCGCTTCGCGCTCATGAACGGCGCGACGGTGGAGGGCGAACTCCCGCCCGCCGAAGCGCTGTCGGCGACCGACCGGTGGATCCTCTCCCGGCTGAACTCGGTCGTCGCCGAGGTCGACGCGTACTACGACGACTACCAGTTCGCGAAGCTGTCGGACACCCTCTTCCACTTCGCCTGGGACGAGGTCTTCGACTGGTACGTCGAGCTGTCCAAGACCACCTTCATGGCCGGCGGGCCGGCCGCCGAGGCGTCCCGCCGGGTCCTGGGCGAGGTCCTGGACGTCACGCTGCGGCTGCTGCACCCGGTCGTCCCGTTCGTCACCGAGACGCTGTGGACGACGCTGACCGGCGGTGAGTCGCTCGTCATCGCCGAGTGGCCTGCGGACTCGGGCTTCCGCGACGCGGCCGCGGAGCAGGAGATCGAGACCGTTCAGCAGGTCGTCACCGAGGTCCGCCGGTTCCGCTCCGACCAGGGGCTGCAGCCCGGCCAGAAGGTCCCGGCCCGGCTGGACCTGTCCGGTACGGCGCTGGCGCCGCACGAGGCCGCGATGCGGGCGCTGCTGCGGCTGCAGCCGGCCGGTGACGGCTTCCACGCCACCGCCTCGCTGCCGGTCGCGGGCGCCACGGTCGCGCTGGACCTGTCCGGCGCCATCGACGTCGAGGCGGAGCGCAAGCGGCTGACGAAGGACCTGGCCGCCGCCGAGAAGGAGAGGGCGCAGGCCACCGCCAAGCTCGGCAACGAGGCGTTCCTCGCCAAGGCGCCCGAGAAGGTCGTGGACAAGATCCGCGGCCGGCTGGGCACCGCGGAGGCCGACATCGAGCGGATCACCGCGCAGCTGGCGGCTCTGCCCCAGGCGTAGCACCGTTCCACGCCGCAGGCCCCTCGTCCGTACGGGCGGGGGGCCTGCGCCGTCCCCGCCCCCGTCCCCGCTCCCCCCGTTCGCGGACCGGCCAGAGCAGCACATACGCCGTGGAGACCGCCACGAAGCCCAGCCGGATCAGGCCGCGGACCGAGTCGTCGGGGACCGCGAAGACGCTGCCGTAGAGGACCAGCAGCGCCAGCCAGCTCCACCAGGGCACCAGGCGGCGCTGGCCGATCACGTCCCACAGCAGGGTGCCGAGCAGCACCGACGCCGTGTAGTACGTGTAGACGCTGGGGTCGAGGACGATCCGGGCGTTGGCGCCGAGCAGGACCACGGCCGCCCAGCGGCCCCGCCAGACGGCGATCGTGCCCAGCGTCAGCCCCAGGGCGGCCTGCGCCGGGCGGTCCCAGCCGGGCGTCTCCGGATCGCCGACGCCCAGCCAGCGCAGCGCGGACGCCGGATGATTGGGGATGGCGAACTTCGCCGCGGCGAACGACTGCGGGTCCCCGAGGAAGAACGGCAGCCAGGCGACGGCGACCAGGCCCGCGCACCACAGGCCGGCCCGCAGCCACTTCTCCCGCGGCAGCGCGAGCAGCAGCGGGACGAAGGCCAGGGCGGTGGGCTTGGAATCCATCGCCAGGGCCAGGAAAGCGCCGGTGAGGGCGGCGTCGCCGCGGGTGACGGCGCGTACCGCGAGGGCGGTGAAGAACAGGGCGAGGACGTCGTCGAGGTGCCCGAAGCGGACCGCGACCTCGATCCACATCGGGATGAAGGCCAGCCCGGCGATCAGGACGCGCTGCCGCAGCCGCTGGTGGTTGGTGCCGGTGCCCAGGAAGTGGTGGGCCGCGCTGCGCCCGGCCAGGACCACTATGACCAGCCCCAGCAGCGACATCAGGGCCGCGGCGAGGAACTGGCCGGTGGCCTCGGGGAAGGGGTTGAACAGCCCGGCGGTTAGGAAGCTGATCGGGCCCATCTGGAGCTCGGGGTGGTGCGCGTAGAGGTTGAGGCCGCCGGTGCCGTCGCCCGCGGTGCCCTGGTAGATCAGCTCGCCGCCGGTGCGCAGGTAGTGCCAGGAGAATCCGCCGTGCGGTTCGACGACCGCGAACCACAGGGCGGTCCAGGCGGTGAGCAGCACCAAATGCATCCGCTGACTGATTGCCGGCACGCCTGTTCAGCTCCTGCTTTCCCGTTGGCCGTCGTCCTGTTGCGCGCTCCCGTGGGCCGTGCTGTCGCCTTTGGGGTGCGCGGGAGCCGCACAGCCCGCCGTGGAAGAGGGCGAAGCGGGACAGAAAGTTGTCCCGGCCGGTCAGGTCCGGCCGATTCGGCCCGTTAAGACCGTTCTCATCGCGTTCTCATGAAGGCGAGGCACGGTGGACCGGAATGCCGGATGCCGGATGCCGGATGCCGGAGTCCGGCGGAAACCGCCCGCCCCGTCCCAGGAGCCGCGTCCCATGAACAAGCCACTGCGCCGGGCCTCGGTGTTCTGCCTCGCCCTGATAGTGGCGCTGATGGGCTGGGTCACCTGGATCCAGGGCGCGAAGGCCAGCGATTACAAGGAGGACTCGCACAATCCGCGGGTGGCCATCGGCAAGTACGCGGCACCGCTGGGCAACATCCTCGTCGGCGGCGAACCGGTCACCGGCTCCGCCGCCACCCCTTCCACCCTCAAGTACAAGCGCACCTACAAGGACGGCTCGCTCTACGCCCCGGTGACCGGCTTCACCTCGCAGATCTTCGGCAGCAATCAGCTGGAGAGCCTCTACGGCAACCTCCTCGACGGCTCCGACAGCCGGCTGCAGAGCCCCGCCGACGCGCTGACCCGCACCAGGGCCAAGGGCGGCGACGTGGCCACCACCATCGACGCCAAGGTGCAGAAGGCCGGCTACCAGGCGCTGGACGGCAAGAAGGGCGCAGCCGTCGCCCTCGACCCGGCCACCGGGCGGATCCTCGGCATGGTCAGCACCCCGTCGTACGACCCGGGGAAGTTCGCCGGGTCCTCCTCCGCCGACCAGAAGGCGTGGCAGCGGATGTCCGGCGACGGGGACCACCCCGAGGTCAACCGGGCGCTGCGGCAGCCGCTGCCGCCCGGCTCCACCTTCAAGCTGGTGGTCGCCGCGGCCGCGCTGGAGAACGGCCTGTACTCCTCGGTCGACGAGCACACCGACAGCCCCGACCCGTACCCCCTCCCGCACACCCGCACCACGCTGAAGAACGAGAACACCGCCGCGCCCTGCAAGAACGCGACCCTCCGCACCGCGCTGCGGTACTCCTGCAACACCGTCTTCGCGAAGATGGCCGTCGACCTGGGCAAGGACAAGGTCAAGGCCCAGGCCGAGAAGTTCGGCTTCAACGACGGCAAGGTGGACACCCCGGTGCGCGCCGCCAAGAGCGTCTACCCGGACGACATGGACCAGGGGCAGACCGCGCTGTCGGGGATCGGCCAGTTCAACGACCAGGCGACCCCGCTCCAGATGGCGATGGTCTCCTCGGCCATCGCCAACGGGGGCGAGCTGAAGAGCCCGCAGCTGGTCGACCGGCTGACCGACGGCGGCGGCAACACCGTCCAGCAGAACGAGCCGGCGGCCTACCGCGGCGGCCGGACCATGTCGGGCCGGACCGCCGCCCAGCTGCGGTCCGCGATGCAGACGGTGGTGGACCAGGGCACCGGCTCGAACGCGAAGATCGGCGGGCTGACCGTCGGCGGCAAGACCGGCACCGCCCAGCACGGCGTCGACAACAGCGGTACGCCCTACGCCTGGTTCGTCTCGTACGCGGAGGACGGCAACGGGCACCAGGTGGCGGTGGCCGTGATGGTCGAGGACGGCCACGCCGCCCGCAACGAGGTCTCCGGCAACGACCTGGCGGCCCCCGTGGCGCGGGCGATGATGAAGGCAGCACTGGGGTAGCGCACCGGGTAACGGGGGCTTCCCGGCGGGCCGGCGCGGCGCGCGGCAGGCGGGGGGCGACGCAGCGCGGCGCTGTCACAGGTGCCTCGTAGACTTGTCGTCGTGAGCGAGCGCCCCCGAAACGACGACCCCGAGCCGACCGACGCCTTCGACGAACTGGTCGAGGCGGAGACCGACAGAGACCCCGATCTGGCGGTGATCGAGGCCGGCAGCCGGACCCTGCGCGCCCAGGCGGGACCGCCGCAGGGGGACCAGATCCCCGCCCGGCCGGCCGATCCCGAGGTCGACCGCGCGCTGCGGGCCGTCGAGGAGGAGCTGGCGGGCCGCTGGGGCGAGACCAAGCTCGACCCGTCGGTGAAGCGGATCGTGGCGCTGCTGGACGTCCTGGGCTCGCCCCAGCGGGCGTACCCGTCCATCCACATCACCGGCACGAACGGCAAGACCAGCACCGCCCGCATGATCGAGGCGCTGCTGGGCGCCTTCGACCTGCGCACCGGCCGGTACACCAGCCCGCACGTCCAGTCGATCACGGAGCGGATCAGCCTGGACGGCAGCCCGATCTCCGCCGAGCGCTTCATCGAGACGTACCGGGACATCGCGCCCTACCTGGAGATGATCGACGGCCAGCAGGAGTACCGCCTGTCGTTCTTCGAGGTGCTGACGGCCATGGCCTTCGCCGCCTTCGCGGACGCCCCGGTGGACGTCGCGGTCGTCGAGGTCGGCATGGGCGGCACCTGGGACGCGACGAACGTGATCGACGGCGACGTCGCCGTGATCACCCCCATCTCCCTGGACCACACCGACCGCCTCGGTGAGACGCCCGAGCAGATCGCCGGCGAGAAGTCCGGGATCATCAAGAAGGACGCCACGGTCGTGCTGGCCCAGCAGCCGGTCGACGCGGCGTCGGTGATGCTCAAGCGCGCGGTCGAGGTGGACGCCACGGTCGCCCGTGAGGGCATGGAGTTCGGGGTGCTCTCCCGTGAGGTCGCGGTCGGCGGGCAGATGCTGACGCTGCGCGGCCTGGGCGGCGAGTACCCGGAGATCTTCCTCCCGCTGTACGGCGCCCACCAGGCGCACAACGCCGCGGTGGCGCTCGCCGCGGTCGAGGCGTTCTTCGGCGTGGGCTCGGACCACGCCCGCACGCTCGACATCGACACCATCCGCTCCGCGTTCGCCGCGGTCGCCTCGCCGGGCCGGATGGAGGTCGTCCGCCGCAGCCCCACGGTCGTGCTGGACGCCGCACACAACCCCGCGGGCGCCCGGGCCGCGGCCGAGGCGGTCACCGAGGCATTCGGCTTCAGCCGGCTGATCGGCGTCGTCGGCACCAGCGACGACAAGGACGTCCGCGGAGTCCTGGAGGCGTTCGAGCCGATCTTCGCCGAGATCGTGGTGACGCGTAATTCCAGCCATCGTGCGATGGATCCGGACGAGCTTGCGGCCGTCGCGGTGGAGGTCTTCGGCGCCGAACGGGTCCAGGTCGAACCGCGGCTCGACGACGCCCTGGAGGCGGCGATCACCCTCGCGGAGGAAGAGGGCGAGTTCTCCGGCGCCGGCGTGCTGGTGACGGGCTCGGTGATCACGGTCGGCGAGGCCCGACTGCTGCTGGGAAGGAACTGACCATGCGCACGCTCTGCGCGGGCACCCTGATAGGCGAATTCTTCGTGATCGGCTTCGCCGGCCTGGTCGCGATGCAGCTGACGGACATCCCGACGGCCACGATCTGGACGGTCAGCGGCATCGCGATGCTGCTGAGCCTCCTGCTGTGCGGCATGCTGACCCGCCCCGGCGGCGTCCAGCTCGGCTGGGCCCTCCAGATCGCCCTCATCGCCAGCGGCTTCGTCATCCCCACGATGTTCTTCCTCGGCGCCGTCTTCGCCGCCCTGTGGTGGGCCTCGGTCCACTTCGGCCGCAAGGTGGACGCGGCGAAGGCGGCTGCCGCTGCCGCTGCCTGATTTGCCCACGTACTCGGCTGCAGCGCCGTGGTCGTTGCTCGCCGGTGCGCTTTGCGGCGCCCCGCACGTACTCGTCATTCCCGCCGTGGGGCTGGGTCGCCGTTGCGCCTGCGGCGGGCTGGGTGGGTGGTGGGTGCGGTGACGGGCCTGCGGGGCCTTGTTCGTGGACTGCTGACGCTTTACGTCCACGAACAAGGCCCCTCCGGCCCGTCACCTCCCGTTGGGGGAGTGTGCGGGTGCGTGGGGGCGCGCGTCGTTGCGTGAACACCTGGTGTCGTGAGGTTTTGGGAATGCCTCGCCCAGCCCGTTTGGTTGTGGCCCCGCAGGGGGCCCTTGCGACCCTTACGGGTTCTGTTCGACCATCCCGTAGGGGTAGCCAGGCCCCCTTGCATGCCTCAACGTCCACCCCCACGCACCGCATTCCCCTCCCTCAACGGGAGGGGACGGGCCGGAGGGGCCGGTTGTGTGGACGTAAAGCGTCAGCAGTCCACACAACCGGCCCCGGAGGCCCGTCACCGCACCCGACACCCACCCAGCCCGCCGCAGGCGCAACGGCGAACAACACCCGCGGCGCCGCAGACAGCCACGTGCGGGGCGCCGCAAAGCGCAACGGCGAGCGAGCCCCGCGGCGGGACAGACAGGTACGTGGGAGGCACCGCAAAGCGCACCGGTACGTGGGGGTAGCCTCAACCGCACTGCACGCCTACCCCCAAGGAGCCGTACCGTGAGCCAGCGCACCCTCGTCCTTCTCAAGCCCGACGCCGTCAAGCGCGGCCTGGTCGGCGAGATCATCGGCCGGATCGAGCGGAAGGCCGGCTGGACGATCAGCGCGCTGGAGCTCCGTACCCTCGACCGGGCGATCCTGGAGCAGCACTACGCCGAGCACGTCGGCCGGGACTTCTACGAGCCGCTGGTCGCGTTCATGTCGTCCGGCCCGGTCGTCGCGATGGTCGTCGTGGGGGAGCGGGTGATCGAGGGCGTGCGTGCGCTGGCCGGTCCGACTGACCCGATTGCCGCGCCGAGTGGGTCCATTCGTGGGGACTTCGGAACGATCACCCGGGAGAATCTGATCCATGCCTCGGATTCCGAAGAGTCCGCAGAGCGTGAGATCAAGATTTTCTTCCCCGGTATTTCCTGACGTTTCATCAGCTGCACACCCCTCGTGACCAGGGGCGACCGACAAATTCATCGGTCGCCCTTTGGTGTATGCGACACGATCGGGGGAACGCATCACCGCGACACGACGTCACCATTGAGGGGGGCGGGTACGTGTACGGCTGACAATGGCGAAACAGCCTCCCGACGTGTTCGAGTGGGTGCACTACGAACTACGATGGAGGCTTCCGCGCCGCAGTGCGCACCACCTCCTGCCGACCTCCAGTAAGCATTCGCTCCAGTTGGGAAGGCCAGACGTATCCTCATGGGGAACAACATGTCGTTCATCGGCCGTGACATGGCTGTCGACCTCGGGACCGCCAACACGCTGGTGTACGTCAGGGGCCGCGGAATCGTCCTCAACGAACCGTCGGTCGTGGCCATCAACACCAACACCGGGGGCATCCTCGCGGTGGGCGCCGAGGCCAAGAAGATGATCGGGCGCACGCCCGGCAACATCGTTGCCGTACGGCCCCTGAAGGACGGCGTGATCGCCGACTTCGAGATCACCGAGCGGATGCTCCGCTACTTCATCCTGAAGATCCACAAGCGTCGTTACCTGGCCCGGCCGCGGGTCGTGGTGTGCGTTCCCTCCGGTATCACGGGAGTTGAGCGCCGCGCGGTCATCGAGGCGTCGACCCAGGCCGGCGCGCGCCAGGTACACATCATCGAGGAGCCGATGGCCGCCGCCATCGGGTCCGGACTGCCGGTCCACGAGGCCACCGGCAACATGGTCGTGGACATCGGCGGCGGTACGACCGAGGTCGCCGTCATCTCGCTCGGCGGGATCGTCACCGCCCAGTCGATCCGGGTGGCCGGCGACGAGCTCGACAACGCGATCATCCAGCACATCAAGAAGGAGTACAGCCTTCTGCTGGGCGAGCGCACCGCCGAGAGCATCAAGATCACCATCGGCTCGGCGTACGACCTGGAACAGGACGAGCACACCGAGATCCGCGGCCGCGACCTGGTCTCCGGCCTGCCCAAGACCGTGGTCATCTCGGCCGCCGAGGTCCGCAAGGCCATCGAGGAACCGGTCAACTCCATCGTCGACGCGGTCAAGACGACCCTCGACAAGTGCCCGCCGGAGCTGTCCGGTGACGTCATGGACCGCGGCATCGTGCTCACCGGAGGCGGCGCCCTGCTCCGCGGCCTCGACGAGCGGCTGCGCCGCGAGACCGGTATGCCCATCCACATCGCCGAGGACCCGCTGGACTCGGTGGCCCTCGGTTCCGGCAAGTGCGTGGAGGAGTTCGAGGCGCTGCAGCAGGTCCTCGACTCCCAGCCGCGCAGGTAACACCCCGGTTCCCGGCCCCGCCGCGGCCGCCCTGCGGCGTCCGCGGCGGTCGGGCACCATGGCGAGTGCGGCCCGTCCGTCCGGCGGGCCGCTCCGTACCGGCGGTCCCGGTCGTTGATACGGATCGTTGCCGCGAATCGCTGATATACAGGCACAACATCCCGACAGACACGGTGCCCTGACGCTTCACCACCGGGCCCGTCACAGCAAGGCACAACGCTCAACTCCCGAACGAGACCGGCGGGGCCCGCAGCCGGCCGGTCCTACGAGGAAGGACACGGCCGCCGCACGTGAGGGACACACGAGAGAGCCGGCTGCTGCTGGTGCTGCTGGTCGCGATCGCGTTCGCGCTGATCACGGTCGACATCCGCGGCGGCGAACAGTCCCCGCTCGATGGCGCCCGGCAGGCCGCGGCCGCCGCCTTCGGCCCCGTCGAGGCCGGTGTCGCCCGCGTCGTCGACCCGGTCGGCAACGCCGTCAGCGCCGTACGGGACTCCGGCCGGCGGCACAGCAGGATCGCCCAGTTGCAGCACGAGAACGAGGCGCTGAAGGCCAAGCTCGGCTCCTCCGACCGCAACCGCAACCGGGCCCGGGAACTCGACAAGATCCTCAAGACCGCCGGCACCGGCCAGTACGCCATCAAGGGCGCCCAGGTGATCGCCATCGGCTCGGCCCAGGGCTTCTCCTGGACCATCACCATCGACGCCGGCAGCCGGGACGGCATCGCCCGCGACATGACCGTCCTCAACGGCGACGGGCTGGTCGGCCGGGTCACCACCGTCGGCCCCGACACCTCCACCGTCCTGCTGGCCGCCGACCCCGACTTCACCGTCGGCACCCGCATGGAGAAGACCAACGAGATCGGCTTCGCCAACGGGCAGGGCGTCCGCTCGCTGCGTGTCCAGCTGCTCAACGGCCGGGCCACCGTCAAGAAGGGCGACCGCCTGGTCACCTTCGGCTCCAGCAAGGACAAGCCCTTCGTCCCCGGCGTGCCGGTCGGCCGGGTCGTCAAGGTCGAGCCCTCCAACGGCGATCTGACCCGTACCCTCCAGGTCCGGCCGTTCGTCTCGTTCTCCCAGCTCGACATCGTCGGCGTCGTCGTGCAGCCGCCCCGCCAGGACCCGCGGGACACCGTCCTGCCGCCCGCGCCGGCCAAGCCCAAGCCGACGCCGACGGTCACCGTCACGGCCACGCCCTCCGCGAGCGCCTCCCCCAGGAGCTGACCGATGCGTATCAACCGGATCCTGCTCTCGGCCCCGCTGGTGGTCGTCGCCCTCATCATCCAGGTCAGCATCCTCGGCAGACTCCAACTGCCCGGCGCCGTACCGGACCTGCTGCTGCTCGTCGTGCTCGGCCTGGCGCTGGTCCACGGCCACGTCGCCGGCTCGCTCGTCGGCTTCTTCGCCGGGCTGCTGGCCGACCTGGCCCCACCGTCCGACCACGCCATCGGCCGCTACGCGCTGGTCCTGTGCGTCATCGGCTACGTCGCCGGGCTGACCAAGCCCGAATCCGGCCAGCACCGCTCGGCGACCGTGCCACTGATGGTCGTCATCGGCGCCGCCATCGGCTCGACCCTGATGTACGCCGGCGTCGGCTCGCTCGTCGGCGACACCGCCGCCCGCCACGTCGGCCTGGTCGGGCTGCTGCTCAGCGCCACCCTCTACGACCTGCTGCTGGCGCCGTTCACGGTCCCGCTGGTGATGGCGCTGGCCCGCCGCACCGAGCACGATTCCGTGGTCGGCGACGGTTCCCCCAGCCCGAGCGGCACCGCCACCCGTGACTCGGCGTACGGCTGGCTCACCACCGGCACCGGACTCAAGGCCAGCCGCGGCGCCATGAAGTCGGCCCGCGCCAAGGCCCACATCGGCAGCCAGCGCGGCGGACTGCTCGGCAAGTCGGCCCGCGACAAGGCCGGCCGGATCAAGGGGGTCAAGCGGCTGTGACCCATCTCCCCGAAACCCGGACCTCGCGGGTGAGCGTCCGGCTCATCGCGATCCAGATCCTGGTCTTCTCCCTGCTGCTCACCCTCGGCGGCCGGCTCTGGTACCTGCAGATCCGCAACGGCCAGGAGTACGCCACCGAAGCGCGCAACAACCACGTCCAGCAGGTCGTCGACCCCGCCACCCGCGGCTCCATCCTCGACGCGCGCGGCGTGCCACTGGCCGACAACCAGACCCGGCTGGTCGTCTCCGCCAGCCGCACCGACCTGCTGAAGATGAAGGACGACGGCAAGGCCGTGCTCGGCCGGCTCGCCAAGGTGCTCGGCATGTCCGGGAAGGAGATCCGCAACAAGGTCCGGCTCTGCGACTCCAAGACCCCGCAGCCGTGCTGGAACGGCTCGCCGTACCAGCCGATCCCGATCACCGACGAGGCCACCACCCAGCAGGCCCTGCAGATCCGCGAGCGGTCCGAGGACTTCCCCGGCATCACCGCCGAGCCCACCGCCGTCCGCCGCTACCCGGCCCCCGTCGGCGCCAACACCGCGCAGGTGCTCGGCTACCTCTCCCCGGTCACCGACGAGGAGATCAACAAGGCCAAGAACACCCGCTCGCCGCTGCTCCGCTCGGACCAGATCGGCCGCTCCGGCCTGGAGCGCACCTACGACAAGTACCTGCGCGGCAAGGCCGCCGTCACCCGCTACGAGGTCGACAACCTCGGCCGGGTCATCGGCCAGGCCAAGAGCGAGAAGGGCCAGGCCGGTTCGTCGATAGTCACCAGCATCGACGCCCGGGTGCAGGCGCTGGCGGAGAAGCAGCTGGACCAGGCCATGAAGGACGCCCGTAAGGTGCACGACAAGAACACCGGCACCAACTACAAGGCGGACTCCGGCGCCGTGGTCGTCATGGAGGCGAAGACCGGCCGGGTGGTGGCGATGGCCTCCAACCCCAGCTACGACCCCAACGCCTGGGTCGGCGGCATCTCCGGCAAGGACTACGCCCGCCTCACCGGCAAGGACTCCAACTACCCGCTGCTGAACCGCGCCATCCAGGGCCAGGCCGCCCCCGGCTCGATCTTCAAGGTCATCTCGACCACGGCGGCGGTCAACGCGGGCTACGACTTCGACGGCCACTACCCCTGCACCAGCTCGTACAGCATCGGCGGCCAGGTCTTCCGGAACTTCGAGGGCGAGGGCCACGGCGACATCAGCCTGGGCCGGGCGCTGGAGGTCTCCTGCGACACCGTCTTCTACCGGCTCTCGCACGAGGAGTGGAAGAAGGACGGCGGCGACAAGCCGAAGAAGGACCCCAACGACTGGTTCTACCGGACCGCCCACCAGTTCGGGCTCGGCAAGGAGACCGGCATCGACCTCCCCAACGAGGTCAACGGCCGGGTCCCCGACCGCCGGTGGAAGCACAACTTCTGGAAGGCCAACAAGGACGGCTGGTGCCAGCAGGCCAAGGCCTGGCCCAAGAAGAAGGACTACACCACCAAGCTCGCCCGTGAGGGCTGCCTCGAAGGCATGAAGCTGCACGCCTACGACTCGATCAACTACGCCATCGGCCAGGGCGACACCCTCGTCACCCCGATCCAGATGGCGACCATCTACGCCGCGATCAGCAACGGCGGCACGCTCTACAACCCCACCGTCGGCAAGGCGGTCGTCAGCCCCGACGGCAAGCACATCCAGCAGATCGTGCCGCGCTCGCACGGCAAGCTGCCGGACAGCCCCCACACCCTCAAGCAGATCGACTCCGCACTGGCCGGCGTCGCCACCCGCGGCACCGCCGCCTGGCGCTTCCAGGGCTGGCCGCAGGACAAGATCCCGATGCACGCCAAGACCGGTACCGCCGAGGTCTACGGCAAGCAGACCACCTCGTGGTTCGCGACGTACACCAAGGACTACACGATCGTCATGACGATCTCCCAGGGTGGTACCGGATCGGGAGCCTCCGGCCCGGCCGTGCGCAACATCTACAACGCCCTGTACGGCGTCGACGAGAAGGGCGGCATCAACCCGAAGGCGGCCCTGCTGCCCAGGCCGCAGGGCAAGCTGCCCAAGATCGAGAGCGACGGGACCATCGAGGCCCAGCCCATCAAGCCCTACGTCCCGCCGTCCCCGTCGCCCTCACCTTCGGGGAGCCCCCAGTGACCTCAAGCCACACCTCCCGGGCGTTCTCCGTCCGCCGCTACACCCCGGAACTCGGTACCTGGGGAAAGCTGACGGCACGTGACTCCGTGCTGCGCAAGCTGGACTGGATACTGCTGGTGTCCTGCCTGCTGCTCTCGCTCCTCGGCTCGCTGCTCGTCTTCTCCGCCACCCGCAACCGCACCGAGCTCAACAAGGGCGACGAGTACTACTTCTTCCTGCACCACCTGCTCAACCTCGGCATCGGCCTGACGCTGGCCGGCGGCACGATCTGGCTCGGCCACCGCACCCTGCGCGGCGCGATCCCGGTGCTGTACGCCCTGTCGGTGGTGCTCGCCCTGCTGGTGCTGACCCCGCTCGGCGCCACCATCAACGGCTCGCGCTCCTGGCTGGCGATCCCCGGCGGGTTCTCCCTCCAGCCCGCCGAGTTCGCGAAGATCACCATCTCGCTCGGCATGGCGATGATCCTGGCCTCCCGGGTCGACGCCGGCGACCGCCCGTACCCCGGCCACCGCACCGTCGTCCAGGCCCTCGGGCTGGCCGCCGTGCCCGTCGCCATCATCCTGCTGATGCCCGACCTCGGCTCGGTCATGGTGCTCGGCGCCGTCATCCTCGGCGTCCTGCTCGCCTCCGGCGCGTCCAACCGCTGGATCCTCGGACTGGGGAGCGCCGGTGTCGTCGGCTGCGTCGCCATCTGGCAGCTCGGGCTGCTCGACGCGTACCAGATCGCCCGCTTCGCCGCGTTCGCCAACCCGAGTCTGGACCCGGCCGGCGTCGGCTACAACACCAACCAGGCCCGGATCGCCATCGGCGGCGGCGGACTGACCGGCTCCGGGCTCTTCCACGGCAGCCAGACCACCGGCCAGTTCGTCCCCGAGCAGCAGACGGACTTCATCTTCACCGTCGCCGGCGAGGAACTGGGCTTCCTGGGCGCGGGCCTGATCATCGTGCTGCTCGGCGTCGTGCTGTGGCGCGCCTGCCGGATCGCCCGCGAGTCGACCGAGCTCTACGGCACGATCGTGGCCGCCGGCATCATCGCGTGGTTCGCTTTCCAGGCCTTCGAGAACATCGGCATGACGCTCGGCATCATGCCGGTGACCGGTCTGCCGCTGCCCTTCGTCTCCTACGGCGGCACGTCGATGTTCGCGGTCTGGATCGCCATAGGGCTGCTCCAGTCGATCCGGGTCGGCCGCCCGCTGTCCGCGTCCCGCTGACCGCGGGGCCCGGCCCGCGCCGGGTCACCGCACGGTGTACAGCTCGAACCACAGCGACGCGGACCGCGGCCCGCCGGCGTGCGGCGTGGTGCCCCAGTCGTCGGCGAGCTCGCCGGTCAGCCACAGTCCGTGCTCGGCGTCCTCGGCCACCGGGTCGTACGGCGGCCGGGCCGGCGCGGGGACGGCCGGCGGGGGGCGGCGGACCGCGGCCCCGTCGTGCACGCTGATCCGCAGGCCGTGTCCGGCCGTCAGCAGCCGCAGCAGGATGTCCGCCGACCGCGGGGTGCGCAGATGGGAGCTGGTGACCGCCTCCGAGGTGAGCAGCACCGCGGTGTCCAGCAGCGGGGTGAGCGGGGTGCTCAGCAGTACGGCCCGGACGAAATCGCGGGCGATCTTCGGGCTGGTGGGTTCGCTCGGCGCCGTCAGCAGGAACGGGCGGGCCCCCGCCGAGAAGCGGATGGGTGACCGGGCGACGGCTGCGCTGTGGGGATGCACGGGTGTCTCCCTCCCCGAGGGGTCGAGTGAGCGCCGATCGCCACCCTGAGTGGGCGGCTAGTGACACACCGTAAGCCACCTTCCCTGGCATGTGCCACCCGCTCTTCCGATGCCGGCCTACACCACGGAGAGCGATCCTGTCCGGGTGGGTGGTCCCCGTTGTGGCTGCTGGCTACATTCGAGGCATGGCGGACACCGTGCGGGAGATCGAGCGGAAATACGAGGCCGACGACGACACCCACCTGCCCGACCTGGCCGGCGTCGACCGGGTCGCGACGGTGGAGGAGCGCGGCACCGAAAGCCTGGACGCCCTCTACTACGACACCGCCGACCAGCGCCTCGCCGCGGACGGCGTCACCCTCCGGCGGCGCACCGGCGGCCCGGACGCCGGCTGGCACCTGAAACTCCCGGTCGAGCCCGGCGTGCGCGAGGAGATCCGGGCACCGCTCTCGGACGCCCCGCCCCCCGAACTCACCGCCCTGGTCCGCTCCCGGACCCGCGGCCAGGACCTGATCCCCCTGGTGCGGCTGCGGACCCGGCGGACGGTCCGGGTGCTGCGCGACGCCGCGGGCGCCCCGCTGGCCGAGGTCGCGGTGGACGCGGTGACCGCGCGGCGGGTGACGTTCGCGGCTCCGCCCACGACGGCGTCCGGCGACACCGGCCCGATGGAGGCGCGCTGGCACGAGATCGAGGTCGAGCTGGCCGGCGCCGGCGACGGCGACGGTACGGGCGAAGGGAGCGACGGTACGGGTAAGGGCGGCGCCGGTACGGGCGGCGACGGGGACACCGGGCTGCTGGACGCGATCGGCCGGGCGCTGGCCGACGCCGGTGTGCAGCCCGCCTCGGCCCCCTCCAAGCTGGCCCGCGCGCTGACCGAGACGGGCCTGCGCACCGAGCTGCCCGACGGTGCCGACCGGCACGCCGCGGGCGCGTCGACCGCCCGCTCCGGCGGGAAGCCGCGCACCGCCGCCGACCTCGTCCTGGACTACGCCGCCACGCAGGTGCGGGCGATCACCGTCCTCGATCCGGCGGTCCGCCGCGACCTGCCCGATTCCGTGCACCAGATGCGGGTCGCCACCCGCCGCCTGCGCAGCACCTTCCGCTCCTACGCCAAGGTCCTCGACCGCGCCGTCACCGACCCGATCGGCGCCGAACTCAAGTGGCTGGCGGGGGAGTTGGGGGTGGGCCGGGACCAGGAGGTGCTGGCCGAGCGGCTCCGCGCGTCGCTGGCGGAGGTGCCCGGGACGCTCCGGCTCGGCCCGGTGGCCGCCCGGCTGCGGCTGTGGTCCGAGCGCAACCGGGCCGGCGCCCGCGACCGCCTGCTCGCCGCCCTGGGCGACCCCCGCTACCTGGCCCTCCTCGACCGGCTGCACGCCCTCCTGGAGGAGCCGCCGCTGCGCACCGCCGCCGAGCGGCCCGCCACCGAGGCGGCGGCCCGGGCCGTCCTCAAGGACTACCGGCGGCTGGCCGGCCGCGTGGAGACCGCGCTGGACACCCCCGCGGGCCGGGGCCGGGACGAGGCGCTGCACAGCGCCCGTAAGGCCGCCAAGCGGGCCCGGTACGCGGCCGAGGCGGCCCGCCCGGCGCTCGGCAAGCCGGCGAAGAAGTTCGCCAAGCGGATCAAGAAGGTGCAGCAGCTGCTCGGCGACCACCAGGACAGCGTGGTGGCCCGCGGCGCCCTCCGTGACCTGGCCACCCAGGCCCACCGCGTCGGCGAGGGCGGCTTCACCTTCGGTCTCCTCCACGGCCGTGAGGAAGCCCGGGCCGCCCAACGTGAGCGCGACCTCCCGGCCACCTGGGCGAAGGCGTCCCGTAAGGGGCTGCTGGCGCGGCTGGGGGCGTGAGACGGGGCCACCGCGCTCACCGTGCGATTTTGGGTGCCGCCGAGCGGGTTACGCTTGAGAGTCGCCCCTTGTCAGCCCACGAAGGTTCGAGATGTCCGAGTCGGTTTTCCCGCAACTCGAAGCTCTGCTCCCACACGTGCAGAAGCCGATCCAGTACGTCGGCGGTGAGCTCAACTCCACGGTCAAGCCGTGGGAGAGCTGCGACGTCCGCTGGGCCCTCATGTACCCCGACGCGTACGAGGTCGGGCTGCCCAACCAGGGCGTCATGATCCTCTACGAGGTCCTCAACGAGCAGGAGGGTGTGCTCGCCGAGCGCACCTACAGCGTCTGGCCGGACCTCGAAGCGCTGATGCGTGAGCACGAGGTGCCGCAGTTCACGGTCGACGCGCACCGCCCCGTCGGCGCCTTCGACGTGCTCGGCGTCTCCTTCTCCACCGAGCTGGGCTACACCAACCTGCTCACCGCCCTGGACCTGGCCGGCATCCCGTTCGAGTCCAAGGACCGCACGGACGAGCACCCGCTGATCCTCGCGGGCGGCCATGCCGCCTTCAACCCCGAGCCGATCGCGGACTTCCTCGACTGCGCGGTGGTCGGCGACGGCGAGCAGGCGGTGCTGGAGATCACCGAGATCATCCGCGCCTGGAAGAACGAGGGGCGCCCGGGCGGCCGGGACGAACTCCTCTTCCGTCTCGCGCGGACCGGCAGCGTCTACGTCCCCAAGTTCTACGACGTCGAATACCTGGCCGACGGCCGGATCTCCCGCGTCGTGCCCAACCGCTCCGGCGTCCCGTGGCGGGTCTCCAAGCACACCGTCATGGACCTGGACGAGTGGCCGTACCCGAAGCAGCCGCTGGTCCCGCTCGCCGAGACCGTCCACGAGCGGATGTCGGTGGAGATCTTCCGCGGCTGCACCCGCGGCTGCCGTTTCTGCCAGGCCGGCATGATCACGCGCCCCGTGCGGGAGCGAAGCATCACCGGCATCGGCGAGATGGTGGACAAGGGCCTGAAGGCCACCGGATTCGAGGAGGTCGGCCTCCTCTCCCTCTCCTCCGCGGACCACACCGAGATCGGTGACATCGCCAAGGGCCTCGCCGACCGGTACGAGGAAGACAAGATCGGCCTGTCGCTGCCCTCGACCCGGGTCGACGCCTTCAACATCGACCTCGCCAACGAGCTGACCCGCAACGGCCGCCGGTCCGGCCTCACGTTCGCCCCCGAGGGCGGTTCCGAGCGCATCCGCAAGGTCATCAACAAGATGGTCTCGGAAGAGGACCTGATCAGGACCGTCTCCACGGCCTACGGCAACGGCTGGCGCCAGGTGAAGCTGTACTTCATGTGCGGTCTGCCCACCGAGACCGACGAGGACGTCCTCCAGATCGGCGACATGGCGGTCAAGGTCATCGCCGAGGGCCGCAAGGTCTCCGGCCAGAACGACATCCGCTGCACGGTCTCCATCGGCGGCTTCGTCCCCAAGCCGCACACCCCCTTCCAGTGGGCCCCGCAGCTCTCCGCCGAGGAGACGGACGCCCGCCTCGAAAAGCTCCGCGACAAGATCCGCGGCGACAAGAAGTACGGCCGTTCCATCGGCTTCCGCTACCACGACGGCAAGCCCGGCATCGTCGAGGGCCTGCTCTCCCGCGGCGACCGCCGCGTGGGCGCCGTCATCCGCGCCGTCTACGAGGACGGCGGCCGCTTCGACGGCTGGCGCGAGCACTTCTCCTACGACCGCTGGATGCGGGCCGCGGAGAAGACGCTGCCGGAGTTCGGCGTGGACGTCGCCTGGTACACCACCCGCGAGCGGGAGTACGAGGAGGTCCTGCCCTGGGACCACCTGGACTCCGGCCTCGACAAGGACTGGCTCTGGGAGGACTGGCAGGACGCCCTCGACGAGACCGAGGTCGAGGACTGCCGCTGGACCCCGTGCTTCGACTGTGGGGTGTGTCCTCAGATGGACACCCAGATCCAGATCGGCCCCACCGGCAAGAAGCTGCTGCCGCTGACGGTCGTCAAGTAGCGCTTCCCGTAAGGCAGTTCGGCCCGGCCTCCGCACCCCGTGGTGGCCGGGCCGTGGTGTGCTCGGCACAATGATCCGATGTCCGCACCGCACACGCCGACGTCAGGGCGGCTGGTCGTCCCCTCCGTCGCTTTCCACGACTCGTTCCTCGCCGCGATGGACGAGTTCCGCGCCGACGGCGCCGAGCACACTCCGCACTCCCAGCTGGCGCGCGAACTGCGCAGCTGGCGCACCCGCTGGCCGACCCCCGAGGGGTTCGCCGCGTACGTCGCCGCGGTGGGCGGCACCGCGTACGACGAGCGCGCCGACGGCCGGGTGCCGATGTCCACCCGGTGGTGGGTGGTGGACGGCAGCTATCTGGGCCGCGTCACCTTCCGCCACCGGCTCACCCCCTCCCTCCTTACCTGGGGCGGTCACATCGGGTACGCGGTACGCCCCGGGGCCCGCCGGCAGGGGCACGCCACGGCGATGCTGCGTGCCGCCCTGCCGGTCGCCCGCGACGAGCTCGGCATCGATCCGGTGCTGGTCACCTGCGACGCGGACAACATCGGCTCACGCAAGGTCATCGAGGCCGGCGGCGGAATCTTCGAGGACCAGCGGGACGAGAAGCTGCGGTACTGGATGACCGCGGCAGTGCCCGCCGGCGGCGTCGGCGGCGGGTCCGGCGGGCCGGGCTGAGGGTGACCGGACCGCCCTTGGGGAACCTGGCGGCCGTGAGACACGTACTCTAGGTAGCAGTACGACCGCACTCACGAAGGACTGAACGACACTGGGCAAGCGACAGCCCGAAGGCCCGCCGCCCGCACCGGCGGTGCAGCGCATCCGACTGCGCTACACCAAGCGCGGCCGCCTCCGGTTCACCAGCCACCGCGACTTCCAGCGCGCTTTCGAGCGGGCGCTGCGCCGCGCCGAGGTCCCCATGGCCTATTCGGCGGGTTTCACCCCGCACCCCAAGGTGTCGTATGCGAACGCCGCCCCTACCGGCACGGGCAGTGAGGCCGAGTATCTGGAGATCCAGCTCGCCGAGCGCCGCGACCCGGACAAGCTTCGCGAACTCCTCGACGAGTCGCTGCCGACCGGGCTCGATGTGATCGAATCGGTCGAGGCGCGCACCAGCGGCCTGGCCGACCGGTTGCAGGCGTCGGTGTGGGAGCTCCGGCTCGACGGGGTCACCCCCGAGGCCGCCGCCCACGCCGTCGAGGCGTTCCTCGCGGCCGAAGAGGTGCTGGTCGAGCGGCGCACGAAGAACGGCATGCGGACCTTCGACGCCCGGGCCGCGGTGGCGCATCTGGAGGCGGCCCGTTGCCAGGGCGATAGGCCCGACGGCAATGCCTGTGCGATACTGCGGCTGGTTGTTCGGCATGTGACACCCGCCGTTCGACCCGACGACGTCCTGTCCGGCCTCCGAGCTACGGCCGACCTGGCGCCGCCGGTCCCCGCTGCGGTGACCAGGCTGGCGCAGGGGCTGCTCGATGAGGAGACCGGCGCGGTGACCGACCCGCTTGCGCCCGACCGCGACGCTGCCACGGCCGCCCCACCCACGGCCGCCGGGCAGAGTGCCGCGAAGGCGCCGGGCGGGGCTTCCCCGGCAGCCGGGGACGGTACTGCGTAGGACCGCCGTCGTCGCGTCGCCGATCAGCCAGGGCGCCACCCCGGTCCGGCAGACGCACTGACCAGGAGACTTTCGCCGGTCCCACCCCAAAAAAGGGGCCGGCGAGCGAGACGACAGCTCCCGTGCGGCGCCCACGCCCCGGACAGCGGGCCCGCGCTCATCACGCGGACCGCTACCGGAACCAGGCGCGGCGCCCGGGAGCGTGACGGGAGAACCGCCCGCATGCTCGAGCCCATTGAGCCCACTGAATCCACGTCGTCCCCGGACCGCGGTCCGGACGACAACCACTCACCCAGTGACACGCTGCCGCCGCGCCGTCGGCGCCGGGCGGCGTCCCGGCCGGCCGGTCCGCCGGTCGCCGGAGACGCCTCCGTGGCCACCGTGGTGAGCACCGAGCCCGCCGCGCCGACGGCCGCCGGGGCCGCCGCCGAGGAAGCCACCGCGTCCGCGGTGAGCAGCGGCGACGAGGCCAAGCCGGCCCGTACCCGCCGCCGGGCCACCCGTAAGGCCACCGCCCCCGCCGGGGCCCCGCAGCAGGCCGCCGAGGCGCCCGCGGAGGCGCCCGTGGAGGCTCCTGCCGAGGCAGAGGCCGGTGCCGCAGCCGCCGCCGAGACGCCTGCCGAGGCGCCGCAGGCCGAGGAGGCCGCCCCGCGCCGTACCCGCCGCCGGGCGACCCGCAAGGCGACCGCCCCCGCCGGGGCCCCGCAGCCCGAGGCCGCCCCGGAGCCGGTCGTCGCGGAGGCGCCCGCCGATGAGCCGGCCGAGGAGGCCGAGGAGGCAGAAGAGACCGCTCCGGTAGCCGAGGAGCCCGCGAAGCCGGCGCGTACGCGTCGCCGGGCGACCCGTAAGGCGACCGCTCCGGCCGGCGCCCCGCAGGTGAGCACCGAGGAGCCGGTCGAGGCCCCGGCCGCACCGGCCGCCGCCGAGGAGGCGCCCGCGGCCGCGGAGGCCGTCGAGGAGGCCAAGCCGGCCCGTACCCGCCGCCGTGCGACCCGTAAGGCCACCGCTCCCGCGGGTGCGCCGCAGGCCGCCGAGGAGCCCGTCGAGGCGCCCCTCCCGGCCGCGGAAGCCGCACCGGAGGCCGAGGCGCCCGCCGCCGAGGAGACCGAGGGCCCGCGCCGCCGGTCCCGCCGCCGTACCGAGCGCGCCGCGGAGCCGGCCGCCGAGGCGCCCGCGGCCGCGGAGGAGCCCGCGCAGGAGGCGCCGGTGCGCGGCCGCCGTCGTGCCCAGCGGCCGCCGACCGCGGTCTTCCAGGCGCCGGTCTTCACTGAGCCGATGTTCCAGACCCCCGAGACGGCCGCCGCCGCCCACGCCGCGGCGCGCCAGGAGGCCGCCGAGACCGAGCAGGTCACCGAGGAGCAGCCGCCGGCCGGTGCGCGGCGCCGTCGTCGCCGGGGCGCCCCGGTCGAGGCCGAGCAGGTCGTCACCGCTCCCGCGGAGGAGCCGGAGGCCGTCGAGGAGGCCGAGGCCGAGGAGGCCGGCCACGCCGAGGACGAGTTCGCCGAGCGTCCGTCGCGCCGCCGTCGCCGTGGTGGCCGTCGCCGCCGCCGCGGGGAGACCGCCGAGGGTCCCGAGGAGCAGCAGGCCGAGGCCGCTGCCGAGGAGAGTGCCCAGGAGGCCGAGGCCGAGGAGGCCGGCCACGCGGAGGCGGAGTCCGCCGAGGAGGCGGAGGAGCACGAGGACGAGCAGTCGGGCGCCGGCTCCAGCAGCAGTCGCCGTCGCCGTCGCCGCCGCCGTCGCAGCGGGGACGCCGCCGAGGTCGAGGCCACGCATGCCGACGATCCCGAGCGCACGGTCGTCAAGGTCCGTGAGCCCCGCAAGAAGGAGGAGGGCACCGGCGCGGACGAGGTGCAGTCGATCAAGGGGTCGACGCGCCTGGAGGCCAAGAAGCAGCGCCGCCGCGAGGGGCGTGAGCAGGGCCGCCGCCGGGTGCCGATCATCACCGAGGCGGAGTTCCTCGCCCGCCGGGAGGCCGTCGAGCGGGTGATGGTCGTCCGCCAGAGCGGCGAGCGCACCCAGATCGCCGTCCTTGAGGACAACGTGCTCGTGGAGCACTTCGTCAACAAGGAGCAGGCGACCTCGTACGTCGGCAATGTGTACCTCGGCAAGGTGCAGAACGTCCTGCCCTCGATGGAGGCCGCCTTCGTCGACATCGGCAAGGGCCGCAACGCCGTGCTGTACGCCGGTGAGGTCAACTTCGAGGCGCTGGGCATGGCGAACGGCCCGCGCCGGATCGAGAGCGCGCTGAAGTCCGGCCAGTCGGTGCTGGTGCAGGTCACCAAGGACCCGATCGGCCACAAGGGCGCCCGCCTGACCAGCCAGGTCTCGCTGCCCGGCCGCTACCTGGTCTACGTGCCCGAGGGCTCGATGACCGGTATCAGCCGCAAGCTCCCGGACACCGAGCGGGCCCGGCTGAAGCAGATCCTCAAGAAGATCGTCCCCGAGGACGCGGGCGTGATCGTCCGTACCGCCGCGGAGGGCGCGAGCGAGGAGGAGCTGGCGCGCGACGTCCAGCGCCTGCAGGCCCAGTGGGAAGAGATCCAGAAGAAGGCCAAGAGCAACAGCTCCAGCGCGCCGACGCTCCTGTACGGCGAGCCGGACATGACCGTCCGGGTCGTGCGGGACATCTTCAACGAGGACTTCTCCAAGGTCATCGTCAGCGGTGACGACGCCTGGGAGACGATCCACGGCTATGTCGCCCACGTGGCGCCGGACCTCACCGACCGGCTGCAGAAGTGGACCTCCGACGTCGACGTCTTCGCGACGTACCGGATCGACGAGCAGCTGATGAAGGCGCTGGACCGCAAGGTCTGGCTGCCCAGCGGTGGCTCGCTGGTGATCGACCGGACCGAGGCGATGGTCGTGGTCGACGTCAACACCGGCAAGTTCACCGGCCAGGGCGGCAACCTGGAGGAGACGGTCACCAGGAACAACCTGGAGGCGGCCGAGGAGATCGTGCGCCAGCTGCGGCTGCGCGACCTCGGCGGCATCATCGTGATCGACTTCATCGACATGGTGCTGGAGTCCAACCGCGACCTGGTGCTGCGGCGTCTGCTGGAGTGCCTGGGCCGGGACCGTACGAAGCACCAGGTGGCCGAGGTCACCTCGCTCGGCCTGGTCCAGATGACCCGCAAGCGGGTCGGCCAGGGCCTGCTGGAGTCGTTCTCCGAGTCGTGCGTGCACTGCAACGGCCGGGGCGTCATCGTCCACATGGACCAGCCGACGACGGCCGGCGGTGGCGGCAAGCGCAAGAAGAAGGGCAAGGCGGCGCCGGTCGAGGCCGCCGAGCCGCACGTCCACGAGGTCGAGGCCGCCGAGCCCACCCCGGACGGTGGCGCGCCCGAGCTGGAGCCGGTGGCCGTGACGGAGGCCGAGCTGCAGCCCACGGTGGCCGGTGCCGACGAGTGGTTCAGCAGCCCGGCCGAGGCCGAGGCCGCGGCCGGACGTGGCCGGGGCCGCCGCCGGGTGAGCCGGAAGGTGTCCGCTCCGGCGGGCGCCCCCAAGGCCGCCGCCGAGGAGGCCGCCGCGATCGTGCTGCCGGCCGAGCCGGCGCCCGCGCAGGCCGCCGAGCCGGAGCCGGCCGCGGCGCCGGAGCCGGCCGCCGAGGCCGCTGCCCCGGAGCCCGCGCCGGCCCGTCCGCGCCGTCGGGTGACCCGTAAGGTGACCGCTCCGGCCGGCTCGCCCGAGGTGTCCGGCGATTCCGCGGCGACCGTGGTGATCGCCACGCCGGCCGCCGAGCCGGTGGAGCAGGCCGAGGCACCGGCCGCGGCCGCGGAGCCCGTCGAGGGTGCCGAGGCGGCCGAGCCGGAGGCGGCGCCCGCGGCGAAGAAGACCGCGAAGAAGGCGACGGCCAAGAAGGCCACCACCAAGAAGGCCGCGGCGAAGAAGACCACGGCCAAGAAGGCGGCGGCGAAGAAGACCACCACCGCCAAGAAGGCCACGGCGAAGAAGACCACCACGAAGAAGGCGACGACGAAGAAGGCCGCGGCCAAGAAGACCGCAGCCGCCGAGCAGTCCTCGGTCGCGTCGGTGTCTGCCTCCGCGGAGGACTGAGCGTCACGATCGCGCCCCGGGCCGTCACGGCGGCCCGGGGCCGGTTTGACCCCCTGGTCAAGGCCCCGTAACCTTGACCGTCGGTGTCTGAGTTCAGGGCACCACCACTTCTGAGCAAATACCTCTCGGTCCGCCGAGGGAGGCCGCTCGTCCGATCGGATTCCACGGGACGTCCCGAGCCCGTGAGAGCGGCTGGCATCAGAGGATCCGTTTCTAGCGAAAGAGAGTTCCGCGTGTACGCGATCGTGCGCACCGGCGGACGCCAGCAGAAGGTTGCTGTCGGCGACGTCATCGAGATTGACCGCATTTCCACCAGCAAGGTCGGCGACACCGTCGAGCTCTCCACGCTGCTGGTCGTCGATGGTGACGCGGTCACCAGCGACCCGTGGGTCCTGGCCGGCGTGAAGGTCCAGGGTGAGGTCGTGGACCACCACAAGGGCAACAAGATCCGGATCCAGAAGTACAAGAACAAGACCGGTTACAAGAAGCGGATCGGCCACCGCCAGCTCCACACGGCGCTGAAGATCACCGGCATCGACGCCCCGGCGAAGTAAGGGACTGAGGAGACATGGCACACAAGAAGGGCGCATCGTCCACCCGGAACGGTCGCGACTCCAATGCTCAGCGGCTCGGCGTGAAGCGCTTCGGCGGTCAGGCCGTCCTCGCCGGTGAGATCCTGGTCCGCCAGCGTGGCACCCACTTCCACCCGGGCACGGGCGTCGGCCGCGGCGGCGACGACACCCTGTTCGCCCTGCAGGCCGGTGCGGTGCAGTTCGGCACCCACCGTGGCCGCAAGGTCGTGAACATCGTCCCGGCCGCCCAGTAATACGGGCCCGGACGTCACACAGCACCACCAGGGGCGGACCGCCTTTTCCCGCGTGAGCGGGAAGGCCGGTCCGCCCTTGGCGTGTTACGACAGAGACATCTCTGACGTACGCGCCTTCACTGCCGTACGCGCCGTGCTGCTCCGCGCAGTTCCGCGGCGCCCCGGCAGTGCCCCGTAGTACGCAGTACCAGACCACCCCGCTCATTGGAGGCACCCCACCATGACCACCTTCGTGGACCGCGTCGAGCTGCACGTCGCCGCGGGTAACGGAGGCCACGGCTGTGCCTCCGTACACCGGGAGAAGTTCAAGCCGCTCGGCGGCCCCGACGGCGGCAACGGCGGCCGCGGCGGCGATGTGATCCTGGTCGTCGACCAGGACGTCACCACCCTCCTCGACTACCACCACCATCCGCACCGCAAGGCCACCAACGGCCAGCCCGGTGCCGGCGACAACCGCGAGGGCAAGAACGGCAAGGACCTGGTCCTGCCGGTCCCGGACGGCACGGTCGTGCTCGACAAGAACGGTGAGGTGCTCGCCGACCTGGTGGGCCAGGGCACCACCTTCGTCGCCGGCCAGGGCGGCCGCGGCGGCCTCGGCAACGCCGCGCTGTCCTCCGCCCGCCGCAAGGCGCCCGGTTTCGCGCTGCTCGGCGAGCCGGGGGAGGCCCGGGACATCGTCCTGGAGCTCAAGACCGTCGCGGACGTCGCGCTGGTCGGTTACCCGAGCGCGGGCAAGTCGTCGCTGATCTCGGTGCTCTCCGCGGCCCGGCCGAAGATCGCGGACTACCCGTTCACGACGCTGGTGCCCAACCTCGGCGTGGTCACCGCCGGTGCCACGGTCTACACCATCGCGGACGTCCCCGGGCTGATCCCGGGCGCCAGCCAGGGCAAGGGCCTGGGCCTGGAGTTCCTGCGGCACGTCGAGCGCTGCGAGGTGCTGGTGCACGTCCTGGACACCGCGACCCTGGAGTCCGACCGGGACCCGGTCTCCGACCTCGACGTCATCGAGGAGGAGCTGGCCCAGTACGGCGGCCTGGAGAACCGGCCGCGGGTGGTCGTGCTCAACAAGGTCGACATCCCGGACGGCAAGGACCTGGCCGACATGATCCGGCCGGACCTGGAGGAGCGCGGCTACCGCGTCTTCGAGGTCTCCGCCGTCGCCCACCAGGGCCTGAAGGAGCTGTCGTACGCGCTGGCCGACATCGTCGCCAAGGCGCGCGCCGCCAAGCCCGTCCAGGAGGCCACGCGGATCGTCATCCGTCCCAAGGCGGTGGACGACGCGGGCTTCACGGTCACGCAGGAGGGCGAGGGCTTCTTCCGCGTACGGGGCGAGAAGCCGGAGCGCTGGGTGCGGCAGACCGACTTCAACAACGACGAGGCGGTCGGCTATCTGGCGGACCGGCTCAGCCGCCTCGGCGTCGAGGCCGCACTCCTCAAGGCGGGCGCCCGCGCCATGGACGGCGTGGCGATCGGCCCCGAGGACAACGCGGTGGTCTTCGACTGGGAGCCGACGGTGACGGCCGGTGCGGAGATGCTGGGCCGGCGCGGCGAGGACCACCGCTTCGAGGCGCCCCGCCCGGCCGCCCAGCGCCGCCGCGACCGCGACGCGGAACGCGACGAGGCCGCCCAGGAGTACGACGGCTTCCGGCCGTTCTAGGGCAGGTGTAGGCACATGTACCCGCCCACCCCCCCCGAAGGGGGGTGGGCGGCGGGGAAAAACCAAGGGGCAGCGAGCCGACCGACGGCCCCACGCACGGCGCAGGCCCCGGGAAGATCTCTTCCCGGGGCCTGCGCTGCTGCTCAGGGCCGTCCGCGGAGGCCGCAGACGGCGTTCTGCGGGCTAGACGCCGGCCGTCGCGTCCGAGGTTCCGGTGGCCTCGTGTTCGGCCGTCTCCGGGCCGTCCACGCCTTCCTGTGAGCGCTGGCCGGGGATGCCGGAGAGCCGGTTCTCCATCCGGATGCGGCGCTCGTCGGCCTTGGTGCACAGATCCATCGCCGCCCGGTTGAAGCGGACCGACGACGGCGGGTCCGAGGGGCCCAGCAGGTGTTCCTTGAGCTCGGCCCGCTCCGCGACGAGGGTGTCCTTCTCCGGGTCGCGGACCGCGTCGAGCAGACCGGCCACCCCGGCCGCGTCCGGCGTGAGGATCGTCGCCGCCCGGACGGTCGGGAAGTTCGCCCGGAAGTCGTCCTCGGTCATGCCGGAGGTGTTGGCGACCGCGTACGGCTTCTCGCTGGTCAGGTAGTCGGACACCACGCTGGAGACGTCGCTGATCAGCACGTCGGACTGGTTGAAGCAGCTGAAGATGCCGGGGCGGGCGGTGGTGATGATCTGGTGCTCCCACTCGGGGAAGAAGTTCCAGTACGCCTCCTCCCAGGCGGTGACCGCGTCCGCGACGGCGGCCGCGCGGCCCTCCTCGGGGGTTCCCTGCAGCCGCATCCGCTCCAGCTCGTCCGCGCTCTTGCGGAACGCGGAGGTGGTCAGCGCGTCCAGCTCCTCGGCGCGGCGGGCCAGCTCGGCGGCGGCCTCCGGGCCGGGGCGCGTACCGCTGCGCCGGCCGTTGGCCTCCGCGATCATCGCCTGGATGCGGGCGTTGGCGGCGCCCGCCCGCGGGTCGACGGAACCGGTCATCGGGTGCGGCTTGTACAGCAGCCGCACCTTCTCGTCGGCGAGCAGCTCGCGGACGATGTTCTCGCCGGCCAGGATCACCGAGGTGTTGCCCGGGTTGCCGTCCCAGCCCTCCCAGGTCGGGGCGTACAGCACGGTGGTCGGCCGGTCGGCCGGGGCACTGCCGTGCCGCTGGATCGGGCGGATCGGGGACAGCTGGGGGCGGCCGACCTCGACGACGTCCTTGTCCTCCACGCCGATGTCGGCGAGCTGGTAGCGGTCGCGGGCCGCCGGACCCGCCACCCAGACCTCGTCGTACGCCTTCGCGTACGGGTTGCAGGAGGACAGCTTGTCGCTCTCGCCGTGGTTGATGAACGCGTGCTTGATCGACGGGATCCGCAGGATCTGCGAGGTCTTGCCGGAGTTCGCCGGGTGCAGCAGGACCTTCAGCGTGGAGTGCTCCAGGCGCATCAGGTTGGCGACCTTGGGGATGCAGACGATCGGGATGTCCGTGGCCTCGATCTTCTGCACCATGAAGCGCTCACGGAGCACGATGATCGGGTTGCCGTCCAGGGAGGCGAGCGTGCTCAGCCACATGTTGGCCTGGTAGGCCGAGGAGGCGCCGCCGGAGAAGTACATGCCGACCGTCGGCCGGTACCCGGCCAGCCAGTTGTCCAGCCACTCCAGCGCCTGCTGTTCGGCGACCACGCGCTTCTTGGGCAGCAGCCAGGTGCTCAGGTAGACGGTGCCGCCGGCCGACAGGGCCAGGGAAACGGCCAGTCCGATGCCGCCCCAGTAGGCGTCGGTCGTGATCGCGGTCACCATCATGCCGATCGTGGTCGGCACCGAGAAGCGCAGCAGCCGCCGGCCCGTCTGGCGGGACAGGATCCGCGGCGGCGCGTCGCACAGCCGCAGCTCGCCGGCGTCGATGTTGCGCGTCACGAACGGCAGGCTGCGGGTCCGGCGGACCAGCACCGCGACCGCCTGGCACACGAAGTGGGTGCCGTAGAAGAGGAGCAGCGTGATGGTGAGCGGCGCCTGCTCCTCCAGCGGGTTGATGCCGTCGATGTGCAGCAGGCCGACCAGTATCAGCATGTCGCGCAGCAGCTGGCGCACCGTGACGTCGAACCGGATCCGGCCCAGCACGGCGAGCAGGCCGGGCTGCTTGTGCTGCAGGACCAGGTCGAGACCCAGGTTGACCACGGAGGCGGCGATGAACAGCGGGATGACGGGCAGCAGCGCACCGACGAGCTGGGCGGTGAACGCGAGCATCATCGCGAGGAGGGCCGCGAGCTGTACGGCTCGGCGGGGAACGATTCCGGCGGAAGGCACGGGGGAGGGCTCCTGGCAGCAAGAAGGTCAGGGGGGAGGCCGAAGTGGGGCGGCCGGGTCCCGCGCTGCGACGCCGCCGGAGCGGCGAAACGGGACCGATGGACACCCGACCGTATGACCTTGTTGGCCTTGGTGACAATCTGCTGTGGCTCTCATCACCGCGAAAGCGGACCAATCGAACGCAACCTCTTGGCCGTTGCGCCCGTCTTAAGGAATTCCGGGTGGGTGGCGGTAAATGCAGTAAATACGGCCGCGGAAATGAACCCTTCGGCCGTATACGGAAGGGGGACCGGAGGACGTCCCTCCGTATTGTTCCAGCCTGTGACGGTGGTGTTCACCACCTCGGGGGTCCCCGTCAC
>NZ_JBVKBL010000024.1:0-124034 GCF_055657085.1 Streptomyces sp. NPDC107765 | reverse complement strand
CCCCAACGGGAGGGGACGGGCCGGAGGGGCCTTGTTCGTGGACGTAAAGCGCCAGCAGTCCACGAACAAGGCCCCGCAGGCCCGTCACCGCACCCACCACAAACCCAGCCCGCCGCAGGCGCAACGGCCAGACGCCCCGCGGCACCGCAGACAGCTACATGCGGGGCGCCGCAAAGCGCAACGGCGAGACGACCCGCGGGGTCGCAGACGGGTACGCGCGGGCGCGCCGCAAACCACACCGGCGAGCAACCCCGACGGCGGGACGGCCAGGTACGTGGGAGGAAAGCCAAGCGCAGCGACCCGCGGCGGGAGAGACAGGTACGTGGGGCGAATAGACTCGGCTGCCGTGGATATGACGCTCCAAGATCCCCTCGTGGGTCAGCTGCTCGACGGCCGCTATCGCGTCCAGGCGCGGATCGCCGCAGGGGGGATGGCCACGGTCTACCGGGCCGTGGACACCCGCCTCGACCGGGTGCTCGCGCTGAAGGTGATGCACCCGGGCCTCGCCGAGGACGGTGCGTTCGTCGAGCGCTTCATCCGGGAGGCGAAGTCCGTCGCGCGGCTGTCGCACCCGAACGTGGTGGGCGTCTTCGACCAGGGCACCGACGGTACGTACGTCTATCTGGCGATGGAGTACGTCGCCGGCTGCACCCTGCGGGACGTGCTGCGCGAGCGCGGCGCCCTGCAGCCGCGGGCCGCGCTGGACATCCTGGAGCCGATCCTGGCGGCGCTCGGGGCCGCGCACCGCGCCGGGCTCGTGCACCGCGACATGAAGCCCGAGAACGTCCTGATCGGCGACGACGGGCGGGTCAAGGTCGCCGACTTCGGGCTGGTGCGGGCGGTGGACACGAACACCACCGCCTCGACCGGCTCGGTGCTGGGGACGGTCTCCTACCTGGCGCCCGAGCAGCTGGAGCACGGCACCGCGGACGCCCGGGTCGACGTGTACGCGTGCGGCGTGGTGCTCTACGAGATGCTCACCGGCGCCAAGCCGCACACCGGCGGTTCCGTGGCGCAGGTGCTCTACCAGCACCTGCACGAGGACGTCACGCCGCCGTCCGAGCGGGTGCCGGGGCTCGCCGGGCAGCTGGACGAGCTGGTCGCGCTGGCCACCGTCCGGGATCCGCAGGCGCGCCCGCAGGACGCGGTGGCGCTGCTGTCGCGGGCCCGGGCGGCCCGGGCGGCGCTGACCGACGAGGAGCTGGACGTCGTCCCGCCGGGCGCCAACGAGGTGCCGGCGGACTCCGACGCGGAGGCCACGGACGTGATACCCCGGCCCGGTGGCGTACAGCTGCCGCTGCCGGGTGCGGACGAGGCGGCGCTGAACCGCACCAGCCGGCTGGAAGTGCCCCCGGTGCCGGAGGAGCGGACGGCTCGGCTGCGTCCGGTCCCGGCCGCGGCGCCCGCCGCGGCCGGCGGGCTGCTGCAGCGGCGCCGGCTGGCCACGATCATCGCGGCCGTGCTGCTGGTCCTCGGCGTGGGTACGGGCGTCTGGTACATCAATTTTGGCCAGTTCACCAGCGTTCCCCCGGTGCTGGACATGACGCAGGCCAAGGCCGCCAAGACGCTGCGGGACGCGGGGCTGGGCGTCAAGGTCGTGCGCGGTTTCAGCTCCAACGTGGCGCGCGGGCACGTGATGAAGACCGTCCCGGCGACCGGTGGGCGGATCCGCGGTACGGGGACGGTCACGATCACCGTCTCCCGTGGCCCGAATCACGTCACGGTGCCCGATCTGTCCGGGACTCCGGTCGCGGACGCCAAGCGGAAGCTGCGCGACCTCGGGCTGGTGCCGGGCACCGAGAGCCAGGACTTCGACAAGGAGGTCGCCGCGGGCTCGGTGATCCGTACGGACCCGGCCGCGGGCAGCAAGCGGCGGCCCGACACGGCGGTGGCGCTGGTCATCAGCCGGGGCGCCCAGATCGACATGCCCAGCGTGATCGGCAGCGACCGGGCGGACGCCGAGGCCGCGCTGCAGGCCAAGGGGCTGCATGTGAAGTTCGCCGAGGAGCCGGTGTTCTCGCCGCAGGACAAGGGCACGGTCGCCCGGCAGGACCCGGGGGTGGGGAAGCCGGTCGGCACGGGCGAGACGGTCACCCTCACGCTCTCCAAGGGCCCGGAGATGGTCCCGGTGCCCGATGTGACCGGCAAGAACGTCGAGGACGCCAAGAAGGAGCTGACCGCGCTCGGCTTCCGGGTCGAGGTGAAGAAGCCGTTCCTGTTCCCGCAGGACGAGGTGGACACCCAGTCCGTCGACCCGGGCGAGAAGGCGCCGAAGGGCAGCACGATCACGATCAAGCTGAAGGGCGCCCTGTAGCCGGGATGCCCCTCGGAACAGGGGGCCGTCCGGCGCCTGGCACCCTTGGAGGGTGAGCGAAACCCCCTCCCCCCAGGACGCCGGACGGTCCGCCCGGGCCCGTAATCCGGTCGGCGGCCATGTGCCGGTGGCCGGCGGGCTGGCCAAGACAGGTATCACCTACGCCCGCGAGATGGGCGCCGAGGCCGTGCAGGTCTTCGTGGCCAATCCGCGCGGCTGGGCGACGCCGCCCGGCAACCCCGAGCAGGACGAGGCGTTCCGGGCGGCCTGTGCGCTGCAGGGCCTGCCGGCGTACGTCCATGCGCCGTACCTGATCAACTTCGGTTCGCACACCGAGGCCACCGTGGAGCGGTCGGTGGAGTCGTTGCGTCACTCGCTGCGGCGCGGCCGGGACATCGGCGCGCTCGGGGTGGTCGTGCACACCGGGTCCGCGACCGGCGGCCGGCCGCGTGCGGAGGCGCTGGCGCAGGTCAGGGCACGGTTGCTGCCGCTGCTCGACGAGCTGACGCACCCCGACGACCCGGATCTGCTGCTGGAGTCGACCGCGGGTCAGGGCGCGTCGCTGTGTTCCCGGACCTGGGACTTCGGGCCGTACTTCGAGGCGCTGGACGCGCATCCGAAGCTGGGGGTCTGCCTGGACACCTGCCACATCTTCGCGGCGGGGCACGACCTGACCGGGCCGAACGGGACGCAGCAGACGCTCGACCTGCTGGTCGGGACGGTCGGCGAGGGGCGGCTGAAGCTGATCCACGCCAATGACTCCAAGGACGTGGTGGGCGCCCACAAGGACCGGCACGCGAACATCGGCGCCGGGCACATCGGCGAGGACGCGTTCCGGGCGCTGATGAGCCATCCGGCCACCGAGGGCGTCCCGCTGGTCATCGAGACGCCGGGCGGCAAGGAGGGGCACGCGGGGGACGTCGAGCGGCTGAAGAAGCTCCGGGACGGCTGACGGCGCGACCCGGCCGGGGTCAGAGCTCGGGGCCGTCCCCGGGCTCCTCCTGGTAGGAGTAGCGCTGCTCCTGCCAGGGGTCGCCCAGGTTGTGGTAGCCGCGCTCCTCCCAGAAGCCGCGGCGGTCGGCCCGCATGTACTCGATGCCGCGGACCCATTTGGGGCCCTTCCAGGCGTAGAGGTGCGGCACGATCAGCCGGACCGGGAAACCGTGCTCGGCGGTGAGCAGTTCCCCCGAGCGGTGGGTGGCGAAAATGCAGTTCTCGGCGGCAAAATCCGCCAGCCGGAGATTCGAGCTGAAGCCGTATTCGGCCCACACCATCACATGGGTGACATCGGGCGCGGGCGGCGCGAGATCAAGAATGGTCTTGGTGAGCACCCCGCCCCATTCGGCGCCCAGCATGCTGAATTTCGTCACGCAGTGCATGTCGGAGACGACCGTGGCATACGGCAGCGCCGTGAATTCTTCGTGCGACCAGCAGTGTTTCGCGTCGTCCGCGGTGGCGCCGAACGCGCGGAACTCCCAGCGTTCGGGGCGGAACTTCGGGACCGGGCCGTAATGCGTCACCGGCCAGCCCCGCTGGAGCCGCTGCCCCGGAGGAAGCTGCGGATGCTCCTCTTCGCGGCTTTCCGGCTGACCCATGCCCTCCATGTTGTCAGACCGGAAGGGGTGCCGATGACCAGGGAGGGAGAGAATCGGGCAACTCGTACTAAGCGTGTACTTACTGGACGGTCCGCCGAGGGCGGTGCGAGGATGCGCGGCACCTGCCCAGTTCTCGCGTGGAAGGAGCCCGCAGCCATGCAGGGCGACCCCGAGGTCATCGAATTCCTCAACGAGCAGCTGACCGCCGAGCTGACCGCCATCAACCAGTACTTCCTGCACGCCAAGATGCAGGAGAACTACGGCTGGACCAAGCTCGCGAAGTACACCCGCGCCGAATCGTTCGACGAGATGAAGCATGCGGAGGTGCTGACCGACCGGATTCTCTTCCTCGACGGGCTGCCGAATTACCAGCGGCTGTTCCACGTGCGGGTCGGCCAGACCGTCACCGAGATGTTCCAGGCGGACCGGCAGATCGAGGTCGAGGCGATCGACCGGCTCAAGCGCGGAATCGAGCTGATGCGCAGCAAGGGCGACATCACCTCGGCGAACATCTTCGAGGACATCCTCGCGGACGAGGAGCACCACATCGACTACCTCGACACCCAGCTGGAGCTGGTGGAGAAGCTCGGGGAGGCGCTGTACATCGCCCAGGTGATCGAGCAGCCGAGCTGACGGCTACGCGGCCTCCGGGAGCGCCGCGGGCCCCGCGGCGTCCTCCTCCGCGTCCGCCGGCGACAGCCCGTCCGCCGGCGACAACCCGGACGTCCGCTCTGCGGCCAGCGGGTCGGCGCCGTCCTCGATGAGCTCCCGGCGCGGGCAGGCGCCCCGTCCGAGCAGCGCCTGGATACGGCGCACGCAGTTGCCGCAGTCGGTGCCGGCCTTGCAGGCGGAGGCGATCTGGCGGGGCGTGCAGGCGCCCGTCGCCGCGTGCCGGCGGACCTGCTGCTCGGTGACCCCGAAGCAAGAGCAGACGTACACGCGGGGTCTCCTCCGTGAGGGGGCGGCTCGGGACGGTTCCGGCGACTGGTCGGCGGAAGGACCTCGTCGACCGGTCCAGCCGATCTTGAGTGAGGTTACCCTTACCTTACCCGGCACCTCCTGGCTCCACAACGCCCGGCGGGCCCCGGACGACGCAGTGGGGCGCGGATCACAGATCCGCGCCCCACTCACGTTCACCGGCGATCACTGATCGCGGTACATCTCCGCCACCAGGAAGGCCAGGTCCAGCGACTGGCTGCGGTTGAGCCGCGGGTCGCAGGCGGTCTCGTAGCGCTGGTGCAGGTCGTCGACGAAGATCTCGTCGCCGCCGCCCACGCACTCGGTGACGTCGTCGCCGGTCAGCTCGACGTGGATGCCGCCCGGGTGCGTGCCGAGGCCCTTGTGGACCTCGAAGAAGCCCTTGACCTCGTCCAGCACGTCGTCGAAGCGCCGGGTCTTGTGCCCGGAGGCCGCCTCGAAGGTGTTGCCGTGCATCGGGTCGCAGATCCAGGCGACCTGCGCGCCGGAGGCGGTGACCTTGTCGACCAGCTCGGGGAGCTTGTCGCGGATCTTGTCCGCGCCCATGCGGGTGATGAAGGTCAGCCGGCCCGGCTCACGCTCCGGGTCGAGGCGCTCGATGAGGGTGAGCGCGTCCTCCGCGGTGGTCGTCGGGCCCAGCTTGACGCCGATCGGGTTGCGGATGCGGGAGGCGAACTCGATGTGCGCGTGGTCCAGCTGCCGGGTCCGCTCGCCGATCCAGAGCATGTGCCCGGAGACGTCGTAGAGCTTGCCGGTGCGCGAGTCCACCCGGGTCAGCGCCGACTCGTAGTCGAGCACCAGCGCCTCGTGGGAGGAGTAGAACTCCACCGTCCGGAACTCCTCCGGGTCCACCCCGCAGGCGTTCATGAAGTTCATCGCCCGGTCGATCTCGCGGGCCAGCGCCTCGTAGCGCTGCCCCGAGGGCGAGGACTTCACGAAGTCCTGGTTCCAGGCGTGCACCTGGCGCAGGTCGGCGTAGCCGCCGGTGGTGAAGGCGCGCACGAGGTTCAGGGTCGCCGCGGAGGCGTGGTACATCCGCTTCAGCCGCTGCGGGTCCGGAATGCGGGCCGCCTCGGTGAACTCGAAGCCGTTGACGGAGTCGCCGCGGTACGTCGGCAGGGTCACGCCGTCACGGGTCTCGGTGGGCTTGGAGCGCGGCTTGCTGTACTGGCCGGCGATCCGGCCGACCTTGACCACCGGCACCGAGCCGGCGTAGGTCAGGACGGCGCCCATCTGCAGGAGGGTCTTGAGCTTGTTGCGGATGTGCTCGGCGGAGACGGCGTCGAAGGCCTCCGCGCAGTCGCCGCCCTGGAGCAGGAACGCCTCACCACGGGCGACGGCTCCCAGGCGCTCACGCAGCTGGTCGCACTCGCCCGCGAAGACGAGCGGCGGATAGGACTCGAGCTCCGCGATCACATCGCGCAGAGCCTCGTGGTCCGGCCAGTCGGGCTGCTGCGCCGCGGGAAGGTGTCGCCAGGTGTTGCCACCGGCGTGGGTTTCAGCGTTCACGGTCACATGCCCCACATTACGGGGTCCGGTGGGGGTGTCCGTCCGGCATCCGGACTGTGAGACGCACGGCACCCGGACGGTCCGGTAGGGTGCGCCGCATGTGCACGCGATCGATGCCGACCATGAACTGGTGGTGGACCGCTCATCCGGCGGCCCACTGATTCGCGCGCACATCCCACACTCCGCGAAGGCCGCCCGAGGGGCGGCCTTCGGCGTTTCCGGCGGTCGTCCCCCTCCCCCGGCCTTTCCGGCCCACCCGGAAGGAACCGCCATGCACCGCGTACGACCCGACGACCGCCCCGATGCCGCCGCGCTCGTCCGGCGGCTGCTCGACCCCGCCGGCCCCCCGTTCGCCCTGCTGCGCCGCCGCTCCCCCGGCCGGGAGGACGGTGAGACCGTCGAGGTGCTGATCGGGGAGATCACCGAGGTCGAGCGGCTGGCGGACATCCCACTGGGTGGGACGGCGCCCGGCGCGCCGGTGACCGACGCGCTCGCGCTGGTCCCCTTCCGGCAGATCCGCGAGCGCGGCTTCCACGCCCATGACGACGGCACCCCGCTGGCCGTACTGCGCCCCGATGAGACCTGCGAGCTGCCGCTGGACGAGGTGCTGGCGGCGCTGCCCGCGCACGACGTACGGGTGGCGGACGGGGCGTTCGACGTGTCGGACGAGCGGTACGCGGAGATCGTCGAGCGGGTGGTGCGGGAGGAGATCGGCACCGGCGAGGGCGCCAACTTCGTCATCCGCCGGACCTTCGAGGGCTCGATCGCGGACTTCTCGGCGGCCGACGCGCTGGCGCTGTTCCGGCGGCTGCTGGCCGGCGAGCGCGGCGCGTACTGGACGTACGTCGTGCACCGCCCCGGTGTGCGCACGCTGGTCGGCGCCAGCCCGGAGGTCCACGTCCGGATGACAGGTGGGCTCAGCGAGCGCGAAGCGCTCTCCTCCCGGGGCGGTGGCGGGCGACGGGCGGGCACCGTCGTGATGAATCCGATCAGCGGCACCTACCGGTACCCGGCCGGCGGCCCCACCGCGGAGAGCCTGCTGGCGTTCCTCGGAGACCGCAAGGAGGTCGAGGAGCTGTCCATGGTGGTGGACGAGGAGCTCAAGATGATGTGCACGGTCGGCGACCGGGGCGGGGTGGTGATCGGGCCCCGGCTCAAGGAGATGGCGCACCTCGCCCACACCGAGTACGAGCTGCGCGGCCGGTCCACCCTCGATGTGCGCGAGGTGCTGAAGGAGACGATGTTCGCGGCGACGGTCACCGGGTCGCCGGTGCAGAACGCCTGCCGGGTCATCGAGCGGCACGAGCCGGTCGGCCCGGACGGGCGGGGGCGCGGCTACTACGCGGGCGCGCTGGCGCTGATCGGCCGGGACGCGGGCGGGGCGCAGACGCTGGACTCGCCGATCCTGATCCGGACCGCGGACATCACCGCCGGGGGCCGGCTGCGGGTGCCGGTCGGCGCCACGCTGGTGCGCGCCTCCGACCCGGAGAGCGAGGTCGCCGAGACGCATGCGAAGGCGGCGGGCGTACTGACCGCGCTGGGCGTACGCCAGGCACCGGCGCGGTCGGCGGACGGCGGGCGGCCGCCGCGGCTGGCCGACGATCCGCGGGTGCGCGCCGCCCTGGACGCCCGCCGCGCGGACCTGGCGCCGTTCTGGCTGCGGATGCAGACCACCGCGCCGACCGCCGAGCTGAGCGGGCACGCGCTGGTGGTCGACGCGGAGGACACCTTCACCGCGATGCTGGCGCATCTGCTGCGGACGTCGGGGCTGACGGTGACGGTGCGCCGGTTCGACGAGCCGGGGCTGCGCGCGGCGGCCCTGGCGCACGAGGGGCCGGTCGTGCTGGGCCCGGGGCCGGGCGATCCGTCGGACCCGGCCGATCCGAAGATGCGCTTCCTGCGGTCGCTGACCGCGGAGCTGGTCGCCCGGCACCGGCACGGCCTGTTGGGCGTCTGCCTGGGCCACGAACTGCTCGCCGCGGAGCTGGGTCTGGAGATCGTCCGCAAGGAGGTGCCCTTCCAGGGGGCGCAGGAGCGGATCGACTTCTTCGGGCGGCCCGAGACGGTCGGCTTCTACAACACCTTCACGGCCCGCTGCGACGACCGCACGGAGGCCGAACTGGCCATGCACCGGGTGGAGTTGAGCCGGGACGCGGAGTCCGGCGAGGTGCATGCGCTGCGCGGTCCGGGCTTCGCGGGGGTGCAGTTCCACCCGGAGTCGGTGCTGACCCTGGACGGGGCCGCGGTCACCGCGCAGCTGCTGGCAGCTGTCCTCGTGTGACCAGCATGTTCTCGTTGGTGCGGTGGGCGAGGTAGTCCTCGACGTTGGTCACGGTGGCCTCGGTGATCTGGCCCACCGCATCCTCGGTGAAGTACGCCTGGTGCGAGGTGACCAGCACGTTGGCGAAGGTCATCAGGCGGGCGAGGGTGTCGTCGTCGATGACGTCCAGGGACCGGTCGTAGGAGAAGAGCCCGGACTCCTCCTCGTAGACGTCCAGCGCGACACCGGTGAGCCTGCCGGCCTTGAGCGTGCGGACCAGCGCACGGGTGTCGACCAGGCCGCCGCGGCCGGTGTTGACCAGGATGGCGTCGTCCTTCATGAGGGCCAGCGCGGCGGCGTCGACGAGGTGCCGGGTCTCGTCCGTCAGCGGGAGGTGCAGGGAGATCAGGTCGGCCTCGGCGAACAGCCGCTCGCGGGGGACGTACGTCATGCCCAGCGCCGTGCAGTGCGGGTTCTCGACGAGGTCCCAGCCCAGCAGGTCCATGCCGAAGCCGTGGGCGATCCTTGTGAACGCCCCGCCGATCCGGCCGGTGCCGAGCACGCCGGCGGTGCGGCCGCGCAGGTCGCGGCCCATCAGGCCGTTGAGCCGGAAGTCGAAGTTACGGGTGCGCCGGGCGGCCCGGACGATCTTGCGGTCGACGGCCAGCGCGAGCGCCCAGGCGAATTCCGCCACCGCGTACGGGGAGTAGTGGCAGACCCGGCCGATGCTCATCCCGAGATCGGCCGCGGCCTCCAGATCGATGTTGTTGAAGCCCGTGGAGCGCTGGGCGACCATCTTCGTCCCGCCGGCCGCGAGGGTCTGCAGCACGTCGGCGCCCAGGTCGGCGTTGACGTCGGAGCTGACGACCTCGTAGCCGTGGGCGATCGGGGCGGTGTCGCGGTTGAGGACCACGTCCAGGCTGCGGACCTGGTGGCGGCCGGCGAAGGCGCGCTCCAGGAACGGCCGCTCGTCCGCCTGCACGCCGAAGGCGACGATCTCCACGTTCCCTCCCGCCGGTACGTGCTCACCAGGAGCAAGGGGCCGGATATGTCGTGTACGGCGAATATACGGCCCCTGGCCCGGCGGTGCCGCCCGGAGCGGCGGCGCCCTGGTCAGCCGAAGAAGACCCCGGCCTCGGCGTAGAGCGCCGGGTCGACGGTCTTCAGCTTGGCGGTCGCCTCGGAGATCGGCACCCGGACGATGTCGGTGCCGCGCAGCGCGACCATCGTGCCGAAGTCGCCGTCGTGCACCGCCTCGATGGCGTGCAGGCCGAAACGGGTGGCCAGCCAGCGGTCGAAGGCGCTGGGCGTACCGCCGCGCTGGGTGTGGCCGAGGACGGTGGTCCGGGCCTCCTTGCCGGTGCGCGCTTCGATCTGCTTGGCCAGCCACTCCCCCACGCCGGAGAGCCGGACGTGGCCGAAGGAGTCCTGGGAGTCGTCCTTGAGCACCATCTGGCCGTCCTTGGGCATCGCGCCCTCGGCGACCACCACGATCGGGGCGTAGCGGACCTTGAAGCGGGACTCGATCCACCCGCAGACCTGATCGACGTCGAAGCGCTGCTCGGGGATGAGGATGACGTTGGCGCCGCCGGCGAGGCCGGAGTGCAGCGCGATCCAGCCGGCGTGCCGGCCCATGACCTCGACGACCAGGACCCGCATGTGCGATTCGGCGGTGGTGTGCAGCCGGTCGATGGCCTCGGTGGCGACGCCGACGGCGGTGTCGAAGCCGAAGGTGTAGTCCGTGGCCGAGAGGTCGTTGTCGATGGTCTTGGGGACGCCGACGCAGGGGACGCCGAACTCGCCGGACAGCCGGGTCGCGACGCCGAGGGTGTCCTCGCCGCCGATCGCGATCAGCGCCTCGACCTCCTGCTTGGCGAGGGTCTCCTTGATCCGGCGGACGCCGTCCTGTGCCGTGAAGGGGTTGGTCCGCGAGGAGCCGAGGATCGTGCCGCCGCGGGGCAGGGTGCCGCGCACCGCGGGGATGTCCAGCGGCACCGTGTCGTTCTCCAGCGGCCCGCGCCAGCCGTCCCGGAAGCCGAGGAAGTCGTAGCCGTATTCCTGGGTGCCCTTGCGGACGATTGCCCTGATCACCGCGTTCAGTCCGGGGCAGTCGCCGCCGCCGGTCAGTACTCCGACCCGCATCGCTGCAATCACCTACATCCCGTCAGTGGCCGCGCACGGCCGTGGTTGAGCTGACGCCGGTCACGCTAATGGTGATCTGGGTCACTCCGGGATGCCGGAAGCGGCGATTCCGGTGATTTTTCGGGGAGTTGACACCCCCACTTCACCCGTACGAGCGGATCGATCATGCCCGGCCGCCGTCTCCCCCTCCGGGAGGCCGGCCCGGGCGCGGCTTCAGTCCTCGTCCAGACCGCGCTCTATCGCGTACCGCACCAGCTCGACGCGGTTGTGCAACTGCAGCTTGCCGAGGGTGTTCTGGACGTGGTTCTGCACCGTGCGGTGCGAGATGACCAGCCGCTCGGCGATCTGCTTGTACGAGAGGCCCTTGGCGACCAGGCGCAGCACCTCGGTCTCCCGCTCCGTCAGCCGCGGGGCGCCCGGCTCGTCGGCGGTCGCCGGCGCCGGCTCGGTGGCCAGCCGGCGGTACTCGCCGAGCACCAGGCCCGCGAGGCCGGGGGTGAACACCGCGTCCCCGGCGGCCGTGCGCCGCACCGCGTCCAGCAACTCCTCGGTGCTCGCCGACTTCAGCAGATAGCCGGTCGCACCGGACTTGACCGCCTCCAGCACATCGGCGTGCTCCCCGCTCGCCGACAGCACCAGCACCCGCAGCGCCGGATTGGCGCCGACCAGCTCCTGGCAGACCCGTACGCCGGGCAGGCCCGGCAGATTGAGGTCCAGCACCAGCACGTCCGGCGAGGCGGCCTGCGCCCGGCGGACCGCCTGGAGGCCGTCACCGGCCGTCGCCACCACCTCGAACCCGGCCTCGGCCAGGTCCCGCGCCACCGCGTCGCGCCACATCGGGTGGTCGTCGACCACCATCACCTTCAGGCCCGTCTGCTCCGTCATGCCCGGGTCTTCCCCCGCCTTCCGCCCTCGGGCGCCGTGCCCTTGGGGACCGTCAACTCCACTTCCGTGCCCTGGCCGGGGACCGACACCCATTCCGCGGTGCCGCCGAGGTCCCGCAGCCGGCCGCGGATCGACAGGGCCACCCCCAGGCGGCCCTCGCGCTCGGCGTCCGCGAGGCGGCCCTCGGGGATGCCGGGGCCGTCATCGCGGACCGTCACGACCACCGCGTGCGGTTCGTCCTCCACCAGGATCCATGCCTGGGCGCCGTCCCCCGCATGGACCCGTACATTGTCCAACGCGGCACTGACAGCGGCCGCGAGCTCCGCCGCCGCGGCGGCCGGCAGCTCGACCGGGGCGCCCGGCTCGGAGAAGGTCACCCCGGCACCCGCGTACGGCGCGAGCAGCGCCCGGACGTCACAGGGCCCGTCGGCGGCCGGCGGCAGGGGCGGCACGGGCACCGCGGCCGGCGTCGGCGCCGGGACCGGGGCGGGCGGCCGCGACACCGGGCCGCCGGAGACCAGGGTGCGCAGCGCGACCTCCTGCTCGCCCGCCATCCGGCCCAGCTCCGCCGCCTCGCCGCCGATCGCGGCACCGCGCCGCTGCACCATCGCCAGGACCTGCAGCACGCTGTCGTGGATGTCGCGGGCCAGCCGCTCCCGTTCGCGGGTGGCGGCCTCGACCTGCAGGGCCCGGGCGAGAGTGCGCTCACTGGCCCGGGCGACCTCGACGACGTAACCGAGGCCGACGCTGGCCACCCACACCAGGATCACGTTGTGGAGGGTGTCGCGGGCCAGCACCTCGCGTTCGGCGAGGTTGGCGGCCGCCACGGCGCTGGAGGCCACCGCGGCCCAGCGCCAGCCGCCCTTGATCGCGAAGCCGAGGACGGCGCCGGCCGCCCAGATGGAGGGCAGCGTGGGCGAGCCGCCCATGATGCGCGCGTGGCTGTCGACCACCGTCGTCAGCAGGATGCCGCCCACCGCGAAGCTCAGGTCGGCGATGAGGAAGCGGCGGGTGCAGCGCTCCGGCGAGGTCGTCCGCCGCCAGGTCAGCGCCATCCAGAGGGTGAGCGCGCCCAGGTAGGCGGCGGCCACCAGCGGGTGCTCGTACTTGCGGTACGACATCGCGTCCAGCGCGAGGACGTAGAGGAGGGTGAGGATCCGGTAGCCGGTGAGCGCACGCCACAGCGGCAGCTCGACGGACATCCGCAGCACCTTCGGAGGGCGCTTGCCGTGGCGCCGGGCGGCGGCCATGCCGCCGGTCACCGTCCGTATGTCCGCATCCGTCATTGCCGGCCCCCACCCCTCACCGGACGCACCCGCGCCCGGCCTCGGCCCTGCCCGTCCTTGTCGGCCTATTCGGCGGCGGCCTTCTTGGCCTGCTCCGCCTCGGCCTTCTTCTTCGCCTCCGCGGCCTTCGCCGCGTCCGCGATCTGCCGCTTGGCGGCGGTCGCGTAGATGTCCACGTACTCCTGGCCGGAGAGCTTCATGATCTCGTACATGACCTGGTCGGTGACCGACCGCAGGATGAAGCGGTCGCCCTCCATGCCCTGGTAGCGGGTGAAGTCCAGCGGCTTGCCGATGCGGATCCCCGGCCGGATCATCTTCGGCACGACCTTGCCCGGAGGCTGCACCTTCTCGGTGTCGATCATCGCCACGGGGATGACCGGCGCGCCGGTGGCCAGCGCCACCCGGGCCAGACCGCCCGGCTTGCCACGGTAGAGCCGGCCGTCCGGGGAGCGGGTGCCCTCCGGGTAGATGCCGAACAGCTCACCGCGCCTGAGGACCTCTATGCCGCTCTTGATCGCCGCCTCGCCCGCGCCGCGGGCGCCCGAGCGGTCCACCGGCAGCTGGCCCACGCCCTTGAAGAACGCGGCGGTCAGCTTGCCCTTGACGCCCGGGGAGGTGAAGTACTCCGACTTCGCGATGAAGGTGACCTTGCGGTCGAGCACCGCGGGCAGGAAGAACGAGTCCGAGAAGGACAGGTGGTTGCTCGCGAGGATCGCCGGACCGTCGGCGGGAACGTTCTCGATGCCTTCCACCCACGGCCTGAAGGCAAGCTTCAGCGGTCCCCCGATGGAAAACTTCATTGCGCCGTAGATCAACCGACTGCCTCCTGTGTGTGACGCAAAGACCTTAACCTGCCCGGGTGGCACGCTCGCCCCGACCGGGCGTCCAAGGCCTCCGGGGAGTCCGGCGGTCCGGCCGGGCCGCGCGCCGTCGGACCTATCCGCCCGCCGTCACTTTGCGTACCCTGAGGTAACTCGCCAGGTCCCTTCATCGAACGGAGTCCCCCGGTGCCGCTCCTTCCCGGAGCCGAGCCGTTCCGCCGCGACGGCGGAGAGGTCGGCGTCCTTGTGTGCCACGGCTTCACCGGCTCCCCCCAGTCCCTGCGCCCCTGGGCCGAATATCTTGCCGACCGGGGGCTGACCGTCTCCCTTCCGCTGCTGCCCGGTCACGGCACCCGCTGGCAGGACCTGCAGATCACGACCTGGCAGGACTGGTACGCCGAGGTCGACCGCGAGCTGCGGGCGCTGACCGAGCGCTGCTCGAAGGTCTTCGTCTGCGGCCTGTCGATGGGCGGCGCGCTGGCGCTCCGGCTGGCCGCCAAACACGGCGCCGCGGTCAGCGGGGTGGTCGTGGTCAACCCGGCCAACAAGGTCCATGATGCCGCGGCGCCGCTGCTTCCGGTGCTGCGCCATCTGGTCCGCACGACCAAGGGCGTGTCCAACGACATCGCCAAGCCCGGCGCCGAGGAGCTGGCCTACGCCCGGGTGCCGTTGCACGCCGCGTACTCGCTGCGCCGGTTCTTCCAGCTGGTGGACTCCGAACTCCCGTCCGTCACCCAGCCGTTGCTGGTGATGACCAGCCCGCAGGACCACATCGTCCCGCCGGTGGACTCCGAGCGGATCCTCGCCCGGGTCTCCTCGACGGACGTCCGGCAGACCCTGCTGGAGCGCAGCTACCACGTCGCCCCGCTCGACCACGACGCGGAGAAGATCTTCGAGGACACCTTCGCCTTCGTCTCCCGGCTCGCCCCGCAGGCGGGCGCGGACACCGTGGACGCGGCCCGGAAGGGGACGGCGGCCAGTGGCGGAGCGTAGCCCCCGCGACCCCCGGGACCCGCTGGACGAGGAAGCCGCCTGGGCGGAGATCGTCGCGGGCTACGGCAAGCAGCCGTCGTTCCCCGCGGACGACGACGCGCCCGCCCAGCGGCCCGACGAGGACGGCGGGGCGAAGGACCGCAAGGGCGGGCCCGGCGACCCGGGGAAGGCCGGCACCGACCGCCCGGGCAGCTTCGTGGTCTACGCACCGGGCGTCGGCCCGCGGGACTGGAACGCCGCCGAACCGTCCGACGACGACTTCGACGAGACCGACGAGGGCCACTTCACCCCGCCCGAGCCGCCGCCGCTGCCGAAGGCCGACACCACCACCAAGTTCGCCTGGCTCGCGGTGCTCGGCGGCCCGCTGCTGCTGATCGCCCTGGTGGTCTTCGAGCAGCCGGTGACGTGGTGGAGCACGGTCCTGGGCATCGGCGGCTTCCTCGGCGGCTTCGCCACGCTCGTGGCCCGGATGAAGAACGACGACGAGGACGACGACCAGCTGCCGGGCGGCGGCGCGGTGGTGTGAGTCAGTCCCCGGCCGGCACCCGCAGGGCGGCCAGCACCGGCAGATGATCCGAGGCGGCCAGCAGGTCCGCCTCGCGTACGCCGGGTAGCCCGTGCGGCACCCCGCAGCCCAGCACCTCGACGCCGTCCGTGGTGAGGACGGCGTCGATGCGCTGCACCGGCTGGTGGGGTGTGGAGGTGAACTCCCCGCCCCACGGCTCGGCCGCCCAGGCGTCCGTGAGCCGGTCCGCCAGCCGCCGGAAGCTGCGGCCCTCCGGCCGGTCGTTCAGATCCCCGCCGACGACCGCGTGCCGCGTCCCGAGGCCGGCCAGCCGCTCCAGCAGCAGCCCGGCCTGCTCGTACCGCTCCCGGTCGGCGAGGCTGAGGTGAGCGCTCACGACGCCGAGCCGGGCCCCGCCGATCCGGACCACGGCGGTGGCGAGACCGCGCTGGTGCAGGCCGGGGGTGCGGGGCAGCAGGACGTCCTCGGTGCGCTCCACATGGGCGCGGAGCGTGGCGAGGATCATCGGGCCCGCGGTCGTCCCGCCGCCGGTGACGTACACCAGACCCGCCGACCGGGCCAGCCGCTCGGCGGCCTTGCGCCAGCGGAAGAACCGCGGCGCCTCCTGGATCAGCACGAGATCGGCGGCGCAGGCCCGGATGACCCTGGCCAGCGCCGCCCGGTCGTCGCGCATCGAGCGGATGTTGTAGCTGAGCACGCGGACCCGTACGGCGTCCTCCTCGGTGCCGGACGCCGGGAGTCCGGGGTGCTCGGCCACCACCGCGGTCAGCCCTGGCGCGCCAGGTCGGCCGCCCCCACCAGTCCCGCCTTGCCGCCGAGCTGGGCGGCGAGGACCTGGGCGTGCGGCCGGTACTGGTTGCCGACCAGCCAGCGCCGGAAGGACTTGCGGATCGGTTCCAGGACCAGTTCGCCCTCGTCCGAGACGCCGCCGCCGACGATGAAGGCCGACGGGTCGAACAGCGAGGCGAGGTCGGCCAGGCCCGCACCGGCCCAGCGGGCCAGTTCGCGGAACGAGTCGATGGCGACCGGGTCGCCCTGGCGGGCGGCCTCGCTGACGTGCCGGCCCTCGATGCCCTCGGAGGTGCCGTCGCCGAGCGACAGCAGGATCTGGGCGTTCTCGGGGGTGGCGAAGGCGCGCTGCCTGGCGTAGCGCAGCAGGGCGCGGCCGGAGGCGTACTGCTCCCAGCAGCCCTGGCTGCCGCAGCCGCACAGCAGGCCGTCCGGCACGACCCGGATGTGGCCGAACTCCGCGGCGACGCCGAAGCGGCCGCGGCGCAGCTTGTTGCCGATGATGATGCCGCCGCCGAGGCCCGTGCCGAGGGTGATGCAGATGACGTCGCTGTGGCCCTGGCCGGCACCGAAGCGGTACTCGCCCCAGGCTGCGGCGTTGGCGTCGTTCTCGACGACGACGGGGAGGCCGACGCGCTGTTCGACCTTGTCCTTGAGCGGTTCGTGGCGCCAGTCGATGTTCGGTGCGAACAGGACCGTGGCGCGCTTCTCGTCGACGTAGCCGGCGGCCCCGATGCCCACTGCCTCGATGTGGTGGCCGGCACCTACCGTGCGGACCGCGTCCGCGATGGCCTCGGTCAGGGCATCGGTGGCCTGGGGGGTCGGTACCTTGCACGTCTCAAGGATCGAACCCTCTTCGTCGACCACGCCGGCCGCGATCTTCGTGCCGCCGATGTCGACGCCGATGGTGAGTCCCATGTGTCCCTCAGTTTTTCGCTCGAACCCCGCCGGGACCCACCGTACCGGAGCCCGGGTCAGTCGAGATCGATTCGCTCGGTGCCGGTGGGACCGTCGTCGTCCCGCGGGTCGTCGGCACGGCCGGTGCCGGGCCGTTCGGTGAGGTCGTCGCGGGTCCAGCGGCGCTCGCTGCGCTCGACGGCGGAGCGGTAGGCGGCGACGATTTCGGAGCCGGCCGCGGCGAGGTGGTCGAAGACGTCGGGGTTGCGCTCGATGACCGGTTCGACGGCGGCCCGGGCCTGCTTGAACAGCTGGCTGACGGCGCTCTGCGCGGCCGCCCCGCCGAGCGCGCCGGGCAGCTGGATGCCGGCGAGCTTGTCGGTGACCGCCTCGGCGAGCTTGCGCAGTTCCTCGGCGGCGCTGCCCGGCTGGGGGCCGTACTCGGACCGGCGGCGGGCCTTCTCCGCGGCGAGGTCCTCGGCGCAGGCGGCCTCCCAGGCGTCGGCGTCGGGCCCGGCCGCGCGGTCGGCGGGGCGCTCGGTGGCATCGCTCATGATGAACTCCGTGGACTGCTGCGGCGGGGCGGTACGGCGAGTCGGGACGGGTGCACGCGGGGGCGGTTTCCTGGCCCACCCCCGACGTTACCCGAACGGTGGTACCGCGTTCAGTCGCTCTTGGGCCACAGGCCGGGATCCGGGGTGAAGCGGATCTCCAGGACGCCGTCGCGCAGGCCGGCACCGGAGACGGAGCAGCGGCGCAGCGCGGAGGGCAGGGTGCGGATCCGGCGGAAGCGGCCGACCGTCACCACGATCTCGTCGCCGCGGCGCACCAGGCCGAGGCCCCGGCGCTCGGCACCGGGCAGCGGTACCCGCCAGGCCAGGATGCCGTCGGTGGCGAGCCGGTCCTCGACGGTCCAGGGGTCGCGGCGGTCGGCTGCGGCGGGGCCGGGGACGGCGATCCCGCCGTCCGGTCCGCCGATCAACTCGTCGAGCTCCGCGACGCCTTGGGGGTCGTGGCCCAGGTGCGGCACCTCGTGGACGGGGACGTCGGGGAACTCCTCGCGCAGCGCCTTGAGGGCGGTCTGCTGGCTGCCGGAGAGCGCGGCGAGGAAGGGGTCGGTGGAGCCGGTGGGCAGCAGCCGGTTGACGACCACGCCGTCGGTGCGGCGGCCGTGCAGGGCCAGGCCGGCGCGGATGGTGCGCAGGTTGGCGGCGGCGACCGGGCCGGCCTCGGTGACCAGGCGGACGGAGGTGCCGGGGTCGTCGATGGCCTGCTGGACAGCGGCGAGTTCGGTTTCCCAACGGCCGGCGGCCTCGTACAGCTTCTGGGCCGGCATGGGGACGCCGGCGAGCTGGGCGAGGACCGGGCGCAGCGCGCGGGCGGCCTGGCGCTCGGGCGGCAGCAGCCGGCGGAGGTAGCGGCGGACCTGGGCGGGGAGCGCCAGCAGCCGGATCGTTTCGGCCGCCGAGGGCATGTCGACGACGACCAGGTCCCAGTCGTCCGAGGCGTGTTCGGCGCGCAGCGCCTGGAGCAGGGCGAAGTCCTCGGCGCCGGGGAGTTCGGTCAGTTCGTCCTCGTCGAGGGGCGCGGCGCCCAGCAGGTCGAGGGCGGCGCCGGCGCGCTCCTGGAAGGCGAGGAATTCCTGGCGGAAGCGGTCGCCGGGGTCGATGCGCCGGGCGTGCAGGTTGGGCGCTATCCGGGTGGGCCGCTCGGCGCCGAGGGGGGTGCCCAGCACCGATTCGCAGGCGCTGGGCTCGGTGGTGAGCAGCAGGGCCCGGGCGCCCTGGCGGGCGCCGGCCAGGGCGGTCGCGGCGGCGAGCGTGGTGCGGCCCGCGCCGCCGGGGCCGGTGACGAGGACGGTGCGCACGCTCAGAGCTTCTTGGCCTCGTCGGCGGGCGCGGCCTCGTCGGCGGGCGCCGGGTCGGCGTCGGGGCGGCTCTCGACGCGCCGCTTCAGTCCTTCCAGGGCGCGCTCGATGATGACCTTCTCGGCCTTGCGCTTGATCATGCCGAGCATCGGGATCTTGACGTCGACGGTGAGCTGGTACGTGACCTCGGTGACGGTGCCGTCCTTCAGTGCGGCGAGGCGGTAGGAACCGTCCAGGGCGCGCAGCATCTGGGACTTGACCAGGGACCAGCTGACCTCGTCGGCGCCGGTCCAGGTGTAGGCGAGGGTGTGGTCGTCCTTGATCGCGCCGGCGTCGAGCAGCAGGCGCACCTGTACGGCGCGGCCCTGGTCGTCCGTGGCGAGCACCTCCGCCTCCTTGACCTCTCCGGTCCACTCCGGGTAGCGGTCAAAGTCGGCGATCACTCCCATCACTTCGGCGGGCGCCGCCTCGATCGTGATGCTAGAGCTGGTGTGTTCGGCCATCGCCGTGACTCCTCCATGCCGATTCATGCCGGTCCGCCGACGCTCACGCGGTGTCCGCAAGGTGCTGTCTCTGCTGCTGAAGGCTACCGCGCGGGGAAACGGGAGCGAACGCAGCCGGACGCAGCAGGACCCAGCGGGACACAGCCGGATGCCGGTCCTGCGCGGCCCGACCGTGCCCGCCCGGGTTCACCACGTCAGGACGTAGGGCCTGCCGGTGGCGTTGAAATGGCCGACATTGACGCATTCCGTGTCTCCGATGCGCATCCGGCGGGCGAGCGGCTGGTGGACGTGGCCGAAGAGGGAGTAGCGGGGGCGGGTGGTGCGGATGGCGTCCAGCAGGGCGCTGCTGCCGCGTTCGAAGCGGCGGGCGACGGTGTCGTAGCAGAGGTCGGGGACGTCCGGCGGGATGTGGGTGCACAGCACGTCGACCTCGCCCACCGCCTCGATCTTGGCGGCGTACTCCTCGTCGCTGATCTCGTACGGGGTCCTCATCGGGGTGGCGAGGCCGCCGCCGACGAAGCCGAAGACCCGGCCGCCGATCTCCACCCGCTGCCCGTCGAGGACGGTGGTGCCGGGGCCGGCGTACTCGGGCCACAGGCGCGGCATGTCGACGTTGCCGTAGGTGGCGTACGTGGGGGTCGGGAAGGCCGCGAAGAGTTCGGCGTACTGCTTGCGGACCGCGCCCTCGATGACCGCCTCGCGGCTGTGGCCGGCGGCGTCGAGTTCGGCCCAGAGCCGGCGGCCCAGTGCGCGGGCCTCGTCGAAGCGGCGGGCGGTGCGCAGTTCGACGAGGGTGTCGGCGTGCGCGACGCCGAAGAGGTCCGGGAAGATGCCGCGCGAGTGGTCGGCGTAATCGAGGAAGAGCACCAGGTCGCCGAGGCAGACCAGGGCATCGGCACCGTTCCCGGCCGCCGCCAGGTCCCGGCTGTTGCCGTGAACGTCACTGACCACATGCACGCGCATGGCGTCACCCTAGATCGCCCGGCGGGCGACGGGGAGGGCCCCCTCAGGTTCACCGGGGCCGCGGTTACTTTCGGGTCACCGACCCGCTGGTCTAGTCTGCGCGGAACAGTCCCCATGGCGTGTCCGCAAGCGTGTGACGCATCAAACATCTGGTCGCGACCCCCTATCCCAAAAGCAATACCGGTGGGTAACGTCCGGGCAGTCCAATCCCCCAGCATGATCATGGACCGCCGCCGGTGTGCACACAGCGTCGTGGCGCCGGCGCTTTTGAGGAGCAGCAGTCTTGCGCGAGTTCAGCCTTCCGGCCCTGTACGAGGTCCCCGCGGACGGCAATCTGACGGATCTCATCCGCCGAAATGCCGCGCAGCACCCGGATGTTGCCGTCATGGGGCGCAAGGTGAACGGCGGGTGGCAGGACGTCACCGCCGCCACCTTCCTCGCCGAGGTCCGCGCCGTCGCCAAGGGCCTGATGGCTTCCGGCGTCCAGCCCGGCGACCGGGTGGGGCTGATGTCGCGCACCCGTTACGAGTGGACGCTGCTGGACTTCGCCATCTGGAGCGCCGGCGCGATCACCGTGCCCGTGTACGAGACCAGTTCCGCCGAGCAGATCCAGTGGATTCTCGGCGACTCGGGCGCGGTGGCCTGCCTGGTGGAGTCGCCCGCCCACGAGGCGACCGTCGAATCGGTCCGCGACCGGCTGCCCGAGCTGGAGAACATCTGGCAGATCGAGCGGGACGCGATCGCCCGGCTGCGGGCCGCCGGCGCCGGGATCACCGACGAGGAGGTGGACGCCCGCAGCGCCCTCGCCGACGCGGACGCGCCCGCCACGATCGTCTACACCTCCGGTACCACCGGCCGCCCCAAGGGCTGTGTGCTCAGCCACCGCAGCTTCTTCGCCGAGTGCGGCAACGTCGTCGAGCGGCTGCGTCCGCTCTTCCGCACCGGTGACTCCTCGGTCCTGCTCTTCCTGCCGATCGCCCATGTCTTCGGGCGCCTGGTGCAGGTCGCCTCCGTGATGGCCCCGATCAAGCTGGGCCACGCCCCCGACATCAAGAACCTCACCGAGGACCTCGCGTCCTTCCGGCCGACGCTGGTGCTGGGCGTGCCCCGGGTCTTCGAGAAGGTCTACAACTCGGCGCGGGCCAAGGCGCAGGCCGACGGCAAGGGCAAGATCTTCGACAAGGCGGCGGACACCGCGATCGCCTACAGCCGGGCGCTGGACACCCCCGACGGCCCGCCGCTCGGCCTGAAGCTCAAGTACAAGGTCTTCGACCGGCTGGTCTACGGCAAGCTGCGGGCCGTGCTCGGCGGCCGGGCCACCCATGCGATCTCCGGCGGCGCGCCGCTCGGCGAGCGGCTGGGCCACTTCTACCGCGGCATCGGCTTCACCGCCCTGGAGGGCTACGGCCTGACGGAGTCGTGCGCGGCCACCGCGTTCAACCCCTGGGACCGCCAGAAGATCGGCACCGTCGGCCAGCCGCTGCCCGGTTCGGTGGTCCGGATCGCCGACGACGGCGAGGTCCTGCTGCACGGTGAGCACCTCTTCACCGAGTACTGGAACAACCCCACGGCCACCGAAGAGGCGCTGTCCGACGGCTGGTTCCACACCGGCGACCTCGGCACCCTCGACGAGGACGGCTATCTGGCCATCACCGGCCGCAAGAAGGAGATCCTGGTCACCGCCGGCGGCAAGAACGTCGCGCCGGCCGTCATCGAGGACCGCATCCGGGCGCACGCCCTGATCGCCGAGTGCATGGTCGTCGGCGACGGCCGGCCGTTCATCGGCGCGCTGATCACCCTCGACGAGGAGTTCCTGCCGCGCTGGGCCGAGGAGCACGGCCGCCCGGCCGGCAGCACCCCGGCCGAACTGGCCACCGACCCGGAGCTGCTCGCCGCGGTCCAGCGGGCCGTCGACGACGGCAACGCGGCCGTCTCGCAGGCCGAGTCGGTGCGCAAGTTCCGTATCCTGCCGGCCCAGTTCACCGAGGAGTCGGGCCATGTCACGCCGTCGCTGAAGCTGAAGCGGAACGTGGTCGCCAAGGACTTCGCCGAGGAGATCGAGGCGATCTACCGGGGCTGACGCCATCCCAGGGGATCATGGCCGGAATCCGCCGCCGGGGCTGTGTGCCGCGGCGGCGGTTCGCGTGATGGCGGCGGTTCGCGTCGGGGCGCCCGTACGGCCCCGGCTACAGCAGCTCCTTGAGCCGTTCCGCGAGCAGGTCCCAGCGCCACTTCTCCTCCACCCAGGCGCGCCCGCGCTCGCCCATGGTGCGGCGCAGGGCGGGGTCGTTGAGGAGGGTGACCAGGCGTTCCGCGGTGGGGGTGGGGGAACCGCCGGGCACCACCCAGCCGGTCTCGCCGTCGAGCACCGCGTCCGGCGCACCGCCGGAGTCCCCCGCCACCACGGGCAGCCCGGTGGCCGAGGCCTCCAGGTAGACGATGCCCAGCCCCTCGACGTCGAGACCGCCGCGGCGGGTGCGGCAGGGCATCGCGAAGACGTCACCGGCGCCGAAGTGGGCCGGCAGCTCCTCCCACGGCACCGCGCCGGTGAAGCGCACGGATTCCGCCACGCCCTTCTCCCGCGCCAGCGCGCGCAGCTCCTTCTCGTACGGGCCGCCGCCGACGATCAGCAGGACGGCGTCCGGGACGGCGGCGAGGACCGCCGGCATCGCCTCGATGAGGGTGTCCTGGCCCTTGCGGGGCACGAGACGCGAGACGCAGACCACGACCGGGCGGCCGGCCAGTCCGAGCCGGGCGCGCACCGCGTCGCCGCCCGAGCCGGGGTGGAAGGTCTTCTCGTCGACACCGGGCGGCAGTTGGACCATCCGGGACGCGGCCGCCGGGGTCAGCGCGGCGGCGATCCGGGAGCGGGTGTACTCACCGAGGTAGGTGAGGGTGTCGGTGCCCTCGCCGATCCGCCGCAGCAGCTGCCGGGCGCCGGGCAGCTGCGCCCAGCCCGCCTCGTGGCCGTGCGTGGTCGCCACGATCCGCCGCGCGCCGGCCTCGCGCAGCGCGGGCGCCATCAGGCCGAGCGGGGCCGCGGCGCCGAACCAGACCGAGGAGCAGCTGTGTTCGCGCAGCAGGCCGACGGCCCGCCGGGTCACCCTCGGGGTGGGCAGCAGCATCGTCGTACGGTCCCGGACCACCGGGAACGGCTGGTCGGCGTCGAACGCGGCGGTGGCCGCGATCCCCTCCGCGCTCCGCTTCCAGGTCGAGGCGTAGACGACCACCTGGGTGGGATCCAGCCGCAGCGCCATGCTGTGCAGGAAGGCCTGGATGCCGCCGGGGCGGGGCGGGAAGTCGTTCGTGACGATCAGGGTCTTGTGCACGAGGCCCGAGGCTACCCGCCGACGGGCGCACGGTGGCCGGGAGGCCCGCCACGCCCGCACCGCGGCGACGCCCGGTGACCGGCCGCCGACGGCATGATGCAGACCACGGCGGACAGGCGGAGGTGGCGATGGACGGCGCCGGCGGGGCGCGCGGGAGGTGGCTCGCGGTCGCGGCCTGGGCGGTGACCCGGGCCGTGCTGCTGCTCTGCGTGCTGAAGGTGCTGGTGCTGCCGGGCCCGGACGTCACCACCGACGTCTCGGTGATCTACCACGGCTGGGCCGAGGTGCTGCGGACCGGCACCTTCCCGGTGGACGACGTGACCTGGCAGTACCCGCCGGCCGCCGCGCTGGCGGTGCTCTCCCCCGGCCTGCTGCCGTTCCTGGGCTACGCCCCGGCGTTCCACCTGGTGGTCCTGGCCGCGGACGCGGCGACGCTGGTGCTGTTCCTGCGGGCCGGGCGGCGGCCCGGCCACCGGGCGGCCGGGGCGTGGGTGTGGATCGCCGGCGTCGCCCTGCTGGGCCCGACCGGGTACGCCCGCTACGACCTGATGGTCACCGCGGTCGCGGTCGCGGCGTTGCTCGCGGCGGCCCGCCGGCCCTGGGTGGCGGGCGCGCTGATCGCGTTCGGGACGCTGCTGAAGGTGTGGCCGGCGCTGCTGCTGACCGGGGCGGCGCTGCGCGGCCGCCGGGCGCGGGTCCTGTGGTGGAGCGCGGTCGGCACCGGGGCCGGGCTCGCCCTGTTCTTCGTGGTCGCCGCACCGGGCGCGACGGCGTTCCTGACGTTCCAGCGCGACCGCGGTACCGAGGTCGAGTCGCTCGGCGGGCTGGTGTTCCACCTCGCCCGCCACTACGGCTGGGGCGGCCGGGTGCTGCTCCACTACGGTTCGGTGGAGTTCCTCGGGCCCGGCGTCCCGCTCGTCAGCACCGCCGCGGTCGTGCTGAGCGGGGCGGCGCTGGGCTGGCTGGTGCTGTGGCGGACCCGGGCGCGCCGGTTCACCCGGGCGACGCCCGCCGACGCGGCCTTCACCGCCGCCCTGCTGTTCACCACGACCAGCCGGGTGATCAGCCCGCAGTACCTGCTGTGGCTGGTGGGGCTGGCCGCGGTGTGCCTGGCCGTCCGCGGCAGCCGGCAGACGCCGGCGGCGGTGCTGGTGCTGCTCGCCACCGGCGTCACGCTGCTGGAGTTCCCGGTCCACTTCGCCGACGTCGTGGCGAGCACCCCCCTCGGCGTCGCGCTGCTGGCGGTGCGCAACGGGCTGCTGGTCGCCGCGTCGCTGCTGGCCTGCCGGCGGCTGTGGACGGCCACCGGCGCCGGCCTGCGGAACACCGCGAGCGGCGGCTCCGGCCTGCGCCGGGCGCCCGCGCCGCGCACCGTCACCGCTCCAGCAGCCGCTTCACATAGGCCCGCCACTGCCGGGTGAACTCCCCCAGCCCGACGCCCAGTTGGGTCCGCAGGGCCCGGTCGGTCAGCTCGCTGCGGCCGGCCTCCGGCCGGTGCCCGGCACCGGCCGCCGGGGGCCCCGGACGGGCGGACGCCGCTCCGGCGGTGGCCACCTCGATCGGCGCGTCCCCGGTCGCCGCCGAGGTGCGCAGCGCGCTGCGGCCCGCCGCCTTGTAGAACGCCAGCAGCTTGGGCTCGCCCCACTTCTCGGCGATCATGCGGCAGGCCAGCCAGCTGCCCTCGTACGCCGTCGCCAGCCGGTCCGCGCCGGCCCGGAAGCCGAAGTCGGCGTCGGTCGGGAGCCGGCCGGGCGGCTTGCCGGCCCGCACCGCGCGGGTCAGCTCGGGCGCGGCGGTGGCGGGCTTGCGGTGCAGCCCGCGGTAGGCGACCCAGTCGGCGAAGCCCTCGGACAGCCACAGCGGGGTGGCCGCCGTGGTGACCGTACGGGTGGCGACATGGGTGGTCTCGTGGGTGAGGACGACCTTGCGGCCCAGGTCGTTGAGCTCCTCGTAGGCGTCGGGGTTGACGATCACCCGGTCCGCCGGCGCGTTGGTGGTGACGCCCGCCTCGCCGGTGGTGACCGCCGCGATGCCGGTGTAGCCGGACGGGTCGTCGCTGCCCATCAGCTGCGCCATCCGCTCGACCGAGTCCGGCGCCTCCACCACGACCTTCTCGGACCACCGGCCCTTCCAGGCGGCGGAGACCGCGGGCACCGCCCGGTCCACCCGGCGCACCAGGTCCGCGAGCCGCGCCGGGTGGGAGGCGCCGCCCAGCACCACGCTGTACCGGCCGCGGACCACCCGTACCGGGCCCTGGTCCCACAGCTGCCGGTTGCCGCTGCGGCCGGCCGGTGCGCCGTCGCGGTCCGAGGAGATCAGCCAGCGGCCGTCCCGCTCGGTGAGGGTGAGGTACTGGACGGCGTTGACCGGCGCGGTGTCGTAGCCCTTGAGGCGGTAGCGCAGCCGGACCTTGGCGGCCAGCCGCTCGCCGCCGTCGCCGGGCGGCAGCGGGAAGGCGTCGGTGGCGTCGAGGTCGTAGTGCCAGTCGGTCACCGGGACGCCTGCGAGGTTGCCGAACACGGCGCGCTGGCGGTTGCGGAAGGCGGTGGCCCGCGGGTCCACGGCGGCCAGGAAGCCGGCCTCGTCGCGCTGCTCGACGGCGTGCGCCCGGCCGTCGAGCATCCGCTGGACGTCCGGGAAGCGGGCCGACGACGAGGGCCCGGGTGCGCAGCCGGCCAGCGGGGCGAGCAGCGCGAGTCCGCTCAGGGCGGCGCAGGCCGCCGCCCCGGCCCGTACCGGCCGTTTCGCCCGCTGGTCCGACATGCGGACGATCGTAGAGCGGGCCCGGCCGGGGCAAAAACGCAGGGAGCGGCGCTCAGGGCCGGGTGACGGCCGAGATCGGCATCATCCCGACCGGGTCGTAGCGCACCCGGGCGCCGGGATAGGGCGCGTGCACGACCTGGCCGTTGCCGACGTACATCCCGACGTGGCTGGCGTCCGAGCGGTAGACGACCAGGTCCCCGGGCCGGATCCGGCCGAGCGGCACCGGGCGCCCGGCGCCGCGCTGGGCCTGTGACGTACGGGGCAGCGAGACGCCGGCCCGGCGGTAGGCCCATTGGGTGAGTCCGGAGCAGTCGAAGGCGCCGGGGCCGGCGCTTCCCCAGGCGTACGGGGAGCCGACCGCGGCACGGACCGCGGCGACGGCCGCGGCGGCCCGCCCGGAGGCCGGTACCGCCCCGGCCGGGTCGGGCACCGCCCCGGCCCGCCCCTCGCTGCGGGCGGCCCGCTCCCAGGCCGCCCGGTCCGCCCGCGGCAGGGCGTTCAGCAGCCGCTGGGCGGTGGCCAGCTTGCGCTGGACGTCCTTCTTGTGGCGGGCGACCTGCGTGCGGCTGGCCTCCAGCTCGGCGAGCTTGACGGCGGTCTCCCGGCGCTGCTGTTCCAGTGAGCGCTGCGCGGCCCGCAGTTCGCGCAGCCGGTCGGCCTGGTGCCGGCCGAGCCGGTCCAGCGCGGAGGCCTTCTCCAGGTAGCTGTCGGGGCGCTCGGAGAGCATCAGCTTCAGGGCCGGGTCCATGCCGCCGGCGCGGTACTGGGCGGCGGCCAGCGCGCCGAGCCGGCCGCGCATCCGGTTGACCCGCTCCTGGGCGCGGGCGGTGCGGTCCTGGAGGTCGGCCACCTCGGCGCGCAGCTTCCTGGTCCGGGCGTCCGCGCCGTCGTACTTCTCGGTGGCCCGCTCCGCCTGCTCGTAGAGGGCGTCGACCCGGGCGGTGGCCGCGCCCCGGCCGGCGGCCGGACGGGCGGCGGGATCGGCGGAGGCCGGCGGTGCCGACAGCGCGGCGGCCGCGGTCGCCAGAGCGGCCGACAGAACGGTGACCCCGGCGAGGGTGGCCTGGCCGTGCTGCGGGATACGGCGGTGGGACGCCACGGGAGCCGCACTCCTTCCCCTGTGCAGCCCCTGCCGCCCGGGAGGGCGGTCGGTGACCGGATGCTGCGAGGGCAGACAGTAACGGCGCCGGTCCACACCGGCCAAAGACCCCATTTCGTACGCAAAAAGCCGCCCCGGCGGTGACTGTGCAGGTCACCGGCGGGGCGGCGGGTCAGCCGCGGAGGCCGCAATTCGCCCGTTCGGGCGGCAGGTTGAGACGGTTGTGAGGCTTTTCAGACCCGTACACCGGCGCATTGGTTACACCGGTGAACAGCAGCCCCGTGCGTGCTCAGACCCGCACGCCGAATGCGAACGGCATGTTGTTGATCGACTCGTAGCGCACCGAGGCACCGGGCTTCGGGGCGTGCAGCACCGTGCCGTTGCCGGCGTAGAGGCCGATGTGGTGCAGGTCGCTGTAGAAGAGCACCAGGTCGCCGGGCTTGAGGGCGCTCTGCGAGGCGATCCGGGTACCGGCGTTGGCCTGCTGCTGCGAGGTGCGCGGCAGCGACTGGCCGGCCTGTGCGTAGGCCCAGGAGGTCAGGCCGGAGCAGTCGAAGGACGACGGGCCGGTGGCGCCCCAGACGTAGGGCGAGCCGATCTTGGACTGGGCGGCGGCGAGGGCGGCCGCACCGCGCTGCGAAGCCGGCACGTCGTCACCGAGGTTGACCCGCTCGTTGCTGCGGTTGGCGCGGTCCTCCTTGGCCTGCATGGCCGCCCGCTCCTTGGCGGTCATGGAGTTGAGCAGCGCCTGCGCCTTGGCGAGCTTGCCCTTGATCTCGTCCTTCTTGTCGCCGAGCGCCTTACGGGTGTCGGCGAGGTCCTTGATCTTGGCCGCGGCCTCGGCGCGCTCCTGGGCGAGCCGGCGCTGCTTCTCCGCGATGACCTTGAGCTGCTCGGCCTGCTTGCCGCTCAACTGGTCGAGGGTGGCGGCCTTTTCGAGGTAGCTGTCCGGGTCACCGGAGAGGAACAGCTGGACCGAGGGGTCGATGGACCCGCTGCGGTACTGGCCGGAGGCGACCGCACCCACGCTCTTGCGGAGCTGGTTCAGCTCACCCTGGCCACGGGCGACCTTGTCCTGGAGGTCGTCGACCTCCTTCTGGAGCTTGTCCTGCTGCTCCTTGACGCCGTCGTACTTCTCGGTGGCCTGCTCCGCCTCGTTGTAGAGCTTGTCGACCTCGGACTTGACGTCCTGCTTCGACTGGTGGGGGTCGGCCTGGGCGACCTGGGACGACAGGGCGACGGCCGCCGCGGCGGTGGCGGTGAGCACGGTGACGCGAGTACGGCTCGGCTGCTTGGGTCGACGGTGGGACGCCACGGGGGCGAGCTCCTTCTTCCTCCAGCCGCCTACCGGGTGGGGGGGTGAACCCCGGCTCCGCGGGAACGCTGCGGACTCGGCGGTACCTTCACTGTTCATCCCGGGTGGATGATCACCTTAATGAAGGCTCGGGCCCTGACCTTAGTAACCGAGCTGTGATCGCTTCAAATCCTCACGGGAAAAAACTGCGCCACCAGCCCCACTCTTTACCAACATCACACAGGCAGTAAGCGCCAATTGACGCTCAGATACGGATCGGCCGCACAGGTCAAGCGCATTGCTTCCGGCCGGAAAGCACTCCCGGCCCGGCCTCACGTACGGGCAAGTCGCTTGAGCAGCAGGGCCGATGCGACCGGACGGGCGCCGGCCTTGGCCACACCGTCCGCCACTTCGCGGTCCGTGGAGACCACCACGACCGGCCGGCCGGGCGGTTCGGCCCGTACCAGCTGACGAATCAACTCATCGGCCGTTACGCCCGGTTTGCTGAAAAGGACCCTTACGCCCCGCGGTGGCGCGAGCAGCACCGGCGCCGCCAGCTCCGCACCGTCGAAGACACAGGTCATCTCCGCACCGGTCTGCGCCGCCAGCACCGCGAGCCCGCCCAGCAGCCGCAGCCGCTGCTTGTCGAGCGGCATGGTCGGATAGCCGGTTTTGGTGACGTTGTAACCGTCCACCACCAAATGCGCCTGGGGCAGCGCCAGAAGCTGGTCCAGCAACGCGGGGTCCATCTCGGACAACGCACGCGTCGCGATGTCCTTCGGCGTCATCCGGCCCGGCGCGACCGCCTCGACGGTGTCGGCCGGATGCACGCTGGCGGGCGGCAGCGCCAGCTCGCGCCGCAGCCCCTGGGCGGCGTCCAGCACCGTGTCCAGCAGCAGCCGCAGCCGCATGTCCTCGACGCTGCGCCCCTCGCGGGCGGCCCGCCGGCTGGTCTCCAGCGCGGCCTCGGCCTCGGCGATCCGGGCCTTGAGCCGGCGCACCTCGCTGTCCGCCGCGGTCTTCTCCGTCGACGCCCGGTCCCGCGCGTCGACCAGCGCGGCCTCGGCCTTGCGGACCGCCGCCTCCCCGCGCTTGACGTCGCTGAGCGCACTGCGCAGCTTGCGGCGCAGCGACTCGTTCTCCCGGCGGGCGGCCTCCAGGTCGCCCCGGATCCGCTCGGTCTCCGTACGCGCCTCGCCGCGCGCCTGTGCCAGCTCCTCGCGCAGCCGGACCAGCTCCCGCTCGGCCTCCGCGCCGGCCCGCTCGTCGCGCGCCCGCTGCGCCTCCTCACCGGCCGCCGCGACCAGCTTCACCCAGCCGTCCGGGCGCAGCACATAGGCGGCCGCGGCGACGTCGAGCGGATCGGCGGCGGCCGGCGGAGTGCCGCTCTCCAGCGCCTCGGCCAGCTCCGGCTGGGCCTCGCGCAGCTTCCCCGCGATCCGCTGCCGGAAGACCGCGTCGCTCTCCAGCGCCGCGGCCATCGCGTTCCCGGCGAACTTCGCCCGGCGGGTGGGGGTGAACCGGGCGTACTGCCGCAGCGGCGGCGGGAGTTCGGCGACGGTCAGCGCGCCGAACGACTCCGCGGTGAGCGCCACGACACGGCGCCGTACGCCCTCGGGCAGCGGTCGGTCGAGCACCTCGTCCGCCGCACCCTCGGGTACGTCATGACGCTCGGCCCCCGGCTCCCCTTCTGGACGGTCCACCACGGCTGCTTCGCTCCGATCTCAGGCGCTCGCGCCCGGCCGGTCCACCAATTCGATCTGGTCGACCGCGTTGCACCAGCGGCAGCGCACGGACTCGATGCTCTCACTGAGGACCTCGCGCTCCTCCACCTTGGGCTCGCCGGCCAGGTCCAGGTGGACGTACTCCACGACCTTGGCCTGGCGGGTCACATCGAAACGGGTGAGGTTGCCGCACAGCGTGCAGCGCCACCGGGTTTCGGCCGTCGGCAGGGGAACAGCCATCGTGTCGTCCTCTTTCGGTGCTCGTCGGTCGTCTGCTGCTGCGCCGTTCACGCGGTGCGCCGTCGGACTGCGGAAGTACGCAAAGTACTGCCTGCAACCCTACGGCCTGATGGGGGGCGGGTGCGGCCCTGCCCGGGAGCCGGGACGCGGCGAGGCACTCTGCCCCGATTGCCCGCATTACGCCATGATCACCTCATGACGGCGCCGGCTCCCCCACCCCGTTCTCCCCGTTCTTCTCGGTCTCCCCGTTCTCCTCGTGCTCCTCGTTCCGCCCGTCCTCTCCTCCCCCGGCTCTTCTTCCGTCGGCCGCGCTCCTCCGGCCCGCTCCCCCGCCCGCCGCATCCGGCCCGGGCCCTGGCCGCGATGTTCTCCCGGCTGACGAACGTGCTGATCGCCCTGTGCTGTGCGGTCTTCGTGATCGGCCCCGCCTCGGGCCTGAACCGGACCTACGGCACCGGCGACGCGCTGCTGCGGGCCCAGTCCGCGTACTTCGAGCGGTGGGGCGTGGTCCCCGTGGAGCTGTGGAGCGGTTCCCTGCGGGCGCTGATCACCCCGCTCTCCGCGCTGTTCGTGCACGGCAGCTGGCTGCACCTGCTCGGCAACATGCTGTTCCTCTACGTCTTCGGCGGCATGGCCGAGGCGCGGATGGGCCGGCTGCCGTTCGCGGCCTTCTACCTCATCATCGGATACCTGGCGCTGCTCGGCTACGCGGCCGCGCACGCCGCCTCGGCACAGACGCTGGTGGGCGCCTCCGGCTCGATCGCCGGCATTCTCGGCGCCTTCCTGTACCTCTTCCCCCGGGCCCGGGTCACCAGCGTCTTCCCCTTCCTCTTCTTCCTCCCGCTGCGCTTCCCCGCCTGGGTCGTCCTGCTGTTCTGGTTCTTCCTCCAGTGGCAGGCCGCCCAGGACGACCCCAACGGCCCCGGCGTCGCCTACCTCGCCCACGTCATCGGCTTCGCCCTCGGCTTCCTCTACGCATGGCTGCGCTACCGGAGGGATAGTGTGGGATCCACCAGCGGGAACGTCCGGGCGAATGAGGGAGAGAGCCAGCCGTGATCACGTCGATCGTGCTCATCAAGACCAGCGTGGACCAGATCCCGGAGATCGCCGAGAAGATCGCCGCGCTGGAAGGGGTCAGCGAGGTCTACTCCGTCACCGGCGCGCACGACCTGATCGCGATGGTCCGCGTCGCCAAGCACGATGACCTCGCCGACGTCATCCCCGGCCGCATCAGCAAGATCCCCGGCGTCGCCTCCACGGAGACGCACATCGCCTTCCGCACCTACTCGCAACACGACCTGGAGGCCGCGTTCGCGATCGGGCTCGACGCGTAGCGCTGCGCTTCGGGGTGCCTCCCACGTACTTGGCCGTCCCGCCGCGGGGCGCTGCGCTTCGCGGTGCCTCCCACGTACTTGGCCGTCCCGCCGCGGGTGTTGTTCGCCGTTGCGCTTTGCGGCGCCCCGCACGTAGCTGACTCTCCCGCCGCGGGTGTTGTTCGCCGTTGCTCCCCCACTGCCTAAAGGGCGTGGGAGGTACCCCCAGCGGCGGGCGTTTGTGTGTCGAGTGCGGTGACAGCCCTCCAGACTTCGTCCTCCGGTCTGTCCCCTCCCGTTGGTGGGAGTTAGGAGGCCGGTGGGGGCGGGCCTCGTTCAGAAAGTGCCTGGCGTCGTGGGGTAGTTGGGAATACCCTCCCCAGCCCGTCGAGTTGAGGCCCTGCAGGGGGCCCTCGCAACCCTTACGGGATCTGTTCGACCGTCCCGTAGGGGTAGCCAGGTCCCCTTGCATGCCTCAACGCCCGCCCCCACGCACCGCATTCCTCTCCCCCAACGGGAGGGGACGGGCCGGAGGGGCCGGTGTTTGGGACGTAAAGCGACAGCAGTCCCAAACACCGGCCCCGGAGGCCCGTCACCGTACCCACCACAACCCCAGCCCGCCGCAGGCGCCACGGCGACCAACTCCCGCGGCGCCGCAGACAACCACGTGCGGGGCGCCGCAAAGCGCAACGGCGACCAGCAACCGCGGCGGGACGGCCAGGTACGTGGGGATCAGGCGTCAGCCGGTACGCAACGGCCGTTCTCCGTGCGGTAGTTCCAGCGGGCGCCGTCGGAGACGAGTTCCCTGACCGCGCGCACGAAGCGGTCGACGTGTTCGTCGGGGGTGCCGGCGCCGAAGGAGACGCGGATGGCGTTGAGGGATCGCTCGCCGGGGGACGCGTCGGGGGCGCCGCACTCGCCGGGGTCCTGCGGGTCGGTGCCCAGCAGGGTGCGGACGAGCGGGTGCGCGCAGAAGAGGCCGTCGCGGACGCCGATGCCGTACTCGGCGGAGAGCGCGGCCGCGAAGTGGGAGCTGTTCCAGCCGTCCACCACGAAGGAGAGCACGCCGACGCGCGGGGCGTCGTCGCCGAAGAGGGACAGGACGCGCACCTCGGGGACCTCGGCCAGCCCCGCGCGGACCCGCGCGATCAGCTCCTGCTCACGGGCGACGAGCGTGTCGAAGCCCGCCTCGGTGAGCGCCTTGCAGGCGGAGGCGATGGCGTAGGCGCCGATGACGTTGGGCGAGCCGGCCTCGTGCCGGGCGGCCGTGGTGTGCCACTCGACGTCGACGCCGCCGTCGGTGCGGCGCGAGACCGTGCGGCTGGCGCCGCCGCCCGCCAGGTACGGATCGGCGTCCTGGAGCCAGTCGGCGCGGCCGGCCAGGACACCGGTGCCGAACGGCGCGTACAGCTTGTGGCCGGAGAAGGCGACCCAGTCGACGTCCAGTTCGGCGAGGTCGACGGGGTGGTGCGGGGCGAGCTGCGCGGCGTCGAGGACGATCCGGGCGCCGTGCGCATGCGCCGCGGCGGCCAGCTCGCGGACCGGCCACAGCTCGCCGGTGACGTTGGAGGCGCCGGTGACGCAGACCAGGGCCGGGCTGTACGGCTCGCGGTCGGCGAGCGCGCGCTCCAGGGTCGCGACGGCCTGCTCCGGGGTGCGCGGGGCGTTGAGGTAGGTGACCGTCAGGTCGGCGCGCTGTTCCCACGGCAGCAGCGACGCGTGGTGCTCGGTCTCGAAGACGAACACCCGGGTGTTCTGCGGGAGTACGGCGGCGAGCAGGTTCAGCGAGTCGGTGGTGGAGCGGGTGAAGACCAGTTGGTCGTCGGTGCGGCAGCCGAGGAAGTCGGCGATCGTGCGGCGGGCGTTCTCGAAGAGGTCGGTGGAGAGCTGCGAGAGGTATCCGGCGCCGCGGTGCACGCTGCCGTAGTAGGGGGCGTAGGCGGCCACGTCGTCCCAGACCCGCTGCAGGGCCGGGGCGCTGGCGGCGTAGTCCAGCGCGGCGTAGTCGACCTCGCCGCCGGTCACGAGGGGGACCAGGACGTCGCGGCCGAGGACCGGCAGCGGGGCACAGACGGAACGGTCGGCGGCAACGGCGGAAACAGACATGGCGAACTCCCGTGAGGCGTAAGCGAATTCGCTGCGGGGCAGAGGCGCGTGCGGCGCTTTCGGGTGTGCCGAAGCGCGCGGCGCGGGGCGCAGCGTGAAAAGGAAAAAGGGTGCGGAAAAGGGGCCGTTGAGCCCTATCGCATTCGCTGATTCACGGAAGTTCTCCCTCGAGGACCAGGATCCCTGGCGAGGGATCCGCGCTTGCCGCAGACCTCGCTGCCTGCGGCCTGGTCATCACCCGGGGCACCCCGCCACGGAAGGAGGGTTGCCGGACAGCGGGCCGGGGCCTGTGTCGCTGTCACTCGTGACCTGCGCAGCATCATGCCACAAGAGCATTTACGCGCAAGGGCTCAGTCCATATGACGGACTGAGCCCTGCGTCACACCCTGCGTCACCGGCCGCTCAGGCGTTGCTGGCGGCCACCCAGCGCTCCAGCGCCCGCTTGGCCGCGCCCGAGTCGATCGACGCGGCGGCCTGCTCGATGCCGAGGCGGATGCGGTCGGCCAGCGGGGCGTCCGACGGCTCCAGCGCGGCGAGCGCGGCCGCGGAGTTCAGCAGCACCGCGTCACGGACCGGGCCGGTCTCGCCGTCCAGCAGCCGGCGGGCGACGTCCGCGTTGTACGAGGCGTCCGCGCCGCGCAGCGCCTCGACGGGGACGAGCGGGATGCCGACGTCGCGGGGGTCGAAGGACTCCTCGCGGACCGTGCCGTCCCGCACGATCCAGACCCGGGAGGTGGCCGTCGTGGTCAGTTCGTCGAGGCCGTCGTCGCCGCGGAAGACGAGGGCGGACGAACCGCGTTCGGCGAGCACGCCGGCCAGGATCGGCGCCATGCGGGCGTCCGCGACGCCGGTCGCCTGGGCCTTCACCCGGGCGGGGTTGGTCAGCGGGCCGAGCACGTTGAACGTGGTGCGGATGCCGAGCTGGCCGCGGGCGTTGGCGACGTGCCGGAGGGAGGGGTGGAACTTCACCGCGAAGCAGAAGGTGATGCCGGCCTCCTGGGCCACCTCGGTGACCCGCTGCGGGGTGAGGTCGAGGTTGACGCCGAGCTTCTCCAGGACGTCGGAGGCGCCGCTGGCGGAGGACGCGGCGCGGTTGCCGTGCTTGACGACCTTGGCTCCGGTGCCGGCCACGACGATCGAGGACATCGTGGAGATGTTGACGGTCTTGGCGCCGTCGCCGCCGGTGCCGACGATGTCGACGCTGGGGCCCGGGACCTCGATCAGCCGGGCGTGCGCGTACATCGTCCGGACCAGGCCGGAGATCTCCGCGACGGTCTCGCCCTTGGCACGCAGGGCCACCGCGAAGCCGGCGATCTGGGCGTCGCTGGCCTCGCCCCGCATGATCCGGTCCATCGCCCAGGCGGTGTCGTCGGCGGTGAGGTCGCGGCCGTCGAGCAGGGCGTTCAGGATGCCCGGCCAGGTGTGGGCCGCCACGCTGTCGCCGCCGACCGGGGTCACAACGTTCATGGTCCACGCTCCTGGTCTGTGTCCTGCTTATGTCGTCACCCTATCGAGAGGGGCGATATGCCGGAGGGCCCCGTCCGACGTGCGGACGGGGCCCTCTGGGTGGCGTACTACCTACGGTGCGCTACGAGGCGCGCAAGGGATCAGTGGTGGCCGTGGCCGCTGGTGATCTCCTTGTACTCCTCGACCGTGGGCTTGGGGATGACGTTGTCCTCGCCGTAGTAGCTCTTGGAGAGCTTGGCGCGGAGCTTCTGCGACCGCTTGATCTTGCGGCGGACGCCGTTCTCGTCGACCTCCGGGCCCAGCTCCAGCGGCTCGGGCTGCTCGTGCTGCGTCAGGAAGTGCAGCTGCTCCTGGTCGAGCGGCTCGTGGACCTCGATGAACTCGCCGTGCGGCAGGCGCTTGATGATGCCGGACTCGCGGCCGTGCAGCACCTTGTCCTTGTCGCGCCGCTGCAGACCCAGGCAGATCCGCTTGGTGGCGATGAAGCCCAGCACCGGCCCGACGAAGAACGCGATCCGGACGAACCAGGTGATCGAGTTGATCGACAGGTGGAAGTGGGTCGCCCACAGGTCGTTGCCGCCACCGATCAGCATCACGAAGTACGCGATCAGCCAGGCCACACCGAAGCCGGTGCGGGTGGGCACGTTGCGCGGGCGGTCCAGGATGTGGTGCTCGCGCTTGTCACCGCGGACCCAGGACTCGACGAACGGGTAGACCGCGATGGCGACCAGGACGAGCGGGAAGAGGAGGATCGGGATCAGCACACCGAAGTTGATGGTGTGGCCCCAGAAGTTCCACTCCCAGCCCGGCATGACACGGACCAGGCCCTCGGCGAAGCCCATGTACCAGTCCGGCTGCGCACCAGTGGAGACCTGGTCCGGCCGGTACGGCCCTATGGCCCACACGGGGTTGATGCTGGCGACCGCGGCGATCACCGAGATCACGCCGAAGACCAGGAAGAAGAAGCCTCCGGCCTTGGCCATGTAGACCGGCAGCAGCGGCATGCCGACGACGTTGGTGTTGGTCTTGCCGGCACCCGGGAACTGCGTGTGCTTGTGGTAGAAGACCAGGATCAGGTGCGCCACCAGCAGGCCGAGCATGATGCCCGGAAGCAGCAGCACGTGCACCGTGAAGAACCGCGGGATGATGTCGTGCCCGGGGAACTCGCCGCCGAAGATGAACATCTGCAGGTACGAACCGACCAGCGGCATCGCCAGGATGACGCCCTCGATGAACCGCACGCCGGTGCCGGAGAGCAGGTCGTCGGGGAGCGAGTAGCCGGTGAAGCCGGTGAACATGCCGAGCACCAGCAGCAGGAAGCCGAACAGCCAGTTGACCTCGCGCGGCTTGCGGAAGGCGCCGGTGAAGAACACCCGCATCATGTGGACCATCATCGCGGCCAGGAAGACCAGCGCCGCCCAGTGGTGGATCTGGCGGATGAGCAGACCACCCCGGACGTCGAAGCTGATGTCCAGCGTCGACTCGAAGGCCTGGGTCATCCGGATCCCCTGCATGGGCACGTAGGACCCGTGGTAGGTCACCTCGGCCATGCTCGGGTGGAAGAACAGCGTCAGGTAGACACCGGTCAGGATGATGATGATGAAGCTGTAGAGCGCGACCTCACCCAGCATGAAGGACCAGTGGTCCGGGAAGATCTTGCGCATGTTGGACTTGGCGAGGCTGTAGATGCCCAGCCGGCCGTCCGCCCAGTCGGCGATCCGCTCGCCCCGCGGCGCCTGGCCGCGGCGCGTGGTGGTCGCGCTTGTTTCGTTACTCATCCGCGCTCCCAGAAGCTCGGGCCGACGGGCTCCTCGAAACCGCTGGCGGCCTCCAGGAAGCCGTCCTTCACCGTGATGTGCAGCTGCGGCAGGGCGTGTCCGGCCGGGCCGAAGATCACCCGACCGCCGTCGGAGAGGTCGAACGTCGACTGGTGGCAGGGGCAGAGCACGTGGTGCGTCTGCTGCTCGTACAGGCTGATCGGGCAACCCACGTGGGTGCAGATCTTCGAGTAGGCCACGATGCCCTCGTGGGACCACGCGAGTTCCTGCTTGTCCTTGATGTTCTGCGGCTGGATCCGCACGAGCATCAGGGCGTCCTTGGCGATCTTCTCGTTGAAGTCCTCCTGGTCCTCCTCCAGGCCCTCGGGCTTGGCGAAGGTCAGGGAGCCGACCGCGATGTCCTCGGGACGCAGCGGGAGGTTGGTGGACTGGTTGACGAGGCGAACGCCCTTCTTCCAGTTCGTCGTGCGCAGCTTCGTCCCGGGCAGCGGCCCGAGGTCACGCAGCAGGACGACACCGGAGAGCGGCACCAGGGCCAGCGCACCGAACATCGTGTTGCGGATCAGCTTGCGGCGGCCGAATCCCGACTCCTCGGCACCCACCTTGAAGTCCGCCAGGACCTTGGCCTTGACCTCGGGGCTGGCCTCGATCGGGTGGCGGTCGTCGGCGACCTCCACGTCCGACATCAGCGTGCGGGCCCAGTGGACCGCGCCGGCGCCGATGCAGAACAGGGCGGCACCCAGCGTCAGGCCGAGCGCGAAGTTCAGCGCGCTGATGTGGCCGATCGGCCAGATGTAGACGATCTTGTCGATCGGGATGGCCACATAGGCGGCGATGAAGGCCACCGTGGCAATCATGGACACCAGGAAGAGCAGGGCGACGGTGCGCTCGGAGCGCTTGGCGGCCCGCTCGTCGATGTCCTGCTTGCGGTGCTCGTGGGCCGGCAGGCCCGGGTCGGCGAACGGGTCGTCCGCCGGGCGCACCGCGCCTTCGTGAGCCTCCCGCTCAACGGGCAGGTTTTCTTCTGGCACGTCTTCGTGTCGTCCAGTCTCGCTCATGACTTCTTGGCCTTCGTAGTCCGGGCTGCGACCCAGATGGCGACCGCGACCAGCGCGCCCAGGCCGAAGATGTAGCCGAAGAGCCCCTCACTGACCGGACCGAGACCGCCGAGGTCGAGGCCACCGGGGCTCTCGGATTCATCGCCGTTGACGGCGCCGAGGTACGCGATGATGTCCTTCTTGTTCTGCTTGCTCAGCGAGCCGTCACCGAAGGAGGGCATGTTCTGCGGGCCGGTTTCCATGGCCTCGTAGATGTGCTTGGGGTCCACGCCCTCGAGCGTCGGTGCGAACTTGCCGTCGGTGAGGGCGCCGCCCTTACCGGTGAAGTTGTGGCACTGCGCGCAGTTGGTGCGGAACAGCTCGCCGCCCTTGGCGATGTCGGCACCCTCGGAGTTGTACTGCGACTTCTCCGGGATGGTGGGGCCGGCACCCAGCGACGCGACGTAGGCCGCCAGCTGCTCGCGCTGGGCGTTGTTGTAGATCGGCCTCTTCCGCGGCACCTGGGCGCCGGGCTGCTGGGCCGGCATGCGGCCGGTGCCGACCTGGAAGTCGACGGCTGCCGCGCCGACACCGACCAGGCTCGGGCCGTCGGACGTGCCCTGACCGCCGGTGCCGTGGCAGCTGGCACAGCCCACGGCGTAGAGCTTCTTGCCCTCCTTGATGGCAAGGGACTGGGCGGTGTCATCGGCCTGAGCCTTGTCCGCCGGCGCGAACGCGGCGTACAGCCCCCCGGTGACCGCCAGCGCGAAGAGTAGGACGACGAGCGCCGCCAGCGGATGGCGCCGTCGTGCGGAGAGCTTTTTCACGGATTACCCCGGTGTCAGGATCTTCTGCGTCGATGCTTTGGCTATGTCTGTCTGATCTGCGGGTCCGGTCGGACCGGTCAGCGGATCAGGTAGATCGTGGCGAAGAGGCCGATCCAGACGACATCGACGAAGTGCCAGTAGTAGGACACGACGATGGCCGCGGTGGCCTGCGTGTGGGTGAACCTCTTGGCCGCGTACGTCCTGCCCAGGACCAGCAGGAAGGCGATCAGACCGCCCGTCACATGCAGTCCGTGGAAGCCGGTGGTCAGGTAGAACACCGAGCCGTACGGGCCGGACGAGAGCGACAGGCCCTCGTGCTTGACCAGCTCGGTGTACTCGAAGACCTGACCGCCGATGAAGATGGCACCCATGATGAAGGTGACCACGAACCAGGCCCGGAGCTTCTTGACGTCGCCGCGCTCGGCCGCGAAAACGCCGAGCTGGCAGGTCAGCGAGCTGAGCACCAGGATCGTGGTGTTGGTCGCGGAGAACGGAAGGTTCAGCGCACTGGCCGATTCCTTCCAATAAGCCTCTCCGGTCACGGATCGAAGGGTGAAGTACATCGCGAAGAGGGCCGCGAAGAACATCAGCTCGGAACTCAGCCAGATGATGGTTCCGACGCTGGTGAGGTTCGGCCGATTGACCGACGGGTGCGCGTGCCCGGTTTCTACTGTCGTTGCTGTCGCCACGACCGACATTATGTCGGTCGCTTATCCCGCCCTCACTCCGGGGGGTGCCGTTCGGTGTGTCAAGGACGTATGGCCTGCTCGTACGGCCCATTTCCGGCGTCGCCCGAAGGAGGGAAGGCCGGCCGCCGGTACGGTGCTCCGGCTCGTGCGGGCCCGGCGCTGACGGGCCGTCGGGCAGATCTTCGGTCCTTTCGCCCCCTGCTGCCGGGGCCTGCCGCGGGAGTAGCATCCGGCCCATCAGCCCCACCCGATGCTGTGCCGCTACGAAGAGCGTGGAGGAACGATGCAGGCGACTGCCACGGTGCTGGTCTACAGCGACAACGCGGGCACCCGCGAGCAGGTCCGGCTGGCGGCCGGCCGGCGCCCGGCCGCCGATGCCCCGGAGATCGAGATCCTGGAGTGCGCCACCGCACCGGCGGTCCTCGAAGCCCTGGAGCAGGGCGGCATCGACGTCTGCGTGCTGGACGGCGAGACCGCGCCGGCGGGCGGCATGGGCGTCTGCCGGCAGATCAAGGACGAGATCTTCCGGTGCCCGCCGGTGCTGCTGCTGATCGGCCGCCCGCAGGACGCCTGGCTGGCCACCTGGAGCCGCGCGGACGCCGCGGTGACCCATCCGATCGACCCGGTGGCCTTCGCCGACGCCCTGGCCGGCCTGCTGCGCCGCAGGAACCTCGTACAGGTCTGAGGCGCGGGCCTGGAGGGCCGCTGGGAGCCGTGTGGCGGCCCTTTCAGATCTTCGGGCGCAGTCGGGCGTCGGAGCCGGGGTCCTGCTGGCGCTCGGCGGCTCCTGTGGTGCTGGACGCCTTGTTCTTGAGGGCGCTGCCGGCGCGCCATTCCTTCCAGGGCATGTTCCAGTCGCCGAAGCCGTTGTCGAACGGCGTCATGGTGTCGCCGCCGCTGTTGATGACCTTGACGATGTCGCCGACCCGCACGGTGTTGAAGAACCACTGGGCGTTGCCGGTGGACATGCCGGTGCAGCCGTGACTGACGTTGGCCGCGCCCTGTGATCCGACGGACCAGGGCGCGGCGTGCACGTACTCCCCGCTCCAGGTCACCCGGGTGGCCCAGTAGACCGGCAGGTCGTAGGAGTCCGAGCTGCCGGCGGCGATGCCGACGGTGGAGCTGCGCATCCGGACGAAGCTCTCCTTGCCCAGGACGACCTTGACGCCGTTGCGGGTGGAGAAGCCGGGCTTGCCGGTGGTGACCGGGATGGTGTTGATGGACGTGCCGTTGCGCAGCACGGTCATCTGGTGCGCCGCCGCGTCGGTGATGGCTTCCAGGCGGTCGCCGGTGGTGAGCCGGACGGGCTTGGAGGGGCCGCCGTAGAGGCCCTTGGCGATCTTCAGGCCGGCCAGGTTGCTGTGCACCGAGATGGTGGCGTGGGCGGGCCAGTACTCCTTCGGGCGGAAGTGCAGCTTCTTGTCGTCCACCCAGTGCCAGGAGCCCTCGACGCGCGGCATGGAGTCGACCTTCAGGGCGCTCTCGACGACGGCCCGGGCCTTGGGGTCCTTGATGGCTTGGCTCAGCTCGGCGGTGACCGGCTGGCCGACGCCGTATTCGCCGCTGTCGGGGCCGAAGGTGGCGGTCAGCTGGCCGTCCGCGTCGGTGGTGTGCACCGTCAGCGTCTTGCGGCCGGGCGTGCCGTCCTCCTCCTCGGTGCTGACCCGCACCGTGTAGCGGGTGCCGGCGGCCAGCGGCACGGTGGTGCGCCAGTGCCTGCCGTCGGCGCTCAGTTCGCCGCGTACGAAGCGGCCGGTGGAATCGGTGGCGGTGACGTCCGTGATGCGCGCGTCGTCATCCTTGACGGAGACCTCGATCGGTTTGTCGGGGTCGGCTTTCTGCTTTCCGTCCGGGGTGTTGGCGGTGATCTGGTCGCCCGCGTCGTAGGGATTGGCGGAGAGCGGTTCCGACGCCGAGCCCCCGCACGCGGCGGTGCTCACCGCGAGGGGCACGAGCAGGAGGCCGCAGCTCAGCACCGTCCGGGTTCGAGGTCTGTGACTCATGCCCCAAAAATATGAAGAATCACCTGCTCCAGCGCGCTGGAGGACTGCAAACGGGTAGCCCCCGCTGCCCCGAACGGGGCGGGCCCGGACACCTTTTGAGGTGTCCGGGCCCGCTGTACGGCGTGTTGCCGTGCTTTTGGCGCCTGAAGCGCCTACTGCGTGCGGTTCTCGCCGCGGTAGTACTCGAAGACCCAGCCGAAGAGGCCGACCAGGATCACCGGGAGCGAGAAGTACAGCAGCCACCAGCCGAAGACGACGCCCAGGAAGGCGAGCGCACCACCGACGGCCAGGGACAGCGGCTGCCAGCTGTGCGGGCTGAAGAAGCCCAGCTCACCGGCGTCGTCGGAGACCTCCGCGTTCTCGTTGTCCTGCGCACCCGCGTCGACCCGCCGGGCCGTGAAGGCCAGGTAGTAGCCGACCATGATGCACAGGCCGAAGGCGAGGAACAGTGCGGTGGTACCCGCGGGCTCCTTCGACCAGACGCCATAGACGATCGCCATGACCAGGACGAAGACGGAGAGCCAGATGAACATCTTGCCCTGGATCTTCACTTGCCCGCCTCCTTGCCACCGGCGATGGCCTTGTCCTCGTCAGTGCCGTGGCCGTTGTGCAGCGCGTCGAGGGCTGCGATCTCCGGGTGGTGCAGGTCGAACGCCGGGGATTCGGAACGAATGCGCGGCAGGGTGAGGAAGTTGTGCCGCGGCGGCGGGCAGGAGGTCGCCCATTCGAGCGAACGGCCGTAGCCCCACGGGTCGTCGACCTCGACCTTCTTGCCGAACTTCGCCGTCTTCCAGACGTTGTAGAGGAACGGCAGGATCGACAGGCCCAGCACGAACGAGCTGATCGTCGAGATGGTGTTCAGCGCCGTGAAGCCGTCGGCCGCGAGGTAGTCCGCGTAGCGCCGCGGCATGCCCTCGGCACCCAGCCAGTGCTGGACGAGGAACGTGCCGTGGAAGCCGATGAACAGCGTCCAGAACGTGATCTTGCCGAGCCGCTCGTCCAGCATCTTGCCGGTGAACTTCGGCCACCAGAAGTGGAAGCCGGAGAACATCGCGAAGACGACCGTTCCGAAGACGACGTAGTGGAAGTGCGCCACGACGAAGTACGAGTCGGAGATGTGGAAGTCCATCGGCGGCGAGGCCAGGATCACACCGGTCAGACCACCGAAGGTGAAGGTGATCAGGAAGCCGACCGCCCAGAGCATCGGCGTCTCGAAGGACAGCGAGCCCTTCCACATCGTGCCGATCCAGTTGAAGAACTTCACACCGGTCGGAACGGCGATGAGGAACGTCATGAAGGAGAAGAACGGCAGCAGCACGCCACCGGTGACGTACATGTGGTGCGCCCACACCGTGACCGAAAGGCCGGCGATCGAAATCGTCGCCGCGATCAGACCGATGTAACCGAACATCGGCTTCCGGGAGAACACCGGAATGACCTCGGAAATGATGCCGAAGAACGGCAGCGCGATGATGTACACCTCTGGGTGTCCGAAGAACCAGAAGAGGTGCTGCCACAGCAATGCCCCGCCATTTGCGGCGTCGAATACATGGGCACCGAATTTACGGTCCGCCTCCAGGGCGAACAGCGCAGCGGCCAGGACCGGGAAGGCCAGCAGGACCAGCACACCGGTCAGCAGCACGTTCCAGGTGAAGATCGGCATCCGGAACATCGTCATGCCAGGCGCACGCATGCAGATGATCGTGGTGATGAAGTTGACCGAACCGAGGATGGTGCCGAAGCCGGAGAAGGCCAGACCCATGATCCACATGTCGGCGCCGACGCCCGGCGAGCGGACCGCGTCCGACAGCGGGGAGTAGGCGAACCAGCCGAAGTCGGCGGCACCCTGCGGGGTGAGGAAGCCGGCCACCGCGATCAGCGAGCCGAAGAGGTACAGCCAGTACGCGAACATGTTCAGCCGCGGGAACGCCACGTCGGGCGCGCCGATCTGCAGCGGCATGATCCAGTTCGCGAATCCGGCGAACAGCGGCGTCGCGAACATCAGCAGCATGATCGTGCCGTGCATCGTGAACGCCTGGTTGAACTGCTCGTTCGACATGAGCTGCGTACCCGGACGGGCCAGTTCGGCGCGCATGAGGAGCGCCATCAGGCCGCCGATGCAGAAGAACGCGAACGACGTGACCAGGTACATCGTGCCGATGGTCTTGTGGTCAGTGGTCGTCAGCCACTTCACGGCAGCGATACCGGGTTGCTTCTTGCGGACGGGCGGTGCAGCCGGAGCCGTATCGGCGGCGGCACCCTGAGGTTCGTTGAGGATGCTCACTGGTTCTTCGTCTCCGCATTCCTGGCGTGATCCGTCTGCTTGATGCCCGACGGCAGGTATCCGGTCTGGCCCTTCTTCGCCAGGTCCTTCAGGTGCGCCCGGTACCGCTCAGGGGACACGACCTTGACGTTGAAGAGCATCCGGGAGTGGTCGACGCCGCAGAGCTCGGCGCACTTGCCCATGAAGGTGCCCTCCTTGTTGGGGGTCACCTCGAAGACGTTGGTGTGGCCCGGGATGACGTCCTGCTTCATCAGGAACGGCACCACCCAGAAGGAGTGGATGACGTCACGAGAGGTCAGCACGAACTGGACCGTCTCGCCCTTCGGCAGCCACAGGGTCGGGCCCGGGTTGCCGGTCTGCGGGTTGCGCTCGCCCGGGGTGCCGGTGTCGTAGACACCGTCAGCACCGGCCGGCGCGGTCTTCTTCCACTTGTCCGGGATCGCGGAGAGCGCGCTGGAGTTGATGTTGGTGGTGGACTTGTTGCCGTCCACGTCCTCCAGGTAGTTGAACGCCCAGCTCCACTGGAAGCCCACCACGTTGACGACGTGGTCCGGCTTCTTGGAAGTCTTCAGGAGCGCGCTCTCATCGCGTGCGGTGAAGTAGAACAGCACCGCGATGATGATGAAGGGGACGATGGTGTACAACGCCTCGATCGGCATGTTGTACCGGGTCTGCGCGGGGACCTCCACCTTGGTCCTGCTGCGGCGGTGGAAGATCACGCTCCAAATGATCAGGCCCCACACCAGCACGCCCGTTGCGAGGGCGGCGGCCCAGGAGCCCTGCCAAAGAGAGAGGATCCGCGGCGCCTCGTCGGTGACGGGCGTTGGCATGCCGAGGCGGGGAAAGTCCTTGTATGTGCAACCTGTAGCGGTCGCCAGGACCAGGCCCGCAGCAAGCACCTGCGGCAGCTTCCGCCGCATCGGGCGCCGCGACGAGCGGTCGGAGCCGTTGGGACTCACGTAGCGCCTTCCCGAGAGTCTCGCCCGCGCGGTCGGCTGCGGCCTTACTCGCTGGTCGGTCGCCGCCCTGCGTCGGGCAGGGGTTTGGATGTTTATGCGGACCAAACCCTACTGGACGCTATTTGGGGTCGCGCGGGGAGGGTGCCCAACGCGCCGCGAGCCACCCCTAAGGGGTGGCCGGGCCCGTCGCGGGCCGCCCCCGGCACACCCGATTACCCGCTCCCACCTGGCATCTGACGGCCTGCCCGGCCCCGGTCCGCGGGCGGGTGGAACGGGCCACTCCGGTGGGGGCACCGCCGACCGCCGCCCGGGGGACTAACGTCGGGGACGTGCCCTACTTCGACGCCGCGTCCGCCGCTCCCCTCCATCCCGTCGCCCGTGAGGCGCTGCTCGCCTCGCTCGACGAGGGCTGGGCCGACCCGGCGCGGCTCTACCGCGAGGGCCGGCGCGGCCGGCTGCTGCTGGACGCCGCGCGGGAGGCCGCGGCCGAGGCCGTCGGCTGCCGCCCGGACGAACTGGTTTTCACCCCTTCGGGTACCCAGGCGGTGCACGCCGGGGTGGCCGGTGCGCTGGCCGGCCGGCGCCGGGCCGGCCGCCGGCTGCTGCACTCCGCCGTCGAGCACTCCTCCGTCCTGCACGCCGCCGAGGCCCATGCCGCGGCCGGCGGCACCGTCGCGGAGCTGGCCGTGGACCGTACGGGCCGGGTGGCCGCCGGGGACGTCGCGGCGGCGCTCACCCCGGACACCGCGCTGGTCGCCGTCCAGTCCGCCAACCACGAGGTGGGCACCGAGCAGCCGGTCGAGGAGGTGGCCGAGCTGTGCCAGGAGGCCGGGGTGCCGCTGCTGGTGGACGCCGCGCAGTCGCTGGCGTGGGGGCCGGTGCCCGGCGCCTGGTCGCTGCTGGCGGCCAGCGCCCACAAGTGGGGCGGCCCGCCCGGCGTCGGGCTCCTCGCGGTCCGTAAGGGCACCCGGTTCGCGCCCCAGGGGCCGCGGGACGAGCGGGAGGCCGGCCGGAGCGCGGGCTTCGAGAACATCCCGGCGGTGGTCGCGGCCGCGGCCGCGCTGCGCGCGCTGCGGTCCGGGCCGGCGGCGGACACCGAGGCGGCCCGGCTGCGGGAGCTGGTGGACCGGATCCGCACCCGGGTGCCGGAGCTGGTCCCGGACGTGGAGGTGGTCGGCGATCCGGTGCACCGCCTCCCCCACCTCGTCACCTTCTCCTGTCTCTATGTCGACGGGGAGACCCTGCTGCACGAGCTCGACCGGGCCGGATTTTCCGTCTCGTCCGGATCGTCCTGTACGTCCAGCACGCTGACGCCGAGCCATGTGCTGCGCGCGATGGGGGTGCTGACCGAGGGGAACGTCCGGGTCTCCCTGCCGTACGGCACGGCCGAGGCCGACGTGGAGCGGTTCCTGGAGGTGCTGCCGGGGGTCGTGCGGTCGGTGCGGGAGCGGCTGGGGGTGCGGGCGGCGGAGCCGGTACAGCCGACAGCCGGAGCACAGCCGGCGGCCGGAGCGCGGGAGCCGGCACCGGCCGTCTCGCGGGACTCCCAGGAACCGAAGGAGCCCGCCGGGGCGGTGGCGGAAGAGCCGGAAGGCATCGTCGTCGATTCGCTCGGGCGGCGCTGCCCCATCCCCGTCATCGAGCTGGCGAAGGCCATCGGGAAGGTGCCGGTCGGCGGGACGGTGACGGTGCTCTCCGACGACGAGGCCGCCCGGCAGGACATCCCCGCCTGGTGCGGGATGCGCGACCAGGAGTACGTGGGAGAGCGGGCAGCCGAACGCGGCGCCGCGTACGTGGTGCGGCGCCGCGTCTGACGTGCGGAAACGGCCCGGGCGCGGGATCGCCCGGGTCGGCCGGGTCAGGCAGCGAGGTGCTGCTGGACCTCGGCCGCGGCCTCGTGGCCGTACGCCTTGGTGAAGCGGTCCATGAAGTGGCTGCGGTGCAGCTCGTACTCCTGGGTGCCGACGGTCTCGATGACCAGGGTGGCGAGCATGCAGCCGATCTGGGCGGCGCGCTCCAGGCTGACGCCCCAGGCCAGGCCGGACAGGAAGCCGGCGCGGAAGGCGTCGCCGACGCCGGTGGGGTCGGCCTTGGTCTTCTCCTCGGGGACGCCGACCTCGATGGCGGGCTCGCCGACCCGCTCGATGCGGACGCCGTTGGAGCCGAGGGTGGTGATCCGGGTGCCGACCTTCGCCAGGATCTCGTCGGCGGTCCAGCCGGTCTTGGACTCGATCAGGCCCTTCTCGTACTCGTTGGAGAAGAGGTAGGCCGCGCCCTCCATGAGGTTGCGGATGTCCTCGCCGTCCATCCGGGCGATCTGCTGGGAGAAGTCCGCGGCGAACGGGATTCCGCGGCTGCGGCACTCCTCGGTGTGCCGGATCATCGCCTCCGGGTCGTCCGCGCCGATCAGGACCAGGTCCAGGCCGCCGACCCGCTCGGCGACGTGCTGCAGCTCGATCAGCCGGGCCTCGCTCATCGCGCCGGTGTAGAAGGAGCCGATCTGGTTGTGGTCGGCGTCGGTGGTGCACACGAAGCGGGCGGTGTGCAGGACCTCGGAGATGCGCACGGAGCGGGTGTCCACGCCGTGGCGGTCGAGCCAGGCGCGGTACTCCTCGAAGTCGGTGCCCGCGGCGCCGACCAGGACCGGCCGGATGCCGAGCTGGCCCATGCCGAAGCAGATGTTGGGGGCGACGCCGCCCCGGCGGACATCGAGCTGGTCGACCAGGAAGGAGAGGGAGACCGTATGCAGCTGGTCGGCCACGAGCTGGTCGGCGAAGCGGCCGGGGAAGGTCATCAGGTGGTCGGTGGCGATGGAGCCGGTGACTGCGATACGCACGACGGGTCTGCTCCTGTGGGACGGCGTGAGGGGCGGCGGACGGGGAAACGGTACCGGTCGGGAGGGTGACCCGCCGGTCATCCGGGACAGCTGGCAGCCGGTGGCCGCGCAAACCCTCCCATAGTAGATCCGCCCGGCCGGGCCGCCGTCCGGGGGCGCCGGGGAACCGGATCAGGACCGGGTCCGTCCCATCGGCGTCCCCGCTACAGGCGGGCAGGCAGGTCAGAAGTTCAGCGGAGCTGAAGGAGCGATGCGGTGAACGCCGAGGACACCCCTGACACCACCGATCCCAAGGAGCGCACGCGCCGCACCCGGCTCGTCGTCGCCTCGATGGCCGCCGCGGTGCTGGTGGCCGGGGGCGGCGCGGCGTACTGGGCCTCGTCCGCGTCCGACGGCGCCGGCTCCGGGCCGGGCTCCGGGCACGGCAATCCGCCGCCGCTGGCGCTCGACGGCTATTCGGGCGGCTCGATAGCCGCCGGGGAGCCCAACCCGCAGGGGGCGAAGTACCGGGCCGTGGCGAAGCTGCCGGGCGGTCCGGGATCCGCCCCGGTGTACCGCCCGAAGGGCGAGGTCGGCCGGGAGACGGTGGAACGGCTGGCGAAGGCGCTGGATGTGGCCGGAAAGGTCAGGTCGGAGGGCAGCACCTGGAAGGTCGGCGAGGTCACCCCGGACTCCCGCGGGCCGATCCTCCAGGTGAACAAGGGCGGCTCGGGTTCCTGGACGTTCTCCAAGTACGGCACGCCGGGCGGTACGAACTGCGCGCTGCCCGCCTCCCCCAAGGGCAAGACCGGGCAGGAGCGGCCCGGTGGCGGCGGGCCGTCGAGCCGGCCCGGCTGCCCCTCGTACCGCGGTGGCGGGGACATCGCGACCCGGGACGACGGCAGCGGCGCGGGCGCGGTGTCGCCGGAGAAGGCGAAGCGGGCGGTGCGGCCGGTGCTGACGGCGCTCGGCCAGGGGGACGCCGCGGTCGACGCGAGCGGGCTGTCCGGCGCGGTGCGGATCGTCACGGCGAACCCGGTGCTCGGCGGGCTGCCGACGTACGGCTGGCAGAGTGATCTGCAGGTCGGCTCGGACGGTCAAGTGGTCGGCGGCAGCGGGCAGTTGGCGAAGCCGGTCAAGGGCGCGGTCTATCCCGTGCTGAACGCGGACAAGACGCTGGCGCGGCTGAACTCGGGCGACGGCCGCAAGCCCGCCCCCTGCCCCTCGACGCCCGGCCGCAAGGGCGGCTCGGACGGCGAGGGCGACCAGATCGCGCCCTGCGAGCCGGCGCCGACCAAGGGCCAGCAGCCGGCCGAGGTGACCGGCGCGGTCTTCGGGCTCGCGGTGCAGTACGTGGACGGCGGCCAGGCGCTGGTGCCGTCGTGGCTGTTCAAGGTCCGCCAGCCGGGCACCGGCAACGGCCCCGACGCCACCACCACGACGGTGACGCATCCGGCCGTGGACCCGAAGTACGTGGCCCACAAGGAGCCCACCCCCAAGCCGCCGTCCGGGAAGCCGGGTGTGATGGCGCTGGAGTCGTACGACGTCGGGGACGGCGGCCGGAAGCTGACCGTGCACTTCTGGGGCGGGGTGTGCAGCGTCTACTCGGTGAGCGTCGAGGAGTCGGCCACCGCCGTGAAGACCAAGGTGACCGCCCGGGACAAGAAGCCGGGGCAGATCTGCGTGAAGATGGCCCGGGAGTTCACCAAGACCGTGGAGCTGCAGAAGCCGCTGGACGGCCGGAAGGTGATCGACGTGTCGACCGGCGAGTCCGTGCCGAAGCGGTGAGGACGTGCCGGATGCGGTGAGTCCGCGCCGGATGCGGTGACGGCACGACGAAGGCGGCGCCCCCGAGGGGACGCCGCCTTCGTGTACTTCTGCCCGATGCTCCTCGGTGGGAGCGGACTCCTTAGCTGAAGGAGTCGCCGCAGGCGCAGGAGCCCGTGGCGTTCGGGTTGTCGATCGTGAAGCCCTGCTTCTCGATGGTGTCGACGAAGTCGATGGAGGCACCACCGAGGTAGGGGGCGCTCATCCGGTCCGTGACGACCTTGACGCCGTCGAAGTCCTTCACGACGTCGCCGTCGAGCGAACGCTCGTCGAAGAAGAGCTGGTAGCGCAGACCGGAGCAGCCACCGGGCTGAACGGCCACCCGCAGCGCGAGGTCGTCCCGGCCCTCCTGCTCCAGCAGGCTCTTGACCTTCGACGCGGCCGCGTCGGACAGGATGATGCCGTCGCTGACGGTGGTCTTCTCGTCCTGCACGCTCATCTACATCTCTCCCGGGTTGTACGGACCGCTTGTCATCGGATGCCACAAGCTGCAACCGGCGACGCCCCGGAATTCATTCCGGCTTGGCGTTGTCTCTTTTCATGCTCGCACACCGGCCGCCGGGAACTGGTGGCCTACCGCACACGGCGGGGTGCTGATGCGTCACATCGACACTATGGCCATCGTCAAAGTGACGTGAAGCAGCTATGATAGATAGCGTCAAATAGACGAAAAGGCATGCACCCGCAAAAAGGCGCGTGCCTCAGAGTTGTCTGCAGAGAAGAGAGGGTGCGTGTCGTGACCACCGCCCAGCCCCTGGACGTCCAGCCGACCCCGCTCGCGCTGCTCCTCCTCGGCCGCGAGGCCGACCCGAAGAGCGAGCGCGGCGTGGAGTGCCCCGGTGATCTGCCGGCCCCGTCGGACCCCGACCTCGTCGAGCGCGCCCGCGCGGCCAAGGCGAAGCTCGGGGACAAGGTCTTCGTCCTCGGGCACCACTACCAGCGCGACGAGGTCATCGAGTTCGCCGATGTGACCGGCGACTCGTTCAAGCTCGCGCGGGACGCCGCCGCCCGGCCGGACGCCGAGTACATCGTCTTCTGCGGTGTGCACTTCATGGCCGAGTCGGCCGACATCCTCACCGGTGACGACCAGCAGGTCATCCTCCCCGACCTGGCCGCGGGCTGCTCGATGGCCGACATGGCGACCGCCGAGCAGGTCGCCGAGTGCTGGGACGTGCTCACCGAGGCCGGCATCGCCGAGCAGGTCGTGCCGGTCTCGTACATGAACTCCTCCGCCGACATCAAGGCCTTCACCGGCAAGCACGGCGGCACGATCTGCACCTCCTCCAACGCCAAGCGGGCACTGGACTGGGCCTTCGAGCAGGGGGAAAAGGTACTTTTCCTGCCCGACCAGCACCTGGGCCGGAACACCGCGGTCCGGGACATGGGCATGTCCCTGGACGACTGCGTGGTCTACAACCCGCACAAGCCGAACGGCGGCCTGACCGTCGAGCAGCTGCGGGACGCGAAGATGATCCTGTGGCGCGGCCACTGCTCGGTGCACGGCCGGTTCTCGCTGGACTCGGTCAACGACGTGCGCGAGCGCATCCCCGGCGTGAACGTGCTGGTCCACCCCGAGTGCAAGCACGAGGTCGTGGCGGCGGCGGACTACGTCGGCTCGACGGAGTACATCATCAAGGCGCTGGAGGCCGCCCCGCGCGGCTCGAAGTGGGCCATCGGTACGGAACTGAACCTGGTCCGCCGCCTGGCGAACCGTTTCGCCTCCGAGGACAAGGAGATCGTCTTCCTCGACAAGACGGTCTGCTTCTGCTCGACGATGAACCGCATCGACCTCCCCCACCTGGTGTGGGCCCTGGAGTCGCTGGCGGCCGGCAAGGTCGTCAACCGCATCCAGGTCGACAAGGAGACCGAGAGCTTCGCGAAGCTGGCGCTGGAGCGGATGCTGGCGCTTCCGTAGCGGCGGCGGGCCGGGGCCGGGCGTGCGCCCGGCCCCTCCGGCTACTCCAGGGACCACTTGACCTTGTCGGTGTCCTTGATCGCGGTGGCGCAGGGACCGGTCGTGATCTTGGTGTCGTTCACGTACGCGGTCCATTTCTTCCCGTTGGCGGCATCCCCGTGGATGTTGTCGACGACGAAGTCCTTCGCGGTGGCGTCCCAGTGCGCCACCAGCCCGAAGTGGTACTCGTCCTCGGCGTCGACCAGTGCGGTGAACGGCGTGGGAGCGCCGCCGGCCGCCGCGCAGGGGTGGCCGTAGACGGGGTGCCCGGTCGTCCAGATGATCCCGAGACTGGCGGTGAAGAGCCCGCCGGTGATCGCCACCCGGACGCCGGCGAGCGGTCCGGCGGTCGGGCTGGCCGTCGGGCTGGGCGTCGGGCTGGCCGCCGGGTGGGCCGCGGCGGCCACGGCGACGGCGCGCGGGGCGACCGCGGGGTCCACCAGCGCGAAGGCGAGCGCACAGGCGAGCCCGGCGGCGGGCACGAGGGCGGCCTTGCCGGTCGGTGCAGAAAGCACGGGCTACCTCTTTCGCGTTCTGACGTCGCTTTGTCGTCTTTTCATACCAGCACTCACGGCTACATTCCCATCACCCCCCGCATTCGGCGAGCCGGTCGCCCCGGCTCACGGCGATCCGGACGACGTCCCGCAGCGCGAGCCGCAGCACCCTGGATTCCGCGGTGGGCTCGTCGAGCAGCAGCTCGGCCGCGGCGAGCATCTGCTCCTCGATGTCGTCGGCCAGCATCGACATCCGGCTCTCCGGGCTGTCCGTGTGCAGGTAGCAGGGCTGACCGTCCGGTCCCGTCCACGGCAGCAACCGCCACGGCGAACCCTCGAACATATGACCTACTTTCGCTGAGTTGGTCGGCTGATTACGGTGTGTATCGACATGGTTGCCGAGTGAGGCGAGCCCTCAACAGGGGCCTTGCGTCTACCTGTTGAGCGTGGGACGAGTGAGAGACGAGACGCCATGAAGTTCACGCCGAAGGAACTGACCCCGTACCTGTCCGCCCGGCACTACTTCGGGTCGGAGCAGCGTCGCCACCGCGAGCTGGCGAGGCTGTCGCTCGTGCAGTTGGCGGACATCGTGAACTTCAGCAAGAGCACGCTGGGGCGGGTGGAGGTCGCGGAGTTGCTGCCTCCACCGGAGCTGCCGGCCGCGCTGGACGCGGCGTTCGGCACGGACAAGCACTTCCACGGGCTGTATCAGCTGGCCAGGAAGGAGGCCCATCCGGACCAGTTCCGCAGGCTCATGGAACTCGAAGCGGAGGCAGAGGTCATCGAAGCCTTCGCGACGCTCATCATGCCCGGACTGCTGCAGACGGCGGACTATGCCCGCACCCTGCTGAGCCAGCCGGCCGGAGTGACGGCGGAGCTGATCGAGGAACGCGTGCAGGTTCGCCTCGGCCGCCAGGAGCGCCTGCGCTCCTCAACACCTCCGCGCTATTGGGCCATTCTGGACGAGGCCATCCTCTACCGGCCGGTCGGTGGCCCCAGGGTCATGCTCGACCAGCTCAAGGCCCTGCTTCCGCTGATCGATACGCCGACCACCAAGATTCAGGTTCTCCCCTTCGCGCACGGTGGATACGAGCTGATGGACGGGCCCACGCTGCTCCTGCGCCTACCGGGCGGAAAGGTCGCGGCGTACGACGAATACCGGGGCCGCGGCCACCTGATGGAGGACCCGGGAGAGGTGAACCGGCGCTGGGCAAGCTACGACGCGCTCCGGGCGTACGCTCTTTCACCACAGGACTCAGCAGACCTGATCCGGCATGCGATGAAGGGGTATGAGCAATGCGCAGCAGCGCCGAACTGAGCAATGCCATCTGGCGCAAGAGCAGCTACAGCAACAACGCCGCCGGCGACTGCATCGAGATCGCCGACAACATCCCCGGCCTCGTCCCCGTCCGGGACAGCAAGAACCCCGGCGGCCCCGCGATATGCGTCGGCGAGGCCGCTTGGGTCACGTTCGTCGGGATGGTCAAGAACGGGCCGTCCCTGGGCGGTTAGTGGGACGGGACGGGGGCGAGGTCGATCGGCTGGCCGGGTTCCAGGCCGGCCAGCCGTACGTTCTCCTCGACCGTGGGGCCGACGGTGTCGAATTGCGACTGGTCGAGTTCGAAGGTGGGGCTGGCGTAGAGGCCCTGCGCGGCCAGCTTCGGGTCGGGGTGCGGGTTGCGGTACAGCTGCTCGGAGCGGTCGCGGAGTTCCAGCATGGTGGGGATCGCGAGGGCCATCGCGCGCGGGGTGCCGTTGAACGCCGTGTGGAGGTAGCGCAGCAGCGCCGCGTAACGGGTGTTGAAGGCGACCGCCTGCTCGTGGACCGCGCTGGTCGTGGCGTACTTCTTGTAGTCGGCGATCTTGGAGTCGCCGTGGATGGGGTACGCGTCGTCCCAGGTGACGTCGATCAGGGGGCCGCTGGGTGGGTCGGCGGGGGTGTCGTGGGGGCCGTAACTGCGGCCGGTGTAGATCTCGTTGAAGCGGAAGTAGTGGGCCGGCTGGCGCTGTTCGCCGAAGATCAGGTCGTCGCTGTCCCAGATCGTGCCGTCGGTGCCCTCGCCCTGGTCGCTGATCACCCGGATGGCCAACCGGGCCGACGTCAGGTCGTGGACGGCGAAGACCTCACCGCCGGAGTTGTAGAAGTCGTCCGGGCCGACCTGGCGGCCGGGGATGCCGGTGAAGACCGCGGCCTCGCCCTGTTCCTCCACCAGGTGCTCCAGGCCCTGGCGGATGGCGTCGTAGAACTGGCCGATCGACGTCCAGCCGTCGCCCGGCCCGGGCCTGGGAGCCAGCTTGCGGGGCGTTTCGATGGTGAGGAACGTGCGGAGGGCCGCGGGTGAGAAGTGCTGGAGGCCGATGAGGGGCAGTTGGTCGCTGCTGAAGGGGAGCTTGGCGGGGTACTTCGCGACGAAGTGGGAGTGGCCGACGTCCGGGGTGCCGCCGACCGCGTTGAGGACGTTCGCGGCGAGCGTCATGTGGAGCATTTCCTCCACCAGGACGCTGCGGAGGGCGAAGTAGGCGGGGCGGTTGGTGCCGGAGAGGATCGAGTACATGCCGGTCATGTAGACCGGGATGGTGAGGTGTTCGACCTCCAGGGCCGCCTGGAGGTACGCGCGCAGGGTCTTCAGGTCCTTGGGGATGCCGAATCCCTGGGCGTCCAGGGCGAGTGCGGTGATCACGCGGTCACCTTCTCCTTCTCCGCGGGCGCCGGCTCCGCGGCGGGCCGGACGGTCACCGGGCGGCGGGCGGCCGCGAGGTCGCGGTGGATCTGCGCGGCGCTGCGCAGGGCCAGCGCCAGCATCGTGAGCGTGGGGTTGCTGGTGCCGATCGACGGCATGCTGCCGCAGCCGATGGCGTAGAGGTTGGGGTGGTCATGGGTGCGCTGGTCGGCGTTCACCACGGACGTCTTGGGGTCGGTGCCCATGATGTGGGTGCCGGCTCCGTGGCCGGCGCCGCTGTAGGCGAGGTCGAGGGTCTGCCCGTTGACCGTGTGGACGAAGTGGCCGAGGGGCGGGACGCCGTCGTGCGGGGCGTGGTCGGTGTAGTCGGTGGCGCCGAGCCGCGCGAAGATCTCCTGGGCGACGAGGCGCGCGGCGAACAGGCCGGTGCGTACGTGGTCGTCGAGGTCGTAGGTGAGGATCGGCCGGGGGTTGCCCATCGCGTCGCGGTGGCGGGCCGGGTCGATGGTGACGCGGTTGCCGGGGTCGGCGGACTGCTCGACGGCGATCTGCAGTTGCAGCTGGCGGCCGATGGAGCTGCCGAGCAGCCGGCGCAGTTCGGGGCCGAAGACGCCGTCGGGCCGGACGTTGCCGGCCTGGTCGCCGCCGATGCCGAGCGCGGTGGCGACGTTGCTCATGGGGGCGCCGGTGGCCCAGCCCCAGCCCCAGTTGCCGATCTCGATGCGGAACGGGGCGCGGGCGCGGCGCCCGGGGCCGCCGCGGAAGACCTCCCAGCCGGAGGTGTGGCCGGGGCCGCGGAACGGCCCGACCGGCCCGCCGGCCTCGGGGGCGAGCGCCCAGTTGAGGAGCGTGGGGTGGTCCATCAGGTTGCGGCCGACCTGCCCGCTGGCGTTGGCGAGGCCGGAGAAGAGCAGCAGCCGGGCGTTCTCGATGGCGTGCGCGGCGAGCACCACCACGTCCGCCTCCGCCAGGTAGGAGCGGCTGACCGGGGCGGCGGGGTCGGTGTACGTGCGGTATTCGACGCCGGTCACGGTGCCGGCCGAGGTGGCCCGGACCCGGGTGACCACGCACCGGGTGGCGAGGGTGACGGACGGCGGCCAGGCGGCCTGGAGGCGCAGCGGATGGGATTTTGCCTGGACGGGACAGATGGGGACGCAGCTGGCGTTGCCCACGCAGCGCTCGCCGTAGTTGGGGAGGCCGACGGCGCCCTCGATGCGGTACGGGGCCCGGTAGGCGGGGTTCGGGGTGGAGTTGCGGGCCTGGGGCAGGCCGAATGTCCGCAGGGTGTACCGGAGTTGGGCCACCGTGTCGTCGATCACCGCGTCCCGCAGGCGGTGGTCGCAGTACTGGTCGATATAGCTCTGTGGGATGTGGTGCATCGGGTACTCGTAGGCGGGGTCGGTGACCACGCCGAGTTCCTTCTGCTCCTGGGCGTGGCCAGCGACGCCCAGTTCCCGTTCGGCCTCGGCGTACCAGGGCTGGAGGTCCTCGGCGGTGAGCGGCCAGTCCAGGCCGTAGGAGTAGCTGCTGCGGGTGGCGAAGTCGTCGGGGAGCATCCGGGGGGCGGCGCCGAGCCAGTGCATGGCGGCGCCGCCCAGCTCGCGCAAGTAGTCGGTGCCGTACGGGAGTTGACCGTCCTGGACGAAGTAGCCGCGGGCGGTGAACTCTGGCTTGCCGGCTTGCGGGTTGCGCACCGGGGCGAGGTCGAGGACGTCCGGGGAGGGGGCGGCCTTGTTGGGGCGGTAGGCGGAGTTGGGGACCTTGGCCACGGCCGAGTAGAAGGTGGACAGCGAGTCCAGGTGGCCGGGCCAGGTCTCGGTGCCGCCGTTGCCGGCCTCCAGGACGAGGACCTGCCAGCCCTGGGCGCCCAGGCGCTTGGCGAGGACGGAGCCGGCCCAGCCGCCGCCGACGATGATCGCGTCGTAGCGGCGGCGGGCGGCGCCCTCCGCGGAGACGGTCGCGCAGCCGGTCGCGGAGTCGGTGTCGGTCATGACGTGCCCTCCTCGGGGGTGACCGGGACCTCTGGGGTGACTGTGGCCTCAGGGGTGGCGGGGGCGGCCGCGGTGGGGACGGCGGACGGGGGGACGTCGCGGCTGAGGCGCTGGCCGGGGAGCAGGTGGGCGGGGATGTCCTCCGGGGGGACCTCGGCGGCCAGGCCGGTGCGGTAGGGAACGTCCGCGAGGCCGAGGTCCGCGCGGAGGCGGGCGGCGTCGGGCACTTCGGGGGGTTTGACGGCCCAGGTGCCGAAGCCCGGTGGTTTGGCGCCCGCCGGGTGGCCGTGGAAGGTGCGCCAGACCAGGCCCTCCACGTAGGCGCTCGGGGCGGGCACGAACTCGGTGTTGGCGCTCTCGCGCCGCAGATCGGCGTGTGCGGCCGGGGCGAGGCGGGGCCAGGCACCGGTGTACCAGAGGTAGATCAGGGCCCGGGCCACCTCGCGGTGGGTGGGGATGAGCGCCTCGGGGCCGTGCCCTTCCGCGACGGCGCGTTTCCAGGCTGTCCAGAACGCGGCGAAGCGGTCCTCGCCGACCTGACGGCGGGCGGTGTCGAGGTAGAGCCGGGCCGTACCGGTGGCGTGCAGGTCGAACGCGGCGAAGCCGGTGAGCGGGACGCAGTGGGCAACGAAGTCGGTGAGTTCGTCGGGGAGTTGGGCGGCGGGTGAGGCGGGGAGGTGGCCTGCGGGCCCGTCGGGCGATTCGCGGGGCTCGTCGTCGGGGAGTTCGTTCGGCTCGTCGTCGGCGGGCGATGCGGGGACGGTCATCGTTCTCCTCCCGGAGCGGCATATGCGGCATATACCGGTGGCCATGCTTCTCAACTCGGCGCCACACATGCGGACATGCGGCCATAAACCACTGAAAGGCGTATGACGGTAGGTCAGTTGGCGAGCGAGCGAGCCACCGGCGCGCGGGCGGGGAGCCACCGGCGTGCGGGCGGGGCGCCATCGGCGTGCGGGCGGGGCGCGGGCGGGAGTGCGCTGCGCGACAAGGGAAGGCGGCCCGAAAAGTGCCCTGATGCAGGTGATTGCGCCTCTTCACCACACCCGTCCTACTAAGCTCCACGCCATGGAGGACGGCATGCGCATCGGCTTACTCTCCTTCGGTCCGGAGGAGTTCGGCACGCTGCACGAGACCTGCGTCGAAGCGGGGCACACCCCCCTCGTCTACGCCTACTCCCGCTCCCTGCGGCCCAGGACGGCCACGGACGACGACGCGGCTCGCGCCACGGGCCGGATCGCTGCCGCACTGCCCGCGGGGATCGACCTGCTGCTGCCGGGAAGTTCCGAAGGGCTGGGGACTGCGCTACGGGGCTACGACCTCGATCTCGTCGTCTGCTACGGATTCTCCTGGCGTCTGCCGCACTCCGTGCTCAGCGTCCCCCGCTACGGAGTGGTCAACGTCCACTGTTCGATGCTGCCCAAGTACCGGGGCCCGGCGCCGGTGTTATGGGCCATCCGGAACGGCGACAGCGAGCTGGGCGTGACCGCCCACCGCATGACCGAGGAGTTCGACGCCGGCCCCATTCTGGCGCAGCAGGCCGGTGTCCCGCTTCCGGACGATGTCACCCCTGGCCGGCTGTGGAGCGGTCTCGCACCGGCATTGCGGGCGGTGGTCCGACGGGCGTTGCACCGTGTCCGGGACCCGGAGGCCGGGGAGCCCCAGGCCGCAGCCGGTGTGAGCTATGCCGGCCTGATGGAGCCCGAGTTCTTCGCCCTCGACACCACGAAGGCGGCGCGCGAGCTCCACCATCAGGTACGGACATGTCGCTTCATGGGGCCTTGGGCAGCCCCGGTGGCCACCGTCGACGGCACCCGACGAAGAATTCTGCGCACCAGCCTCACGCCTGCCGACGGCTGGCGCCTCGACTGCGGCGACGGCTCCCTGTGGGTCACCGCCTCAGAGCTCGTGGAAGCGAACGGCCGGACGGAAACGCCCGGGACGAACGACTAGCCGCGCTCCAGCAGTCGGTCCAGGCGCCGCGACCGTGCGGCTGCCTGCGGATCGTCGAATGCGCTGAGCAGTTCCCGGCTCTCCTGCCCGGCGGTACGCGCCTGCTCGCGCTCGCCGAGCACGTGGAGCGCGTCGGCCAGGTTGTGCAGAGCGCAGGCGAGCTGCCACCGCCCATCGAGACCGCGGTGCAGGGCAACGGCCCGCCGGTGCAGCTCCGCCGCCTCCTGGTGTCGTCCCAGCGCCTGGCACGCCTCCCCCGCGCCGTCCTGTGCGATGGCCTCCCGGGCCCTGTCGCCGAGCCTCCGCTGGATGAGGGCGGACTCCCGGCACAGGCACAGCGAGGTCTCCGGGTTGCCCCGCGCCCGTTCGAGCCTTGCCGACTCCATCAGCCAGTGCCCTCGTCACACGTGGTTGTCCTCGGCCCCGGCGATCGCCAGTGCGGCCTCGATGGCATGCCCGGCCGCCTCCGGATCGTCCGCACCGCGCCGGGCCCAGCACAAAAGGAAGAGGGCATTGCCCTCGCTGCCCCGGTCGCCTAGGGCACGGAACTCCGCCAGCGCGGGTTCGAGGGTCCGCACCGCTTCGTCGTACCGGCCGAGTTCGCACAGGGACTCCGCGAGATTGCCCTGGAGCAGGGCCGTCCAGCGGCGATCCCTCAGCTCACGGAAGATCGCACAGCTGTCTTCGAAATGTGCGCGGGCCTCGTGGAGCCGGCGGAGGCGGAGACCGAGCAGTCCGAGCGCGTTGACGGAGACCGCCGTGCCCCGCCGGTCGCCGAGTTGGCGGCGGATGGCGAGCGCGGAGCGGTGGCAGTCCCGGGCCTCATCGAGCCGTAGCGCCTGGAAGGCCGCCTTGCCCAGACTTTCCAGCGCCTCGGCCTGTCCGGCGGGCTCTTCGGCACGCACCGCGGCGTCCACGGCGATGCGGGCCGTCGCGGCCCAGTCGTCGAATGCGTTGTGGTGCATGTAGACGGCACGCAGCACCACGGCCAGACGCCATGCGAGAGCCGGAATGCCCGATGCGGCGGCGACCCGGACCGCCGTGGCGAGATTGCTGCTCTCGGTCCGGTACCACTGGAAGGCTTCCTCGTACCGGGCGAACCGGAGCGGTGAGTCGGGCGCCGGAAAACGGTCGTCGAGGTGATAGCGATCGAACGGCGCGATGACGCTCTGTGCCGCGTCGGCGGTGTGGAGGTACCACGTCAGGCAGCGTTCGAGAATCGTTCTCCGCTCGGCTTCGCTGTCCCTCTTCCGGGCCTGATCGGCCGCGTAGGCACGCAGGAGGTCATGGAATTCGTAGCGGCCCGCAGGGCGTCGCTCCAGCAGATGTGCACTCACCAAGGTGTCCAGCTGGGCGCGTGCTGCCGCCGGCTCGACGCCCGCCATCCCGGCTACGGCGGGGAGGCCGAACTCGTTTCCGGGGTGGAGACCGAGGATGCGGAAGAGGCGGGCGGCGGGCGCGGGCAACGCCCGGTAGGACCACTCGAAAACGCTGCGCATCGCCTCGGGGCCGCCCTTCTCTTCGGTGGTGGTGAGGACATTCCACAGTGCCGACTCGTCGCGCAAGTCCTCGATCAGCTCGGTCAAGGGCATCGACGGCCAACTGGCGGCACGTTCGGCGGCGATCCTCAGAGCCAGCGGTAGCCGTGCGCACAACCGGGCGAGTTCCGCCAGGTCGGCGCGTCGGTCCCGGCCGCGGTACTCGGCGGTGGCGGTGCGCAGCAGCGTGATCGCTTCCGCTGCCGGAAACGTCTCCAGCCGCACGCGGAGCGCGCCCTGCTGCGCGACCAGCCCGGACAGATCATCCCTGCTGGTCACCACCGTCAGACAGGCTGCGCTGCCGGGAAGCAGGGGGCGCACCTGCCCGCTGTCCATGGCGTTGTCGAGGATCACCAGCATGCGTCGTTCCGCGATCAAGGAGCGGAACATCGACTCCCGGCGCTCCCTGTCGACCGGCACCAGCGCGGCGGGAACGCCGAGATCCTCGAGGAAGCGCCCCAGTATCTTCTCGGGCGACACCGGCGAGTCGACGGCGTAACCCCGCAGATTGGCGTACAGCTCGCCGCCCGGGTAGTGCGACCGGATGGTGTGCGCCCAGTGCAGGGCGAGGGATGTCTTGCCCACCCCGGCCGTTCCGGTGATGACCGCCAACGGCAGCACGGCGGGCGTGCTGCGACCGTCCGCGACGAGCCGGCCGAGACGGCTCAGCTCGCGCGAGCGGTTGACGAAGTGCCGGGTGCCGCCCAGGAGTTGGTGGGGAACTATGGCCGGGGTGTCCGGGACGTACTGATGGAGATGGACCCCGCCCTGGACGTCCCGGGCCTGGACGACGCCGTGCGCCGATGCCGAACCTCCGAACGTGTTGGAGTGCCCGGCGCCGTCGCTCATACCGAGGTGCGGCACGGTGGCGGCAGGTGTGCCACATGATCGTCGAACCAGTCCTCCAGGGGTTCGCCCGCCTCGTACAGGCCCTGGATGAACTTTTGACAGTGCAGAATGAGTTCGGAATCCACGAATTTGTTAGCGGATTCCAGGATTCCCTGATCGTCGTAGACCGCTTGATACATCACCCGTGACCCGAGGGTGTAGATCTCCGGAAGCGGACCGTCCAACTCGAATTGCGAGACCTGATCAGCTCTGACGACACGAGTCGGGCCTCCGCACTGGCTGCGGATGCGCAAGGCGTGCAGTTCCCACTGCAGATAGGGGCTCAGGGGCTCTTCGACGACCCTGACCCGGCGGGCGGCGAAACCGTGCCGGTCCACCTTGCGGTGATAGCCGTCCATCTCGGCACGACCGGCTTCCAGCAGACGCAGGGACTCGTCCCAGTCGCCGCGGGCGAACGCCTCCCAGCTGTCGTAGCCGGGCTCCTGGAAGCTCTGTTGCCGCTCCAGCTTCCAAAAGCCGAGATCAGCGCTCTGCCAGAAGTGTTGCTCGAAGTCGGCGTAGTAGGCATCGAGCGGCATGCGCTCGCCGATCGCTCCGCCGAGCGGACTACTCATCCGGGATGTCCACCTTGGCCGCGACGATGGTCGCCCTGGGGATGACGACCAACCGCTCACCGGGGTCGACACTCACCCCGTCGGGCAGCCGGCCCTCGTACGACGTGGTCAGATCGGTCCCGATGACCGCGACGTCACCGTTGTCCAGCTCCCAGATATCGGGACAGCTGGAATTTCCGGACGTCTGCCCCAGTTCATGTGACGACTTACCGAGCCGCCGCGTTAAGGACGCCGAGGGTTCGGCCACCCACCTTTTCCCCATCTTGCCTCCCCATTAGGCAAATTGACGGTTACTCAGCTCTCTGAGGCGACGAGGATAGCACCCAGGGAATTGAATTGAACACGGTGCGCTACCGGCCGTACTGCGCGATTGCGCCATACGGGGAGGGGGCGGACGTACGGAGCCCCCGCGGCCGGTGTGGCTGCGGGGGCTGCGTTCGGGAGGGCGGGGTGGTTACACGCTCGCGGGCTGCGGGGTGGGCTCGGTCTGCTCGGCCGGGGTGCCGGTCTTCTTGGCCCGCTTGGCGGCCTTCTTCTTCGTGCGGCGTTCCTTGCGGAGTTCGATCATCGCGTAGAGCGTCGGGACGAGGAGGAGGGTGAGCAGGGTGGAGCTGATCAGACCGCCGATCACGACCACGGCCAGCGGCTGGGAGATGAAGCCGCCGTCGCCGGTGATGGACGCGGCCATCGGCAGCAGCGCCATGATCGTGGCCAGGGCGGTCATCAGGATCGGGCGGAGCCGGTGCCGGCCGCCCTCGACGACCGCCTCGACGACGCCGTAGCCCTGGGCCCGGTACTGGTTGATCAGGTCGATCAGCACGATGGCGTTGGTGACCACGATGCCGATCAGCATCAGCATGCCGATCATCGCCGGGACGCCCAGCGGGGTGCCGGTGGCGATGAGCAGGCCGACCGCGCCGGTGGCCGCGAACGGGATGGAGACCAGCAGGATCAGCGGCTGGATCAGCGACCGGAAGGTGCCGACCAGCAGCATGAAGACGATGGCGATGGCGGCCAGCATGGCCAGGCCGAGCGAGGAGAACGCGTCGGACTGGTCCTGGGAGACGCCGCCGATGGTGGCGGTCGCGCCCTCCGGCAGCTTCAGGCCGTTGATCTTGGACTGCAGCTCGGTGCTGACCGCGCCGGTGTTGTCGCCGGTCGGCTTGGCGGTGATGGTCGCCGAGCGGGCGCCGTCGATCCGGGTCATCTGGACCGGGCCGGGCACGGTCTTGACCGTGGCGAGGGTGCCGAGCGGCACCGGCCCGGCCGGGGTCGGGATGGCCAGCTTCTTCAACTGGGCCTCGGTGGTGGCCGGGTGGGCCGCCTTGATGACGATGTCCCGTTCGGTGTTGTCCAGGACGGCGGTGCCGGTGGTGGTGCCGCGGACCGCCTGGGCGACGGCGCCGCCCAGCGTGGTCTGGTTGTAACCGGCCGCGGCGGCCTTGGCGTTGGGCGTGACGGAGATCCGCGGCACGCTCTGCGCGAGGTCGCTCTGGACGTCGGTGACGTGGTCGAGTCCGGCGACGGCCGTGCGGACCTGCTCGCCGGCCTTCTTCAGCACGTCGGCGTCGCCGGCCTTGACGACCACGCTGAGGTCCTGGTTGCCGAAGCCGCCGCCCGCGGTGATCGTGGTGTCGCCGATGGCCGGGCCGAGCTTGTCGAGCTCCGCGCGCAGATGGTCGGTGACCTTGCCGGAGTCCGCCGAGTCCTTCAGTTTGACCTGGTAGGACGCCTGGTTGGCGCCGGTGCCGCCGCCGAAGGCCGCCATGAAGCCGGAGGAGCCGACGGTGACCTGGTAATCGGCGATGTCGTCGTCGGCCGCGAGCAGCTTCTCGACCTTCTTCGCCTGGGTGTCGGACGCGCCGAGGCTGGTGCCGGGCTTGAGCTCCTGCTTGACGGTCAGGGTGTCCTGGTCGCCCTGGTCGAAGAAGTTGGTCTTCAGCAGCGGGCCCATGGCGAACGTGCCGATCAGGACGACGACCGCGATGGCCAGGCTGGTGAGCCGGCGGCGGGTGGCGAAGCGCAGGACCGGGACGTAGAGCCGCTGCAGGGCGCTGCGGGTCTCCTTCTCCTCGGCCTGGCGGCGCAGTTCGTCGGCCGTGGTGCCCTCGGGGATCTCCGGGGCACGCAGGAACCAGTACGACAGGACCGGGACGACCGTGAGGGAGACGATCAGCGAGGAGAGCAGGGCGACGGTGACGGTCAGCGAGAACGAGCCGAACAGCGCGCCGACCATGCCGCCGACCACGCCGATCGGGAGGAACACCGCGACGGTGGTGAGGGTCGAGGAGGTGATCGCGCCGGAGACCTCCTTGACGGCGGAGAGGATGGCCTCCCGGCGCTCCTCGCCGTAGCCCAGGTGCCGCTTGATGTTCTCCAGGACGACGATGGAGTCGTCGACGACCCGGCCGATCGCGATGGTGAGCGCGCCGAGGGTGAGCATGTTCAGGGACAGGTCACCGGTCCACAGCACGATCAGGGTGATGACGACCGAGAGCGGGATGGAGACCGCGGTGACCAGCGTCGAGCGCAGGCTGAGCAGGAAGACCAGGATGACGATGACGGCCATGGCCAGGCCGAGCATGCCCTCGGTGGTCAGCGACTCGATGGACTTGGAGACCGCCGGGCCCTGGTCGGAGACGACGGTGACGGAGGTGCCCTCGCCGAGGTCCTGCTTGATCTTCGGGAGCTTGTCCTTGACCGCGTCGGAGATCGCGACCGCGCTGCCGTCCTGGTCCATCGTCACCATGACGGCGAGGCTGGGCCTGCCGTTGGTGCGGGTCAGGGAGGTCGGCGCGGCCGGCTCCTCCTTGACGGTGGCGACGTCGCCGAGCCGGACCGCCTTGGCCGCGGACGGGCCGCCCGCGGCCCCACCGGCCCCCGCGGACGGCGGCACAGTCAGGTCCTTGATCTGCGCGACGGAGGTGAAGCCGGCGCCGACCTGGACGGTCTTGCTCCGGCCGTGCTCGGCGAACGAACCGGCCGGCACGGACGTGCCGCCGGCCTCCAGCGCCTGCCCGAGCGCCTGCGAGGTCAGTCCGGCGGCGGCGAGCTTCCGGTCGTCGGGGGTGACCGCGACGATCCGGTCCTGGACGCCGCTGACGGTGACCTGGCTGACCCCGTCGATGTTCTTCAGGTCCGGGACCACGCCGCGGTTGAGCTGGTCGGCGAGGGTCTGCTGGTCCTTCGTGGAAGAGGAGACGGCGAGGACGACGGTGGGGATGTCGTCCGTCGAGCCGGCCACGACCTGCGGGTCGACGTCCTTGGGCAGCTTGGCCCGGGCCCGGTTGACGGCCTGCTGGACGTCGGCGACCAGGCGCTTGGAATCGTTGCCGTAGTCGAACTGGGCCATGATGACGCCCGAGCCCTCGCTGGACGTCGAGGTGACGCTCTTGATGCCGTCGACCGCCTGGACACCGTCCTCCAGCGGCTCGATCACCTGCTTCTCGACGACATCGGGCGAGGCGCCCTGGTACGGCGCGAGCACGGAGACCATCGGGAGTTCGATGGAGGGCAGGAGCTGCTGCTTGAGCTGGGGTATCGCGATGGCGCCGAAGGCGATCGCGACGATCGACATCAGCGCTATCAGGCCCCGTTGTACGAGGCTGAGCCGGGACAGCCAGGACATGGGTGGGGTCTCTCTCTTCTGTTCTGAAGCGGGACGGTCGGCCGGGCCGGGGGCGGGCAGGCGCCCTTCGTCAGACCCGACGGCGGGGGCCCGTTGCGGGCCCACTTACACCTTCGGCCATGACCAGGCCGGTTTTCCTCGCTCGCAGGTCGGTTTCCGTCCCGGGCCCGTACCGCGTTCGGAGTACGGGCCGCTCCCCCTCTACTGCACCCGTGGGCGTACGAGGCCCGATTCGTAGGCGATGACGACCAGCTGTGCGCGGTCGCGCGCCCCGAGCTTGGCCATCGCCCGGTTGACGTGCGTCTTGACCGTGAGCGGGCTGACCGCGAGCTGTTCGGCGATCTCGTCGTTGGACAGTCCGCCGGCCACCAGGACGAGTACCTCGCGCTCCCGGCCGGTCAGCGTCGTCAGCCGCTCCGCGCCCGGGCCGTCGGGCCCGCCGTCGCCCGGACCGCTGCCCTGGGCGAGGAACTTGGCGATCAGGCCCTTGGTCGCCGCGGGCGACAGCAGCGCCTCACCGCCCGCCGCGATCCGGATCGCGCCGAGCATCTCGTCCGGTTCGGCGCCCTTGCCGAGGAAGCCGCTGGCGCCGTTGCGCAGCGACTGGACCACGTAGTCGTCGACCTCGAAGGTGGTCAGGATGACCACCCGGACGTCGGTGAGGTCCGGGTCCTCGCTGATCATGCGGGTGGCGGCCAGCCCGTCCACGCCGGGCATCCGGATGTCCATCAGGACGACGTCGGGCCGCTCGGCCTTGGTCAGTTCGTAGGCCTGCGCGCCGTCGGAGGCCTCCCCCACCACCCGCATGTCCGGTTCGGAATCGACCAGCACGCGGAACGCGCTGCGCAGCAGCGCCTGGTCGTCGGCGAGCAGCACCTTGATCGTCATGTCGTCTCCCCCGTACGGACGGTCTGCAGTGGAAGGGTCACCCGCACCTGGAAGCCGCCGGCCGCGCGCGGGCCGGTCACGATCGTGCCGCCCAGCGCGTAGACCCGCTCGCGCATCCCGATCAGGCCGTGGCCGCCGCCGTTCTCCTCCGGCCCGTCGGTGCCCCCGGCCGGCGGGCCGGACCGGTCGGCGCCCCGCTGGCCCGGCACTCCGGCCGTGCCCGCGCCGTCGTCGAGGACGGTCACGGTCAGCGCGGTGGGGTGGTACGCGATCCGGATGGTGGCCCGGGCGCCCTCCCCGGCGTGCTTGTGGACGTTGGTCAGCGCCTCCTGGACCACGCGGTAGGCGGTGAGGTCGACGGAGGCGGGCAGCGGACCGGGCGCCTGGGGCACCTCCAGGTCCACCGGGAGCCCGGCGCGGACGAACCCGTCGACGAGCTGGTCGAGCACGCCGAGGCCGGGCGCGGGCTCGGTCGGTGCCTTCGGGTCGTCGGACTGCCGCAACAGGCCGACGGTGGCGCGGAGTTCCTCCAGCGCCGAACGGGACGCCTCGCGGACGTGCGCGAGGGCCTGCTTGGCCTGGTCGGGGCGGTTGTCCATGACGTGCGAGGCGACCCCGGCCTGGACGTTGACCAGGGCGATGTGGTGGGCGACGACGTCGTGCAGCTCCCGGGCGATGCGCAGCCGCTCCTCGGCGACCCGGCGGCGGGCCTCCTCCTCGCGGGTGCGCTCGGCACGTTCGGCCCGTTCCCGGATGGCGTCGACGAAGGCGCGGCGGCTGCGGACCGCGTCCCCCGCGGCGGCGGCCATACCGGTCCAGGCGAAGATCCCGAGGTTCTCCTGGGCGTACCAGGGGCGGGGGCCGTAGAGCATCGCGGAGGCGGTCAGGACGACGACGGTGAGGGCGCCGATCCGCCAGGTGGTGGGGCGGTCGGTACGGGAGGCGACGGTGTAGAGGGCGATCACCGCGGCGACCGCCACCGGGGCGCGGGGACTGCTCGCGCCGGCGACCAGTTCGACGAGGGTGAGCGTGCCGGTGGCCGCCAGGACCGAACGCGGCAGCCGGCGGCGCCACACGAGCGGGGCGCAGGCCAGCGCGGCCAGCACCACGGTGGTGGCGGTCAGCTCGTGCGGGACGATGCGCGGTCCGTGGACGCGGTGCGGGTCGGCCACCGCCCCGAACAGGATGCAGCCGAAGACGGCCACCGCCAGGGCCGCGTCGAACGCGAGCGGATGCGTCCGGTACCAGGCGAAGCGGCCGGTGCGGGCCGCGTCCGGGCGGGGGTCGAGGAGACTCACAACAGCAAACGGTAGCGCCCCGGTCCGCGGGGGACCGGGGCGCCGGGTGCCGGTGCACTGGAAAGGGGCGGCCGGTGGCGGCCGGCCGCACGGGCGCGGACGGCCGGGTGGCCGTCCGGCGGCGGACTCAGCCCGGGATCAGGCCGTCGTCGCTGAGCATCTCCCGGACCTCGGCGAGCGTGGCGTCGGGAGACGGCAGGATCAGTTCCGACGGTTCGAGGGCGTCGTCGGGGAGCGGGGTGCCCATACGGCGCACCGCTTCCAGGAGAGCGCCGAGCGTGCGCCGGAAGCCGGCCTCGTCGCCGCTCTCCATCTCTTCGAGCAGTTCGTCGTCCAGCTTGTTGAGCTCGATGAAGTGGGCATCGTCCAGCTTCACCTGGCCCTCCCCCATGATCCGTACGATCACGACGGTCTCCCTTGGTCCGCTCCGACGGTCTCGCGATCCCTGCGAGGCTAACCGCCGCCGCTCGTCACTGCTTGTCGAAACGCGGCTGGTCCTGCTGCGGGCCGGGCCGGCCCTGGCCGCCCTGACCGCTCTCGATGGCCTGCTGGCCGGCCGACGAACCCCCCGCGAGCTCGGCCTTCATCCGCTGCAGCTCCAGCTCGACGTCGCTGCCGCCGGAGAGCCGGTCCAGCTCGGCGGTGATGTCGTCCTTGGCCATGCCGGACGGGTCGTCCAGCGCGCCGGACGCCATCAGCTCGTCGATCGCGCCGGCCCGGGCCTGCAGCTGCGCGGTCTTGTCCTCCGCGCGCTGGATGGCCAGACCGACGTCGCCCATCTCCTCGGAGATGCCGGAGAACGCCTCGCCGATCCGGGTCTGCGCCTGGGCCGCCGTGTACGTCGCCTTGATCGTCTCCTTCTTCGTGCGGAAGGCGTCGACCTTGGCCTGCAGCCGCTGCGCGGCGAGCGTGAGCTTCTCCTCCTCACCCTGCAGCGTCTGGTGCTGCGTCTCCAGGTCCGTGACCTGCTGCTGCAGCGCGCTGCGCCGGGTCAGCGCCTCGCGGGCCAGGTCCTCGCGGCCGAGCGCCAGCGCCTTGCGGCCCTGGTCCTCCAGCTTCGCGGACTGGCCCTGGAGCTGGTTGAGCTGCAGCTCCAGGCGCTTGCGGGAGGTCGCCACGTCGGCGACTCCGCGGCGTACCTTCTGCAGCAGCTCCAGCTGCTTCTGGTACGAGTAGTCGAGGGTCTCGCGCGGGTCTTCGGCCCGGTCCAGGGCCTTGTTGGCCTTCGCGCGGAAGATCATCCCCATCCGCTTCATGACACCATCGCTCATGGGCCTCGCGCGCCCCCTTCTGACCGACTTGCATCGGGCTTAGGCTCCAGCACATCTACAGACCCCACAGTACGGGCCCTGGTTCCATTACCGCACTGTTCGCGCCCGGATGCGCTCCTCCTCCAGGACGATCGGGACGGCCTCTTCTCCCGCGCAAGGAGTAGGGAAGGGGTTGCGGGGCGTCGCCGGACGGGGGGTGACCGCCGCTTTCCGGGCGGTGCCGTTGCCGGATCGTGCCCGTCGGGACCTGGTCCCCGGGCGGCGACCACGTACTCTTGGGTGTTGTGTTCCGAAGCCGTTCGAAGGATGAGCAGGCCGCGACCGCCAAGGTGACCGCGGACCAGCCCCAGCAGCCCCGCGATCCGCAGGCCCCCAAGGGCCGCCCTACCCCCAAGCGCAGCGACTCCCAGTCGCAGCGCCGGGCCCGTGCGCACACCCCCACCAACCGCAAGGACGCGGCGAAGGCCCAGCGTGAGGCCCGCCGTGCCGATATGGCCCGGCAGCGCGAGGCGCTGGCCAACGGCGACGAGCGGTTCCTGCCGGTGCGGGACAAGGGACCGGTGCGCCGGTTCGCCCGGGACTTCGTCGACTCGCGCTGGTGCGTCGCGGAGTTCTTCCTGCCGATGGCCGTGGTGATCCTGGTGCTGACCATGGTCCGGGTGCCGTCGATCCAGAGCATCGCGCTGCTGCTGTGGCTCGTGATCATCGTGCTGATCGTGCTGGACTCGATCCTGATCTGGTTCCGCCTTGGCAAGCGGCTGCAGGAGAAGTTCCCGAACGAGAACCTCAAGGGCGTGAAGGCCTACGCGGTCATGCGCACGCTCCAGATGCGGCGGCTGCGGCTGCCGAAGCCGCAGGTCAAGCGGGGCCAGCGGCCGTAATCGCGCCATACGAAAAGGGCCGGATCCGCCGCGGCGGGTCCGGCCCTTCGTGCTGTCCGGGCGGGCTGCTCAGTCTTCGTCGGCCGCCTTGAGGCTCATCGGGGCCGGGTAGATCTCCTGGCCGTCCTCGAAGAGGCGGACCTGCTCGACACCGCCTTCGAGGAGGGCCTTCCACTCCTCGCCGATCCAGGATTCCGCGTCGCCCTGCGTCGTGAACTCCTCCGGCTCCACGGCGGGTACCGCCTCCGTACCGTCCGCCTTCTCGAACCGCCACGTCCACGCCATGTCCGCCTCCTGGATCCACCGGGTACGTGAGTCGTGTTGTCGCCTGTCGTGCTGATCGAGAGCCTAACGGCCGTGTCGAGTCCGCCCCCGCCGCGCCCGCCGGGAGCGGACGCGAGAAACTCGCGGTGTGGATGTGACTCTCCTCGGCACCGGGGCCCCGCTGGGGCTGCCGCGCCCCGGCTGCCCGTGTGCCGCCTGTGCGACCGCCGTCGGCGACGAGGCGCGGGCGGCGACCGCGCTGCTGGTCGACGGCGCGCTGCTGATCGATCTGACGCCGGGTCCGGCCTTCGCGGCCGCCCGCGCCGGACAGTCGCTGGCCGGCGTACGGCAGGTGCTGCTGTCGCATCCGCACGAGGGGCCGGCGATGGAGGTGCCGGCCGGGCTGCCCACCCCGGGCCGGGTCGCGGACGGCCGGGAACTGGCGCTGCTCGACGGGCACCGGATCCGGGCCCTCGCGGTGGACATCCCGGGCACCGCGTACGAGATCTCCGGGCCCGCCGGCGAGCGGCTGCTGTATCTGCCGCCGGGCGCGGCACCGGCCGGGCTGACGGACGGGAACGGGGGCTTCGGCGGCGGCTACGACGGCGCCGGCGGGAACGGTCCGTACGACCTGGTGCTGCTCGACGTCCTGGGGCGGCCGGACGCGCTGGCGCGGCTGCGGGCGAGCGGGGCGGTGGACGCGGCGACGGACGTGGTGGCGGTGCACCTCGACCACGACGTGCCGCCGGGGCCCGAACTGCACCGCAGGCTGGCGGCGGTGGGGGCGCGGGCGGTGCCGGACGGCAGTTCGCTGGTGGTCGGCGAGTACCACGCGGTGCCGGACCTGCCGCGCCGGACGCTGGTGCTCGGCGGGGCCCGCAGCGGGAAGTCGGTGGAGGCGGAGCGGCGGCTGGCGGCGTTCCCGGACGTGCTGTACGTCGCGACCGGAGGCAGCCGGGACGGCGACGCGGACTGGGCGGCGCGGGTCTCGCTGCACCGGGAGCGGCGGCCGAGCAGCTGGCGGACCGTCGAGACCTGCGATCTGGTGCCGCTGCTGGCGGAGGACGGGGACGGCGGGGCTTTCGGGGCGGACCGGCCGGGCGGCGCATCGCCGCTGCTCATCGACTGTCTGGCGCTGTGGCTGACGCACGTCATGGACGAGGTCGGCGCGTGGGACGACGCGACCTGGGAGGGCGGCGGCCGGAAGGCGCTGCGGGAGCGGACCGACGCGCTGGTGGCGGCGGTGCGGGCGACGCAGCGGCCGGTGGTGGCGGTCAGCAACGAGGTCGGCTCGGGGGTGGTGCCGGCGACGCCGGCGGGCCGCCGGTTCCGGGACGAACTGGGGCGGCTGAACGCGTCGTTCGGCGCGGAGTGCGAGCAGGTGCTGCTGGTCGTCGCGGGCCAGGCGCTTGCGCTGCGCGGATGACGCGGGCCCGGCCCCGCCCGTGTCCGCTTGCCCGGGGGCGCGCCGCCGGGTGCTCTTGAAGGGTGACCGGATACGGGCTGACCGAGTGTGTCGACGCGGCCGTGCGTGCCTATCTGGCGGAGCGTCCGGAGGCGACCGTGGTCGCGCTGGACGAGGGGCTCGGCACCGGCTTCTGGCGGCTGGACAACGGGCGGCTGCACTGGCTGTCGGTGCTGCCGGAGGAGGCCGCCGCGGTGCGCCGGATGCTGCTGCCGGACACCGCCCGGCGGCACACCCTCGCCCGGGAGCCGGCCGACCGGGAGTGGCCGGCCGCGGTGCCGGGGACGTCCCGTGGGGTGGTGGTCGTCGCGGCCGGGGTGCTGCGGCGGCTGCCGCTGCCGGCCGGGCGGGCGCTGCTGACGGTGTGCGCGGCGCGGTTCCCCGGCGGTGCGCTGGTCTTCGACGCGCTGCCGCGGCGCGCGGCCGCCCTGGTCGCGGGCCGTCCGGGCCTGGTGCCGGGGCATGTGCGCCGGCCGTCGCCGGGGCGGTGCCGGCCGCCGGTCCCGCGGGCGTTGCGGCCGCGGGTGTACGAGGTCCGCTTCGCCGCCGGGCCCGCTCCGGTACCGGAGGGCGAGCGGCCGCGGCGGGGCGGGAGCGGGGCCGGCGACGGCGGCCGCAACCCCGCCGCACGCCGAACGCATTGCCGGTAATCTGCGGCCAATGAGCGCCCTGAACCTCGATGACTTCGCCCATCTGATCGAGCGCCCCGATGGCGGGGTGCGCCGTGACGCCGAGGAGCGGCGGGCGCGGCTGGCCGTACCGCCGGGCGCGCTCGGCCGCCTCGACGAGCTCGGCGAGTGGCTGGCCGGTGCGCAGGCGCAGGTGCCGGTGCGGCCGATCCGGCAGGCCCGTCTGGTGCTGTTCGCCGGCGATCACGGGGTGGCGGAGCTGGGCGTCTCGGCCCGGCCGGCCGGCGGGACGAAGGACCTGGTCCGGGCGGTGCTGGACGGCGCGAGCCCGGCCGCGGTGCTGGCCCGGGGCGCCGGGGCGCAGCTGCGCGTGGTGGACATGGCGGTGGACTGCGACCCCGCGGAGCTGCCCGCGGAGGTCACCCGCCACCGGGTGCGGCGCGGCAGCGGCCGGATCGACGTCGAGGACGCGCTGACCGCCGAGGAGGCCGAGGCGGCGTTCCGGGCCGGGATGGCGGTCGCGGACGAGGAGGCGGACGCCGGTACGGACCTGGTGGTGCTGGGCGATCTGAGCGTCGGCGGCACGACCGCGGCGAGCACCCTGGTCGCCGCGCTGTGCGGCACGGACGCCTCGGTGGTCACCGGGCGCGGCGGGGCGCGGATCGACGACCTGGCGTGGATGCGCAAGTGCGCGGCGATCCGGGACGCGCTGCGCCGGGCCCGGCCGGTGCTCGGCGACCAGCTGGAGCTGCTGGCCACGGTCGGCGGCGCGGACCTGACCGCGATCACCGGGTTCCTGCTGCAGAGCGCGGTGCGCCGGACGCCGGTGATCCTGGACGGGGTGGTCTCGGCGGCCTGTGCGCTGGTGGCGCAGCGGGTGGCGTTCCGGGCGCCGGACTGGTGGCTGGCGGGTCAGGCCAGCGGCGAGCCGGCGCAGGCCAAGGCACTGGACCGGATCGCGCTCAACCCTCTGCTCGACCACGGCGTCACTGCTGGCGAGGGGACGGGGGCGCTGCTGGCCCTGCCACTGGTGCAGGCGGCCGCGGCCCTGGCGGCAGAACTTCCCGTACACGACTGAGGTGCGCGCCGCCCCGGCCGGGGCGGCGCTCCTTCCCGCCCGTACCGGACCACCGGCGGCGCCCCATAAGATCTCGGCTTTACACGTTTTTTATGGGAGACATCGCTTGAGTCCGGACGAAGACCGCCGCGCGCAGCGTGGCGGCACCTGGTCGCAGCGCGGTGCCGCGTTCGGCATCTGGTACCTGCGCACGGTCACGTTCCTCAATCTGCTGAGCGCGGTGTGGGTGTCGTTCGGCACCGACATCCGCCGGCACAACGTCGAGGAGTACTTCACCCCGTACCTGCTGACCGCGGGGTTCGCCTCGGGGGCGTTCTCGCTGTTTTTGTCGGTGACGCTGCGGCGCCGCAAGCGGGCCGCCTGGATCCTGAACCTGGTGCTGTCCGGGCTGCTGGTGGGGCTGTTCGGCTTCGCGCTGGCGGCGGCGCCGGAGTTCCGCGGGCATCCGCAGAACTGGGTGTCGCTGGTGGTGACGGCGGTGTTCGCGGTCGCGCTGGTGGTCGGCCGGCGGGAGTTCTACGCCAAGGGCGACCGGTCGAACCCGAAGCTGGCGGCGGCGGTCGCGGTCGGCGGGCTGCTGGTCACCTCGCTGCTGGCGGCGCTGCTGGTGACCGTCACCAACACCGCCCGGGACACGTCCTCGACGTTCGTCATGCGCTGGCGCTACGGCCTGATGCGCCTGGTGTCGCTGGCCGCCGACGACCACCGCTTCCCCGCGATCGACACCCCGAACTGGGTCAACGTCACCATCAACGTGCTGAGCACGCTGCTGCTGGTGGCCGTGCTGTGGGCGGCGTTCCGGTCGGTCCGCAGCACCGAGCGGCTCACCGAGGACGACGAGGAGCGGCTGCGGGCCCTGCTGGACCGGCACGGCGACCGGGACTCGCTGGGCTACTTCGCGCTGCGCCGCGACAAGAGCGTGCTGTTCTCGCCCAGCGGCAAGGCGGCGGTCACCTACCGGGTGGTGGGCGGAGTGTCGCTGGCCTCCGGCGATCCGCTGGGCGACCCCGAGGCGTGGCCCGGGGCGATCGAGGTGTGGCTGGCCGAGGCCCGGGCGCACGGCTGGGCGCCGGCCGTCATGGGCGCGAGCGAGGAGGGCGGCACGATCTACGCCCGGCACGGCCTGGACGCGCTGGAGCTGGGCGACGAGGCGATCGTGGAGACCGCGGAGTTCACCCTCGCCGGCCGGGCGATGCGCACCGTGCGGCAGGCGTACAACCGCATCGAACGGGCCGGCTACACCGTCCGCATCCGGCGGCACGAGGACATTCCCGCCGAGGAGATGACGCGGCTGCTGGAGCTGGCCGACGACTGGCGGGACGGCGAGACCGAGCGGGGCTTCTCGATGGCGCTGGGCCGGCTCGGCGATCCGGCGGACGGCCGCTGCGTGATGCTGGAGTGCTCCGACGAGCAGGGCGAGTTGCGGGCGCTGCTGAGCTTCGTGCCGTGGGGTGCGAAGGGCCTGTCGCTGGATCTGATGCGGCGGGACCGCGCGTCGGAGAACGGGCTGATGGAGTTCATGGTCCTGGAGCTGATCCAGCGCGCGAAAGAGGTGGAGATCACTCAGGTCTCGCTGAACTTCGCGATGTTCCGTTCCGTCTTCGAACGCGGTTCGCGGCTCGGCGCGGGCCCGGTGCTGCGCCTGTGGCGCTCGCTGCTGAGCTTCTTCTCCAGGTGGTGGCAGATCGAATCGCTCTATCGCGCCAATGCGAAGTACCGGCCCATCTGGGAGCCGCGGTTCCTGCTCTTCGAGAAGAGCACCGATCTGCTGCGGATCGGCCTGGCCGCCGCCCGGGCGGAAGGCTTCCTGGAAGCACCTGGTCTGCCGAAGTGGCTGAACCGCAAGCACCTGGAGAACGTGAGATGAGTGTGGCCCGTGCGGGGCGGCGGGACATAGCCGTTCTGCGCCGGGCGGCGCGGGCCGAGTGGGGGCCGCTGCTGCGGACGGTGCGGTCGGAGCTGGTCTCCGCGAGGCTGCGGGCGATCCCGGTAACGCTCGCCGCGGTCTGCCTGACGCTGGTCTTCCAGTTCGTGCAGAACCAGGCGTGGGGCTACCACGCCATCCAGGACATCGGCTCGGTCCAGGCGTACGAGCACCTGTGGATCGCGCTGCTGCGCACCCCGCTGTCGCTGTTCGTGCCCGCGCTGGACCTTCCGGTGTGGGGCGCGCTGGTGCAGATCCTGGTGGTCTTCGGCATCGCGGAGACCTGCCTCGGTTGGCGCAAGACGCTGCTGGTCGCCTACGTGGCCACGCTCGCCGGGACGATGTACGCCCGGATCGGGATCTGGATCGGCCCGCAGAGCCCGCTGGGCCTGCCCGATTCGGACAAGTACGTCATCGACACCGGCCCGTCGGCGGCCGTGGTGGGCCTGGCGGTGTTCGTGTGCTGGCGCTACCGGGCGTGGTTCACCGGCTCGCTGGTGGTGCTCTCGATGGTCTTCGAGGTGCTGTTCATCAAGAACAACCTGGCCGGCAAGGAGCACCTCGCGGCGATCCTCGGGGTGCTGGTGGTGTGCGGGCTGTGGGAGGTCTGGCGGCCGGTCAAGCCGCGGGACGCGCAACGCGTCAGCGGCTGGGGGCGCCGCCGATGAGGTGCTCCACCTTGCGGCGCAGGCCCGACCAGCGGCGGTCGTGGCGGTAGGCGCGGACCGTCGCCCGGGCCCGCGCCCGGGGCCGGTTGCGGTAGAGGCGCCTGGCCCACGGGGAGTTGGGCCGGGCCAGCCGGATCGCGCCGAACAGCGCGACGAACGGCACGAACACCCCGATGACCGCCATCCGCGCCTTCCCCTTCACCAGCGCGAGCAGCGCGAAGAGGAAGTTCACCGCGACCGTCTGGACGACGGTGAGGCGGTCGGTGGTCTCGTCCGGGGTGAGTTCGTTCACGCCGAACGGCAGGAAGCCGCCGAGGACCAGCGCGACCAGGGCGACGGTGAGGATGACGGCCTCGACGCTCTTGGTGCCCTCCTCCGTCCAGTACACGTCGTCCAGGTGCAGGACCAGCGCGAACTCGTCCAGGACGAGGCCCACGCCGATCCCGAAGAGCACCGCGGCGACGCCGGCGCCGAAGCCGCGCCGGCCGCCGGCGATCGCGATGAATCCGCCGGCGACCATCAGCACCACGCCGGGCACCACGTGGTGGACGTGCAGCCCGCCGGGCGAGATGTCGTGGAACGGTCCCTTCCCGGCCCGGATCAGCCGGGTGACGGCCCGGGTGACGAGGAACGTCAGCACGAAGGAGGCCAGGGCGAGCAGCAGCGGCAGCTTCCCCGGCTCGACGATGTTGCGGTACCACCAGTGACCCATGGGCACCATTAGGCCCTCTCGTGGCGGCCGGGGGCGGCAGGCGGGCGCGGCGGGCGCCCGGATAGCCTGCCGCGATGACCGAGACCCCCGCTCCCTGGGCCCGCGCGGACGCCCTGCGCTTCGCGTTCGGCACGCTGACCGTGCTGCCGGTGCGGGTGCACCGCTGGGACCGGGCGGCGGCCCGCGGCGGGATGCTCTGCGCGCCGCTGGCCGGCCTGGTCGTCGGGGGCTTCGCGGCCGCGCTCGGCGGGGCGCTGCTGCTGCTCGGCGGCAGTCCGCTGCTGGCCGCGGTCGGCACCGCGGCGGTGCCCGCCGTCCTCACCCGCGGACTGCATCTGGACGGGCTCGCCGACACCGCCGACGGACTGGGCAGCGGCAGGCCCGCCGAGGACGCGCTGCGCATCATGAAGCAGTCCGACATCGGCCCGTTCGGCGTCCTCACGCTGCTGTTCACCCTGCTGGCCCAGGTGGCGGCGCTGGCCGGGCTGTACGCGGCGGGCTGGGCGTACGGCGCGCTGGGGGCGGGGGTGGCCGCGGTCACCGGCCGGTGCGCGCTGACCCTGGCCTCCCGTACGGGGGTGCCGGCGGCCCGTCCGGACGGGCTGGGCGCGGCGGTCGCGGGGACGGTGCCGGTGCGTGCGGCGCTGCTGTGCGCCGCCCTGGTCGTCGCGGGCTGTGCGGCGGCGGGCGCGGTGCGGGGACCGTACGGCGCGGTGCACGCGGGGCTGGCGGCGGTGCTCGGGCTGGCGGCCGGCGAACTGCTGCTGGGGCACTGCCGGCGGCGGTTCGGCGGGGTGACCGGGGACGTGTTCGGTGCGCTCGCGGAGGGTGCCGGGCTGACCGCGCTGCTGGCGCTGGCCCTCGGCTGATCCGGCGATTCCACCGATTCCGCCAAATCCCTTGTATCGTCCATGAGTTGGCCGAGATCGGTACGGCCCGCCGCGCAACGGTCCGCACCGGTACGGCAGCGGGCCGGGCCTCGCGGCGCCGCCGAGCGTAGGCTCGGCCGCAGCAGCGCGCCAAGGCGCGACAACGGATTCCCGGACGGAACAGGACTCTCATCACCGTGACTGCACTGACCCTCAGTACTTCCTCCGCCGCAACGGTGCGTGCGGATGCCGTCGTCGTCGGCGTTGCCAAGGGCGCCAAGGGCGTCGTCGTGGCCCCCGGCGCCGAGGCCGTGGACAAGGCGTTCGGCGGCAAGCTCGCCGGTGTGCTGGAGACCCTCGGCGCAAGTGGTGCCGAGGGCGAGGTGACCAAGCTGCCCGCGGCGGACGGTCTCAAGACGCCGGTCGTGCTGGCGGTCGGCCTGGGCGACGCACCGGCCAAGGGCGACGGCTACGCCCACGAGGCGCTGCGGCGCGCCGCGGGCAGCGCCGCCCGGGCGCTGGCCGGCAGCAAGAAGGCCGGCTTCGCGCTGCCGGTCGAGGACGCCGAGGCGGCCGCGGCGGTGAGCGAGGGCGCGCTGCTCGGCGCGTACACCTTCACCGCGTTCCGCAGCAACGGCGCCGGCAACGGCAACGGCAAGAACGGCACCAAGAAGAACGACGGCAAGTCGGCGCCGCTGGCCGAGGTCGCGATCCTCGGCGGCAAGCCGCGCGACAAGGAGTTCAAGGCCGCCACCGAGCGCGCGCAGGCGCTGGCCGCGGAGATCAACCGCGCCCGCGACCTGATCAACACCCCCTCCAACGCCCTCGACCCGAAGTCCTTCGCGGCCGAGGCGCAGGCCGCGGCCAAGGAGTTCGGCCTCAAGGTCGAGGTGCTGGACGAGAAGGCGCTCAAGAAGGGTGGCTACGGCGGCCTGATGGGCGTCGGCCAGGGCTCGGAGGCGCCGCCGCGGCTGGTGCGGATCGCGCACACCCACCCCAAGGCGAACAAGACCCTGGCGCTGGTCGGCAAGGGCATCACCTACGACTCGGGCGGCATCTCGCTCAAGCCGGCCGGCCACAACGAGACCATGAAGTGCGACATGAGCGGCGCCGCCGCGGTGTTCGCCGCCGTCGTGACCGCGGCCCGGCTGGGCCTCCCGGTCAACGTCACCGGCTGGCTGGCGCTCGCCGAGAACATGCCGTCCGGCTCCGCCACCCGCCCGGGTGACGTGCTGACCATGTACAGCGGCAAGACCGTCGAGGTGCTCAACACGGACGCCGAGGGCCGGCTGGTCCTGGCCGACGCGCTGGCGCGGGCCTCGGAGGAGGAGCCGGACGCGATCGTGGACGTCGCCACGCTGACCGGCGCGATGGTGCTGGCGCTCGGCCACCGCCACTTCGGGATCATGGCCAACGACGAGGCCTTCCGCACCTCGATCCACGAGATCGCGGAGGAGGTCGGCGAGGAGTCCTGGCCGATGCCGATGCCCGAGCACCTCCGCAAGGGCATGGACTCGCCGGTCGCCGACATCGCCAACATGGGTGAGCGGATGGGCGGCGGTCTGGTCGCCGGTCTCTTCCTGAAGGAGTTCGTCGGCGAGGGCATCCCGTGGGCCCACCTGGACATCGCCGGCCCGGCCTTCCACGAGGGCTCGCCCTGGGGCTACACCCCCAAGGGCGGTACCGGCTCCGCGGTCCGCACCCTGGTGCGGCTGGCCGAGCGCACCGCCGCGGGCGACCTCGGCTGACGCCGGCCCGTCTGGTCTGTTTTGTCCGTACGGCCCCGAGCTCACAGCCCGGGGCCGTCGGTGTGCGTGGAGGGTATGTTCGCCCTCGACGAAATCCGCACGTGCATACGCACGGGTAACCCGCCGGCGACCCTCTTCAGGCGGCGACTCAGCCGTCCACAGCCCGGCCCGCCGTCCCGGCTTCGTTGAACAAGTGCGAAGATGGGTTCTCGGCAGGACAGGGCCCCCCTTACCCAGGGCCGAAATTAAAGCGGCCGAACAACAGCCGCGGTCCGGTCATCGCAGACCGGTCCGGCGCATCCATGCATGGAGGACGTGACGTGGCGAACGACGCCAGCACCGTTTTCGACCTAGTGATCCTCGGAGGCGGTAGCGGTGGTTACGCCGCTGCCCTGCGCGGGGCGCAGCTGGGCCTGGACGTCGCCCTGATCGAGAAGGGCAAGGTCGGCGGTACCTGCCTGCACAACGGCTGCATCCCCACGAAGGCTCTGCTGCACGCCGGTGAGATCGCCGACCAGGCTCGCGAGAGCGAGCAGTTCGGTGTCAAGGCCACTTTCGAGGGCATTGACATGGCGGCGGTCCACAAGTACAAGGACGACGTCATCTCGGGCCTGTACAAGGGCCTGCAGGGCCTGATCGCCTCCCGCAAGGTGACGTACATCGAGGGTGAGGGCCGTCTGTCCTCCCCGACCTCCGTCGACGTGAACGGCCAGCGCGTCCAGGGCCGCCACGTCCTGCTGGCGACCGGCTCCGTGCCGAAGTCGCTGCCGGGCCTGGAGATCGACGGCGACCGCATCATCTCCTCGGACCACGCGCTCAAGCTGGACCGCGTGCCGAAGTCCGCGATCGTCCTGGGCGGCGGCGTGATCGGCGTCGAGTTCGCCTCGGCGTGGAAGTCCTTCGGCACCGACGTCACCATCGTCGAGGGCCTCAAGCACCTCGTCCCGGTCGAGGACGAGAACAGCTCCAAGCTGCTGGAGCGGGCCTTCCGCAAGCGGGGCATCAAGTTCAACCTCGGCACCTTCTTCGACAAGGCCGAGTACACCGCCGACGGCGTCAAGGTCACCCTCGCCGACGGCAAGACCTTCGAGGCCGAGGTGCTCCTGGTCGCGATCGGCCGCGGGCCGGTCTCGGCGGGCCTGGGCTACGAGGAGCAGGGCGTCGCGATGGACCGCGGCTACGTCCTCGTCGACGAGTACATGCAGACCAACGTGCCGACCATCTCGGCCGTCGGTGACCTCGTCCCCACCCTCCAGCTCGCGCACGTCGGCTTCGCCGAGGGCATGCTGGTGGCGGAGCGGCTGGCCGGTCTGAACGTGGTCCCGATCGACTACGACGGCGTGCCGCGGGTGACGTACTGCCACCCCGAGGTCGCTTCGGTGGGCATCACCGAGGCGAAGGCCAAGGAGCTGTACGGCTCCGACAAGGTCGTGGCCCTCAAGTACAACCTCGCGGGCAACGGCAAGAGCAAGATCCTCAAGACCGCGGGCGAGATCAAGCTCGTCCAGGTCAAGGACGGTGCCGTGGTCGGCGTCCACATGGTCGGTGACCGTATGGGCGAGCAGGTCGGCGAGGCCCAGCTGGTCTACAACTGGGAGGCCCTGCCGGCCGAGGTTGCGCAGCTGGTGCACGCGCACCCGACGCAGAACGAGGCGCTCGGCGAGGCCCACCTGGCCCTGGCCGGCAAGCCCCTCCACTCCCACGACTGACCCGAGTCCGGGCGCGACGACCACATCCTGCAATTCGTAAGGAGCAACCGAAACCATGGCGGTTTCCGTATCCCTTCCGGCGCTCGGCGAGAGCGTCACCGAGGGCACCGTCACTCGCTGGCTGAAGGCCGAGGGTGAGCGCGTAGAGGCCGACGAGCCTCTGCTGGAGGTGTCGACCGACAAGGTCGACACCGAGATCCCGGCCCCGGCCGCCGGCATCCTGACCTCCATCAAGGTGGCCGAGGACGAGACCGTTGAGGTCGGCGCCGAGCTGGCCGTCATCGACGACGGCACCGGTGCGCCGGCCGCTGCCCCGGCCCCGGCCGCCGCCGAGGCTCCCGCCCCGGCCGCGCAGCCCGAGCCCGCCGCGGCTCCGGCCCCGGCTGCCGAGGCCCCGGCCCCCGCCGCCGCCCCCGCGGGCGGTGCCGAGGGCACGGACGTCGTCCTCCCCGCGCTCGGCGAGAGCGTCACCGAGGGCACCGTCACCCGCTGGCTGAAGGAGGTCGGCGAGGAGGTCTCGGCCGACGAGCCGCTGCTGGAGGTCTCCACCGACAAGGTCGACACCGAGATCCCGGCGCCGGCCTCCGGCACCCTGCTGGAGATCGTGGTCGGCGAGGACGAGACCGCCGAGGTCGGCGCCAAGCTCGCCGTCATCGGTGCCAAGGGCGCGGCCCCCGCCGCCCCCGCGGCTCCGGCCCCGGCCGCCCCGGCCCCGGCCGCCGAGCCCACCCCGGCTCCGGCTCCGGCTCCCGCGCCCGCCCCGGCGCCGGCCGCTGCCGCCCCGGCGGCGCCCGCCGCCCCGGCCGCCCCCGCGGCTCCGGCTCCGGCCCCCGCGCCGGCTCCGGCCGCCCCGGCACCTGTCACCCCGGCCCCGGCCGCCGGTGAGGGCGAGGGCGCCTACGTCACCCCGCTGGTGCGCAAGCTCGCCGCGGAGAGCGGCGTCGACCTCGCCACGGTCAAGGGCACCGGTGTCGGTGGCCGGATCCGCAAGCAGGACGTCATCGCCGCCGCCGAGGCCGCCAAGCAGCAGGCCGCGCCGGCCGCTGCCGCCGCCCCGGCCGCGTCGAAGGCCCCGGCGCTGGAGGTCTCCCCGCTGCGCGGTCAGACCGTCAAGATGCCGCGGATGCGCAAGGTCATCGGCGACAACATGATGAAGGCCCTGCACGGCCAGGCGCAGCTGACCACCGTGGTCGAGGTGGACATCACCGCGATCATGCGGATGCGCAACAAGGCCAAGGACGCCTTCGCGCAGCGTGAGGGCGTCAAGCTCTCCCCGATGCCGTTCTTCGTCAAGGCCGCCGTCCAGGCGCTGAAGGCCCACCCGGTCGTCAACGCCCGGATCAACGAGGACGAGGGCACCATCACCTACTTCGACACCGAGAACATCGGTATCGCGGTGGACGCGGAGAAGGGCCTGATGACCCCGGTCATCAAGGGTGCGGGCGACCTCAACATCGCCGGTATCGCCCGCAAGACCGCGGAGCTGGCGGGCAAGGTCCGGGCGAACAAGATCACCCCGGACGAGCTCTCCGGTGCGACCTTCACCATCTCCAACACCGGGTCGCGCGGCGCGCTGTTCGACACCGTGATCGTGCCCCCGAACCAGGTCGGCATCCTGGGCATCGGTGCGACCGTCAAGCGTCCGGTGGTCATCAACCACCCGGACCTCGGCGAGACCATCGCGGTGCGCGACATGACCTACCTCGCGCTCTCCTACGACCACCGTCTGGTGGACGGCGCCGACGCCGCCCGCTACCTGACCACGGTCAAGCAGATCCTGGAGGCCGCCGAGTTCGAGACCGAGATCGGTCTCTGAGCCAGGCAGCCACCCGGTAGGCGGTTAGCAGCAGGGGCCGGCACCGTTTCGTACAGCATCCGTACGGACCGGGGCCGGCCCTTCCGCATGCCGCCGTCCGGCCGCCGTCCCGGATAATGGCCCCCTCGCCACCCGCCGCGTCACCACCCGCTCTGAAGGAGCACCTCATGACCCCGCCCGTCGTCCATTCGCTGCGCGAGCAGATCCGCGAGCACATCCTCGAGGGGATCGTCAGCGGCCGCTGGCAGCCGGGCGAGCGGATCGTCGAGCGGCGGATCGCGGTGGAGCTGGAGGTCAGCCAGACGCCCGTACGGGAGGCGCTGCGCGAGCTGGAGTCGCTGCGGCTGATCGAGTCGGCGCCCAACAAGGGCGTACGGGTCCGGAACCTGACCGCGGCCGACCTCAAGGAGAGCTATCCGGTGCGGGCCGGGCTGGAGCAGGTCGCCGCGGAGCTGGCGGCCGGGCGGCTGGCGGAGGACACCGCCGCGCTGGAGCGGGAGGTGGCGGCGCTGCGCGAGGCGGACCTGGCGGGCGACGGGGAGGCGCAGGTGCGGCACACCGTGGCGTTCCACCGGGAGATCGTGCGGGCCGCCGGGAACGCGGTGCTGCTGCACACCTGGGAGTCGCTGGGCATCGAGGTGTGGACGGCGCTGTCGATCCGCTGGTTCAGCCCGGAGCAGCGCTCGCACGCGCAGGACCACCAGGAGATCGTGGACGCGTTCCGGCGGCGCGACCCGAAGATCGGCACGCTGCTCAAGACACACGTGCTGAGCTGCGCACCGAGGGTCTGAGCGGGGGCGCCGGGCGGGCCCGAGAGGCCCCGGCGCGGCTGAGCGGAGGCACCCTCCGAAGGTGGCACCGAGTGCCCAAAATCGCGGCACCCCGTGCCGACCTGCGGTTTTTCGGTTGTTCAGCGTTGATCGATCATCGATCAGGGGCGTATCGTCTTCCGACGGGGCGCGACACCCTGCCTGCCGAAACTGCCGCACTCGCATCCGGGTGCCGTCGAGATCCCGCCGCAGCCCACTGGCGCGGCCCGGTCCCGACGGCGCCCCCGAGCTTCCCTCCCGTCCGGAAAGGGGCCACCCATGCCCGACCCCGTGCGCCTGCCGTACAGCCAGCTCGACCAGCTCCCGGACCGCGACCCCGAGGAGACGGCCGAGTGGCGCGAGTCGCTGGACGCCGTCACCGAGGCGGCGGGCCCGCATCGCGCCGCCTACCTGATGCGCCGCACCCTGGAGCAGTCGGGGCTCGCGCTCCCCCAGCTCCTGGAGAGCGACTACCTCAACACCATCCCCACCGCCGCCGAGCCCGCCGTTCCGGGTGACGAGGCGATGGAAGCCCGGATCGCCGCCTGGAACCGCTGGAACGCGGCCGCGATGGTCTCCCGCGGCGCCAAGTACGGCGTCGGCGGCCACATCGCGACCTTCGCGTCCGCGGCCTGGCTCTACGAGACCGGCTTCAACCACTTCTTCCGCGGCAAGGAGGACTCCTCCACCGGCGGATCCGGCGACCAGCTCTACATCCAGGGCCACGCCGCGCCCGGCATCTACGCCCGCGCCTTCCTCGACGGCCGCCTCACCGAGGAGCACCTCGACCACTTCCGCCGCGAGGCCGGCGGCAAGGGCCTGCCGTCCTACCCGCACCCGCGGCGGCTGCCCTGGCTGTGGGAGTTCCCCACCGTGTCGATGGGCCTCGGCCCGCTGTCGGCCATCTACCAGGCGCGCTTCAACCGCTACCTGACCCACCGCGGCATCAAGGACGTCTCCGGCTCGCACGTCTGGGCGTTCCTGGGCGACGGCGAGATGGACGAGCCGGAGTCGACCGCCGCGCTCGCGCTCGCCTCCCGTGAGGGCCTGGACAACCTCACCTTCGTCATCAACTGCAACCTGCAGCGCCTGGACGGCCCGGTCCGCGCCAACTTCAAGATCGTGCAGGAGCTGGAGGCCCAGTTCCGCGGCGCCGGCTGGAACGTCGTCAAGACGCTGTGGGGCACCGCCTGGGACGAGCTCTTCCGGCTCGACACCACCGGCGCGCTGGCCCGCCGGCTGCGCGAGGTGCCGGACGCCCAGTTCCAGACCTACGCGACCCGCGACGCGGCCTACATCCGCGACCACTTCTTCGGCGCCGATCCCGCCCTCGTCGAGATGGCCACGCTGCTCTCCGACGACAAGATCCTGGAGTGCTTCCACCTCTCCCGCGGCGGCCACGAGTCGCGCAAGGTGTACGCGGCGTACAAGGCGGCCCTGGAGCACAAGGGCGCCCCGACCGTGATCCTCGCGCAGACGGTCAAGGGCTTCACCCTCGGCAAGGGTTTCGAGTCCAAGAACGCCAACCACCAGATGAAGAAGCTGACGGTGGACGAGTTCAAGGTCATGCGCGACCTGCTCGAACTCCCCATCTCCGACAGCGACTTCACCGACGGCCGGGTCCCCTACGGCCACCCGGGCGCCGACTCCCCCGAGGTCCGCTACCTCCAGGAGCGCCGCGCGGCCCTCGGCGGCCCGGCCCCGGCCCGCCGCTCCCACCCGCTCGCGCCGCTGCCGGCCCCGGCCGACAAGGCCTTCGCCGCCTTCGACAAGGGCTCCGGCAACCAGTCCGTGGCCACCACCATGGCCTTCGTCCGCCTGGTCAAGGACCTCATCCGCGACAAGCAGACCGGCAAGCGCTGGGTGCCGATCGTCCCCGACGAGGCCCGCACCTTCGGCATGGAGTCGCTCTTCCCGTCGCTCGGGATCTACTCCCCCAAGGGCCAGACGTACGAGCCGGTCGACCGCGACCAGCTGATGTACTACAAGGAAGCCAAGGACGGCCAGATCCTCAACGAGGGGATCACCGAGGCCGGTTCGATGGCGGACTTCATCGCCGCCGCCACCGCGTACGCCACGCACGGCGAGACGATGATCCCGTTCTACATCTTCTACTCGATGTTCGGCTGGCAGCGCACCGCCGACCAGATGTGGCAGCTCGGCGACCAGCTCGGCAAGGGCTTCCTGGTCGGCGCCACGGCCGGCCGCACCACGCTGACCGGTGAGGGCCTGCAGCACGCGGACGGCCACTCGCCGATGATCGCGTCGACCAACCCGGCGGCACTGTCGTACGACCCGGCGTTCGCGTACGAGGTCGCGGCGATCGTCAAGGACGGCCTGCGCCGCATGTACGGCGAGACCGCCCCCGGCGAGGACCCGAACGTCTTCTACTACCTCACGGTCTACAACGAGCCGATGCCCCAGCCGGCTAAGCCCGCGGGCGTCGACGAGGGCATCGTCCGCGGCCTGTACCGCTTCAACACCGCGGCCACGGCGGGCGTCACGGTGCCCGCCGACGCCCCGGGGATCCAGCTGCTGGCCTCCGGCACCGCGATCCACTGGGCGCTGGCGGCCCAGCAGCTGCTCGCCGACGAGTGGGGCGTGGCCGCCGACGTGTGGTCCGCGACCTCCTGGACGGAGCTGCGGCGCGACGCGCTGGCGGCCGACGAGGCCACCCTGCGCGGCGAGCAGCGCACGCCGTACGTCCGCGAGGCGCTCAGCGGCGTCGAGACGCCGGTCCTGGCGGTCAGCGACTACATGCGCCAGGTCCCGGACCAGATCGCGCAGTGGGTCGAGCAGGACTGGTCCTCCCTCGGCGCGGACGGCTTCGGCCTGTCCGACACCCGCGAGGCGGCCCGCCGCCACTTCGGCGTCGATGCCGAGTCGCTGGTCGTCGCGGCACTGGCCCAGCTCGCCCGCCGCGGCGACGTCCCGGCCTCCGCGGTCAAGGAGGCCCGCGAGCGCTACGGCTTCTGAGCCGCCCCTTCCCAGGGGCACCCACACTCCCGTGCGGAGGTCACCCACCCGCGCCCGGAACCTCCGCACGGGAACCCACGGCCCGGCCGGTCACGCCCTGACCACGGCCGGGCCTTCTTTCTGCCGGCCGGGGCGGACCGTCCGCCCCCGCCGCGCCCCCGGCGTTGTCAGTGGTCCCCGGCATCATGAAGACATGCGTGCTGCCCGGCTGATCAAGATGGTGCTGCTGCTCCAGTCGCGCCCGTCGATGACCGGGGCCGAGCTGGCGCGGGAGCTGGAGGTGTCCGAGCGCACGGTCGCGCGGGACGTGCTCTCCCTCTCCGAGGCCGGGGTGCCCGTCTACGCCGACCGGGGCCGGGCCGGTGGGTACCGCCTGATAGGCGGCTACCGCACCCGCCTCACGGGTCTCGGTCGCAGCGAGGCGGAGGCGCTCTTCCTCTCCGGAGTGCCCTCCGCGCTGCGGGAGATGGGGCTCGCCGACGCCGCCTCCGCCGCCCGGCTGAAGGTCTCCGCCGCCCTGCTGCCGGAGCTGCGGGACGCCGCCGCGGGCGCCGCCCAGCGCTTCCACCTCGACGCCCCCGCCTGGTACAAGGAGCCCGGCACGCCCGGTCTGCTGCCCGCGATCGCGGAGGCCGTGTGGTCCGACCGCCGGATCGCGGCCCGCTACCTTCGGAAGGGAAAGGGGGCCGAACGGACCGAGGTGCGGCGGGAGTTGGAGCCGTACGGACTCGTGCTGAAGGCGGGTGTGTGGTATCTGGCGGCGCGGGCGCAGGGGGACTTCCGGGTGTACCGGATCGACCGGTTCACCGCCGTCGACGTGCTCGACGGCGGGCCCGGTGCCTTCACCCGGGACGCGTCGTTCGACCTGCCGGCGTTCTGGGCCGAGCGGGCCGCGGAGTTCGCCCGCTCGATCCTCCGTACCGAGGTGGTGCTCCGGCTCTCCGAGCACGGAATACGGGTCCTGCCGCACGTCACCGAGGCCGCGGCGGCCCGTGCGGCGATCGACGCCGCCCGGGCCGCCGGCGGGCCGGACGCGCAGGGCCAGCTGACGGTCACCCTGCGCGTGGAGTCCGACGAGGTCGCCTATTCCCAGCTGCTGGCCCTCGGCCCCGAGGGCGAGGTCCTCGCCCCCGCCGCACTGCGCGACCGCTTCGCCGCGGCCGCCCGGCGCACGGCCGCCCTGTACGGGAGTGAGCGGGGTGCCTAGCGGTAGTCCGCCGCGGTCGCGTCCTTGCCGCCGAAGACCACGTCCTCGAAGTAGCCGAAGCAGTCGGGGCGGGAGCCGTCCGTGTCGGTGAAGCCGTACTCCTTCGCCAACTGGCCGCTGGAGAGCGACCGGCCGGTCCAGCGTGCCTTGTCGGGGTCGGCGGCCAGTGCCCGTACGGCCCGGCCGATCAGGGCCGGTGACTCCGCGATCGCGAAGTGCGGCTCCTTGGCCACCGCGTCGCGCCAGTTCTCCTCGGTCACCCCGAAGTGGTCCAGCATCTCCTCGGACCGCAGGAAGCCGGGGGTGAGCGAGACCACCGTGCCGCCCAGTTCCCTCACCTCGGCGGCGAGGCCGAAGGCGATGCGGTGCGGGGCGTTCTTGGTGAGGTCGAAGCAGAGGTTCTCGCGGTAGGTGCGGTTGAAGGACGCCGTGCCGTCGGTGACCTCGACCAGCAGTCCGCCGGGCCGCCGGTTCATCAGCGGCAGCGCGTAATGGCCGGTGATGACGTGGGTGTCGATGCCGAGGCGGAACATCCGCAGGCCGTCGGCCAGGTCGAGATCCCAGAGCTTGGTGTGGAATTCGAGCAGATGGTCGCCGCCCCAGACGCTGTTGACCAGGATGTCCAGCCGCCCCTGCTCCCGGTCGATGCGCTCGACCAGTGCCTTGACCTGCGTCGGCTCCAGATGGTCGGTCGGTACCGCGATCCCGGTGCCGCCCGCCCGTCGCCCACCACCGTCCTTGGCCGAGGCCCTACGGGCCGCCTCTCCCGCTGCGGTCACCAGCTCGGCGGTCTGCTCGATCGTCTCCGTCGGGCGGCCCACCTCGCTGACCCGGTCGCGGGTGGTCCGCCCGGTGACGTACACCAGCGCGCCCGCCCGGCCCAGCTCGACGGCCATCGCCCGGCCCGCGCCCCGGGTCGCCCCGGCGACCAGCGCCACCCGCCCGGTCAGCTCCGCGGTCACCGGCCGGTCCGGCCCGCCGTTCGTTGCGTGCCCACTCGTCACGTTCCACTCCTCCATGTCAGGCGCCCCGCTGTCGGTGCCGCACTGTCAGATGCCGTGCGCACGGCCGGCGGCCCATCAGGGCTCGTCCGGCTGCCCGGCGCAGCGTGACTCTGGCACCGAATCCCGACACCTTCTGTCCGGTTTTTCGTCCGGGGAGGATGCGTCGCGCCGCACCGCCGGCCGGGCCCCGGGCCACCGCCCCTACGGCCGAAAAGCCCGCACACTGCCCCCGTTGCGCAGCCGTCCGACGACCTCGGCGGCGGGGGCCGGGCCGGGGGCCGGTGCGGCGAGGGTGGGGCCCTCGGCGGTCGCCCGGAGGGCGCCGGTGGCGTCGAGACCCTCGACGTCCGGGCTGCCCGCGGCCAGCAGGTACCACTTCCCGGACGGCGACCGCCAGGGGACGTCCCCGACGACGTGCGGGCCGTAGCGGCTGCAGGCGGCGGTGCCGTCGGACCGGCCGGCGATCCGGCCGGGGTCGCCCGGACGTACGGCGGGCGGCAGGAAGCGGACGGTCGCGCTGCCGGGCCCGCGCCAGGTGTCGGCGCGGGTGCACACCCAGGTCGCGCTGCCGCCGCCCTCGGGGAGGCGCTGCACGGCGAACGCCCAGTTGCTGACGGACCGTACGCCGGCGCCCCGCAGCGCGCCCAGCCCGCAGGCCGTACGGGCCCAGGTCGCAAGGTCCGCGGGGTCGGTGGCCTCGCGCTGCCCCGCGACCGGTCCCGCGGCGCCGGCGGGCGGCGGTGGTACGGAGGTGAGGTGGACCGGGACGAGGTCGTTGAGGTCGGCCAGCAGGAAGGGCGGGGCCGGCGCCCCGATCCGCGTCGAGGGGCGGAACTGCGCCACCGGCCAGTGCCCGCAGCCGCCGCCCGGCTGCGGGGGGAGCGGGATGCGGTCGGTGACGCCGTCGGGGGCGACGTGCAGTCCGTGCGGCGCGGTGCCCGGCGCCAGCAGGTCGCGGACGGCGACGTCGGAGATCCAGGGGGCGAGCAGATAGCGCATCCAGCCGTTGCCGCGGCCGATCACCAGCGCGGCAGCGGTCGTCAGGTCCGCGTCGTCCACCCGCGCGAAGTGCAGCGTGGGAGTGGCGTCTTCGGGTTCGGCGTAGCGGACCAGTCGTTCGCCGTCGTGGAGGACGACCACCATGACGTTGTCGATCAGGCCGGCGTACAGCAGCTGCGGCGGATGGTCGGGCGGGCGGGTGGAGGTGCCCGCGGAGGCGGTGATCCGGGCGTCGGCGGGCGGTGCCGCCCAGACCCGTAGCGCCCGGCCCAGCAGCTCCTTGTCGCCGGCCTGCCGGCCGCGCGCGGGCCAGGCGGTGAAGTCCACCCGCGCGGTGTCGGACCACTGCTCGTTGCGGGTGCGCAGCAGCTTGGCGGGGTCCAGCGCCTGCTCGGCCGGGGTCGCCGGCCGGCCCGCCGGGTCCCCGTCACCGCTGGGCACCGCCGCGACCACCGCGCCGATCGCCGCGACGGCCGCCAGCGCCACCGCGGACCGCAGCCGCTGCCGGCGGCGCAGCAGGTCCGTCGGCCGGGTCTGGACCGTACAGGGGTCGAACTCCCCGGAGTTCAGCAGCGCCGCGGCCCCCGCCCCGGTCTCCCGGTCCAGTTGCTCGGCCGCCCGCAGCGCGGCCTCCGGGTCGGCGGCCCCGGCCCGGTCCAGCAGCGCCCGTACCGCGTCCTCGTCCAGGCCCTCCAGCTGCCACAGTCCGATGGCGGCCCGGACCGACGCCGGGACCGCGGACAGCGCCTGGTCCAGGGCGAGTTCATCGGCGCCGCCGGCCCGGGGGAAGAGCCGCAGGCCCCAGACCTGGGGCACGGCGGGGAGCCCCCGGCCGGGCCGGCCCTCGTGGGCCAGCGCCAGCCGCAGGGTCCGCAGCCGCACCAGGTCGTAGCCGTTCTCGGGGAGCGGGCCGCGCTGGGCCGGCAGCCCGCCGTCCGGGCGGCGCCGGCGACCGGTGCGCGGCAGGGCCCGCTGGACCAGGCCGTGCGCGGTGAGCACCCGGCGGTGGCGGCCCATCGACGGGGGCAGGACGAGATAGGCGAGGCGGACCAGCCGCGGATAGTGCTCGACGAGGGCCGCCTCGGCCCGTTCGACGTCGGCCCGGGTGCGTTCGTCCATGGGCATGGCCTGAAACAGCCCTTCAGAAATTGGCAGATTTACCGACTATGCCGTGTATGCCGTCGTGTGGTTGTTGCACGCCTTCCAACGAGTGATTCTTGGGGCGGTCACCCGACGGCCCGCCCGGCCCCGCGCGGCCCGTACGCTCCCGGCCACCGCCCGCGCCCGGCCCGCCCGTCGCCCCGCTCCCTGCCTGCTCATCCCCCGTTCCCCGCCCCGGACGGCAGCCCGCGTCGGGCCCGGTCCCACACCGACAGCGGCACGACAGCATCCGGGGGACTCCGCATGCGGCACACCCCGGCAGGGCAGATGCTGGAGCGGTGATGGACGAGACGGAGTTCTGGGAGCTGATCGACGACTCGCGCGAGGCGGCCGAGGGTGATCCCGAGGAGCAGGCCGACGCGCTGGTCGAGCGGCTGCTCAGGCGCGACCCGGACGCCGTCGTGGACTTCGCCCGCCACTTCGAGTCCCGCTACAACCGGGCGTACACCTGGGACCTGTGGGCGGCGGCCGCGGTCCTGCTGGACGGCTGCAGCGACGACGCCTTCGACTACTTCCGCTGCTGGCTGATCGCCCAGGGCCGGGAGGTCTTCGAGGGCGGGGTGCACGACCCGGACCAGCTCGCCGAGCTCCTCGACGACTTCGACGAGTCGGTGGACGGGGACGCCGAGGAGGTGGGCTACGCGGCCGACGAGGCGTACGAGCAGATGACCGGCGGGTCGATGCCGGACCTGGAACTGCCGCCGCCGCCCCGCGAACCGCTCGGCACCTACGTCGACTTCGACGACGACGAGACCCTCGCCGCACGCTTCCCCCTCCTCTGGGACCGTTTCCGGCCCTAGGGACTCGGGCCCTGCGCCGGGCAGTTGTCGTCGCCGGACGCCGGGCCCAGGCAGTATGGGCGCATGCGGATCGCGATCACCGGCTCGACCGGACTCATCGGCACGGCCCTCGTACGGTCCCTGCGCACGGACGGCCACGACGTCGTCCGGCTCGTACGGCGCGCCCCGGCGGCCGCCGACGAGGTGCGCTGGGACCCCGCGCGGCAGCAGGTCGACACCGCGGGGCTGGCCGGCTGCGAGGCGGTGGTCCACCTCGCGGGCGCGGGCGTCGGCGACCACCGCTGGACCACCGCGTACAAGCAGCAGATCCGCGACAGCCGGGTGCTCGGCACCCGGGCCCTGGCTAAGGCGCTCGCCTCGATGGACGTCCCCCCGCGGGTCTTCGTCTCGGGCAGTGCGATCGGCTACTACGGGGACACCGGGGACCGGCGGACGGACGAGAGCGCGCCGGCCGGCCACGGTTTCCTGCCCGAGGTGTGCGTGGACTGGGAGGCCGCCGCGCGGCCGGCCCAGGACGCCGGCATCCGCACCGTCCTCGCCCGCACCGGCCTGGTCGTGGCGCGCTCCGGCGGTGCCTGGGGGCGGCTGTTCCCGGTCTTCCGGCTCGGTCTGGGCGGGCGGCTCGGCGACGGCAGCCAGTACTGGAGCTTCATCTCGCTGCACGACCACATCGCGGCGCTCCGCCACCTCGTGACCACCGAGGAGCTGACCGGGCCGGTCAACCTCACCGCGCCGGAACCGGTGACCAATCGGGAGGTCACCGCCGTGATGGGCCGGGTGCTGCACCGTCCCACGCTGTTCTCCGTCCCGGCGCCGGTGCTGCGGATCGCCCTCGGTGAGTTCGCCGGGGACGTGCTGGGCAGCCAGCGGGTGGTGCCGAAGCGGCTGCTGGAGTCCGGGTTCACGTTCGCGCACCCGCGGATCGTCGAGGCGGTCCGGGCGGCGGTCGACCCAGGGGCGGCCCGGCCGGACGCCGTCCAGCCCCGGTAGACGGCCGCGGCCGCGGGCAACCGCCGGCACCCCGCCGGCAAACCTCCGCCCGGGCGCTTCGACGCGCCCCGTACGCCCCCTGTCGTACGCGCCGGCGGCTCCCTACTTTTCCGCACACACCACTCGGCATTCCTCGCGGCCTCAGAGGGCATGACACTCCGTGCACCGCCGCTGGGACCGACCTCGGGAGGCCATGTGCTGCGTACCGCATCGACCGTGGACGTCGTCATCGTGGGGGCCGGGCCGGCCGGTCTCGCCGCCGCCCGCCACCTGGCCGGCGCGGGGGTGTCGGTCACGGTCCTGGAGGCCGCCGAGCGGATCGGCGGCCGCTCCGTCACCGACCGGCTCGACGGCTTCCGGCTGGACCGCTGCGGCCGGCCGCTGGCCGTCTCCGCCGCCGAACTGCGCCGCACGCCGGGGCTCGGAGATCTGACGCTCCGTCCGTTCGCCCCGGTGCTGAGCGTGCACAACGGCCAGCGGGCGCAGCACATCAGCGGCTCCCGGAGCACAAGGGGCGCACTCTCCGCGGCGCGCGCCCTCGCGCGCGCCGACCGTCCGGTCCAGGACGCCCTGGCGACCCGGCCCACCTTCCCGCCCCGCACCCCGGACGTCTTCCTGCGGCCACTGCTGGGCATGCTGCTGTGCGATCCGCGGCTGCGCGGCTCCAGCCGGAGCGCCGCGCTCGCGCTGCGCGGCTACGCGGAGGCCGGCCGCCTGTGGATGCCGGCCGGCGGCGCCTCGGCCGTCCCCGACCTGCTCGCGGCCGGCCTGCCGCCCGGCACGGTCCGCACGTCCGTCCAGGTCACCTCGGTCTCCACCACGGGCGTCAGCACCGCCGAGCACGGCCGGATCCCCTGCCGGGCGGTCCTGCTGGCCACCGGTGCCCGCGACGCCGCCGAACTGCTCCCGGGCCTGCGGGTGCCCGCCTTCCACCCGGTGACGGTGCTGCACCACACCGTCCCGGCCGGTGCGGACGGCCGCGGCATGCCGTCCCGGGACGCCACCACGGCGATCCTGCCGGTGGACGGGCCGGTCGCCTGCAGCTTCCGCGCCGGGGCGGTCGACCCGTCCCGTACGCCGCCCGGCCGGCCGCTGATCACCACGACCGTGCTCGGCGCCGCGGCGGCGCTGCCGCTGTCCGTCCTCGACAAGACCGTCCGGCCGCAGCTGGAGCGGCTCTACGGGGCGCGCACCGACGACTGGGAGCTGCTGACCGGGCATCACGACCCGTACGCGGTCCCGGCGATGCCGGCTCCGCACGATCCGCAGCGTCCCGTACGGGTGCTGGCCGGGCTCTACGTCTGCGGCGACCACCGCGATGCCGGCACGCTCCAGGGCGCGCTGAACTCGGGCCGGCGGGCGGCCCGCGCCCTGCTGACGGACTTCGGGCTGCCGGCCCTCACCACCGAACCGGACGCCCTGCGCCCGGCGGCCTGACCACCGGGGCCGGCCGGGCCGGGCGCTGCGCCCGGCCCGGCTCCCCCGCCCGGCTCCTCAGCCCAGCGCGGCGATCCGCTCGCGGTAGCCGCGCACCGGCGCCGCGTCCCGGTACGGCTCCAGGCGCCGCTCGAACTCCCTGACGTACTCATGGGCCCGCACCGAGCGCATCTCCGACGCCTGGAGCGCCGCCTCCGCCCCGAGCGTGCAGGCCTGCTCCAGCTCGCCCAGGCCCAGCCGCGCGGTCGCCAGCACCACCCGGCAGAACAGCCGGCTGCGGGCGAACCCGGCGGCGCGCAGCTGCAGGGAGCGCTCGGCGTGCTGGGAGGCCGCGCGGTACTGCTGGAGATCGCGGTGGCAGTGCGCCAGTTCGTCGGCGAGCTGGGCCTCGTCGAAGAAGCGGGCCCAGTACGGGGTGTCGTCCCCGGGGCGGGAGGTCTCCAGCGCGCGTTCCGCGCGGGCCAGCGCCGCCGTGCAGGCCCGGACCTCGCCCAGGACACCGTGGCCGCGGGCCTCCGCGGAGTGCAGCAGCGCCTGGACGGCGGGCGGTGCGCCGCTGCCGATGCCCTGCTGGGCGACGCGCGCCAGCTGGACGGCCTCCCTGCCGTGCCCCAGATAGACGGCCTGCCGGCTCATCGTCACCAGGACGTAGGAGCCGTACGCCCGGTCGCCGGCCGCCTGGGCCAGCCGCAGGGCCTGGACGAAGTACCGCTGCGCCAGGCCGTGCGCGGCGATGTCGTACGAGGTCCAGCCCGCGAGCCGGGTCAGATCGGCGACCGCCGCGAACAACCGGCGGCCGGTGGCCTCGCCGTAGGTGCCGCGCAGCATCGGCTCGGCCTCGTGCTCCAGATAGCGCACCAGGGCCTGCCGGGCGTGGCCGCCGCCGTAGGCGTGGTCCAGCGCCCGGAACAGCTCGCCGACCGAGCGCAGGGCGGCGATGTCGCCGGAGGTGACCTTGGAGCCCTGGGTGCGGTCGACCCGGTCGGCGGTCCGGCGCTGGCGGGGCACCGAGGCCCGGCCGCCCTGGACGGGAACCCGGCCGGCGCTCTCGCCCGCGGGCGCACCGGCGCCCGCTCCCGTGCCCTCGCCGGTGGCCGGCTCGCCGCGGGCCACCCGGTCGTCGGGCCGCCCGATCAGCCAGTCGCGGCTGGGCACCACGAGCCCGGCCGGGGTGAAGGCGATCTTGCGGAGCTCGGCGTGGCTGCCGGAGTCCTTGCGCCACAGTCCGCTGACGATGTCCACCGCCTCGCTGGGGCTCGCGGCGAACTCCAGCCCGGCGTACACCGGCGCACAGGCGTCCAGGCCGAGGTCCTGGGCGGACAGCCGGCGCCCGAGCCGGCGGGTGAAGACCTCCGCAATCAGCGCGGGGGTGGTGCCCCGGGGCTGCTGGCCGCGCAGCCAGCGGGTGACGGAGGTCTTGTCGTAGCGGAGGTCGAGGCCGTGCTCGATGCCGAGTTGGTCGACCCGTCTGGCCAGACCGGCGTTGGAGAAGCCCGCCTCGGCGATGAGTGCGGCGAGCTGTCGGTTGGGGGTGTGCGCGGGTCGTTCCGTCATCAGCTTTACGGTCTCCTGCCTTCCGGGCCGGGCGCCGGTTTCGGCCCACCCGGTCCGGCATGCTCATCGCCCTCTTGGAACGGCGTGAATGTAACGGCCTTCGGTGCCGTTCTCGCGGCCTGCGTCCCGCGTTCATCCGATCGTGTGAGCAGGGCCGGGACTGCGGTTGCTGGGGGTACACCGGCCGCCTGCGGGGACCGGATCCGGCCGCCGTACAGTTGCTGGGGGCGCGAACGCATCGAAAGGCATCAACGTTGCCGCACAGCGCAACAGAAGTTCGGATGGGAGCTGCCGTGACTGCGATCTCTCGGGGGGAGACCCCCGCACCCGAGGGGCTGCGCTTTGTCCACCTGGGCTTCGGGGCCGACGCGGTCGACTACGAGTCGGCCTGGCAGGAGCAGCGCCGGATCCACGCCGCCCGGTTCGCGGACGAGGTGCCCGACACCTGTCTGCTGCTGGAGCATCTGTCCGTCTACACCGCGGGCCGGCGCACGACCGACGACGAGCGCCCCCTGGACGGCACCCCGGTCGTCGACGTGGACCGCGGCGGGAAGATCACCTGGCACGGCCCCGGCCAGCTGATCGGCTACCCGATCCAGAAGCTGCCGCGCCCGGTGGACGTCGTCGCGCATGTGCGCCGCCTGGAAGAGGCGCTGATCCGGGCCTGCGCCGAGTTCGGCATCGAGGGCAGCCGGGTCGAGGGCCGCAGTGGTGTGTGGGTGCTGGGCGACCCGGTGGAGGAGCGGCCGGCCCTGGGCGGGCTGAACCTGGACTTCGACCCGCGGCTGGCGGACGAGCTGTTCGACCCGCGGCTGAACGGCCCGGAGTACGCGCCGTCCAACGCCGGCCAGCGCCGGGAGGACCGCAAGCTCGCCGCGATCGGCATCCGGGTCGCCAAGGGCGTCACGATGCACGGCTTCTCGCTGAACGTGAACCCGGACAACACCTCGTTCGACAAGATCGTGCCGTGCGGCATCCGGGACGCGGGGGTCGCCTCGCTCGCCGGTGAGCTGGGCCGGGACATCACCATCGCCGAGGTGCTGCCCGTGGTGGAGAAGCATCTGCGCGACGTCCTGGAGAACGCCGAGCTGCTGCCCCGGGCGGTCTGACCGCCCCGGCAGTCGGGAATGCGGCCCTGCGACCTGGGGTTGCCATCCACGTATAGACGTGCGAATTATCGGGCGTACCCTGGTGTGCGCCGAAGAAACGAAGTTGTAGGGAGCCGGACGTGTCCGCAGTCGCACCCGACGGGCGCAAGATGCTTCGCCTGGAGGTCCGGAACAGCCAGACCCCCATCGAGCGCAAGCCCGAGTGGATCAAGACCCGGGCGAAAATGGGTCCCGAGTACAACCACCTCCAGGGCCTGGTCAAGAGCGAGGGCCTGCACACGGTCTGCCAGGAGGCGGGCTGCCCCAACATCTACGAGTGCTGGGAGGACCGCGAGGCGACGTTCCTCATCGGCGGCGACCAGTGCACCCGTCGGTGTGACTTCTGCCAGATCGACACCGGCAAGCCGCAGGCGCTGGACCGCGACGAGCCGCGCCGGGTCGCCGAGTCCGTGCAGACCATGGGCCTGAAGTACGCCACGATCACCGGCGTCGCGCGCGACGACCTGGAGGACGGCGGCGCCTGGCTGTACGCCGAGACCGTCCGCCAGATCCACGCCGCCATGCCCGGCACCGGCGTCGAACTGCTGATCCCGGACTTCAACGCCGTCCCCGAGCAGCTCGCCGAGGTCTTCTCCTCCCGCCCGGAGGTGCTGGCCCACAACGTCGAGACGGTCCCGCGGATCTTCAAGCGGATCCGCCCCGGCTTCCGTTACGAGCGGTCGCTGGAGGTGATCACCAAGGCCCGCGAGGCCGGCCTGGTCACCAAGTCCAACCTGATCCTGGGCATGGGCGAGGAGCGCGAGGAGATCAGCCAGGCGCTCCAGGACCTGTACGACGCGGGCTGCGAGCTGATCACGATCACCCAGTACCTGCGCCCCACGGTCCGGCACCACCCCATCGAGCGCTGGGTCAAGCCGGCCGAGTTCGTGGAGCTCAAGGAGGAGGCCGAGGAGATCGGGTACGCGGGCGTCATGTCCGGTCCGCTGGTCCGCTCCTCGTACCGCGCCGGCCGCCTTTACCAGCAGGCCGTCGAGCGGCGCGAGGTCGAGGCGTCCAGTCAGGCGGTTTGAGTCCGGCCGGCTCTCCCCGGCGCGCCGTCTTGTGAAATGTGGCACATGCTGGAACCACGCGGCCCGCACTCCCCTCAGGACAGGGGGCGTGGCGGGCCGCGTCAACGTTTCATTGGTGTTTGACCGGCAGGTCATCCGTTGGTAACACCGTTGAGTGACGATGGATGCACGTACCGCTCCCACACCAGCCCTGCTTCTCCGAACAGCCAGAGGGAGTCACTGACCATGCAGGCCGCGCCGCTCCGCGCCACCCCCGTCCGCCCCCTTCCCTCCGTCACCGGTGCCCTGCGCGCCGTCGAGGCCGTCCTGATGCGCGGTGGCCAGCGCACCGCGCGCCGGAACGCCTGGACATCGGTCCTGGAGGACCGCCGCCGCGCCAAGGACCGCCACGAGGCGGCGTACGTACTGGAGGCCGCGGCGACCCGCCGCCCGCACGCCACGTAAACTTCGCTGTATGGCGAGGAAGGCACACTCCAACGGCGCTGCCGGCGCTGAGAACCCCGGGCGGCTGAAGCAGATCGCCCTGACCTACAAGATGACCCGTCGGGTCGACTCGAAGGTCGGTCTTGTCGTCGCTGGCGTAGGCATCGTCGTATTCGGCGTCCTCCTCGCCATCGGCTTCGCGATCGGCCACCCCGTCTACGCCGGAATCCTGGGCTTCGTCCTGGCCTTCCTGGCGATGGCGATCATCTTCGGACGGCGTGCCGAGCGCGCGGCCTTCGGGCAGATGGAAGGCCAGCCCGGTGCGGCGGCCGCGGTACTGGACAACGTCGGGCGCGGCTGGACGGTCACCCCGGCGGTGGCCATGAACCGCAACCAGGACGTCGTGCACCGCGCGGTCGGCAAGGCCGGCATCGTGCTGGTCGGCGAGGGCAACCCGAACCGGCTGCGCGGCCTGCTGGCCGCCGAGAAGAAGCGGATGGCGCGTACCGTCGCCGACGCCCCGGTCCACGACATCGTGGTGGGCGACGGCGAGGGCCAGGTCCCGCTGAAGAAGCTCCGCACGACCCTGCTGAAGCTGCCCCGGGTCCTCCCCGGCGCCCAGGTCACCGCGGTCAACGACCGGCTGCGCGCGCTGGGCGACCTGATGAGCAACATGCCCGTACCGAAGGGCCCGATGCCGAAGGGCATGCGGATGCCCAAGGGTGGCGGCAAGGCGCGCTGAGCGCAGCCCCGATCCGACACGGGTGGGGCCCGGGACCGTCGCGGTCCCGGGCCCCACCCGTATGTCGTGTCACCCGTGTGTCGGATCGCTCCGGCGTGTCATGTCATCCGTGTCATGCCGGTCCGGCGGCTAGATCCGGACCTGTACGGCGCGCACCAGGCGGTCGTGCAGTCCGCGGCCGTCCCGGTCCCAGACGACGGCCGGGATGACCAGGACGAGCAGCAGGGTGCGCAGCACCACCCGCGGCAGCGAGATCCGGCCGCCGCCCTCGGCGACCACCCGCAGGCCCAGCAGCCGCTTGCCCGGCGTGAAGCCGACCGTGCCGACCGTCAGCACGCTGAGCACCGCGAAGACCACCAGTGCCCAGTTGCTCGCCGACTGTGCCCGGCCGCCGCTGAGCAGCCCGTAGGCGATCAGCAGGCACAGCGCCCAGTCGATGAAGAGCGCGGCGAACCGGCGCCCGGGGCGGGCGAGCGCCCCCGGCCCCTCCTCCGGCAGCCCGAGCCGCTGCCCGCGGTATCCGAATTCGACGCCCATGTCCTCGGCTGCCGCGCGGGGCCCGGAGATCCACGATCCGATTGCTTGCCTGTTGTCCACCCGTCCACGGTACTGGGACCGCATACGTTCCCTTCCCGGAGGGCCGGTATCCGCGCAGGCGGGCCGTCCGTAACGGTGGCGGAAACCTGGCCTCACCACCGGGCTCGCAATCCCTCGCATTGGCGCACACTGGGGGGTAAAAGGGACCGCGCGGCGGTTAACCTCGGCGAAACAAATGGGTCATGCTTGAGAAATCCCGCCTGCCTATGGTCGGGCGAGCGCGCCACCGGACTGGTCGCGTTCCGAGTAGCAATCCCGCGTCCGCCGACCGGTGACCGGGCTAGGAGGAGTTGGATGTTCCAGAACGCCGACGAGGCCAAGAAGTTCATCGCGGACGAGGACGTCAAGTTCATCGATGTCCGTTTCTGCGACCTGCCCGGTGTGATGCAGCACTTCACCATCCCGGCAAAGGCGTTCGACCCGGCCGAGGAACTCGCCTTCGACGGCTCCTCGATCCGCGGTTTCCAGGCCATTCACGAGTCCGACATGGCGCTGCGTGCCGACCTCTCCACCGCTCGTGTGGACCCGTTCCGCCGGGACAAGACGGTCAACGTCAACTTCTTCATCCACGACCCGATCACCGGCGAGCAGTACAGCCGTGACCCGCGCAACATCGCCAAGAAGGCCGAGGCCTACCTCGCCTCCACGGGCATCGCGGACACCGCGTTCTTCGGCCCGGAGGCCGAGTTCTACGTCTTCGACAACGTCCGCTTCGAGACCAAGTCGAACGAGTCCTTCTACCACATCGACTCCGAGGCCGGCGCCTGGAACACCGGTTCCGAGGAGAACAACCGCGGTTACAAGGTCCGCTACAAGGGCGGCTACTTCCCGGCCCCGCCGGTCGACCACTTCGCCGACCTGCGCGCCGAGATCTCCCTGGAGCTGGACAAGGCCGGCCTGCAGGTCGAGCGCCAGCACCACGAGGTCGGCACCGCCGGCCAGGCGGAGATCAACTACAAGTTCAACACCCTGCTGGCCGCCGCCGACGACCTGATGCTCTTCAAGTACATCGTGAAGAACGTCGCCTGGCGCAACGGCAAGACCGCCACCTTCATGCCCAAGCCGATCTTCGGTGACAACGGCTCCGGCATGCACGTCCACCAGTCCCTGTGGCAGGGCGGCGAGCCCCTCTTCTACGACGAGCAGGGCTACGCGGGCCTCTCGGACACCGCCCGCTACTACATCGGCGGCATCCTCAAGCACGCCCCCTCGCTCCTCGCCTTCACGAACCCGACGGTGAACTCCTACCACCGCCTGGTCCCCGGCTTCGAGGCCCCGGTCAACCTGGTCTACTCCCAGCGCAACCGCTCCGCGGCCATGCGCATCCCGATCACGGGCTCCAACCCGAAGGCCAAGCGCGTCGAGTTCCGCGCCCCGGACCCGTCCTCGAACCCGTACCTCGCCTTCTCCGCCCTCCTCCTGGCGGGCCTGGACGGCGTCAAGAACAAGATCGAGCCGGCCGAGCCGATCGACAAGGACCTCTACGAGCTCGCCCCCGAGGAGCACGCGGGCGTCCCCCAGGTCCCGACCTCCCTCCCGGCCGTCCTCGACGCCCTGGAAGCGGACAACGAGTACCTCCAGCAGGGCGGCGTCTTCACCGCCGACCTGATCGAGACCTGGATCGACTACAAGCGCACCAACGAAATCGCCCCGATCCAGCTGCGCCCGCACCCGCACGAGTTCGAGCTTTACTACGACATCTAAGACCGCCACAGGCCGGCGCGGTTCTCCGCTCCGGTCTGTGAGGTCTCCGGGCCGTCGGCCGTGTTTCTCCCGCTTCGGGAGGCGCGGCCGGCGGTCCTTTTGTGTCAGTTGCGGCGGCGACGGTGTTGGCCGTACGGGCCGCGACGGTCGTGGGCGCGCCATTCCTCGTAGTGGAGGTCGCGGGCTCCGTCCTCCGGCCGCTCCGCGAGCGGGGGGTCCGGGTCGTCCCGGTCGCCTTCTTCCGGCAGCTCGTAGAGCGGGGCGGGCTGTTCGTCGTCGTAGCTCTCGTGGCTATTCATGTACAGGGCCCGGGGTCGTCGGGGTGGTGGGCCTGATCAGCAGGGCCGTGGCCAGGGCGCCGAGGAGGGAGAGGCCGACCGACCACCACAGGGCGTCGGTGTAGCCGCCCACCGTTGCCTGGCTGATCACTTCCGCCAACCGCGGCGGGAGGCCGGCCGGGCTGATGACCTGGCCGCTGCGGGCCGCGGCGCCGAAGGTCGGCGGGAGGCCCTGGACGGTGTCCAGGCGGGCGGCGACGGCCGCGGCGAGGGAGCTGCTGAACAGCGCGGTGCCGAGCGCCGCGCCCACCTCGTCGGTGGTGTTGGTCACTGCGGCGATGCCGCCGGAGTCCGGGGCGGCGGTGCCGGCCGTCGCGAGGGAGTAGAGCGGCATCAGGGCCATGCCGAGGCCGAGGCCGGCCAGGACCATGCCGGGCAGGGGCACGGCGGTGTAGTCGCTGTCGGGCTGGAGGCGGGTCAGGAGCAGCAGGCCGCACGCGGTGAGCAGCAGGCCCGGGGTGATCAGGTGGCGCGCCGGTACGCGGTGCAGCAGGCGGGCGGAGACCTGGGTGGAGCCGATGAGGATCGCGGCGACCATGGGCAGCATGGCCGTGGTGGTGGCGATCGCGGAGTAGCCGCGGACGTTCTCCAGGTACGCCATCAGGGTCGGGAAGAGGGCGAGGGTCCCCGCGCCGGTCAGGAACAGGCCGAGGAAGGAGCCCATGCGGCTGCGGTTGTCGGTGAGGTACGGCGGGAGGAGCGGGTCGGTCGTTCTGCGTTGCCACAGGAAGAAGGCCACGAGGAGGGCGGCGCCGAGGGCGAGCAGGGCCAGGACGAGGAGGTCCAGCCAGCCGCGCGGGCCCGTTTCCTGGAAGCCGAGGACCAGGGCCACGATGCCGCCGGAGCCGAGCAGCAGGCCAGGAGCGTCGAGGCGGCGGTGGGGGCGGAGCGGGCGGTCGTGGACCAGGGTGGCCACACCGATCACGGCGAGCACGGCGAGCGGGACGTCGGCGAACAGGCACCAGCGCCAGCTGAGGTTCTCGATCAGCCAGCCGCCGGTGAGCAGGCCGGCCGTCGAGCCGCCGGCGGCGATGGCGGCGTAGATGCCGAACGCCCGGCCCCGGGCCTTCGGGTCGGGGAAGTTGGCCGCCACCAGGGACAGTACGGCCGGGGACAGGAGGGCGGCACAGGCGCCCTGGACGGCGCGGGACGCGATCAGCATGCCGGAGGTGGGGGCCATTCCGCCGAAGGCGGCGGCCGCCGCGAAGCCGGCCAGCCCGATGAGCAGCATCCGCTTGCGGCCGATCAGGTCGGCGAGGTGTCCGCCGAGCAACAGCAGCGCTGCGAAGGCCAGGTCGTAGCCGGTGAACAGCAGGTTCAGGCCGCCGGTCGGCAGGTGCAGATCGGCCCTGACGGTCGGCACCGCCATGTGCAGGGACGTCGCATCGAGCAGCACGAACAGCTGCACCAGACCGACCACCGCCAGGCCCCACCAGCGCCTGGGGTGCGGGGGCGGATCCTGGAGGTCCGGCGGGGAGGCCGGTGGGGGCCAGGCGTGGGAGGGCGGGTTCAGGGGCGGTCCGAAGCCCTGCGGGGTGGCGGGCCGGGCCGGGGCGGTGGGTGAGTACGCGGGCGGTGGGGGTGCCGACGGTTGCGGCGGGCCGGGCGGGGTGGCGGGGGTTGCGGGCGCCACCAGGGGCGTCCCGGCGGGAGCCGCCCCGGGCGTACCCACGGCCGTCTCCGGGCCGTAGTCCAGCAACCGGGCCGCGTGGCGGCCGAGTTGGGCCAGCACCGCACCCGGCAGCCACTCCCCCTCCGTGTCCGTCTCCGTGCGGGCCGCGACCTGCTGGAGGGCGGGCCGCCGGGCCGGGTCCTTGTCGAGGCATGCGCGTACGAGGTCGAGCAGCGGCTCCGGTACGCCGGTCAGGTCCGGCTCCTCCTCGGCGATGCGGAAGAGGTGGGCGTTCAGCCCGGTCTCCGTGGCGCCGAAGAGCAGGCGCCCGGTGGCGGCGTAGACGAGGACGGCGCCCAGGCAGAACACATCGCTGGCCGGGGTGAGGGGGAGGCCGCGTACCTGCTCGGGCGACATGAAGCCGGGGGATCCGATCAGCATGCCGGTGCGGGTGTGCAGGCTGTCCCCGGCGAGGGTGTCCATGGCCCGCGCGATACCGAAGTCGATCACGCGCGGCCCGTCCACCGTCACCAGCACATTGGACGGTTTGAGGTCGCGGTGGATCAAGCCCGCCTCGTGCACCGCCTGCAGGGCGAGGGCGAGGCGGTTGGCCAGCAGCCGGACGGAGTGCTCGGGCAGCGGCCCGTAGTCGTCCGCCACCACGGTGGTCAGGTCGGGCCCCGGAATGTACTGGGTCGCCACCCAGGGCACCGCGGCCTCGGTGTCGGCGTCGAGCACGTCCGCCGTCCAGGAGCCGCCCACCCGCCGGGCCGCGGCCACCTCACGGGCGAAGCGCCTGCGGAACTCCGGATGCTGGGCGTGCTCGTCCTGGACGACCTTGACCGCGACGGTCCGCCCGGCCTCGGAACGGCCCAGGTACACCAGGCCCATGCCGCCGGCGCCCAGGCGGGCGATCAGGCGGTACGGGCCTATGTGCGTCGGGTCCGATGAGATCAACTGGTCCACGGGGGCAAGGTAATCCACGGGACCGGCTCCGGTACGGGATTCACACTTCCTCCTCCCTTGCCGGGCGCCGGGCTGTGTGGCCGGGGCCCAGGCCCCGCGGCAGACTGGGGATATGCCTGAATTGCCGGAGGTCGAGGCGCTGGGGCGGTTCCTGGAGGAGCGGCTGGCGGGGCGGGTGGTGGACCGGGCGCAGCTGGTGTCGGTGGCTGCGTTGAAGACCTACGATCCGCCGCTGGCGGCGATGGAGGGGCAGGTGTGCGAGGGCGTGGCCCGGTACGGCAAGTTCCTCGCGCTCCGGGCCGGAGAGCTGTTTCTCGTGATGCATCTGGGGCGGGCGGGATGGGTGCGGTGGAGTGAGCGGCTGCCGGCGGCTCCGCCGCGTCCGGGGAAGGGGCCGCTGGCGCTGCGGGTGCGGCTCCGGGAGCCCGAGGGTGCGGGGTTCGACGTGACGGAGGCCGGCAGTCAGAAGCACCTCGCGCTGTACGTCGTGCGGGATCCGCAGGAGGTGCCCGGCGTCGCGCGGCTCGGGCGCGATCCGCTGGGTGACGGCTTCACCCGGGCGGCTTTCGCCGGGATGCTGACGGGCGAACGGCGGCAGATCAAGGGCGTGTTGCGGGACCAGAGCGTGCTGGCCGGGATCGGCAACGCCTATTCGGACGAGATCTTGCACGCGGCGCGGATGTCACCGTTCAAGCTCGCCGCCGATCTGTCCGAGGAGGAGGTGGCGCGGCTGTACGCGGCGGTCGGAGCCACGCTGGGCGAGGCGGTCGAGCGGGACCGGGGGCTGGCGCCGGCGGACCTCAAGGCGGAGAAGAGGACGGGGATGCGGGTGCACGGGCGGACGGGGGAACCCTGTCCGGTCTGCGGGGACACCGTCCGGGCGGTGTCGTTCAGCGACTCGTCGTTGCAGTACTGCCCCACCTGCCAGACCGGGGGCAAGCCGCTCGCCGACCGGCGGTTGTCGCGGTTGCTGAAGTAGCCGGCTTCCCCGCCCCGGCCGCCGGATGTCCGGCGGCCGGGCGGGGTGGGCGTCAGGCCGTGGGGCGGTCGGTGGCCAGCAACTCCCGGAGTTCGTGTACCGCCTCGCGGAGGTGGTCGGCGAAGGCGTGCATCTGGGCGGCCACGGGGCGGGGGGTGGAGAGGTAGAGGTGGAAGCGGTCGGGGAGGAGGACGTAGGCGACGCCGATGCAGCGGGGGCTGGTGGAGCCGAAGCCGAAGTACTGGATGTGGGTGGAGGGGGCGGAGCTGGTGCTGAGGTAGTCGTCGCGCATGACCAGCCAGCCGGGGGTGCGGTAGAGGGCGGGCTGTTCAGTGAGGCCGAGGTCGGGGCCACGGCGGCGCTGGATCAGTTCGAGTTCCCAGAGGTGTTGCTCCGGGGCATCGCCGGCCTGGCATTCCTTGGCGCGGGTGACGTGGGCGCGGGCCGCGGCGTGGAGGGCGGTGCGGCGGGCGGCGGGGTCGGTCGCGGGGTCCTGGAGGGTGGCGACGAAGTCCACGATCTCGGGGGTGACCACGCGCATGGCCTCGGTGCGGCCGCGGCGCCACTGGCGGGTGGCGATCGACTCGTAGGTGGCGCCCAGGTGTCCCTTGGCGCGCTGGTGGGCCAGTTGGTAGGCGAGCTGGACGAAGGCGTCCGGGGAGACGCCCAGGGACTTGGCCGTGGTGGCGCCGAAGTCGTCGAAGGACACCGTTGTGGTGGCGGTGTCGGCGCCGTATTGGGCGAAGGCGGTGGCGGCGGAGCGTACCTGGGCGCGGAGGGCGTCGTCGAGGTGGAAGGTGAGGGGGTGCGGGGCGGGGGCGCCCTGGGGGCGCGCCCCGGAGAGGCGGGAGTGGTCCTCGGGCGAAGTGGTGAGCAGGGCGTCGACGAAGCTGAGGATGGTGGTGCCGTCCAGTTCGCAGTGTTCGACGTTGATGCCGGCGCGGCCGTCGGCGAAGACGATGAAGGAGACGGCCTTGTCGAACCAGCGGTTGCCGCGGTCGCCGTAGAGGAGTTCGTCGCAGGCCGTCCGGGTGTCCGCGGGGGCGAAGTCCTCCAGACAGAGGCAGAAGAGGGCGGTTTCGACGGTGTCGAGGGCCGCCGCGTTGTCGGGGTGCAGGGCTTGGAGGGAGGCGCGGGCGGCGGCCCATTCGGCGCGGGCCATGGTGGTCAGGTGGCCGACCGGGGCGTCCGGCTCGGTACCCGGGTCGGCCTTGAGGACCGCCTGCAGGCCGTCCTTCAGGTCGTCGAGGGTGTGCGGTGTGCCGTCGGGGCCGAGGACGTCGAGGGTGTACATGCGGCCCCGGAAGAAGACCACGATGTGGCGGGCGTCGGACGGGCCGGGCCACTCGGCCGTGTAAGGGGCGCGGACGGTGTCCTGGTCGGGGCCGGGGATGCGGGTGGTGGAGAACAAGAACTTGTTCTGTTCCATGCTCTGCGGGCGGCCGCGCTGGATCACCGGGGGGAGGGCCTGCCGGTCCAGTTGGCGCTTGTGGTGCAGCGCCCCGGCGATCAGGCCGGCGGCCCGGTCCAGCTGGGACTGCCCGGTGTCCTGGAAGAGGAAGAAGAAGTTGGCGTTGAGGGCGATGCGGTCGCGGCGGCCGAGGTAGCGGTAGGGCCAGAAGGTGTCGAGCCAGCTGTGCACGCCCTCGGTGGCGTCGTACTCCTCCAGGGCGGCCTGGAGCACCCGGCCGGGGCCGCCGGGACGGAGGAAGGCGGCCACCTCGGCCTCGGTCTCCGCGAGTTGGGCGGGGGTCAGCAGGGGCCGGCACCAGGCGAGGAACCGCTCGCAGCTCTCCTCCAGGGAGGGCAGCGGCACCCGCGGGAGGGTGTCCTCCAGGGCGAAGGTGGGGGTGGCGTTCTCGTTGCTCTCCTCGGTCGGGTGGTCCATCGCGGTCGCCTGACGCTCAGTCACTTACGTTCTCGATTCGGGTGTCGGTGCGGTGCGGGTTTGCCGTGCGGTGGGGCGTCCCCAGGGCCGGTCCGATGGGCCGGGCCCTAGTCCAGCAGCTGGTCGCCGCGTATCGCGCGGCCCTCGGCGGCCAGGTGTGCGGGGTCGACCCGGCCGAAGAGCTGGCGGGTGCGGGCGACGCTGCCGATGACGCCGGGGCGCTCGCTGTAGGCGAAGATCGCCGAGTGGCGTGCGGTCGCGCCCCGCACCGGGCTGACCCGGTGCAGCGAGTAGCGGCCCTTGAACAGCTGCAGGTCGCCGGGGCGGAGCGGAAGGCGGTGGACCATCCGCTCGCCCCGGCCCTGAAGGACGTCGCGGACGTCGTCGAAGCGCTCGTCCTGGGCGGACCGGATGTTCGGGCAGTACTCGAAGTCGCCGCCGGACCCGGCCTCCTGGGTGAGCATGCTGACGGTGAACTCGTTGGTGTCGAAGTGCCAGGGGTGTTCCTTGCCCGGTTCGACGACGTTCAGGACGAGCGCGGAGTACGGGTCGGCGAGCTCGTGGAGCCGGGGCAGGCGGAAGCAGCGGGCGACGAAGTGCTGGAACGCGGGGTGGGCGTAGAGCCGGCTGATCAGGGCGCCGGACGGGATGCGGTCCCGGGCGACGAAGGCGTTGCCGCGCTCGAAGACCGTGCGGCCGGGGTGGCCGGGCGGCAGGTCCCGGTCGACCGCGATGTTGTAGACGTTGACCGATTCGACGTCGAAGTGGGCGCGGGGCGCGATCTCGGCGCATTCGGCCCGGAGGAGCGCGCGCCGGGCGGGGTGGATGAAGTCCGGCAGGACGGTGCAGCCGAGGGTGTCCAGCTCGTGCCGGGCGCGGGAGACGACGGCCCGCGCCTCGGGGCCGTCGGGGTCCGCCAGGGGGTATCGGCCGGTGTCGACCACCTCGTCGAGGGTCGGGGTCTGCGCGGTGGTGGGGGCGGGGTCGTGCGCGGTGCCGATGCTGTTCACGGTGCTCATGCGTTCCTCTCCGCGGGCGTGGAGACGCCTGCCGGCACCGGGGTGCGGCAGGCGTCCACGTCATGGCGCGTCATTGCACGTCTTTGCACGTTGCTGCACGTTTTTTTTCCGTCAACTCTCTCAAGTGCGAGGGGAGTTGGCGTGGGAGCTGGAAGGAGTTGACGTTGCCACACATTCCGGGGCGTTGTCTGTGACACGACGCACGGTGCGGAGATCGTCACGCATTCGGTACGACCCCCGGGGCGGAACGGCGGGCGGGCCGGGACCCCGCCGCCCGCGTCGCCTCCCTCACAGTTTTTGCAACTTGTTGCATAACCGCCTCCGCCTGGTCTAGAACCGGTAGCAGTCCACCCCGCCCCAGGAGGCACCCGTGAGCCCGAAGAACCCGTATCCGCATCTGATGAGCCCGCTCGACCTCGGGTTCACCACGCTTCCCAACCGGGTGCTGATGGGGTCGATGCACATCGGCCTGGAGGAGGCCGAGAACGGGTTCGCGCGGATGGCCGCCTTCTACGCGGAGCGGGCGCGCGGCGGGGTCGGGCTGATGGTCACCGGGGGGATCGCACCGAACGACGCGGGCCGGCCGTACGAGGGCGGGGCCAAGCTGACCACCGAGGCGGAGGCGGCGCAGCACCGGACCGTGACCGAGGCGGTGCACGCCGCGGGCGGGCGGATCGCGATGCAGATCCTGCACTTCGGGCGGTACGCGTACCACCAGGACCTGGTCGCGCCGAGTGCGATCCAGGCGCCGATCAGCCCGTTCACCCCGCACGCGCTCACCGACGCCGAGGTGGAGCAGACCGTCGAGGACTACGTACGGGCGGCGGAACTTGCCAGGTCGGCGGGGTACGACGGGGTCGAGATCATGGGCTCGGAAGGGTACTTGATCAACGAGTTCGTGGTCGGCGCGACCAACCACCGCACCGACCGGTGGGGCGGCTCGTACGAGAACCGGATGCGGTTCCCGGTGGAGATCGTGCGGCGGACGCGGGAGCGGGTCGGGCCGGACTTCATCCTGATCTACCGGCTGTCGATGCTGGACCTGGTGCCGGGCGGCTCGACGCTTGCGGAGGTCGTCACGCTCGCCAAGGAGATCGAGGCGGCGGGCGCGACGATCATCAACACCGGCATCGGGTGGCACGAGGCCCGCATCCCGACCATCGCGACGTCGGTGCCGCGCGGGGCGTACACCTGGGTGACCAAGCGGCTGATGGGCGCGGTCTCGGTGCCGCTGGTGACCAGCAACCGGATCAACACCCCTGAGGTCGCCGAGGAGCTGCTCGCCGACGGGCGGGCCGACATGGTGTCGCTGGCCCGGCCCTTCCTCGCCGACCCGGACTTCGTGGCGAAGGCGGCGGACGGGCGGGCCGCGGAGATCAACACCTGCATCGGCTGCAACCAGGCCTGCCTCGACCACACCTTCAGCGGGAAGATCACCTCGTGCCTGGTGAATCCGCGGGCCTGCCACGAGACCGAGCTGGTGCTCGCGCCGACCCGGCTGCGCAAGCGGCTCGCGGTGGTCGGCGCCGGGCCGGCCGGGCTCGCCTGTGCGGTGTCGGCCGCCGAGCGCGGGCACCAGGTCACGCTGTTCGAGGCCGCGGACGAGATCGGCGGGCAGCTGAACATCGCCAAGCGGGTGCCCGGCAAGGAGGAGTTCGAGGAGACGCTGCGCTACTTCCGCGAGCAGCTGGCGCTGCGCGGGGTGGACGTCCGGCTGAACACCGCGGTGACCGCGGCCGACCTGGGGGCGTACGACGAGGTGGTGGTCGCCACCGGTGTCACCCCGCGGATCCCGGAGATCGAGGGGATCGGCCACCCGAGCGTGGTCAGCTACCTCGACGTGCTGCGGCACGGCGCGGAGGTGGGCGCGCGGGTCGCGGTCATCGGGGCGGGCGGCATCGGCTTCGACGTCGCGGAGTTCCTGACCGACGCCGGGGACGGGGCGAGCCAGGACGCGGAGACGTACTTCCGGGGCTGGGGCGTGGACACCGGGTACGGCGACCGCGGCGGGCTGCGGGCGCCGGAGCGGCCCGCGCCGCCGCGCCAGGTGCACCTGCTCCAGCGCAAGGCGTCCAAGGTGGGCGCCGGGCTGGGCAAGACCACCGGGTGGATCCACCGCACGGAGCTGCGGCACCGGGGCGTGACGATGGTCCCCGGGGTGACGTACGAGCGGATCGACGATGCGGGGCTGCACGTCACGATCGACGGTGAGGCCCGCACGCTGCCGGTGGACACCGTCGTGCTGTGCACCGGGCAGGAGCCCCGCCGGGACCTGTACGAGGAGCTGCGGGCGCAGGGGCGGGCGGTGCATCTGATCGGCGGTGCGGACGTCGCCGCCGAGCTGGACGCCAAGCGCGCCATCAAGCAGGGGACGGAGCTGGCGGCGGCGCTCTGAGCCGCGGCGGCCCCCGGACCGGCGCCCGGCCTGCCTAGGATTCCCCCATGTCCCTCCCCCACGCGATCCTCACCGCCCTGCTGGAGAAGCCGTCGTCGGGGCTGGAGCTGACCCGGAGGTTCGACCGGTCGATCGGGTACTTCTGGCCGGCCACGCACCAGCAGATCTACCGGGAGCTGGGGAAGCTGGAGCAGGCCGGGTTCATCCGGGCGCTGCCGTCGGAGGCGCCGTCGCGCGGGCAGAAGAAGGAGTTCGAGGTGCTGCCGGCCGGGCGCGCGGAGCTGACCGCGTGGGCGTCCGGCGAGCAGGACGCCAAGCCGGTGCGCAATGCGCTGGTGCTGCGGCTGCGGGCGGCGGCGGTCGTCGGACGGGCCGGGCTGGACGCCGAGCTGCGGCGCCATCTGGCGCTGCACCAGCGGCAGTTGGCGGAGTACGAGGAGATCGAGGCGCGCGACTTCGGGGCGGTGTCCGACCCGGAGGACCGGCTGCGGCGGCTCGTGCTGCGGGCCGGGGTCGGGCTGGAGACCTTCTGGGTGCAGTGGCTCCAGGAGGCCCTGGCCGAGGTCGAGGACATGGCGGACGGCGGGGAGGACGACGGAGGAGCGGACGGGCGGCCCGGGGAGTGATCCCCGGGCCGCCCGCCGGTGTCGTCAGCAGGTGGCGCGAAGCGCGGGCGTGTGTCGGCGGGTCGTCAGCAGTTGTCGTAGAGCAGCGCGCGCACCAGGCGGCAGGTCGTGTCGGAGGGTGCGTGCACCCCTATCCGGGCGGCGGTGCTGCGGATCCGGTGGTTGGGGGCCTGCTCGGGGCGGTAGACGCCGGTGTCGAGCAGGGCGATGGCCAGGCGCATGGCCTTCAGGCGGCGGTTGTGGGATTCGTACCGCTCGCGGGGCCAGCCGGCGGGCAGGGGCTTCTTGGGCAGCGGGTGGGCGGGGAGAGGCTTCGTCATCGGTACGGCAACAGCCACGGGCGACCTCCTGGAGCGCTGGGAAAACCCTCACTGACTGGTTCCCATTCTACCGGCCGGCACTGACAAAAGCCCCTGGCCAGAGCCGATTTGGGGCGCCGGCCAGGGGCCTTGGTGCGGGTCTTCGTCAGACCGTGGCGGCACCCGCCCGCAGCACCGTCTTGTCGGGTTTGCCGACGGGCGTGAGCGGGATGGCGTCGACGACACGGACGGCGGCCGGGGCGTACATGGCGCCCTTGTGTGCGGTGACGAACGCGCGGAGGTCGGCCAGGTCCACGGTCCGGCCCGGGGCGGGGACGACCGCGACGTGCACCTCCTCGGTCTCGTCCGCGGTGCGCACCCCGTAGACGGCGCAGTGGGCGACCGCGGGGTGGGTGTGCAGCAGGTCCTCGATCTCCGCCGGGTGGACATGGCCGCCCACGACGATGATCACGTCCTTGACCCGGTCGACGAGGTAGAGCCGGCCCTCGTCGTCCAGGCAGCCGACGTCCCCGGTGCGCAGCCAGCCGTCACCGGGCAGGGCCCGCGCGCTCTCCTCGGGCTGCTTCCAGTAGCCGGCCATCACACCGTCGGAGCGGACGTGGACCTCGCCCGGCTCCCCCGTCGGCAGGTCGCGGCCGTCCGCGTCCCGAACGGCGATCTCCACGCCGGGCAGCGCGCGGCCGACGGTGATCCGGCCGCCGGGCCCGCTGGGCACGTGGTCCTCCGGGAGGGCCAGGCTGATGCTCATCGCCTCGGACATGCCGTACATCCCGTGCAGCACCGGGCCGAAGACCTCGGCGGCCTGCAGCAGACGGGAGGGCGAGGCGGGGCAGCCGCCGTAGGTGATACGGGCGAGGGAGCTGAGGTCGGTGGTGGGGAGGGTGGGGTCGTCCAGCAGACGGTAGAGCAGCGGCGGCAGCAGCCACAGGTCGGTGATGCGGTCGCGGGCGACGGCGGCGAGCACGGCGGCGGGGTCGAAGGAGCGGTGCAGCACGACGGTGCCGCCGCCGGCGAGGGTGAGGTCGGACAGGATGCCCGCCAGGTGGGCGAGCGAGGTGCAGGCCAGGAACCGGGCGGGCCCGCCTTCGGGCCCGGGCGCCATGTGGGCGAGCATCGCGCCGTAGGGGGCGTGCGCCATCCGGACGCCCTTGGGGATGCCGGTGGTGCCGCCGGTGTGCCGGATGCACCAGTCGTCCTCCGGGTGGGCGCGGCTCGGCATTTCGGGGGTGGCCGGGAGCGCGGCGCAGGCGGCGAGCAGGTCCGCGCCGAGGGCGGGGGCGGGCGCCGGGCCGAGGGTCAGCACCTCGGGGCGCGGGTCCGGCAGCCGGCGGAGTATCTCCCGTGCGGTGGCGTGCAGTTCGGGGTCGACGACGAGCAGGGCCGGTTCGACGCTGCCGGCTATCCGGGCCAGGGCTTCGGCGGCCATGCCGTCGTAGAGGAAGACCACCCGGGCGCCGAGGAGGTTGACGGCGTAGCGGGCCGCGAGCACCTCGGGGCGGTTGCCGCTGAGCAGGCAGACCGTGTGACCGCGGCCGATGCCGCGGGCGTCGAGCACCGCCGCCATGCGGTGGACGGTGGCGCGCAGCTCACCCGCGGTGAGGTCGGGGTGGCCCTCCGGGCCGGTCAGCGCGAGCCGCTCCGGGTCACGGGCGAGGGCGGCCAGGATGGTGTCGGCGTAACTGGTGAAGCCGGTGGCGGGTGGCATCGACGGTGTGCTCCTCGGTGCGGTGCTCGGGGTGGTCGGCGGCCGGACGGTGACCGGCCGGCGGAACCGACGCTACGGCCGATCTCTCATGCCCTCCACGACCAAATGCGCCATGTACTCATGACCGTTGAGGCATGAGCGGGGTGAGGGACTCCTCCGCCGCCGCCAGGATCTCGGTGACCCGGAGGCCGAAGTGGACGTCGCAGGCGTTCGGCAGACCGGTCTCCACCGCGGCGAGCAGGGCGTCGAGGGCGCGGTGGTAGGCCGCTCCGGGGCCGTGCCGGCGGCGGGGCAGGGTGGTGACGCCGGCCGTGCCGCGGAGGGTGACCTCGACGCCGGCCGCGGCGGCCGGGGCGGTCAGCCCGACCGTCGCGGTGCTGGCCGCGCCGCTGCCGTGCCGCATCGTCAGGAGCACGGTGTCGGCCGGGCCCCTGGTGGCGGTCACCTCCTCCGCGTCGCCCAGGACGGGCAGCAGGACGGAGAGCGCGTGCGGGCCGACGTCCCACAGGCCGCCCTTGTCGCGGCGCCACGGCGAGTGGGCGTACGGGCTGGTGGAGCCGGCGGAGAAGACCGGCGCGAGCCAGTCGGCGTGCGCGGTGAACCAGCCGCCCGTGGCCGCCTGCGCGGCGATCCACTCGCCTTCCTCCGCGCCGAAGCGCGCGGTGAAGAAGACCACCGAGGCCACCCCCGCCCGGTCGGCGGCCTCGGCGACCGCCCGGGCCCCGGGCACGGAGGTGGCGACCGGCTTGTCCAGCAGCAGATGGCAGCCGGCCCGCGCGGCGCGCTCGGCCAACGGCCCCTGTACGGACGGCGGCAGCGCGATGGCCACGGCGTCGCAGTCGGCGCACAGCTCGTCGGGGCTCTCGTACGGGCGGGTGCCGTGGGCCTGGGCGAGGGCGGCGGCGGCCTCCGCGCGGCGCCCCCAGACGCCGATGAAGGCGACGCCGGGGTGGTCGGCGAGGGCGGGGGCGTGGACGCTGCGCGCCCAGGGGCCGGTACCGAGGAGTCCGATGCGCATGATCGTCATGCGGCCAGTGTCCCCCGGGGCGGGCGGCGGACGGCCGATTCCCCGGGGCGGCCGGGCCGTGTCCCCGGGGCGGCCGGGCCGTTGTCCCGGCCGGTAATCGGCATGCCCGCCGCGCCCGCCCGGTGTTACGTTTCCCCCAGCCGGCCGCGGGACTCCGGTGCGACTTCCGGACCTGCTCTGCAAAGCAACGATTCGCTGTTCGTGCCCCCATTCCCCGGCCGGCGTCCGACGACGGGGAGGACGCCGGTGCAGAGCTGCCCGGAGCTGGTGGCGGCCGAGGACGTGCTGCTGTTCGTGAACGCCGCGATCACGGCCACCGGCCAGCGGGAGTTCCGCTCCGGCGCGGCGGAACAGCAGCTGTCGCTGGACTTCCTGCACGAGTACGTGCGGATCAACTACCGCCCGCTGTACGCCGCTTCGCTCGCCCTGGACATCAACGACCACAACGCCGCGCTGATCGTGCGCCGGCTGCTGGAGACCGCGGGCGAGGCGACGGCGGACGGGCGGCGCACCGAAGGACGGCTGATCGCGGCCCGGCTGGCGCGGCTGCCCGCACCGCGGGTGTACCGCCTGTTCCGGGCGCTCGCCGCGGCCGGGGTGAACAACCGCCGGACCCGCGCGATCATCCGCGACTGGGTCGCCGCGCGCCCGGACCCGGCGCTGGACGCGGTGAAGTACCGGGCCGGCCTCACGTGCGCGGCGCGCCACGCCCATCTGCCGCTGCGCGGACCGGGCCAGGACGGTGGCGAGCTGGGCGACTTCCTGTTCGCGCCGCGCCGCCGGAAGCAGTTCGACACCCCGCTGCTGGACGCCTGGCGCCGGGCGCACTACGAGCAGGGCGCGCTGTACGAGCTGCCGTTCACCGTCGCCGAGGGGTTCGCGGCGGCGCACGGCATCGGACGGCGGGCCTTCCTGGAGCGGATCGCCCCGCGGATGACGCGGCGGGAGCGGCTGCGGGTGCAGGAGTCGGCCCGTACGCACGGCGCCGAGGTGGACCGCGATCTCACCGGGATGCCGCTGACCCGGCTCGCCTCGTACGTCCTGGGGCTGCCGCTGGACGACCGGGTCGCGCGCCGGGCCGAGCTGACCGGGGCGCTGCGGGCGGCGGCGCGGCGCACCGCCGGGGCACGGGCCGGGACGTGGGGGCGGGTGGCGGCCGTACTGGACGACAGCTACTCCACCACCGGCTCGCGGCAGAAGCGGCGCCGCCCGCTGGCGACCGCGCTGGCCTGCCACTTCCTGCTGGAGGCGCTGGCGGAGGCGTATCTTCCGCTGTGGACCTCCGGGCGGCAGGACGCGCTGCTGGCCCACCCGTACGGGCCGACCCCGCTGGGCATGCGGGTGCTGGACGCGCTGGAGTACGCGCCCGAGCGGCTGGTGATCGTCTCGGACGGCTGGGACAACGCGCCGCCCGGACTGGCCGGTGAGGTGCTGCGGGTCTGGCGGACCCGGCTCGACCCGCGCGGCACCACCTCCGTGGTCCACCTCAACCCGGTCTACGACGCCGAGGACTTCACGGTGCGGCGGCTGTCCCCCGTGGTGCCGACGGCCGGGGTGCGCGACGCCGAGGACCTGCCGGCCCTGGTACAGCTCGCCCGGTTCGCCGAGGGCCGGACCGGGCTCGCCGAGCTGCGGGCCCATCTGGACGAGCGGGTGCGGCAGTTCCTGGCGGAGGACGGGGAACCGGTCCGGGAAGAGGGGGCGGCGGGATGAGCAGGCTGGATCTGAGCGGGCTGCGGGCCCGGCCGGCGCAGGTGTGGGGCGCGGTCCGGCTGGTCCCGCTGGTGCGGGCGGAGCCGATCACCGATCTGCGGCTGCACCGCGAGCTGTACGAGGACGGTCCGCTGACGTTCCGGGGCGAGCGCGGCACGCCCTACACGGCGTACGTACCGCACGGTTTCGTGGCGAACTGGACGGGCGACGGGTCGCCGGCCGCCGCGTACGGCTCGCAGCTGAGCGATGAGCGGGGCCCGGTGGTGTGCGCGCCGCTGCACCTTCCGCGCAAGCTCGTCCAGCGGCGGCGCGGCGAGGAGGCGGGGCCGGGGGCTGGGACGGGGCCCGGAAAGGGGAAAGCGTCCGGCGGCCCCTCGGGCGGGCTGCGGTTCCTGCCGCTCCATCTGGCGCTCGACGGCTATCTGGCGCTGCACTTCGGCGGTCCGTCGATCGTGTGGGAGGAGTGGACCCGGCGGGCGGTCCGTGACGGACTCTCGCCGCGCGCGGAGCGGGCCTACCGGGGCGAGGCGATCCCCGGGCTCGACGACGCGCTGCGGGTCTTCGAGATCCATCCCGGGCAGTGCGGGGTGCTGGTGTACGTCGCCGACGCCCTGGCCGCCGCCTTCGTGGTGCCGCATCCGGACGACTACCGGGCGCTGCACCCGTCGCTGCTACAGGACCTGTACGGCGAGCTGATGTACCAGTACGCCCTCTACGGCGGGCCGGTGCCGGAGTTCACGGCCCGGATCGCGGCGGAGTACGTCAACTCGCTCGCCGAGCTGCGGTCCGCCGCCGAACGGCGGCAGCAGGAGTGGGAGAGCCGGCACGCCGTCCTGATGGCGGGTGAGCTGCTGGACGAGTCCTACGAGGTGCGGCAGGCGTACCGGATGGGGCGGTTCCGGCTGTCCCGGTTCCTGCCGCCGTTCGCGCTGCATCGCACCCAGCACATCGGCGAAACGATCACCGACGGCAAGGGGCGGGTCGCCTACCTCAAGTCGTTCCGGCTGACCGACAAGCAGGTCCGGCGCGGTCATGTGCTGCACCGGCTGGCGGCCCACGACTGGCACGTGGGCCGCACCGCGGAGGCGATGGGGATCAGCGGTCCGGAGCTCGTCCGGCGGGTGACACACCTGGGGTTCGAGGGGCTGCTGAAGCCGCCCGCCGAGGGCGTGGCGAAGGGGCGCGGCTGAGGTCTGTGCCACAGCATCAGCCACAAACCGGCAGATAACCGACCATGGATTCCTGGGCAGAACGGGGCGAATCCCTTCCGAATGGCGGGATGTCCGACTGAGTAACCTGCGGTTCACATATGGGCAACGGACGAGAAACGGCTCGTTGCGAGAGTGCGAACGTACGCCCGCACGCGTACCCGCACCTACCCGTATAAGAGGACCCCGTGACCATCAAGGCCGAGTACATCTGGATCGACGGCACCCAGCCGACCGCCAAGCTCCGTTCCAAGACGAAGATCCTGGCCGACGCGGGCACGCTGCCGCGCTGGGGCTTCGACGGGTCCAGCACGAACCAGGCGGAGGGCCACTCCTCGGACCTCGTCCTCGAACCGGTCTTCAGCTGCCCGGACCCGATCCGTGGCGGGGACCACCTGCTGGTGCTGTGCGAGGTGCTCAACACCGACCTCACCCCGCACTCCTCCAACACCCGTGCGCTGCTGCGCCCGGTGGCGGAGAAGTTCGCGGACCAGGAGCCGATCTTCGGCATCGAGCAGGAGTACACCTTCCTCAAGGGCGAGCGGCCGCTCGGCTTCCCCGAGGGCGGCGGCTACCCGGCCCCGCAGGCCGACTACTACTGCGGCGTGGGCGCCGACGCGATCTTCGGCCGCGAGATCGTCGAGAAGCACCTTGACCTGTGCCTGGCCGCCGGGCTGGGGCTGTCCGGCATCAACGCCGAGGTCATGCCGGGCCAGTGGGAGTTCCAGGTGGGCGCGCTGCCGCCGCTGGAGGTCTCCGACCACATGTGGGTGGCGCGCTGGCTGCTGCACCGCACGGCGGAGGAGTTCGGCGTCACCGCGTCGCTGGACGCCAAGCCGGCCAAGGGCGACTGGAACGGCGCGGGCGCGCACACCAACTTCTCCACCCGCGCGATGCGCGAGGGCTACGACCCGATCATCACCGCCTGCGAGGCGCTGGGCGCGGACGGCAAGCCGCTGGAGCACGTCCGCCAGTACGGCACCGGCATCGAGGACCGGCTCACCGGTGCGCACGAGACCGCGCCCTGGGACGAGTTCAGCTACGGCGCCTCGGACCGCGGTGCGTCGGTGCGCATCCCCTGGCAGGTCGAGGTCGAGAAGAAGGGCTACATCGAGGACCGGCGGCCGAACGCCAACGTCGACCCGTACGTGGTGACCCGGCTGATCGTGGACACCTGCTGCACGGAGCTGGCGCGGCGCGAGCAGGTCTGAGACGGGCCGTAGCGCATACGGGGGCCGGACCGGCGGGTCCGGCCCCTTCGCGCATCCGGCGTCCCGGGCCGCGCGTCCGCCGCCCACCGTCCACGCGCCCGGCCGCCGGGCGGCGTTGTCAGTGGCGGATGGCAGGCTGTCATCATGCTTGCGATCAGCGTCAAGACCGAGTCCGGGGCGGACCTTTCGCGCCCCACCGCCGCGGAGCTGGCCGGGCTGCTGCGGCGGATCGGCGCCGACGGCGACCACTTCGCGGTCGTCGAGCGGCTGCCCGACGAGGACCAGGTGTACATACAGACCTGGCGGGACGGCGACGGGCCGTTCGCCGTGGAGCACCGCGACGGCGCTCCGGAGCGGCACTTCACGGCCTCGACCGCGGACGCCGAGCGGGTCGTCGAGGTGTTCCTGGACTGGGCCGGCGGCGGGCAGGCGTGGCGTACGGCCCTGGACTGGCGGCCCGCCGACCTCTTCGCCACCCCCGGCCTGGACCCCGCGATCCGCGCGGAGGCCGAGGAGCGGGCCCAAGCCGGCATACGCTCCGGCTTCCGCGCCTTCCACGAGGTCGTCAGGGACGTCCAGGACGGCTTCGACCCCGCGGAGGCCGAGGTCTCGAAGGAGGAGGCACGGCGGATCGTGGCGCAGCTGTGGGAGCAGCGGCTCACCGAGCAGGCCGGATGGCCGGAGGTGACCGACCCCGACCGGATCGCCCGGGCCTTCGCCGCGCTGGCGGACCAGGGACTGACCGCCCGGATGGACTTCACCTGCTGCAGCAGCTGCGCACTGGGCGAGATAGGCGGCGAGCGGGCCGAGGGCGACCGGGGCTTCGTCTTCTTCCACCACCAGGACACCGCGGCGGCCGCCGAGGGCCACGGCCTCGCGGTCCGCTACGGCGCCTACCCCGGCCCCGGCCAGGACGCCGGGGAAGTGCCGGGCGAGCGGCGGGCCGAGGTCGGCCGGGCGGTGGCCGCGGCGCTGGCCGAGGCGGGCCTGCCGGTGCGGTGGGACGGCGATCCGGATCGCGTGATCGACCTCGCCCCGCTGGACTGGCGCAAGCGCCTGCCGACGGGGGCCTGAGATGACACCCCGACCGCTCCGCCCGTCCCGTCCGTCCCGCGTGCCCTGGGCCGCACCGCTGTACGTGGGAGCCGTCCAGCTCGGCGCGTACGCCACCGCGCGGCTGCCCGCCCGCCGCCGGACGGAGCTGCTGCGCGCACACTCGACCAACGTCGCCAATCTGCGGGCCGGCCGCTGGGGCACGCTGCTGACCAGCGCCGGGTTCGTCGAGGCGCCGCTTCCGGTGCCGTACGGCGCGGCACTGCTCGCCGTTCTCGGCACGGCCGAGCGGCGCTGGGGAGTACGGCGCACGGCGGGGGTCTTCGCGGCCGGCCACATCGGCGCCAGCCTGCTGGTCCACGCCGGCCTGCGCGCCCGCACCCACCTGCGCGGGCCCGGGGACCCGACCTCGCACGCCGTCGACGTCGGCGCCAGCTACGGCTTCTACGCCACCCTGGGCGCGCTCGCCGCGTCCGTCCCGCACCGCGGTGTCCGGACCGCCGCCACGGCCGGCCTGCTGGCCCTGGGAATACGGCCCGTACTGCGCCGCGGGCGGACATTCACCGACGCCGGCCATCTGACCGCGCTGGCACTCGGAACGGCGACCGGAGCCGGCATACGTGCAGGACGGCACACCCAGAAAGGGGGCAAATGGGGGATACGCGACAGCAGGTCGCTGACGGACCAGGGATAGACGACAGCAGGCCCCTGGCGGACCAGGGATAGGCGACAGCGGGCCGCCAACGGATCGGCGATGACGGATTTCGGCCACCCGCCCGCTCCCCTCCCCCGCCCCAACTCCTCTCCCCACAGGCCGAGTCGGAACGGAATCGCGCCCGGTCCGGCGGTATGTGCCGCCCGGGTGCGGTGGATTCGCGTCACACCGCCACCCACACGAGGGACAGAACACCGACTGTCTGGTTCAATGGAGCCATGGCCAGCCTCACCGACACCGCGACAGGTCGCAGCGACCTCGAGCCCTTCTGGCCGTCCCGGCAGGCGCACGCTTTCGACCGTCTGTGTTGCCGCGCGCACTGAGCGCGGGCCCGCACACACCTCATCGACGCCGCTGACCGGCGTCCCCAGCCCTGCCCGCGCGCACGACGTCCCCGACGCCCCTCTGCGCGAAAGAGCTGACTCCTGATGACGAACGTCCGTACCCTGACCGCCGGTTCCACGACGGCCCCCCTGTCCCCCCTCACCACCGCGCACCCGAACCGTCACCGCCTGCGCGCCGTCTCACCCGACGAAGCCCACCCGTCACCCGCCACCGCCCCGGGTGCAGGCGCTGCGCACCACAGCATCCCTGCCGTGGCGGAGCTGCTGAACTCCGGCGCCACCTGGCTGCCGGCGCCCCAGCACAGCCTGCCGGCCCTGCCCGGCCAGCCGCCGATGGTCGGCTACCTCGTCCTGGTGCCGGCCGACCAGGCCCCCGCCCCGGCCGCGCCGCCACCGGCCGCACGGCCCGAGGTGCCCGCACCGACCGGCGACGAGATCGTCCGGATCGACCCCGAGCAGCGCACCGCCCAGGTCCTGGGCCGCCCGCTGGACCTGACGTACCTGGAGTTCGAGCTGCTGGCCCATCTGGTCGCGCATCCGCACCGGGTGCACACCCGCGACCAGCTGGTGACCACGGTCTGGGGCTACGGGCACGTCGGGGACGGCCGCACCGTCGACGTCCATGTCGCCCGGCTGCGCCGCAAGTTGGGCGCCGAGCACCGGTCGTCGATCGTGACGGTGCGGCGGGTCGGCTACAAGTACGTGCCGAGCACCTGAGTCCGACGAGTCCGGCGCCGGACCGCACCGTACGAGTCGGGTGCCGGTCGGGACCGTACGAGTCCGGCGCCGGTCCGGACCGTGGGTTCCGGTGCCGGAGCCGGCCCCTTCGGGTCAGACGCCCTCCCGCTCCCCCTGGAGCGGGAGGGCGTGCCGCACCCCGCGCCGGTGCACCCAGCCCACGCACCCCGCCACCAGCAGCCCGGCCGCCGAGGCCAGCAGCATCCCGCGGGCCGGCGACCCGGCCAGCGCCGTACCGCCCAGGCCGCCGAGCGCCGCGCTGCACAGCGCCCAGAGGCCCGCGCCCACCGCGTCCAGCAGGACGAAACGGCGCAGCGGATAGCGCACGCTCCCGGTGGCGAGCGCGGCGACGACCCGGCCACCGGGCACGAAGCGGCCGGCGATGACCAGCAGTGCGGCGTGCCGTTCCACCCGCGCCCGGGCCCTGGCGTGCCGGGCCCGGCCGCGTTCGCCGCGCAGGAGCCGGGCGACGGCCCGTGGGCCCGCGTACCGTCCGACGGCGTGGCCGAGGCAGTCACCGGCCACCGCCCCGGCCGCCGCGACGCCCGCCAGCAGCGCGAGCAGCGGCAGGTCGGGACCGATGAGCACCGCGACCAGTACGACGGTGGTCTCGCTCGGCATGAACGGCAACAGCGCGTCGAGCCCGGACACCAGCAGCACGACCAGCCAGAGCCAGGGCGAACCGAGCAGGCCCGGCAGCGTGCGGGCCAGCGCGTCGAGGTGGTCGAGCTGGTCAGACATGGACCCGCGCGGGCCGCACCGCGCCCGGTACCGGTACGGCCGCCACCGGCCGCCCGTACAGCGCCGCCCGTTCCGCCCGCGCCGCCAGCTCCCGCCGGTCCGCGCCGTCCGCGGTCGTCAGCAGCGGATGGGCGGTGACGCGTACGGTCAGTGCGCGGGCGGCGAGCACCCGGCGCAGCGAGCCGAGGAAGGTGTCCGCACCGCAGAACGCGGCCACCGTGCTGGGCCGTCCCCGCTGGACGTACTCCAGGGTGACCGGCCGGACCGGCGCACCGGCGTCGAGGGCGGCCTGGAAGGTGGCCCGGCGGAACACCCCCCGGCCGGCCGTGCACCAGGTGGTCGCCTGCGGGAACACCGCCACCGACCGCCCGGAGGCCAGCAGGCGACTCAACTCCCTTACTGTTGATGTCAGTTGACGAGGATCCGTGCGATCGATGAAGAACGTACCGGCGCGCCGGGCCAGACCGCCGACGACCGGCCAGCCGCCGACCTCGCGCTTGGCGAGGAGGGTCACCGGTTCGACGGCGAGCAGGGCGGGGATGTCGAGCCAGGAGATGTGGTTGACGACGAGGAGGGTCCCGGGGCCACCGCCCGGCGCGGTGAGCGGCCCGGCCCCGGTGCCCGGCGGGCCGGCCACCGGCGCCGGGCCCTCCAGGCGGATGTCCAGCGCACCGAGCAGAGCGCCGGCGTGGGCGCGCAGCCGCGCCGGGTCCGCCATCCGCCCGCCGTCCGTCAGCGCCCGGCGCACCCGGTGGGTGAAAACCGCAGAACGCCGTACGGCCTCGGCGGCCGGGACCCGCGGCAGCGCGTGCCGGGCGCAGTCCGGGGTGCAGTCGGAACGGACGTCCCAGGGGCCGTTCACCGCTCCCCCAGGAAGTAGCGCCGGTAGCGGTCGCCGAGCCGTTCCATGTCCAGCACGACGAAGAAGTCCGCGACGCCGAACTCGGGGTCATGGGCGGGCGCGCCGCAGATGAACGCGCCGATCCGGAGGTAGCCGCGCAGCAGCGGCGGCAGCTGGGCAAGGCTGGGACGCCCCGGCACGGGGACGGTGGAGTGCCACGGCCGGTGCGGGGTGACCTGCAGCTCGGGCGGGGCGGCGTAGCGGGTGCGGCCCAGTTCCCAGGCGTGGGCGGCGGCCGTACCACCGTCGGCGAGCGGGACGGAGGCGCAGCCGGCCAGATAGCGGTGACCGGAGAGCAGCGTGTAACGGGCGAGCGCGGCCCACATCTGGGTCATCACCGCGCCGTCGCGGTGATCGGGGTGCACGCAGGAGCGGCCGGCCTCGATGAGCGAGGGCCGCAGCGCGGCGAGGGCGCCGAGGTCGAACTCACCGTCCGAGTAGAGCCGCGGGCTGCGGCCGGGAGGCAGCAGCCGGTACGTACCGACGATCCGGCCGCTGGCGGTGTGGGTCACGACGAGATGGTCGGCGACCTCGTCGACGTCGTCGATGTCATGGCCGGCCAGCGGGGTGTGCAGGGTCGCGCCCATCTCCTCGGCGAAGACCAGGTGACGCAGCCGCTGCGCCGCACGGATCTGCTCGGGGGTGTCGGCCATCTGCGCGGTGTAGCCGGTGTCGGTGGGAGCGGCAGCCGCGGGAGCGGCGGCGGTGGGGGCGGACGCGGTCGGTGCCATGCGCATGGGAGCTCCATGGGGAGTGGAAGGCCGACGAGTCGACGAACGGGGCTGACCTGGCCCTTCTCTACGCGGCAGACTGTTCCCGCGCCGCCCGGCCGGTCGCGTGAAGGCGAGGGGGCGAACGGGTGAGCCTCCGCGGAACACTGTGTTTTGTCCCCCCACGTACTTGGCCGTCCCGCCGCGGGGCTTGCCGTTGTGCGCTTTGCGGCGCGCCGCACGTACCCGTCTTTCCCGCCGTCGGGGTTGCTCGCCGTTGCGCGCTTTGCGGCGCCCCCTACGTACTTGGCCGTCCCGCCGCGGGTGGTCTCGCCGTTGCGCCTGCGGCGGGCTGGGTTTGTTGTGGGTGCGGTGACGGGCCTCCGGGGCCGGTGTTTGGGACTGCTGTCGCTTTACGTCCCAAACACCGGCCCCTCCG